>UQUN01000005.1 GCA_900544175.1 uncultured Alistipes sp.
TACACGGTTTTGGGTTCCAGCCATTTCGGCCGGCATTGCCTGGGCGGATTTTGCTGATGACCCACTACGGCACTGAATCGCGGGAAATACTGCCGTTGCGGTAGACAGCAGTCGTGTGCATCCGCGTCAGAGGCGTCTATTATGGGCACTCCAAAGAGCCCCTTAGTCTGTAGCATTTTTCCGCAAAATGGCTATCGCAAAATTTTCCCCGAGCCGCATGGCGAATTACGGCCCAAACAGGCGTTTTACTGTCACTTAACTGCAAGACTCGGTCAGCCAAATGGTTGGTTGCGATACAACTAATCGGATAACCAAAGTATCCTTGTGAAAGTCAAGGCCGCCTCTTGAGGAAAATGTGGCCATGGAGCCTCTTGATTTCGAGCAAGAGCTGGGCTGAATGCGCCCTATTCTTAACGAATTTACTTCGGGGAGCACAGGGAAGAAAAACCGCCTTGTAAATCAGATTGTTACAAAACGTACTGCACATTCACCCACTTTTGAGACAGGGCAAATGTGCAGCAGTTAAAGTGCACCCCGAAGTAAATTCGTTCAAAAATACACTCAGCCCGACCTCAGCCCAGCCACCTGCACGGCGTCTCCAGCCCCTGCACAGCACCTTCTGAGCATGGCTTGAGGACAACTGCCGGCCATTCTGTAAAATGCGATGTACCTCATCCAGATACAGCCGTGACATACCCTCCAAAGAGAAAATTTTATGGTTGCAGCCACAATTTTTAGAATTATGTATAAAAACTCCTCGTCCGGAGAAGAAGCAAGGACCGACGCACAAAGTTACTTGGCCAGCTCCTCGTTGATGAGCTTAACCATGGAGGCGAACTCGGCCTCGTCATAGAGGCGGGTCAGCATGATTATCTTGCCGGTACGGTCGAGAATGATGTTTCGGGTCACTCCGGCACCCTTGTCGCAGAAGAGGGCAAAACGTTCTCCTTCAGGGTCGAGGGTCAGGGGATAGGTCACGGGAATGGCCTTGGCGAAATCGGCGGTCACCTCGGGTGTCTCCTTCAGGTCTATGCCGTAGAGGGCAAACTCGGGGTTGTCTTTCAGCTTCTGCCATATATCGCTCTCGATGTGGGGCATCTCCTTGCGGCACACACTGCACCAGCTGGCGGTGAACTGAAGCATTACGACCTTACCCTGCAGTTCTTTGATGTTGAGGGTAGTTCCGTCCAGCATCTGCAGGTCGAAATCGGGGACCTGGTCGCCGACCTTGACGATATAACCCCTTTCGTCGGCCTGTACGGCTGTTGCTGCTGCTTCGGCGGACTTGTCCTCAGACTTGGCCGAAGAGTTCTTATTGTTGCCGCAGCTCACGGCAGTCATCGCTGCCAGTACGGCTACCACGGAAATAGCAAATTTGAATTTCATAACCTGGTTATTTTTGTAAGCTAGTTACTACCCTACAAATTTAAGTAATTTTTTATATTGTCCAGCGCTTTACGGGAGAGCCTCTGAATACTTTGAGCGGATCTGCCGGCGGCCATTTCATATTCCCGATATTAAACCGGGTGCAAACTTATAAAAATGCGGGCAGCTACTAAATTCATCCATGTTTATCGTCATTTCATCCCAAATAATCGTTTTGTTCACGGATTTGTCTTCGATTTGTAATATCTTTGTTAGCTGTTTACTTACGTTATTTGAACTGCTGCACAGTCGCTCGGGAGAAAGTATGCTGGAGAAAAGACCAGCATACTTTCTCCCGAGCACCGGATTCACAAACCGACAAGAAAACAAACACTGATAGACAAACACAAACTGAGATGAAAAGACTGCTTGCAATGAGCGCGGCCGCGATGATGAGTGCGGCTGCGATGGCGGCATCCGGAGCAGGAGCCGCAAAGAGCGACAGCCTGAGCCTGCTGTCACCCGACAAGAGACTTGAGCTGACGTTCCAGTTGAGCGGATTCGGCGAGCCTGTCTATACCCTGTCCTTTGACGGACAGCGGGTGATAGACGAAAGCCGGATGGGCTTCGACATCCGTCATGAAGGCGGAGTGAACGACATCCAGCCGTTCATGCACGACTGGACTATAGCACAGAGCAATACGGTCCTGCATCCGACACAGATGTACGAGGGTTTCCGCATAGACAGCGTCAGACGGACTTCCGTAGACTACACATGGGAGCCGGTATGGGGCGAGGAGAAGGAGATCCGCGACCGTCACAACGAGATGGCCGTCTACCTGTGGCAGCAGACCGGGGCGGATTCTACCGACGGACGCACCATCGTAGTGCGTTTCCGCCTGTTCAACGACGGACTTGGATTCCGCTACGAGTTCCCCAAGCAGAAGACATTGGGATACTTCATCATCGGCAACGAACTGACCGAATTCAACCTGCACGAGGATCTGACCGCATTCTGGATAGCCGGAGACTACGATGCCAACGAGTTCCTGTACGAGGCATCGCACCTGAGCGAGATAGCCGGCCTCTATCCCACATTTGACCGAAGCGGAAACTCCTGTATCTGCCCGATGCCCGTACCAGGCGTACAGACACCGGTGATGATGAAGCGGGACTCAGGCGGCCTTTACGTCAACATACACGAAGCGGCATTAGTCAACTACTCCGCCATGCAGCTTGAAGTACACGACATCGGAGGCGGCCGCACCGGATTCAAAACCCATCTGGTACCTGACGCATTAGGCAACAGGGGCTATATCCAGACCCCTCAGAGCACTCCGTGGAGGACTGTCATCGTCACAGACAACGCACCTGCCGTTCTGGAAAGCCGTATGATTCTCAACCTCAACGAGCCGTGCGCAATTGAGGACACCGACTGGATACGGCCTCAGAAATTCGTAGGCGTATGGTGGCAGATGTTTGCTCCCGGACAGGGCACTTGGAGCTATACCAACGAGCCGAACGTACAGCTCGGCGTTACTGACTACACAAAGACCACACCCAACGGCACCCATGCCGCCAATACCGAGAACGTCAAGAGATACATCGATTTCGCAGCGGCCAACAACATCCAGGGAATCTTAGTTGAGGGCTGGAACCAGGGCTGGGAAGACTGGTTCGGCCAGTTCAAGGACTTCGTATTCGACTTCATGACCCCCTACCCTGACTTCGATGTGGCCGAGTTGAGAGACTATGCCAAGAGCAAGGGCGTGCAGCTCGTCATGCACCATGAGACATCCGGTTCCACTGTCAACTACGAGCGGTATCTGGACCGTGCCTACCAGTTCATGAAAGACAACAACTATTCGGTGGTCAAGAGCGGCTACGTAGGCGCCATTATCCCCCGGGGCAGTCATCACTACGATCAGAACACAGTGAACCATTTCCTGCACTGCATCCGCAGGGCCGCCGACTACGAGATAATGATCGATGCACACGAGCCGGTAAGGCCCACCGGACTGCACCGCACATGGCCCAACTACCTTGCAGCCGAATCGGGCCGCGGTACCGAATTTGAATCCATGGGCGAGACCGGCAATCCGCCAGAGCACACAACAATACTGCCCTTCACCCGTTTCATGGGCGGTCCGATGGACTACACACCCGGTATATTCCAGACCGACATGTCCTACTACGACTCCACATCCGTGGCAAGGATACACACCACTCTTGTAAAGCAGCTGGCCCTGTACGTCGTGCTGTACTCCCCCCTTCAGATGGTGGCAGACCTGCCGGAGAACTACGAGCGGTTCTACGACGCCTTCACGTTTATCCGCAACGTACCCACCGACTGGGACTATTCCAAGGTGCTGGAGGCCGAGCCGGGCGACTACATCACCACAGCCCGCAAGGCCAAAGGCGAGGACAAATGGTACATCGGAGCCATCACGGACGAGAATGCCCGTACGGCAGTCATCGATTTCTCCAAACTGCCACTGACCAAGGGCAAGAAATACACAGCCACCATCTACGCTGACGGTGAGGGCGCATCGTGGGACGAGAATCCCCAGAGCTACAGGATCACCGAGACCATCGTAACCGGCAACTCGCTTCTGGAGATACCCTTAGCCCGCAGCGGCGGCGTCGCCATCGAGCTCCGCTGATCATACACACATACGCATATAAATACGTATCTTAAGCAAATGTGAATTTACCTGACCTCTGCGGCCCAATAGGCGGCAGTAAGTTTTTCGCCCGTGGCACGGCTGATCATCTCATTCCAGGGATACAGCTTGCCGGGGGCGAAAATTTTTTCTGACAGCCAGCGGCCTACGTCAGAGCAGCCGGTGTAGGAGTCGAATACCATGTCTCCGCTGCGGGTGATGTTCTCCACAATGTAATGGTGCATCTGCGATGCGAACAGCTCGCCCATCTGGTAGTTGTGGTAGTAGCAGGGATAGAGGGCAATGTGAATCTTCGCGGCCCAGTCCGGCTCATTGCGGCCCTCGGGATAGGTCAGCAACTGATATTTCTCCACAAGGTCGCGCCACAGGGCATTGAGGTCCTGCTCCGGGTCGGCGTACATGGCTTTCTCGAAGCGGTAGACCACTTGCATGAAACGGGCCTGCACCAGCTGGCTCAGGCGGGCGGCACGGCGGCAGTCGGGTGCGATACGGGCAGCTTCCTCTGCGGATATTCCAAGGTTGAGCCGCATCCACTCCGGGTTGCGCGAAAGGCGGCCGAACATCATGGCCACACCCTCGGTAGTGAAGATTCCCGCAGCCTCCCTCA
The DNA here is from genome assembly GCA_900544175.1 of uncultured Alistipes sp. Taxonomy (GTDB): domain Bacteria; phylum Bacteroidota; class Bacteroidia; order Bacteroidales; family UBA932; genus Coprenecus. The sequence goes on from UQUN01000005.1 coordinate 4,657, forward strand.
GCAGGAAGGGCAGTTCCGGATTGGAATCATGGCCCACACTGTAAGCCGCGTGTCCGAACTCGTGCAGCATGGTCTCCATCCACCTCTCGTTGTCGGTGAGATTGCACAGCACCCGCACGTCTCCCATGCAGTCCATATCTATGCAGAAGGCGTGCTGGTTCTTGCCTTCCCTGGGATACAGGTCACTTTGGCACATCATGGGCACCACATCCAGTCCGATACTGCGGTAATAGTCCATGGTCAGCCGTTCCAGGTCCCGTCCCCTATAATACTTGTCGAAGTCCACAGGATACAGGTCCGGTGCCTCCTGAAAGAAACGTCCCTGATAATGCCATGGGCGCAGCTTCTCCTGAGAAATACCGCAACGCAGAGCCATTGCCTCATCGAGATCCGCCTTGACCTGCGCAAAACTATCCCGGGACAGTTCATCTACCTCGTTCATCAGCAGCTCCACCTCCCGGGGCTTCTCCCCGCTCAGCATCAGGCTCATCGAATGGTAATTGGTAAATCCGAGCATATCTGCCAGCCGGTTACGCAGCCGTACCACATCCAGGATATCTGCCGCCACCTCACGGCCCACAGCCTTGTGCGCCTCCCATACATTCCTCAGCTCGCCGGAGTCGGAAGACGTCCGTAGAAGATGCTCCACCTCATTGTCATTGATCTTCTTTCCTCCGAGATCAGCCCTGAAAGCAGCATATTTCCGTTCCAGAACAGTCTCCTTCTCGATTATAGCATTGAGCAGCGCCTTGTCCGCCTGCCGGGAGAGGAACGCGTTGTACAACTCGTCCAACTGTCTGCGCAACACGGAATCCGTCACCTTGCCGGAATCCTTTATCCGCTGCAGTTCTTCGAATGTACTGCGGTCTGAAAAGAGTTCGGCCGTCTTTTTGCTTATCTCCGCATAGCGGTCAAATGCCTCGGCACTTCCCGTCGTAGTTCCCTCCCAGTAAGCCTCGGAGGAAGCCTTCATCAACGGTGCGTAAGCAGCCGTCGTCCTGTCAATTATTTCCTGTAATTCCATATTATTTTCCTGTACCAACAAAAATAGGGTGTCTGTAAAAGGCACCCTATCTCAATTATCCAATAAATTCTACTTCTTCTCGAAAAATTCCTTGGTACGGTCGGTAGCCACGAAATCCTCCTTGAAGATGTAGGCACCGGTACGCTCGGACTTTTCCATTCTGATGCATTTGACAAATGTCCTCTTTGAGGCCTTGTCACCGCTGAAGGTTGCAACCGCTTTCTTTGCCATATGCTAACTATTTGATTTCCTTATGTACTGTAACTCTGCGGAGGTAAGGATTGTATTTCTTACGCTCCAGACGGTCGGGTGTATTCTTTTTGTTCTTTGTGGTGATGTAACGGGAGATTCCGGGAACTCCGCTGTCCTTCTGCTCTGTGCACTCGAGGATCACCTGTATTCTATTACCTTTTGCTTTCTTTGCCATGATAAGTACCCTCCGTCAATTAATAAATATCTATTAAACCTTTCTCCTGAGCGGCCTTCAAGGTTGCTGCGAGACCGTTCTTGTTGATGGTTCTCATTCCTGCCGCCGACACTTTCAGAGTGACGAACCTTTTCTCTTCCTCCAACCAGAAACGTTTTACTCTAAGGTTGGGAGCGAATTCGCGTTTTGTACGACGCTTTGAGTGGGAAACATTGTTTCCTATCACCCGCTTCTTACCTGTTACTTGACAAACACGTGCCATATATTTATCCTATTTTATTCCAAAATTCACAAGGGCTGCAAATATCCCCTTTTTTTCTTTAAATTCCAAATTTTTTACACAAACTTCAATAAACGGTTCCATCTGATATTCCGAGGGAAAGGTTTATTGGAGTCCTTCGAGAACCAGACAACCCTGGGCTTGCCGGCTATATGGTCCTCGGGTACGAAACCCCAGTAGCGCGAGTCGAGAGAGTTGTGCCTGTTGTCCCCCATCATGAAATAGTAGTCCATCGCAAAGGTATAGTGGTCTGCAGGCTCTCCGTCGATCAGGATCTCTCCGTCCCTGACTTCGAGGTCATGCCCCTCATAGACATCGATAATCCTGCGGTACAGCGGAAGGTTCTGAAGTGTCAGCCTGACACTATCTCCTTTAGCCGGAATGTACAGCGGCCCGTAATTGTCCCTCGTCCATTTGAAGTCTTCCGTAAATGGGAAGAGCATCATATACGAGTCCGGATAATCCGGAGGATAGACATCCACGTTACGGGTACATTCCACCACATTCGCCAGTGCCGCTATGCGCTCCGCACTCTCCTCCGTCATCGGCAGACTTCGGTAACCGGGCAGAGCCGCATCGAAAGAGGCGTCCGAGAGCTGGACTCCGGCATCCTCCAGAATCTTAGGATTGATGGATGTTCCACCTGTTATCACACGATAGGTATTCTGTATCCCGGGATACACGTCCAAAAGGTCTCCATTGACATACACCTCGCCACCTACCACACTGAGAGTGTCACCCGCTACAGCCACGCACCTCTTGACATAGTAGTCAGCCTTGTCCACCGGACGGACGATAAGAGGACCGAACATCCTTTCGGTGTATTCCTTTCCATTGAAGCGTACGAATGTATAGTAATCATCCGTCGGAAGCTTGGACATCACCGTATCTCCATGTGGAAAGTTGAACACCACGATATCGCCGCGCTCCACATCCCCGAAACCGGCGAGACGCCTGTAATCACGCCTGATAAGGTCCGAATAGGACTTCCTGCCGAATATCGTATTGTGGACAAAGGGCATTGAAAGAGGCCTCTCCGGCAATTTGGGGCCATATGCAAGTTTTCCCACAAAAAGATAGTCCCCCGTCATCAAGGTACTCTCCATCGACGAGGACGGGATCCTGAATGCCTGAAGGAAGAATATATTGAGCGGAATGACGACAATCACGGCGAATATGACGGCATCCAGCCAGTCCAGCCATACATTGCGTTTCTCCCCTTCCTTATATTTCTTCTTCCAGAAAGCCCACTTCACCTTCTTGGTGACAAAGATATCGAAAATCACCGGAAGGCCCAACAGCCACCAGTAATTGCCGAGCCATATCACCCAAAGGAGATAGAGCAGGCCCCAGAGCCCGAATTTGAACCACTTATTTTGCAGGAACCTGATCACGTGCCCTTACTGCTTCTTTACGGAGTTGATGACTGCCTCGAATGCCTGAGGGTTGTTGAGGGCGAGATCTGCGAGCACCTTGCGGTTCAGACCGACATTCTGCTTTGCCAGAGCACCGATGAACTGAGAGTAGTTCATGCCGTGCTCACGGGCTGCGGCGTTTATACGCTGGATCCAAAGCGAGCGGAAATTACGTTTTTTGGCTTTACGGTCACGGTATGCGTAGCCCAAACCTTTTTCATAGGTATTCTTGGCTACGGTCCAGACATTCTTCCTTGCGAGGAAGTTACCGCGGGTCTGTTTGAGAATTTTCTTGCGGCGGGCTCTTGAGGCCACCGAATTCACTGATCTTGGCATACTGCACTTTTTGATTTTAAGAATGTCAGCGCTCCCCCCTTGCGGGAGACTTTTTCTGCTGGATCATTCAGTTAAACAATAAATTAAATGAACTTAGGCGACAATCATCTCCTTGATCCTCCTGGTGTCGCAGGCATCTGCTATGACCACCTTGTTGAGGTTCCTTTTCTGCTTTGTCGTCTTCTTGGTGAGAATGTGGCTGTGATAAGCGTGTCTTCTCTTCACTTTTCCAGTTCCGGTAAGCACGAAACGCTTTTTGGCACCGGAGTTGGTCTTCATTTTGGGCATTGTTACAATAAATTTAGTTAAACTATAAAAACGTTACAAAACGGTTATTTCTTCTTGACCGGAGCAATCATCATTATCATCCTCTTTCCCTCCAGTCTCGGCATCTGCTCCGCCTTGCCGTAGTCCTCGAGATCCAGGGCAAAACGCAGCAATAACTTCTCGCCCTGCTCCGAGAAGAGGATGGAGCGGCCCCTGAAAAACACATACGCCTTGACTTTAGAACCCTCCTGCAGGAAATTGATCGCATGCCTGAGTTTGAACTGGAAGTCGTGCTCATCGGTATTGGGGCCGAAACGGATCTCCTTTATCACCACCTTGGAGGCATTGGATTTCATCTCCTTCGCCTTCTTTTTCTGCTGATAGACATACTTCTGGTAGTCTATGATCTTGCAGACAGGCGGATCCACTTTCGCAGAGATCTCGACCAGATCCAACTCCAGGCTCTCCGCCAGCTTCTGAGCCTCCCGCAATGGATAAATACCAGGCTGGGGAATATTGTCTCCTACAAGCCTTACCTTCTGTGCCGTGATCTCGTCATTGACTCTCGGACCATCGTCCTTGCTGTTGTCATGACGGCTTACATTTCCATTGTTGTTACGGCCGTCACCATTGTTCTGCTGCGGATTGAACGGCCTGGGAGCACCCGTGTAAGGGCGCTTTTTGACAGGTGTTGCGATAAAGTAGTCCTCCTAATTTTAGTTAATCATCTTTTTTACTTCCTCGTTGACCATAGCGGCGAAAGCTTCGGCTGTCATGGCTCCCTTGTCTCCCTCGCCCTGACGGCGGACAGAAACGGTGCCGTTCTCCATTTCTTTCTCTCCGACCACAAGCAGGAAGGGTATGCGTTTAAGCTCGTTCTCCCTTATCTTCTTGCCGATCGTCTCGTTACGTTCGTCAACTGAGGCGCGAATATCGTAATTATTAAGCAATTCGCAAACTTTTTTTGCGTAATCATTGTATTTTTCACTTATCGGCAGCACTACCGCCTGCTCCGGAGTGAGCCACAGAGGAAACTTCCCGCCGGTATGCTCGATAAGCACTGCGACAAATCTTTCCATTGAGCCGAAAGGAGCCCGGTGAATCATCACGGGACGATACTTCTTGTCATCCGCACCTGTATACTCCAGTTCGAAGCGTTCGGGCAGGTTGTAATCCACCTGTATGGTACCCAGCTGCCAGCGGCGGCCGATAGCGTCCTTGACCATGAAGTCCAGCTTGGGACCGTAGAACGCAGCCTCGCCATACTCCACAATGGTCTTCAAACCCTTCTCCTGGGCTGCCTCGATGATGGCCTGCTCGGCTTTCTCCCAATTCTCGTCGGTACCTATATATTTACTGCGGTCATTCTTGTCGCGCAGGGACACCTGTGCGATGTACTCATCGAAATTGAGGGTCTTGAAGATGTAGAGAACGATGTCTATCACCTTGCAGAACTCCTCCTTGAGCTGGTCTGGACGGCAGTAGATATGGGCATCATCCTGTGTGAATCCGCGGACACGTGTAAGACCGTGCAGTTCACCGCTCTGCTCATAACGGTACACGGTGCCGAACTCGGCCAGGCGGATGGGCAGGTCCTTGTACGAATGAGGTTTGCTGCGGTATATCTCGCAATGGTGGGGGCAGTTCATAGGCTTCAGAAGGAATTCCTCTCCCTCCTGTGGAGTGGTGATGGGACGGAAGGAGTCGGCACCGTACTTGGCGTAGTGGCCCGATGTCACATATAGCTCCTTCTGGCCGATATGCGGCGTGATAACCGGCAGATATCCATACTGCTTCTGCACCTTGCGCAGGAACATCTCCAGACGCTCGCGCAGGGCCGCTCCCTTGGGAAGCCACAAGGGCAGTCCGGCTCCCACTCTCGGGGAGAACGTGAAGAGTTCCAGTTCCTTGCCTATCTTGCGGTGATCCCTCTTCTTGGCCTCTTCCATCAGGGCAATGTACTCGTCGAGCATCTTCTTCTGAGGGAATGTGATGCCGTAGATACGGGTGAGCATCTTGTTGTGCTCGTCACCCCTCCAGTAGGCTCCGGCGATGGAGGTCAGCTTGACGGCCTTGATGACCGAGGTGTCCCTCAGATGAGGTCCGCGGCACAGGTCGGTGAAGCTGCCGTTGGTATAGAAAGTGATGGTACCGTCCTGCAGGTCCTTTATCAGATCGCACTTGTACTCGTCGCCTTTCTTCGTATAGGTGTCCATGGCCTCCGCCTTGGACACGTCCTTCCTTACAAAATGCTGCTTCTGACGGGCCAGTTCTATCATCTTGTCCTCTATCTTCTTCAGATCAGCCTCCATTATCGTCTTGTCACCGAGATCCACGTCATAGTAGAAACCGTTCTCGATAGAGGGGCCTATGCCGAACTTGATACCGGGATAGAGCAGTTCCAAGGCTTCTGCCATCAGATGCGAGGAGGAATGCCAGAACGTGGACTTGGCCTCCTGATCCTCCCATTTGTGCAGCTTGAGAGAACCGCTCTCCGACAGAGGGAGCTCAAGGTCTATTACTTTTCCGTTGAAAGATGCCGCAAGCACCTCGCCTGCGAGACGCGGGGATATCTGCTCCGCGATCTGATAAGGAGTGATACCCTTTTCATAGCTTCTGACACTGCCGTCAGGAAATGTTATATCTATCATAGTAGAATAAATTTCATTCTTGTTTTGAATCCAAATTGCAAAATTACTAAATTTGCAGTCAAATCCAACTACTAATCATTAAAGATGAACTATAAACTCAACTGGACAGACGCAGCCAAATACGGATTGATACTATCAAGTGTCTCCGTCGTGATAAATCTCGTCACAAGCCTGTTCCAGCTTCCCGGCTTCCTGAATATCCTGCTCAACGCCGTAAAACTTTGTGCCTCCGTTTACATCGTGTACTACGCCATGAAACGCAACGCCGAATCCTGGGACAGTGTCAGCTACGGACAGTCCTTAGGATACGGCATGGCGGTCTGCACGCTTTCTGCCGTGGTATGTACCCTGTTCGTACTGTTGACCTACACTGTTTTTCTGCCTGGTGCCCTTACCGAGCTGTTGGACCAGATGTTCGCCACATACGAGTCGATGGGTCTCGCCGGTGCCATGGATTATGACCTGATAGCCAGATCTATGCCGGCCATCTTAGCTGTATCGCAGTTCATAGGATGCGTCATCTGCGGTCTCATCGTATCCGCCATAGTAGCAGGCATGGCAAAGAAAACAGACTCCAACCCATTCAACGACAACAGTTCTCTGCCATCCGGCAATTCAGGTACTGAAGAGTAGCACTCCATGGATCTTTCAATCATCATCTCACTGTACAACGAGAACGAGTCCCTCCGCGAACTGACGGAGTGGATAGACAGGGCAATTGCCAGCTCTCCCATAGCCGGAATCCAGTACGAGATACTTATGATCGACGACGGAAGCGATGACGGTTCCTGGGAAACGATAAAGGAACTTTCTGACGTCAATCCGCACATCCGGGCCTACAGCTTCCGCCGCAACTACGGCAAGTCCGCCGCCCTCCAGACCGGCTTCCGCGAGGCCGCCGGAGACGTGGTCATCACAATGGATGCCGACCTCCAGGACAGCCCCGATGAAATTCCCGAACTGTACCGCATGATCCGGGAGGATGGCTACGACCTGGTATCCGGCTGGAAGAAAGTGCGTCACGACAATACATTCACCAAAAACATCCCTTCAAAAATATACAATTTCACCGCACGCAAGGTCACAGGTCTGAAACTGCACGACATGAACTGCGGCCTGAAAGCCTACCGGGGCGATGTTGTCAAGGAAATAGAAGTCTACGGGGACATGCACCGCTACATACCCTATATCGCAAAAAACGCCGGTTTCACAAAGATAGGCGAGAAAGTGGTGGTCCACCGCAAACGCAAATACGGTAAAAGCAAGTTCGGAATGAGCCGCTTCTTCAACGGATTCCTCGACCTGATGACTATCTGGTTCCTCTCCGGCTTCGGCAAGAAGCCCATGCACATCTTCGGAGTATGGGGCATCGCATTCTTTCTCATAGGCTTTGTCATTGCGGTATGGCTGATAATAGACAAAATAATCTCCCAGATCAACGGTCTGCGGTTCCGCTACGTCACAGACCAGCCTCTCTTCTATCTGGCTCTTGTAGCCATCCTGATCGGCGTACTGCTTTTCCTCACCGGCTTCCTCGGCGAGCTGATCTCCCGCAACAGCACTATCCGCAACGAATACAAGATCAAGGACACGATAGAGTAATACACGGGCCATACCGGCATCCACAGTCCTTTCCGCTACGACATCGGTCTGCAGACCGGACCTGAGCGTCTTCCTGTACACCGGTCCCAGCTTCGACATCTCATTGGCCATGACTGCAAAGGCATCATTTATGGGAGAAACGGAAAAGTACAACGCCTATGAGGACGGCGATATCAATCGCTTCAACATGCTCTGGGGCGTCGGTGCCGGAATAAGGTGGAAAGGTCTGCAGCTCATGCTCGGCGGAGACTGGGGACTCACCAATATTTATAAAGACGACTCCTGGAAGACCAAACTCAACAAACCGTTCTCCATTTCCCTCACCTATCTGTTCTAACCGTACCGCATCACAGCCACAAGCCACCCGGCAATAATTCAAAGCTTCTTCATTTTGTCCTTGCCGGGACGGCTTTACCGACTTTACAGATACATTTACAACACAAATCAGTACAATCATGAGATATTTTCTGAAAACATTTCTTGCCGCCGCTATCGCCGCACTCCTCTACAGCTGCGACACAGGCGACTCTTCCTCAGGTAACAGCTGTAAGGTAAGAATAGGCAACGAGACATTCAAAACTGAAGGAGCCTTCGCATTCTGGTGGATTTCCTCCGACGACTCAGGCCGCCCCTGGAGCAATTACGAGATTATCCTCCTCCCATGCGCCTCCTTCGACGGATACGATGACGCTGAATGGGACTTTTATTTTGACCTGTACTTCGATGAAGCTCTGACCGAAATTCCCACGGGGACATTCCGACTGGGTGAGGAACTTGACGAAGCATCTTTCTCCTTCTATGTGTACGACGGGGATGACTACGACAGCTATGACAGCATAGCTGTGGACGGAGTTCTCGAGATTTCCTCCCGCCGCAGCGGATACTCCATCACATTCAACGGCACCGCAGAGGACGGCACCTCCATGTCGGCCACATGGTCCGGCCCGGTGAGCTTGTCGCCCATGTAACGCACCGCAAACAGACATACTGAGACAATGAATAGAACAATCACAACACTAATAGGAGCATCACTGCTCATATCCGCCGCACTCACCGGATGTGACAAAGACTCCGCATCCAGTTCCGGACAGATACGTATCGGACAAGATTACTGGAATACCGAAGGAGCCTACGCGATGCCCGGTATATCTTCCTGCAGCATTGTCGTATATTCGGAGGGTGCGATGGACACAGGGAAAGGTTCCCTGGCCCGCTTCAATCTGCAAACCGATGAGACCTTCCAGGAATACGGCTATTTTCCAATCGGAACATTCAGTATCGGAGAGCAGTTCGATGCGCTGTTCGCCACCGGGGAGAACTTTGATGACCCGGGGACAGAATACTATCCGTCCGAAGGTTCTCTGACCATCAGCGAAAGCCGGATCAGCTGTCTTTGTCTTTGAATCTGTACCGGTCAGGAAGATTAAGAACGGAGAGAACGGCACAGACTGAGGATGCAACTTGTTAAGGTACTATTACTTACTTTTTTTAAAGGTGCCCTGATACTGTTTCAAACGGCATCAGGGCACCTTTAAAAATCAATATCACATTGTCAATAAGCGACATAACATTTAAATTCTTTTCCTGTCGCATATCCCTCACGTTTCCATCAAGCCGAGGACGAGGATTACTGTCCTTTCCTGATTCCCGGAAGTGCGTACGATGCAGGTTGCGGGAATCCTGTGTAAAGATGCCTGGAGGTGCAGGCATGTGCTGCCAGAGGATTATTTCTTGGAGGGCTGGGGAGCAACGGACTCGACGGGCTTGTGAGCACCTTTGAGATCCGCGTTCTCGTTGAGATGCTTGTTGTACTCCTCTTTTGTGATTATGTGGCATGAGCCATTGAATACAGCACCGACTTCGATGCCGAGCTTGGGTGCCTTGAGATCTCCGGAAAAGTTGGAACTGGCCTTGAAGTTGATTATCTCCTCTATATACATCTCTCCCTCGGCATGCCCCCACAAATCACAGTTCTGGCAGAAGATCTTACCCTTCACATTGGCAGCCTCGCCTATTACCAGCTTACCTTTTGTATATACAGTGCCCTCAAATGTTCCGTCAATTCTGATGTCAGCCGAAGATGTCATCACTCCGGCGATCCTGGTCCCCTTGGAAATACGGCACAACTCATTGGCCTGGGGAATTATTTCTGCTTTTGCCATATACTTGTTCTTTATTATTGGTGAATGCACTCTCCGTGGGAAGCCTCTGCCGCCTCCATTATAGCTTCACTCATGGTAGGATGAGGATGTATTGAATGTATCAGATCCGATGCGGTCATACCCATATTGCGTCCAGCCACAATGCCCGATATCATCTCGGTCACATTGGCTCCGACCAGATGCGCCCCGAGTATCTTGTCCGTTTCCGCATCTACTATCAGCTTTACAAAACCGTCTTTCTCACCGGCCGCCACAGCCTTTCCGGATGCCAGAAAGAAGAACTTGCCGACCTTGTAGCCTATACCGGCCTCCTTTGCTGCCCTCTCCGTCAGGCCGACAGATGCGACCTCCGGCGACACGTATGTACAGCCAGGGACGTTACCGTAGTCGAGAGGCGCAGGACTCAATCCGCAGATAGCCTCCACGCAGCATATCGCTTCGGCCGAGGCCACGTGGGCAAGTGCCTGTGTAGGAATTATGTCACCGATAGCATATACACCTTCCACATTCGTGCGGTAGTATCCGTCAACTTTTATCTTGCCTCCGCGAACCATCTCGACACCGACATCCTCAAGACCGATATTGTCTGTATTGGGAATCACGCCTACTGCCGAAAGCACTGTCTCGGCCTCGATAATCTCAGTACCCTTCTTGGTCTCGACCGTAAGCCGGCAAAGCTTTCCGGCAGTATCCACACTCCTGACCTGGGCACCTGCCATGACCTTCATCCCTGCCTTGCGGAACGAACGGCTGATCTGAGCCGACACGTCGTCGTCTTCCAAAGGAAGGATACGGTCCATGTACTCGATAAGATATACTTCCACACCGAGACTGCGGTAGAAGAAAGCGAACTCGCTCCCTATTGCACCCGACCCGATAACAGCCAGACTTTCAGGTAATTTATCAGGCACCAAAGCCTGACGGTATGAGATAATACGTTCCCCGTCTATAGGCGCAAACGGCAGGGAATTGGCCCTTGATCCCACTGCAAGAATTATATGCCCGGCTTCATACATGGTCTTCTTTCCTGCCTCGAAGTCATTGACTTCCACTGTATGACCACTTTTCAGCACAGCCTCGCCGCGAATCAGGGTAATCTTGTTTTTCTTCAGCAGGAACTCCACACCCTTGGACATCTGGGCAGCAACTCCCCGGCTGCGCTCCACCATCCTTGTGATATCGGCCTTGACGTCAGCCACCTCAAAGCCATACTCCGAAGCATGACGGGCATAGCTGTAAGCCTGAGCACTCTTCAGAAGGGCCTTGGTAGGTATACAGCCCCAATTGAGACAGATGCCTCCTATATCCGAACGTTCCACTACCGCGACAGACTTCCCGAGCTGAGACGCACGGATGGCTGCGACATATCCTCCAGGGCCTGAGCCCACTACTATTATGTCAAATCTTTCCATATTATAATTTCTTTACTCAGTTGTTTTCCAATCTACCGTGACAATGCTTGTATTTCTTGCCCGAACCGCAGGGGCAAGGGTCATTCCGGCCGACCTTCTTCTCTATACGTATCGGGGCCCTGCTCTTGGGCTCTCCGGCATTGGTCACCATATCGGTCCTGGACGTGTGCATATTGCTCATATCCATACGTCTCCTCTCGCTCTCGCGCACATCCTGGGGTGCATTCTCCCTCATGGGGATATGCGCTCTGAGGAGAAACTTCACAACCTCACGGCTTATCTTCTCGATAACAGTCTTGAAAAGGTTGAAACTCTCGAACTTGTATACAAGCAGAGGGTCCTTCTGCTCGTAAGTGGCATTCTGCACGGACTGCTTCAGGTCATCCATGTCACGCAGGTGCTCCTTCCATGCCTCGTCTATCATGACAAGAGTTATCGTCTTGCTGACAGCCCTGACCAGCTCCCGTCCCTGACTCTCGTACGCCTTCTTGAGATTGACGAGGACACGGAGTATCTTTGTTCCATCCCCTACCGGCACCGCTATGTTCTCGAACTGTGCGCCCTGCTTCTCGCATACAGCCTTTATTACCGGCCATGCCTTGGCCACCATGTCATCACTGCGTCTCGTGTATTCCTCCTTGATCTGGGTACCTATGGCATCCGCAATCTTCTCCCTCGACGAGTTCTTGTAGAAATCCGCATCGAACGACAGGTCTATGGAAAGGCTCTTCATCACCTCTATCTTGAACTCCTCATACTCCATATTCTCGGACTTGTCGGCCAGCACCTCGCAGCAGTCCCCTATCATGTTCATGACATCCACGTCTATACGCTCTCCATAAAGGGCATTACGACGCTTGTTGTAAATGACTTCCCTCTGAGAATTCATCACATCGTCATACTCGAGAAGACGCTTACGTATACCGAAGTTGTTCTCCTCGACCTTACGCTGAGCCCGCTCGATAGTGTTCGCAAGCATGGAGTGCTGCAGAGGTTCGCCTTCCTTGAGTCCCATCTTGTCCACAATCGCAGCCATACGGTCTCCTCCGAAGAGACGGAGCAGGTTGTCCTCGAACGACACATAGAATACAGATGAGCCCGGGTCTCCCTGACGTCCCGCACGGCCTCGGAGCTGCCTGTCCACACGGCGGCTGTCATGCCTTTCCGTACCTATGATGGCCAGTCCTCCAGCCTCCTTGACTCCAGGTCCCAGCTTTATGTCGGTACCTCGTCCTGCCATGTTGGTGGCAATTGTCACCGTCCCGGCAATACCGGCATTGGCCACGATCTCGGCCTCTCTTGCATGCTGCTTGGCATTCAGGACGTTATGTTTGATTCCCCTCAACTTGAGCATTTTGCTGAGCAGCTCGGATATCTCCACCGATGTAGTACCCACCAGTACCGGTCTGCCTGCCTGTGTGAGCTCCACTATCTTGGCTATGACGGCATTGTATTTCTCCTTCTTTGTCTTATAGACGATGTCATCCTCATCCACACGGATCACAGGACGGTTCGTAGGTATGACCACGACATCCAGCTTGTAGATGGACCAGAATTCGCCGGCCTCCGTCTCTGCAGTACCTGTCATTCCGGAGAGCTTGTGATACATCCTGAAATAATTCTGAAGGGTGATGGTAGCGAATGTCTGGGTAGCGGCCTCAACCTTTACGTTCTCCTTGGCCTCGATAGCCTGATGCAGACCTTCGGAGTAACGGCGTCCTTCGAGGATACGTCCTGTCTGCTCGTCCACAATCTTGATCTTGTTGTCCATGACCACATACTCCACATCGCGCTCGAACAACGCATAGGCCTTGAGCAGCTGGGTTACCGTATGTACTCTCTCGGACTTCAGAGCATAGTCGGACAGGAGAGCCGTCTTTCTGGCCTGCTTCTCCTCTGCCGGCAGGTCCATCTTCTCCAACTCGGCAATCTCATTGCCGATATCAGGCAAAATGAAGAACTTGTCATCCGATACACTGGCTGCGATAAGGTCATTTCCCTTGTCCGTCATCTCCACCGACTTGTTCTGCTCCTCGATGACGAAATACAGGTCATCGGTAATCACATGCATCTGCTTGTTATTGTCCTGCATGTAGAAATTCTCAGTCTTCTGGAGCAGCTGCTTCATGCCCGGCTCCGAGAGAAACTTTATGAGCGGGTTGTACTTGGGAAGTCCCTTGTGCGCCTTGAGCAGTTGTTTGGCCCCTTCGGTCTCCTTTCCTTCGGATATCAGTTTCTTTGCCTCGGACAGGTATTTCGTGACAAGCTGCTTCTGCGCATTGTAGAGACGCTCAACATACGGTTTGAACTCTACGAACTGCTGGTCGTCTCCACGCGGCACCGGACCTGATATGATCAAAGGTGTACGGGCATCATCGATAAGCACGGAGTCCACCTCGTCCACTATGGCGTAATGATGCTTGCGCTGTACAAGGTCATGCTTGTCAATGGCCATGTTGTCGCGGAGATAGTCGAAACCGAACTCGTTGTTGGTACCGAAAGTGATGTCAGCCCTGTAGGCATTGCGGCGGGCCGCCGAGTTGGGCTGATGCTTGTCTATGCAGTCCACTCTCAGACCGTGGAACTCATACAGAGGCCCCATCCACTCGGAGTCTCGCTTGGAGAGGTAGTCGTTGACCGTCACTACGTGCACTCCCTTGCCGGCAAGGGCATTGAGGAATACAGGCAAGGTTGCGACGAGGGTCTTTCCCTCTCCTGTTGCCATTTCGGCTATCTTGCCCTGATGCAGTACAATACCGCCTATGAGCTGGACGTCATAGTGGACCATGTCCCATGTTACAGGATTGCCTCCGGCCATCCATGTATGGCTCCAGTATGCCTTGTCCCCTTCTATGCGGACGTAGTCATGCCGGGCACTGAACTCGCGGTCCATTTCCGTGGCATTCACAACAACCGTCTCCTTCTCCTTGAACCTGCGGGCCGTGGACTTCATGACCGCAAAAGCATCCGGGAGCACCTCGTTGAGCACCTCCTCTATTTCCTCGTCTATCTTCTTGGTCAGCTTGTCCACTTCCGTCGCCACCGCCTCTTTTTTCTCCACCGGAATATTGACATCCTCAAGCTGCGCGCGCAGGGACTTCTTCCGTTCCTCGTCAGCCGCTATCCTGTCGCTGATAACCTTCCTTATCCTGTCGGTCTCGCCTCTCAGCTCATCATCCGAAAGTTTGTCGATCCTCTCATAGGCGGCCAGCACCTTGTCAAGAACCGGCCGGATCTGCTTCATATCCTTTTCGGCTTTCGTACCGAACAGCTTCTTCAATAAACCATTAATCGAACTCATATTCTTTCTTTTGCTTATATCCGGTTTTATTTAACCTACAAATATACTGTTTATTTTGATTCACCCAGAAGCTTATCTTATTTTTCGCTTTATTTTACAAAGATACGAGGTCGTAATACCAAGATACGACGCAATCACCTTGGAGCTCACGCTTCTTATAATATTCTGTCTGTTCGCAATCAACGCCTCGTAACGTTCCTTGGTCGTCCCGTTCAGCATTCTCAACTTTCTTTCGATCATTTCCAACTGACGGACAGCCACAGTATACATCCATCTGGCGAACTCGTGGGACTCTTCAATCTTCCTGTCAAAAACCTGCTTCGGAATCTTCTTCACGACACACCTGTTACATGCCACCGCATAAATGTGCGCCGGTATGGACTGCGAATACCCCAAGGGGGACAAGAGTATCGTACCCTTGGACGAGAAACCGACAGTGACTTCCTTAATAAAACACTTTATCAGATCGTCCATCTCAACTGTAAAATATCTTTTTTCAAAAGTAGGAAATTTATTGAACTATGACAACATTAGGACAGACATGAATACACCTTTGACGGCAGCTGGTCCGGGACTTTGCCAGTCCAGGATATGTCCAAGGCATCTGCCCCGCAGAATGCACGCAGAATCGATTATATGACCAAGTAGCCGTCCAACGAGCACACGCACAGCAACAAGCAGAGCCCTATCAAATCCTTTTCGGGAAATGACATGGTCTCTTATAAGCCGAACATATAAAACACAGTACCTGTGACAATCGCGAAAGCGGCATTGACAAGTTTCGCAACCAGGAAACTTTTCGTGCTGGAGGCCAGCAAAGGAAGAGACGTATGGCCGTCCTGCGACATGGAACTGGTGAGCAGGACAGAAAACGGGACATACCCGCCCGCAAACAGGGAGATGAACACCATATGGGGTCCTGATTCCGGAATCATACCGACAAGGGCTGCCAGAATCAAAAGATAATAGGTATTGTCCTTCAGCCAGTCCCCGATGTCGACATAATGCATTACGACCGTAATTACAGCCAGGGCACCGGCAGTCCACAAAAAGGTCTTGAGCGCGTGCTTGCAGATAACGTGATGCCACAGATGTTCCTTCACGAAGTGCTCGGAGGAAGCGGCTACGAGCAGCACCACAAATACGCTAAGGATAGCGAACAGGATATTCATCCACCTCTCGCTGAGAAAATTGAACGGAACAGCCGGCATCTCGGCCGCCTCTTCTCCCACATGCTCATGTTCCAGGACACCGGAGAATACGGCCGCCACGAACACCAGTATGGCGACCATCAGGACTATCCGTTCCTTACCGGAGCCGCGCATTACTTTATATGAGGAGAGGCGGAATATTCTGGGGAACTCCCCCTTATTGGCATCGTGCAGCTCAAACCCGGGATCGCAGTGTACACGGACAGGATGCTTCCGGAAAATCAGGTCTGTCAAAAGGCCACACAATATGGCAAGTACAAACAGGACCGCAAAAAGTATGACAGCCTGACGCGGTATCATCGCCAGCATGACGAAAGACTCATCCCCGGAAGAAGAAATCATGGCCGCGACCAAAGCTCCCATGCTGATTATACCGTGGGAGTACAACGAGACAGCGGCAAAGCCACCTATACAGCCGGGAATAAGTCCGAGCAGGGCACCGGCCGCCACCTGACGCAGCGGAGAGTCCTGCAGACGGCCGAACCACCGTCCGGCGGAGGCCACATTGACGTACTCAATCATGATCATCATCACCATCACCAGGCTGGTAATGAGATACGCGTTGAGGAGCACGTCCTTGAGCAGATGCCAGATCATCCTCTGTACAGTTTGAGCAGCTCGCCGGCAGCGGAGAACGAATCAATCCTGCCGTCCAGCACGGCCTTTTCGTAATCCGGCATGGCCGCCGCCACGGCCGGACTGTCGTAGAACATGTCTTTCAGGGAATTGTTTATCGTCTCGTACATCCAGTAACGGTCCTGCTCACGACGGCGGTGCCAGTAATATCCGTTGCCCTTCACCAAGGCGAAATACTTCTCCATCATCGACCAGATATCGTCCAGACCGGTCCTTTCCACCGATGAGGCTGTCAGAGCCGCAGGTGTCCAGCCGGACTCGGTCGGAGGGAAAAGATGCAGGGCGTTGGAATAGAGCGCACGCGCCATATTGGCCTTATCCACATTGTTGCCGTCGGCCTTGTTCACTACGATCATGTCCGACATTTCCATGACTCCCCGCTTGATGCCCTGCAGGTCATCTCCCGCTCCTGATATCAGTATCAGCAGGAAAAAGTCACTCATCGAATGTACCGCCGTTTCCGACTGTCCCACACCCACGGTCTCTATGAACACCACGTCATAGCCGGCAGCCTCGCACAGCAGGACGGTCTCGCGTGTCTTGCGCGCAACTCCACCCAGAGATCCGGCGGACGGGCTGGGACGGATGAATGCCATCGGATTGTTGCACAGTGTCTCCATGCGGGTCTTGTCTCCCAGAATACTGCCCTTGGTCTTCTCGCTGCTGGGATCGATGGCAAGGACTGCGAGACGATGCCCCTTGCCGGTGACCAGATTTCCGAAAGCCTCGATAAAGGTACTCTTGCCGGCTCCCGGCACGCCGGTGATGCCGATACGCATGGACTCCTTTCGCTTGGAGTGTTCCAGGCAGCGGACTATCAGTTCACGGGCCATATCGCGGTGCTCAGGCAGGGAACTCTCCACCAGTGTGATGGCCTGGCTCAGGACAATAGTGTTGCCCTCCAGGATACCCTTCATATAGTCATCCACAGTCATGGACGAACGTCTCCGCCTATGGATTATGTTATTCAGATAAGGATTGACAATAGGAGGCTGCTCCACTCCGTCGTTCATGACGAGCGCGGATTCATCGTTGTGATACTCCTCGAAGAAATCTCCTTTCCTGTCAGATTTTGTATTCATGCAACTATCTATTTAACTGTATATATCACGAAAAGATTTATTATAGGACGTGTTGGAGAGTTGGTTATGAGCGTAATGATATTGAGTACCTCTCCGCTCTGCCCTGCCGTGGAGACACGCAGGTCCAGCACGCCTTTCCCGCCATAGGGCACAGGTTCCGGCAACGACAGCGTCAGTCCTGGTTCGCTGGTATCGGCCTTGTATATCCTGAAATCCTCCTTGCCTATGTTCTTTACCGTAAACGAACCGGAAAGCACATCCCCCTCTTCGACATCGCCCAGTTCTATAGACGAGTACTCGAACTGCGGAAGGGATCCCGCACGTTTCTGAGCCTCGGTCATGTCCGAGAAATTCTCCTTTATAAGAGCCTCTACAGCCATCACGTTGCCGTATTTCTTTCCGTCCACCACAGCCGAAAACGTAAAGTCCGTCTTGCCCCACTTCTCTCCGTCGGTTTTCCTCGTATCCACCACACAGGTCAGACGCACCTTGGATCTGGCCGGAATGGAGCTGCCCGGCATGGACACTGTAAGGCCGGGTGTCATGTCCGTGAACGTCACGTCCACATCCCTGCCGGAAGTATTTGCTATCTCCACTTCCACACTTCTGGAGAGACCCTGCTCTACCTGTCCGATGGAGACGGTCCTCAACCTGAAACCGAGAGGTCCGCTGGCAATTGGAAAGAGCTCGGCTATGCTCTTGCGCCTGTCATGGACAACACCTCTGATCTTCAGTATTACAGGCTTTGTAAGACCCGATATGTACACCGTGACGGACTTGTCGAACGGATAAGGTCCCTGATCATTGGAGAAGACTACCGAAACAGTACCTGTCCCGCCAGGCATTATAGGAGCCTCCGTCCATGATGGTTCCGTACATCCGCACGATGTGATGACCCGGTGTATCACCACCGGACTGCTGCTTATATTCCTGACAGTGAAAGTACACTCCTGCGGGCCGTCGGAAATCATTATGTTCCCGAAATCATGTACGACCTTATCGAACGACACCGTATGCTCGAACTCATTCTGCGCACCGGCACTCACTGCCCCTGCATAAAGGAGACAGAGTGAAATAAAAATACTGAGAATCAAGCGGTTCATACCATATCACTTAGAACATTGCCTTTAATCATGCAAATATAATTTATATAGGTAAAAATCCCTACATTTATCTTAACAATTTTAAAGAGCCTCCCATAGTCCACTTTAGGAAAATTTGTATATATTTGCCGAATATTTAACAACACACAACAACATTACTTATGGCACACAAAATCGATCCTGATGCTTGCGTAGCATGCGGTTCCTGCATTGATGAATGCCCATTAGGAGCCATCCACGCCGGAGATGTCTATTCAATTGATCCTGATACCTGCGCCGACTGCGGTTCATGCGTTGACGCTTGCCCCAACGGCGCTATCTCACCGGCATAAATTTTAAAAACCAATAATAAAAAAGGGTCTCCATCACCGGAGGCCCTTTTTCTTTTCACAACCTTAGCCGAGCATGCCCTGAGTCACATCATTCTCCATTCATGGAAATAAGGAACTCCTCGTTGCTTATGGTTCCGTCCATGCGCTTCTTCAGGAATTCCATTGCCTCCACACTGGTCATGTCTGCCAGGAAATTGCGCAGAACCCAGAGACGGTTGATCTTCTCCTTGTCCAGAAGAAGGTCGTCACGACGGGTACTGCTCAAAGTTACGTCGACAGCAGGAAATATCCTCTTGTTCGCAAGCTTGCGGTCAAGCTGAAGCTCCATATTGCCGGTTCCTTTGAACTCCTCGAAGATAACGTCATCCATCTTGGATCCGGTATCCGTAAGTGCCGTCGCCAAAATCGTAAGAGACCCTCCGTTCTCTATGTTGCGGGCCGCCCCGAAAAACCTTTTGGGCTTATGAAGCGCATTGGCATCCACTCCACCGGAAAGCACTTTTCCGGATGCAGGCTGGACTGTATTGAACGCCCTGGCAAGACGGGTGATCGAGTCAAGGAAGATGACCACGTCATGACCGCACTCCACCAGCCTCTTGGCCTTCTCGAGCACTATGCTGGCCACCTTGACATGTCGCTCCGCCGGCTCGTCGAAAGTCGAGGCCACGACTTCCGCCTTGACACTGCGTGCCATGTCGGTAACCTCCTCTGGACGCTCGTCGATCAGAAGCACAATCATGTAGACCTCAGGATGATTGTCCGCTATGGCATTGGCGATGGATTTAAGAAGTATCGTCTTACCTGTCTTGGGCTGGGCCACTATAAGTCCCCTCTGTCCTTTTCCTATAGGGGTGAACAGGTCCACTATCCTGCACGAGAGGTCATTGTGCCCGTTCCCGGTAAGCGTGAACTTCTCGTTGGGGAAAAGAGGGGTTAGAAAGTCAAACGGTACACGGTCACGGATATATTCCGGAGTCCTTCCGTTTATGGTATGAATCCTGACCAATGGAAAGTATTTGTCCCCTTCCCGCGGCGGCCGGATTTCTCCAATTATAGTATCTCCTGTCTTCAGAGCATAAGCCTTTATCTGATTTTGGGACACGTATATGTCATCAGGGGAATTCAGATAATTGTAGTCCGACGAACGAAGGAAGCCATACCCGTCCGGCATTATCTCCAGGACTCCCTGAGCCTCCACTATTCCGTCATATTCCACCCTCACAGCCGTCCTCGAATCCTCAGACATCTGCTGCCGGTTCTGAGGCTGCTCGTTATGGGACTCTTTCTGCTGGACCTTCTGCTGCACTACAGGCTTTTCGTTTCTGTCATTCCTGTCGTTGAGAGATGCCCTCTCCTGAGGCTCTTCCGGAGCCTGGGGCTTCTGTACGGCAGGGGCCTGAGATGCCTCCTGCGATTTTGGTTCACGCACCGCAGGCCTGCGCCCTCTCACGGCTGCATGCGGCTGTCCGGCGTCTTCCGGCTTCTCCCGCACCTTGCTTCCTGCCTGCCGGCCGGCTGGCTTCTTCCCGGATGGCCTGTTCTGAGGCTCTTCCGCCTTATGCTCCTGTTCAGATACCTCCGGTGTCCCGGCCGCCTGAACCGGTGCCGGCACTTCAACGACCGGATTCTTCTTGGGACGACCCCGTTTTTTCTTGACCGGAGCACTCTCGGGCTTAGGCGGCTCCTGGGCTTCTACGGCAGGTACCTCCGGCTGCTTCTCCTCGGATTGTGAGGCATTCTCTTGTACCTCAGGCTGTTTTGCTATCCTACGGCGCCTTTTCAGACGCGGAGTCTCATTGCTCTGGACAGCCTGTTCGTCCAGGATCCTGTACACAAGATCCTCCTTGGACATAGAGTCCGCCTTCTTTATACCCAACTCCTCAGCCAGAACAAGCAGTTCCTCAAGGCTCTTCTCTCGTAATTCCAATATTGCGTACATCTGGCAAATTATTTAACCGCTATCACCTCTGCCTCAGCAAGCGCCCCCTTAGGAAGGGCTGCTACCTGAAATGCGACACGTGCAGGGAAGGGTTCTGAAAAATACTCGGCATACACCTCATTGAGGGTTCCGAAGTCAGCCATGTCCTGAAGATAGACAGTGGTCTTCACCACATCCTTGTAGCTGTAGCCTGCCTCTGAAAGAACATGCCCGATATTCTTGAATACCTGATGGAGCTGCTCCCTGACTCCCCCCTCAGGGAATTTGCCGGTAGATGCATCGACAGGAAGCTGTCCTGATACGTAAATAGTCCCGTTCGCTTCTATTGCCTGACTGTAAGGGCCCACAGCCGCCGGGGCCAAAGGAGATGATATAACTTTTTTCATGTCTTTTGAATTATATTGTTGATAATTTAATTGTCCCATTGCGAAGATCCTTTGCGGTATGACAGGAGGTCCGCCAATGCCGCCGCCTTTGCATTGATTCTGAAACTCCATTGCTTCCACTGTCCCAACGGTACCCATGAGAATGATATTTCAAAGCAATGCAGGTCGTATGTAGCGCTTATCTGAGTCGTGGTCAACTTCATCTTGGTAAGGTCAAAGCCTGTCGTAAGATTGAGATTGAGTGCCTTTGTAAGGCGCACCTGACCGTTGATATTCAGGGTCTGCGTATGATTGTTCCTGGCTATAAGCTGGTTGTTGCTGTATTGATAGGTGCGGGAATAACTATAGGTATAATTGAACGACACCGACCACGGGACCTCAGGATTGAGATAGTACACCCAGCCGCCAGGTATGAACTCCCCGGTCACGGGATGATAGTATACCCTGGTATAAGCCGGCGACTCCCCTGTCATCTTCACACCGCCGCCACCGCCGCCACCGCCGCTGCCGGATCCGTCATTTCCCTTGCCGGCACCCTCACCAGAGAGACTGAATCCGAGCGATACGTTCGCATTGGTCAGACGCACAAGCCTTCCGGTCTGCTGCACATTGAAACGGTTGTACCTCTGCCCTCTGTAGTCCACTGCGTAGGGATCCAGGGTCATGCCGGCCGATATGCTTACTTTCTCCAGCGCGTTGGTCGTCAGGTTGACGTTGATGTTGGAAAGCTTCATACTGTCCGCGAGGAAATTGTAGTTTCCCGACAGATTCAGGTTGTCAATGAGCTTTATCTTCTTGAGTCCTGTACCAGTAGTGTCCTTCTTGTCCTCGACCTTAGCCTCCAGGTTGTTTCCTATCTGGAAACCCAATGAAGCCGTCTTGCCGGGAGACGGGGGGCTGTAAAGACCTCCCGACCATTTATTGTACTCTACGGTATGCTGTTCCCCATGGATGTCAGTATAGTTGTATACACGGTAACCGTTGATGGCCGTTCCCATCTCAGGCGCGTAGGACACTGACAGCGACGGGGATATCATGTGACGCACAGCCTTCAGCTTGCCTCTTCTGAAATTGAACATTCCATAAAGACGGGTGCTCAGTGACGCGCTTGCCGAAAAATTCTGCGTTATGCCGAAATCCTCGAAAAGTCCCGTGCGCTTGGTCTCCACCCTGTCTGTCTCCGGGTTGTAATACTGGCTCTGGGAACTGAAGTACCAGTTCATGCCGTATGACACGGAAGGCGCAAGCGTCAGGTACTTGAACAGGGTAAACGTGGGCAGACCTATAGAGAAGCTGTGAGTCATTCCGGTCTGCATCTTGTCCCAGAAATCAGGGTCATGGATCTCACTGGCCTTGAAGTTGATCTTGTTCTGCAATGTCGTGCTGTAGCTGAGGGCAAACTGCTCGTACCACTTCTCCCCTCCGACCCTGTCCTTTCTTTTGAATGGATAGAACCTATTGACATTCAACGTAATATTAGGAAGAGTGATCGCATAGGAACTGTCCCTTGAGTTCTGGCTGTGCAGGGCATTGACAGACACGCTCAAAGCGCTCCATGTCTTGGAATATGAAATGGATGACGACACCTGGTTGTTCAGAGCCTCATTGACATTCGAGTAGTTGTACTGGTTATTGGACGGACTGGAGAAATTGACGGACGCCCTGAACGAAGTTCCCGGATTGGCCTTGGAGTCCTGAGTATGGCTCCACTTGACACTGAAGTTCCTGGTCTGGAAAAAGTCTGCACTTCCTTTTTCCCCTGTCTGGTCATTGGAGAAGGACAAGTCAAAAGTTCCATTGAACTTATATCTCAACTTGTATCTGGATGACATGTTCAGACTCCACGAGCCCTTTGTATAGAGACTTCCGGTAAGAGCCACATCAAAATAGTCTCCCAGCACGAAATAGAAACCTCCGTCCTTTATAAAAAGACCTCGGGCAGCCTCTTCTCCAAAATTAGGGAAGAGTATGCCGCTGGCCCTGTCCGGACGTTTCGGCACAAAACCGAACGGAAGCATGAGAGGATACAGCGGAACATCGCCGAGCACGAGGTACGCAGGACCGAAGACGGTCTTCTGCTTCGGTTCCGTCTCTACCTTGGCCTTGGTCATCCTAAGATAGAAATGCGGGTGATCCAGATCGCAGACCGTATACTTTCCTCCCGAAATATTGATGGAACGGTCCGGAAGCATATTCAGATTGTCTCCCCTGAGCACACCGTCCTCCTCCGCCGTAACCATATTCTTTATGCGCGCCTTCCCAGTCTTGAAATTGTAGAACACATTGTCCATCGAATAAGTCTTGCCTCCCTGCGTCATCTCCGGTTTCCCGTTGACCACCCCGGCCGTATCCGCGACTCCTGCCGCATACACCACCTGCCTGTCCATATCATACTCCATATATTCCGCAGTCAGCTTCATGTCCCCGTACGTAACACTTGCGTCACCATAATAGTATATCATCTTCCTGCCGGAAGAGAAATCCTCTATGATCGAATCCACCGCCGTGGAAAATGCCGGCTGCTCAAGCATTCCGCCCTTTACCGTAGAATCAGGACGGAAAAGCGAGTCCGCCACCGCCGCAGAGTCCTGCAAGGAGAGAGAGTCCGGCACAGCCGTGGAATCCACCGCCGTACTGTCCGTCATAAGCCCATGGCCTGTACCACAAACGGCTCCTGCCTGCCATACCGATGATATGAAGGCCGCCATGAATGCGACAATAGTCATAAGTAACTTATGGGACTGCATGAAAACTAATGAAGATTCTGGTTCGTCTTAGAGTAATTGCCGACAAATATAGTCTTTTTTACACTTACCGCAAAACTCATTCCAAAATTTATTAACTTTGCTCCCGATATGATCAGGACAACAGGCATAATAATTCTGGCCGTACTGCTTCAGGCGGTATTCTCACCGACGGTACTGTCTGCCCAGAACAAGCAGGTCGTAGAGCTGCGGACAGTGGTCATAGACGCCGGTCACGGAGGGCACGACTCGGGAGCCAGAAACGGGAACATATATGAGAAGAACATCACTCTTTCTGTAGCCAAAAGACTCGGAGACCTGATCAAGAAGAACTATCCGTCCGTCAATGTCATCTATACCCGGAGCGATGACAGGTTCGTGGAACTTTACAAAAGGGCCGACATAGCCAACAAGAACAACGCAGACCTGTTCATATCCATCCATGTCAACGCTGCCGGAGACAGATCCGCAAGAGGCCACGAGACATTCGTAATGGGACAGGACATGAGCAAGTCCAATTTCGAAGTATGCCAGTTGGAAAACAGCGTGGTGGTTCTGGAAGAGGACTATACATCCAACTACCAGGGATTCGACCCCAACAATCCCGAATCGTACATCATCTTCTCCCTGCTTCAGAACGCCCATCTTGAACAAAGTCTCGAATTCGCCACACTTGTACAGAAATATGCCGACTCAGGTCCGGTATCCAACAATCGGGGTGTCAAGCAGGACAACTTCATCGTCCTTTGGAAATGCACCATGCCGGCAGTTCTGGTGGAGATAGGTTTCATCTCCAATCCGTCCGATGTCAAGATAGTCACCGACAGGAACAACCAGCAGCGCATAGCCGGAAACATATTCAAGGCATTCCAGGATTACAAGAAGGCATACGATACCGAATTGTATGCCCAGTCGCCGGAAGATGTTCCGGCGCCGCAGATCAGGATGCGTGAGAACAGCGACGGAAAGTTCGGCATACAGATTCTGGCCTCAAGAAAGCTGCTGCCGGACGATGCCGCAGAGTTCAAGGGATGGAGCTGCAGGCACATCGTATCGGGAAAGGTCTACAAATACTACATAGGCTCGTTCCACACGAGAAGCGAGGCCCAGAAAGCACTGCCCAGGATAAGGAACAGTTTCCCCGAGGCTTTCATCATCAATTTATCTGACTGACAATGAAGAAGGAAATAAAGACAGGGCTGTTCGCTGTAATAGTCATTATCGTTACTCTGTTCATGATCGAGTTCCTGAGAGGCAAGGATATCTTCTCAAGGAACGATACCTTCTATATAATATACCCGGAAGTGGAGGGCATCGGAGTATCGACAGGCGTCACAGTTGGAGGCTATCCCGCCGGAACAGTATCGGACATGACCTATAATCCAGTATCGAAAGACTACATGCTGACCGTAAGCATATCGAAAGAGTTCCGCATCCCGGCAGACTCGCGCATGGAAATATACAGTGCGGATATTCTTGGGACCAGAAAAATAAGGGTGCTGATGGGACAGTCCGACACATTCGCCGTCTCGGGAGACACGCTGTCCGGAACATCAGAGGCGGACATGATCTCCTCACTTGCAGGCAGCATACAGCCGACAGTGCTGCGGATCGATACACTTATCAGAAACCTCAACACTACCGTCACTGCCGTCAACATGGTCCTTGACGAGGAAAACAGGACCGGGATAAAGGAGACTATCGAGAGCATCAACAACTCGGCCAAGGCTCTGAGCATGATAACCGCCGGCATCAGCGGAAAGAGTCCCGAGATAGAAAACATTCTGCAGAACCTGAGTTCCATGACCGACAGGCTGGACTCCGCCTCGTCCTCTATCGAAGCTGCCGCCGTGAACGCAGAAATCATCACAGCCTCACTGAAGGATGCCCCTATCCAGAAGACAGCCGACTCCATCTACAGTCTCGTAAGCAGGATACAGAATCCGGACGGAAGCATCGGAAAACTGCTGGTATCGGACTCCCTGTACAACTCGCTGACAAGGCTCTCGAACAGTCTCGACTCTTTGGTCTCCGACATCAGCAGAGACCCCAAAAAGTATATAAAAATTTCTATTTTCTAAAATATTTTTGTAACAAAATCTTAACAAAAATTTTAAAAAAAATAAATCTTCTTGATAAACAATACGTTTAAATTTTCATCAGAATTTTTATTTTTTTAATTCGATTTTTTTACTCAATTTTGTTTCTCCGATAAGGAAAAAACTGAGTACTGAAACCTTTTACATCAACTAATTTTTGAGGAATGAATCATAAGGAAGCATGGGATAACTGTCTGCAAATCATAAGGGATAACATTCCCGAGAGCAGTTTTAGAACATGGTTTGAGCCTATACGGCCCGTCAAACTGGAGGGAAGTACCCTCACCATTCAGGTCCCGTCCGGATTCTTTCCTGAATACATAGAGGCACAGTACATCGACATACTGAGTTCGACCATGAAAAGAGTGATCGGGAAGGATGCCAGACTGGTATACGAAGTACCGATTGTCAAGAACACGACTGTCAGGTATCCGGCCGGCCGTAACCGCAGCGACATCGTCAATCCGAACATCTCGCTCCCCAAGGACAAAATAGAGAAGATCGACGATCCGTATATCATTCCAGGCATCAAAGGACTCACCGTCAATCCCAACCTCAACTACAACTACTCATTCGACAATCTCATCGAGGGAGACTGCAACCGTCTCGGACGCGCTGCCGGACTTGCGATAGCAGAGAATCCTGGAAACACTGCATACAACCCGTTTTTCGTATACGGAGGCCCCGGACTTGGAAAGACCCATCTCATACAGGCAATAGGAATAGAAATCAAGGAAAGATTCCCGGAAAAGGTGGTGCTCTATGTCACAGCCAACCGCTTCCAGACACATTACATGGATTCCGTGCAGAAAAACTCCCTCACGGACTTCCTGCACTATTACCAGTCTATGGACGTGCTCATCATCGATGACGTCCACGAGTTTGCGGAGAAACCAGGTACGCAGAATGCGTTTTTCCAGATATTCAACTACCTGCGTCAGTTAGGCAAACAACTGATATTCACGTCAGACAGAGCGCCTGTCGACCTTCAGGGACTGGAGCAGAGACTGCTTTCCAGATTCAAGTGGGGACTTACCACGGAACTGCTTCCTCCCGATATCAATACGAGGATAGCCATCCTCAAGGCCAAGAGCTTCAAGGACGGCATACAACTGAGCGACGACATCACCTACTACATCGCATCAAAAGTCACCGACAACGTAAGGGAACTTGAAGGCACGCTTGCATCCCTGATGGCCCATGCCACGCTTACGAAGAAGAAGATCACGCTCCAGCTTGCCCAGGAAATCATAGAGAAGATCGTCACCGTAAACAAGACGGACATCTCCATCACAAGGATACGCAACACAGTAAGCAGCTATTTCGGAATATCCAATGAACTGCTGCTGTCCAACTCCAGAAAGAGAGAGATCGTGCAGGCCCGCCAGATAGCCATGTACCTGTGCCGCAACCTCACAGGCAAGTCCCTCAACACCATAGGTGGAGAACTGGGAGGAAAGAACCACGCGACAGTACTGCATGCTTGCGAGACCGTGTGCGACCTCATGGCCACGGACCGGTCGTTCAAGCAATACATCTCCGATATAGAGAAGAAACTCAAGTCCAACATCTAATACATCTCATCATGACATCAGAACAAGTCCTTTCCCACTTCCGCGAGATACTTACTATCCCGCGTGAGTCCGGACACGAGGAGCATATTATCGCTTACCTTCAGAAATTCGCGGCAGACAGGAACCTCGACTGCAAGACGGACGAAGCAGGCAATGTACTGATCACCGTCCCTGCCACACCCGGAAGGGAGAACTCTCCAACCATAATTCTGCAGAGCCACTCGGACATGGTCTGCGAAAAAAACAGCGGAGTCGAGCATGATTTTTCCAAAGATCCCATCAAGGCAGTGGTTGAGAACGGCTGGCTGATAGCCAAGGATACCACCCTCGGGGCCGATTGCGGCATAGGTATCGCCGCCCAGTTAGCCGTACTCGAAGACAAGGAGATGCCCCACGGCAAGATAGAGTGTCTCTTCACCACATCCGAGGAGACCGGACTGGACGGAGCCTTCGCCCTCAAGGATGACTTCCTTACAGGCACCATTCTCCTCAATCTCGACTCGGAGGATGAAGGGGAGCTGTTCATAGGCTGTGCAGGAGGCATTGACACTACGGCAAAGTTCCACTATACTGCTGAGAATGTGCCTCAGGGCCATATCTGCGTAAAAGCAGGCTTCTGCGGAGGCATAGGAGGACACAGCGGAGACGACATCGACAAGGGACGCTCCAACGCGATACAGTCACTTGCCCGTTTCCTCTACAGGGCCAACAGGGACTGCGGCATCACACTGTGCTCGATAGACGGAGGCAACAAGCGAAACGCCATAGCAAGGGAGGCATATGCCGTAATAGCCGTGGCACCCGCTGACATCGATGCTGTAAAGGGCATACATCAGGATGTCCTTGCCTGTCTCAAGGACGAATACTCAGTCACCGACCCTGACATCAACGGTATCTGGGAAACGTGCGGGACACCTGATACGGCCATTGACAGCAATACGTCATCCTGTCTTATCGGCATCCTCAACTCCATTCCACACGGAGTACTTGCAATGAGCGCTGAAGTGAAAGGTCTCGTAGAGACTTCCACCAACCTCGCATCTGTCAAAATGCCGGAGAAAGGCATAATCCGCATCGGCACCAGCCAGAGGAGCTCCACAAACTCATCCCGCAGATATGCTGCAGAAAGAATCGAGGCCGGTTTCATACTCGCCGGCGCGGATGTCACGCACGAGTCAGAATACCCGGGATGGAAACCGAGCCTGAAATCACACATACTGGAAATATGCAAGGAGTCCTACATAAGGCTCTTCGGCAAGGAGCCAGTAGTAAGGGCCATACACGCCGGACTGGAATGCGGGCTTTTCCTCGACAAATATCCCAGACTTGACATGATCTCATTCGGTCCGACTCTGAGAGGCGTACACGCTCCGGGAGAGAGACTCGACCTGGCAAGTCTGGACCGTTTCGTCCTGCTGCTTGAAGACGTGATCAGACAATGCAAATAAGTCCTGTCCCATGAAAAGCCTAATGATATCCCCGTCCATACTCTCATCGGACTTCACACGTCTCGGTGAGACCGTGGACATGCTGAACGGTTCCAAATGCGACTTCATACATCTGGACGTGATGGACGGCGTGTTCGTGCCCAACATCTCATTCGGATTCCCGGTCATCAGGAATATCGCCGCCAAAGCCGCAAAACCGCTGGACATCCATCTCATGATAGTGGATCCGGACAGATACATGAATGTGCTGAAAGACTGCAGTCCCGAATTCGTGACCGTACACTACGAGGCATGCACCCACCTGCACCGCAGCCTGCAGAACATACGCCTGAACGGCATGCGGCCAGGAGTGGTGATCAACCCGCACACCCCGGTATCGTCGCTCGAGTATATAGCCGAATACTGCGACATGATAGTCCTCATGTCCGTCAACCCAGGTTTCGGAGGCCAGTCATTCATTGAAAGCACTTACCGCAAGGTATCTGAGACAAAAGAACTGCTCACACGCCTCGGTTCCGGAGCCTTGATCGAAGTGGATGGAGGTGTGAACCTTACGAACGCCGGCAGGCTAAGGGACGCCGGAGCCGACATCGTAGTCACAGGCAACGCCCTGTTCTCCTCCGATGATCCCGCCGGAATGGTGGAGCTGATCAAGTCCCTATAGAATATACCTTATTTCCTTGAAATAATATCCGGATACCTGCCCGTCCTCTTTCTCTACGAGAAGACGGGCAGTATGTCTTTCCACACCCACGATACGTCCTTTGAACCTGTGCGGAGCTGCCCCGGTGACGTATTCCGTCTCCTCGAACATGGCATACTCACCGAGACGATACAGCAATCCTGTATATTCATCCTCAAGCCTGTCCGCAAATCCAGCCCCATCCGATCCTGAATATAGGGCGAATATACTTTCCAGAACCTCATCAAGTTCTTTGTCAAGGTCAAAAGGCCCGGCATGTCCCGTTCCGGACGCCTCCGTCGCCAGTACCAACGATACCGGATTGGGCAGATCCTCCGGGAATACCCTCTGATTGATATTTATGCCTATTCCGGCTATGCTGACTGTCAGTCTGTCACCGGAGAGGACATTTTCTATGAGCATCCCGCATATCTTTCTGTCACCCACATAGATATCATTAGGCCACTTGATTCTGGCCGAGAGGCCCTTCATCTTCAGGTACCTGACTATGCCTACCGAGCATATCTGGAAGATCATATATTGTCCTGCAGCCCTGATTCCATGCGGCTTGAACAGGATGGAAAACATCAGGTTCTCCCTTTCCGCGCTCTTCCACCGGTTGCCTCTCTGCCCTCTTCCTTCAGTCTGGAAAGCTGCGCTCCAAACTGTCATATCCCCGGCAGTGTCCTTGTTTCTCCATGCGTCAAGGTTCGTGGAATCTGTCACATTAAGACGGTGAATCATCATGGCACAATTTTTATATCACAATAATAAGTATATTTGCACACAAATTTAGAAATTATTTATGACAGAAGTGGACACCATAGCGGAAGCTATGCTCGAAAAAAAAGGCAGGAATGTCTGTGCCCTGGACTTGAAGAAGATCGGTACAGCCATCACGGACTGGTTTGTAATATGCAACGCTGACTCCACCACACAAGTGGACGCCATTGCCGACAATATCGAAGAGAGGATGATTGAGAAGTGCGGACGGAAAGTCGTGCGGATGCAGGGCAAGGAAAACGGATTCTGGGTGATCATGGACTACCTGAACATAGTCGTCCACATCTTCCAGACAGAATACAGGAACTTCTACAGGCTGGAAGACCTGTGGGCCGATGCCGTAAGGAAAGACTACAACGATGAACAATAAAGACAAGATGAACGGTCAACAGAACAATATAGGAAACAAGGGTCCTGGCGGTAAAAGACCGGGACAGGGTCCTGCAAGGCCCATGAGAAGCATAATGTGGGTCCTGTACATCCTGTTCGGATTCGCCATGATATACATTGTCAGGATGTACTCCGGTTCAGATCCAGTAAAGACTGAATGGCTCACAGTGAAAGAGTCCATGATCCCGGGAGGCGACGTGGAGAAGATCACTTACATCACCAACCTGCACCGGGCCGAGGTATACATAAAGAAAGACTCCCTGTCAAAATACGTGAACAAGTATTTCGGCGGCAGGACTCCGGCGGCAGGACCTCATTTCTATTTCATAGTATCCAGCAATTTCAATGCTGAAGAGAATTTCGAGGAAGCCCGTCTGGCACTTCCTCCGCAGGACAGGTTCTCGATATCCACTGAGGAGAAGAACAACTACCTTGGACAGATATTCGACTGGATAATCTTCCCTCTGCTGCTTTTCGGACTCCTGTGGTTCATAATGTTCCGGCCGATGCAGAAGAACATGGGAGGCGGCCCCGGCGGAGGCGGCATATTCAACGTAGGAAAATCCCAGGCCAAGCTGTACGAAAAGGAGAACAATGTGAAAGTCACATTCAAGGATGTCGCAGGCCTTGAAGAGGCAAAAGTTGAGGTGATGGAGATAGTGGACTTCCTGAAGAATCCCCAGAAATACACCGCCCTCGGAGGCAAAATCCCGAAAGGAGCCCTGCTCGTAGGCCCTCCTGGTACGGGAAAGACCCTGCTGGCCAAGGCTGTAGCAGGTGAGGCCAACGTGCCTTTCTTCTCCATCAGCGGCTCGGACTTCGTGGAGATGTTCGTCGGTGTGGGCGCCTCCCGCGTGCGCGACCTCTTCCGCCAGGCCAAGGAGAAGGCCCCCTGCATAGTCTTCATCGACGAGATAGACGCCGTAGGACGGGCAAGGAGCAAGAACGTAGGCTTCTCCTCCAATGATGAAAGGGAGAACACCCTCAACCAGCTGCTCACTGAAATGGACGGCTTCGGGACCAATTCCGGAGTCATCATCCTCGCCGCCACCAACCGCGCCGACATCCTCGACAAGGCCCTGATGAGGGCCGGCCGCTTCGACCGCCAGATCCATGTCGACCTGCCCGAGCAGAACGAGCGTCTGGAGATATTCAAGGTACATCTGCGCAAGGTCAAGTTAGCGGAGAATTTCGACATGGAATTCCTCGCCAAGCAGACCCCCGGTTTCTCCGGAGCCGATATAGCCAATGTCTGCAACGAGGCCGCCCTGATAGCCGCCCGCAAAAACAAGAAGGCAGTAGACCGTCAGGACTTCCTCGATGCCATCGACCGTATCGTCGGTGGTCTGGAGCGTCGCAGCAAGATCATATCCCCCGCAGAGAAACGCACCATCGCATACCATGAGGCCGGCCACGCCACTGTCAGCTGGTGGCTGCCCAATGCCAATCCACTGCTGAAAGTCACCATTATCCCCAGAGGCAACGCCCTCGGTGCCGCCTGGTACCTGCCCGAGGAAAGGCAGATAACCACCACCGAGCAGATGATGGACGAGATGGCCGCCACCCTCGGAGGCCGGGCTGCCGAGGAGATCATCAACGGAAAGATATCCACCGGAGCCATGAACGACCTCGAGAAAGTCACCAAGCAGGCCTATGCCATGGTCACCTACTTCGGCATGAGCGACAAGGTGGGCAACATCTCCTTCTACGACTCCTCCGGCAACTCCGGCTACAACCTCAGCAAGCCTTACAGCGAGAAGACCGCGGAACTCATAGACGCAGAGGCCAAGAGATTCATCGAAAAGGCCCACAATACGGCTCTTCAGGTACTCCGGGACCATATGGACGGATTCACAAGACTGGCCGAACTGCTGCTGGAAAAAGAAGTCATCTTCAACGAGGACCTCGTAAAGATCTTCGGAGACCGCAAGACGGCCAAAAGCATAGGCGAGGAGATTGCCGGAATTGCGGAAAGCACCAATACGGAGCACCATGAAGAACCTGCTGACAAGAACGCTTAGCGGAGCGGTATTCCTTGCCCTGTTCCTGACGGCCCTGCTGTGGCATCCTGCCGCCTACGCCGTGCTGTTCATCTTCGCGGTGACCGTAATGATGACCGAGTATCTCAAAATCACCGTAGGACCTCACGAAGAGGCAGCAAAGGTCATTGCCATAGTTACTGGCATCCTGACTTTCCTGCTGATGTTCCTGTGCTGCGGCTACGGTCTGGACTGGAAATGGCTGCTGGTACTGCCGGTAATGGTCGCCTTGATCTACACGGCAATACTCTTCAACAAGGGAAGCGAGGCATACCGGGCCACTCCGTTTATCCTGACGTCTCTGATATACATCGTCCTGCCTTTCGCCCTGACCAACCTGATAGTGTTCTCCGATGACGGAGATTTCGACGGCCGGATACTGCTGGCCATCATGATCATCATCTGGAGTTCCGATGTCGGCGCGTACCTGAGCGGCATGGCATTCGGACAGAAACACGGGCACAAACTGTTCCCGTCCATCTCTCCCAACAAAAGCTGGGAAGGATATTTCGGTGGACTGGTCCTGTCGATGGTGTCAGGATGGTGCGTAAGCCGGTTCTCCCTGGTGGATTTTCCAGCAGCACACTCATTGATCCTGGCATTTTCAGTAAATATCTCCTCCACTGTGGGAGATCTGGCGGAGTCCCAACTGAAGCGCAACTTCGGAGTCAAGGACGCCGGCAGTATCATGCCCGGACACGGAGGCCTTCTCGACCGTTTCGACGGAGCACTACTGGCCTTCCCAGTATCAGTCCTGTACATCGAACTTTTTAAATTACTCTGATGCAATGAAGATTCACAAAGAAGGTACGGCCATAATCTCCATCTCGTTTGTCCTCGCACTGGTTCTGGGAGGAGGTTCTTTCTGTCTCCATTTACCGTCAGTGCTGAGCTGGATACTGACAGTTATTCCGATCGGATTCGGAATATTCTTCATCTGCTTCTTCAGGGATCCTGTACGTACCCCAAAAGGCGACAGTCACAAAGTGACGGCACCGGCGGACGGAAAGATAGTCATCATCGAGGAAGTCGACGAGCCCGAATATTTCCATGACCGCAGGCTGCAGATATCAGTGTTCATGTCATTCTTCAATGTACACATCAACTGGGCTCCCATAAACGGAATTGTGTCATTTTTCCGCTATCATAGAGGCAACTATCTGGCCGCCTGGCACCCTAAGTCCTCCACCAAGAACGAAAGGACGACCATAGTCCTCAAGAACGAGGACGGGACCGAGGTTCTTTGCCGCCAGATCGCCGGTCTGTTCGCAAGACGTGTGGTATGCTATGCCGAATACCGGAAACCGTTCAAGGCCGGGCAGCAGATCGGATTCATAAAATTCGGTTCAAGAGCGGACGTGTTCCTGCCGCTCGGCACTAAGGTAAATGTTAAGCTGGGGGACAAGGTTACAGGTGCAGAGACCGTGATAGCGACACTGTCCGGACAGGATGCCCCATCAGACAAGATACAATGTAAATAAAACAAGCTGATATGAAAAATTATTACCAAGCCAACAAGGACCGCTTTCTCAACGAGCTTTTCGAGCTTCTGAGAATACCATCCATCAGTTCGGACCCGGAACACAAGAGCGACATGTACGCATGCGCCCGCAAGCTCACCTCCATGCTCAAGGAAGCCGGTGCGGACAGGGCCCAGGTATATGAGACGACCGGCCATCCCGTAGTATACGCCGAGAAGATCATCGACCCTGCGCTAAGGACCATTTTAGTTTACGGACACTACGATGTACAGCCGGTAGATCCCATCGAGCTGTGGAAGTCCGCTCCCTTCGAGCCGGAAATCCGTGACGGGGCCATCTACGCCCGCGGCGCCAACGATGACAAGGGGCAGTCATTCATGCACATCAAGGCATTCGAATACTTAGTGCGCAACGGACTCCAGCGGCACAACATCAAGTTCATACTCGAAGGTGAGGAGGAGATCGGTTCTCCAAGCCTGGCTAAATGGGCCGAAGATCACAAGGACCTGCTCGCCTGCGACATCATGCTGGTATCCGACACCACCATGATCAGCGAGGACGTACCCTCGATCAACTGCGGCATGAGAGGCCTTACTTACATGGAAATAGAGGTTACAGGGCCCAACAAGGACCTGCATTCCGGCCACTACGGCGGTGCCGTAGCCAACCCCCTCAACGCACTCTGCAAGATAGTTGACGGTCTGATCGATGCTGACGGACACATCACCATCGACGGCTTCTATGACGATGTCGTAGAGCTTTCCAAGGCTGACCGCGAGCTGCTGGGGCGTGCCCCGTTCGACATAGACGAATACAAACGTTTCCTGGATATTCCCGAAGTGGACGGAGAGAAAGGATACACCACTCCTGAGCGCACCGGAATACGGCCTTGTCTGGATGTCAACGGCATCTGGGGCGGATTCACCGGAGAGGGAGCCAAGACGGTCATCCCCACCACGGCCCGTGCCAAGATATCCATGCGCTTAGTGCCTAACCAGGACTGGAGACGCATTGCGGAACTTTTCGCAAAGCATATCGAAAGCCATGTGCCCAAAGGAGTGCGCGTGAAGGTCATTACCCACCACGGCGGAAACGGATTCCTGATTCCCATCTCATCCCCCGCCTACCAGGCCGCGTCCAGGGCAATATATGAAGTCTACGGCACAGAACCAGTACCAAGCCGGGGCGGCGGTTCCATACCCATTCTGGCCGAAATGCAGCAGATACTGCACGCGGATCCTCTGCTCATCGGTTTCGGGCTCGAAAGGGATACTATCCACTCGCCCAACGAAAGCTACCTCCTCTCACAGTTTGAGAAAGGCATGGAGTCGATTGCCCTCTTCTACAAGTATTTCTAACACAGGACTCATATCCAGTCACGATGAACTGCAATCAACTATATGAGAATATCCGCCGCAAAGGCTCGTTCCTATGCGTAGGTCTCGACACTGATCCTGAAAAAATCCCGGCCTGCGTAAAGGAACATCACGCTGACGCTCCCATGCTGGCTTTCAACAAGGCGATCATCGATGCTACGGCTCCCTACGCAGTAGCATACAAACCCAATACCGCCTTCTATGAAGCGGAAGGCGTCTCAGGCTGGCAGCAGCTCTCCGAGACCGTCCGATACATACGTGACCGTTATCCGGACATCTTCATTATCGCAGATGCCAAGCGCGGAGACATCGGCAACACCGCCGACCGGTACGCCAGGGCCTTTTTCGAGACCATGGACTTCGATGCCGTCACCCTTGCCCCATACATGGGATCCGATTCCATCCGTCCTTTCCTGAAACACTCAGGCAGATGGGGCATAGTCCTGGCCATGACCTCCAACAAGTCCGCCGAGGAATTCGAGACTCTGCCGCTGGCCGACGGAGCTCCTCTGTACGAACGGATAATACACGACACTGTCAGAAGTGTGGATACTGAATTCGGAGATTCACGTGACCGCCTGATGTTCGTAGTCGGCGCCACAAGGCCGGAGAAACTCGCAGAGATCCGCCGCTACTGTCCCGACCACTTCTTCCTGGTACCAGGAGTAGGCGCACAGGGAGGCTCACTTGAGGATGTGGCCCGCTGCGGACTCAACTCCCATTGCGGCCTGCTGGTCAACTCCTCCCGCGGCATCATCTATGCCTCTTCCGGAGAAGATTTCGCCACAGCAGCCGCATCTAAAGCATCCGAAATGGCGTACTGCATGAAGGCAATGCTCTGACAAGCAGCCAGGTAGATAGGAAAAGAGACTGCACCGGAGCTCCAGTGCAGTCTCTTTTCCTATACATCAGCAGGCGGCTCTACCAGGTCTCGTAGAAATTCTCCATCTCAGCCTGGGAATGGAATGTCACTTCGTCGCCTTCGACCGTCACTCCGGCTGCCACTAACTTGAAATACCAGGATGACCCGTCATTGTAAAATCCCGTAGACATTCCGTAATAGTCACCTGTACGGGTATTTTCCTCTATATACTGGGCGAACGTACCGTCATATCCGGAATTCTCATAGCGTCCATAAAAATAATCGTACAGATTGTCCGGATAGAAGTCATCATACTCGCTATCCGTCATGACCGCGTATATGTACGGAGCTGTCTCATCGGATGGCTGGATGTCCACTACAAACTCTCCATTGGCCTCTCCTTCGATGGACAGATAGAATGTAAGTCCGTCGCCGGGATCTCCGCCCTGCTCTTCCGGAGCAGTGAACTCTGCAAATTCATAATTGAGATACGTCACTGTCTCTCCGGAAACATTATATCCGATGGCAAATACTATATAATCCCCTCCAGGAACAAGACTGTACATATATTCTTCTACACCCATAGAACCGTATTGACTCAGATAATCAACCACATCACCTGGGTAGGCCATGTCCTCGATATACATCGACGGCTCATACGAATAATAGTACGTCCAGTCTTCAATAGGCATCACATCATAGAAATAGGACGCTTCGTCATCGGTCGGAGTCACTCGAATGAACACTTCGCCTGCGCTCTGCGGATATATGTCAAAATAGAAGCCCAAGTCACCTCCGTCTCCTTGTCCGCCGCCCTCAGGCGTCGAGAACTCCTCATAATCCTGGGTCGTAAAAGTAACTGCCCCGTTGTCGAGATTGTACCCTATCGCAAACAGGACGTAGTCTCCGCCCGGCTCCGTCAGCACAAATGAGTCATAAGTGTAATTCTGCGTACCGGTCGAGCCATACTGCTCGAGATACCTGAACACGGTCATTCCATAATTGGATGCATATGCCTCGATTACATTCTGCGCACTGCCCTGATACGTGTTATACCAGGCATCAGCGGTAACGACATCGTAAAAATATGCGGCGGACTGATTGGACGGAATAACCTCCACATCCACCTCCTGAGGCCCTATTGGATTGATGTTGAAAGTAAACTCAAGGTCCGGAACGACTTCCGGATCAGGAGTACGCACATCTTCCCGACTTACATCGGTCGTCATCATGCCATCCTCATATCCGAACACCAGAACAGTGTAGTCATGTGACGGTACTATATTCTTCTCGTAAGTCATCGTCTCCTCACCTGTGCAAAGCGAGTTATCCGTCACAAGTCCGAGCAGGAAACGCTTCAGATCGGCGTCGGACAAGGCATCCACGGTTTCCTTGTCCTGGAGTATAATGGCATACTGATCCGAGTTCGAAGGAACGACTGACACCACTATCCTGGACTGGGTCTTCTCGACAATACTTATGTCAAATGTATTGTCCGACACAGGAACATCCACGGACACGACCACGTGCTCCACTTCTGTAGTAATGCCGAGTGCGGCGTCAATGCCTGCTCCCACAACGTGGAACTCAGCCTCCGCATATTCGGTTATGTCGTAATTCCTGTTCCTGTCCCCGGTCATTGCAAGCTCGGCATAGGCTGCTGCCGCATCACCGTAATATTGCAGATATGAAGCCAGCATATCCTGCAACACCGCCTCCGGCTCATTGCCGGCATCCTCATACATGGACCCGGGAACCGGTTCGAAATAGTAAGGCAACTCCTTGTCCGTAGGAGATGTCCTGACATTCAGCGTAAATCTGTCTGTCATTTCAGCCACAAGGTTGAGTTTGGGAATTTCTGAATCCTGAGACAACAGCGTAACACTTATCTCCGCCCACTCAGACTCAACAGAGGCAGAGGTCGATACCGCCTTTACCTTAACTGTATACATGCTGTCCGGTACCAGTCCGTCGAAAGTAACCGAAAGTTCCTCAGTACTGGCCTGATCTTCACCGAACTCGTAAGTATACATATCCGCATTCTCCACGGCTTCCCATGCCACCGTGAACGAGGTGGACGTCGTGTCTGCAATACTAAGGACCGGCGTACTCAACACTATGCCTTCCTCATCGGTATTACACGATACAGCAGCTGCAAGGAGTGCCGCACACAATAAAATAGATCTTTGCTTCATAGTGATTTATGTTAATGTTTTAGTATTTATTCCGATGGAGTGGTCACCATCTCACCGTATGTCTGCGGGCTATAGAACTCGACTGTCTGAGAACTGTTGTCCATATCCACGCCCACAGCCATGAACATGTACGAGCTCTCAGGGTATATACCGTCGTTCCAGTCATCGAATACCTTGTCCGTAACTCCGGTAGCGGCAAACATATACGCATATTCATAAGTCGTGATCATCCCCATTGTCACATATTCGAGGTAGGCATCGATATCGGTACCGAACTCCTCGTAATCGTAGTCAGGCATGGGTATGACGATATACTGCGCCTCCAAGTCCGAGGGGGTGACTACAGCATGTATCTCCGTAGGTCCCTGCACCTCTATAAGCCAGTCGAACGTAAGGTCCGCACTGCTGGATGCCTTGTCGGTTCTAACCCTTACCGTATCGATGTCCGTACTGAGAGCGGTGTTCCATCCGAACACCATCACCGTATAATCGGTGTCAGGATCCAGAGTACCCTCATTGTACCTCATATCCAGATAGCCGCTGTACACATGACCGTCATTGATGTATTCGCTATAGGTATATTTCAGCAGGTCCTTCATGTCCTGCTCCGAATAGTCCTCCATGCTGCCTTCTATCATAAGCATCGACCATGGATCGTCATTGGAAGGATCCACACTGACAACAGCACTCGATACTCCCACATTAGACACGACAATGTCGAATGTAATGTCTGAAGGAGGAACCGGACCGGAGTAGAACATCGTATCCACAACCGGCGTGATACGGTTCAACGACTCGTCTATACCGGCAACCAGCATATAAGTGGACTGGTCATAGTTGTACGAGAAGAATGAATTGACAGTCCCGCTCTCGCCTATCATCTGCAGAACGCTCTCACCGAAGAAACTTATGTATCCGGCCAGTGCTGTCTCCCAGACATCCTCAGGATTGCCTCCGAAATCCTCCCACTGCACATCAGTAAAAGCATCCCTGTAGAACAGCATATCAGGATCATCAGGAATGACAGTATAGTTCATTATCATCTTGTCCGGTTCGTCCACAAGCTCGAAAGTAAAGCCGTTGCCAGAAGTCGCAGCACCAGGAAGCTCCACTATGACCTCCGTCTCCGGAGAAGCCAGGAACAGACTCGCATCCGGAGATGGCAGAGAAGCCACATACACCGTATAGGCATTACCGGCCTCAAGTCCGCCAAATGACAATAACGTATCCTCGACAGTTCCTGTCTCACCGGACCATCCGCATCTGTAGGAATACGATGCAGCACCGGTCACCTCCTCCCATACAATAGTAAAGGAAGCTGCATCCAGACTCTGTACTTCAACTACAGGTGACGGCAGGGGGACCTTGTCCACTATATCCTCTCCGCTATCAACGGAACAGGATACCACAATCGACACAGCCGCAACAAGCACGACTGCTCTCAATAATATAAACGGTTTCTTCATATATGATTTGTATTAGTTCTACAAATATACGAAAAACGCTTCTGTGATTTCAGAAGCGCCCGAATGCTATTTTTAACGAGTTCGACAATTTGTCGAATTTGAAAGACGCCTCACTTCCTCCCTGTATTTGGCCGGCGTCATGCCCACTTTCTTCGAAAAAACGTATAGAACGTTGTAAGAGAGCTGAAACCGAGATCCAGGCTCAAAGCCTTCAACGGAATCTCGTTCCCAGGATCCGAAAGCACCTCAAGGGCTTCCTCTATCCGGTACGAATTGATATAATGGATAAATGACATCCCTGTCTTCTCGTTGATAACCTGAGACAGGTAGGTCCTGTTGGTGCCGAGCATGGCTGCGACCCTGTCCCGCGTAAGACTCTTTTCCCTGTAGACCTTGTCCTTCTTCATCAGTACCTCAAGTCTGTCAAGCAGGTCTTCCACTTTGTCAGAAGTTACTGTCGGCGTATCCTGATGGCTGCTCCGGAGCCTCTCCTCAAGTGCCTCGATCTTACGGTTCATGGCCTTCTCCTTGTCAAGGGCATCCTTGTACTGACGGACTATCCTGGCACACATCCTGTTCTTATGCCTGTACATTATATAGGTCATACCAAGAACCGCAAGTATAAGCAGAATGACGAACACAGCTGTCAGAAGCGCCTTGTCCTTGCGCACTATAGTCAAGGTATGCTGCTGAATCTCACGCGCATGCTTCTCCTGTTCGTATTTGCGGGCAAGTTCGTTCAGAGTCCGTTCCCTTTGTATATCGAGAACCTCCTGTGAGTTGACATGATACAGTCTGTACATCTCCAAAGCCTTTCCGTACATGCCCATGCGGTCGTAGGCATCCGACAGGCCAAGATAGAGACGGTACTTGAATATCCTGTTGTCTGTGGAGTCAGACAGCCGCACACCCTTGTCCAGGATGCCTACAGCCTCCATGTAGCGTCCGGCATCCACAAGAAAAGAACCGTAGGACAGGTACATTGAGATAGTCGTAGAGGACGAGGCATCCCCTGCTGCCCCCATAGCTTTCAGATAATAGGTCTCCGCCTCCCTGTCCATTCCCATGTCGTGAAGTATGTCACCGTAGAGAGCATATACC
Source organism: uncultured Alistipes sp. (assembly GCA_900544175.1). GTDB lineage: Bacteria > Bacteroidota > Bacteroidia > Bacteroidales > UBA932 > Coprenecus. Next base: position 46,463 of record UQUN01000005.1, read on the forward strand.
CCTGCCTGATCCGAATAATGCACAGCCAGCTGCACCGCCTCTTTTCCGTACTTGTACGCACTGTCCAGGTCTCCCTTGAGATAAAACATCATCGCAGAAGTGCTGGAGCCCGTGAATATAAGATACTTGTTTTCTGAAGTACGGCCATAGCGGTATATCTCGCGGGCAATCGAAAGTCCGGATGTGTCCTGACGCAGATTGTATGTATAGACCAGATTCGAGCCAAGAACCCCATAGTGATAGTAGGAATTCCGTTCCTCGGCCAGCTGCATGCCCTCCAGCAGGTACTCCATAGCCCTCTCGTAATTCATGTCCTTGACTATCGAATAGATGGCCAGTCCGTTGAAGGCAGCATAGGCTGCAGTAACGCGGCTCTCCGCATCACGCGGTCTCTCCGCACCGTTCCAGATACCGATACTCTCATTAAGATAGTGGTATGCCGAATCATATTCGTCCATCGCCAGAAACGCCTGCCCCACATAACTGTCGGCCAGCATACGGAGCGACATGTCCTCACAGGCAGAAGACGAGTCCCTGAGGACATACGCATATTCCAAAGCAGCAGGATAGTCTCCAGCCTGTATGGAACGCAGATACCCGTCAGCAAGTTCCTCTACTGTCAACCGGCCGTCCGTGCCGGCATACAGGCATACAGAAAACGCACGCGGGGTGAGGGCACACAGAATAAAAGCCAGAAGCGCAGTCCTAAGCAAGCGTCCCTGCGAACCGGTTGATACGCTCCTGTGCATAAGGCAATGTAATCCTGAATGTTTTCTTCCCGCTACCCGGCAGCTCGTACATAGGATCCATCATGACTGCCTCGCAGATGGAACGAAGGCCACGGGCGCCAAGTCTGTATTTCAATGCCGTATCTACAACAAGATCCAGAACCTCCTCATCTATGAGCAGCTTTACTCCGTCCAATTCGAAAAGATGCACGTACTGACGGACAAGCGCATTCTTAGGTTCAGTGAGTATCCTGCGAAGGGCATCCCTGTCAAGCGGATTGAGATAAGTCACTATAGGCAGACGTCCCACTATTTCCGGAATAAGGCCATACGCCCTCAGATCCTGTGGAGCTATGTATCTCAACAGGTTGTCCATATCTATGGAACTCTTCCTGTCACGTGCGCCGTATCCTACGACTCTGGTGTTCAGACGCTGGGCGATCTTCTTCTCTATCCCTTCGAAAGCACCTCCGCAGATGAAGAGAATGTTGGTCGTGTTGACCGGTATCATCTTCTGTTCGGGATGCTTGCGTCCTCCTGCCGGCGGCACGTTCACGATACTGCCTTCCAAGAGCTTGAGCATGGCCTGCTGCACACCCTCCCCGGATACATCACGGGTAATGGAAGGATTGTCGCTCTTGCGGGCGATCTTGTCTATCTCATCAATAAATACTATGCCTCTCTCGGCTCTGGCCACATCATAGTCAGCAGCCTGCAGCAGACGGGACAGTATACTCTCGACATCTTCCCCGACATATCCCGCTTCAGTGAGCACCGTAGCGTCCACTATGGCGAAAGGGACATTGAGCATACGGGCTATAGTCCTGGCGAGCAATGTTTTTCCTGTACCGGTAGGACCTACCAGAAGGATATTGGACTTTTCCAGTTCAAGTGCGGCAAGAGCTGACTTCTCGTTGTCCAGAACCTTGTCCGCCTCCGGCTTGTTCTCCACTGCCCCGGCAGCCGCATTCCTGAACGCCTCCCCTATCCTCTTGTAATGATTGTATACGGCCACAGCCAGGGATTTCTTGGCATCGTCCTGCCCTATGACATACTGGTCCAGGAAAGCCTTGATCTGAATGGGCGTGACGTCAAGGGACTCGCACTTTCCCGTGTCGCCTACCGGTGCCTTGTGATTGTCAAGGACTTCGTCCCCGAAAATAGTCCTGACATATTCCGCCACATTAATGGCACAGTCCACGCATATGGAACTTCCTCCTCCCTGCAGCAGCATCTCCACCTGATCGGATGTCCGGCCGCAGAAAGCACATTTATCAGTCTTCTTCCTGTCACTCATAATCTATTGTCTGGACGGTCTGGAAAGAATATTGTCCACCATACCGTACTTAACCGCCTCGGGAGCCGTCATCCAGTAATCCCGGTCGGCATCCTTCGTTATCCTGGCCTTGCTCTGACCAGTATGTTCGGATATTATGTCGTAAAGTTCGCTCTTCAGCTTCCTGATCTCCGCCGCCGCAATCTCTATGTCGGAGGCCTGACCTTCCGCCCCTCCCATGGGCTGATGTATAAGAACCCTTGAATGAGGCAGGACCGACCTCTTGCCCTTGGCGCCTGCTGTCAGCAGCACGGCTGCCATCGACGCTGCCATACCTGTACATATCGTCGCCACGTCCGGTGCCACAAGCTGCATCGTGTCGTATATGCCAAGCCCTGCATACACCATTCCTCCAGGGGAATTGATGTATATCTGAATGTCAGCCGACTGGTCGGTAGACTCCAGAAACAGCAGCTGGGCCTGGACGATATTGGCCACGTCATTGTCTATCGCCACTCCGAGAAAAATGATGCGGTCCATCATCAGACGGGAGAACACATCCATGGAAGCTACATTGAGCTGCCTTTCTTCTATGATAGTGGGATTGATGTAGCCGGAACACACCTTGGAATACGAGTCCAGACGGGCCGAACTGATTCCAAGGTGTCTCACCGCATATTTCTCAAATTCCGATACTGCCATGCGAAGGATATTACTGATTCATCTTGCGGAGTTCCTCGGAACTGATCTCCTTGTTGTCAAGGGTCACCGTCTTGCGTACAAAATCCAGGACTACGTTCTCCTGAGCCTTCTCATACACCCTGCGGGACTGGTTCTCATCCTTGAGAATCGTACCGACATAGCTTTCAAGATGCTCGTCAGGCACATTGGGAAGACCATACATAGCGAACTGGTAACGTGCCAGTCTGGCGGCCTGTGCCTTCACATCGTCCCTGGTGACCTCGAGCTTGTTGTCTGAAAGGATGCGCCCCTCCACTGTCTGCCATTTGAAATCCTTGATGAACAGAGGAAAATCCTTCTCGATATCCTCTTTTGTGAACTTGCCCTCGTTAACCTGATACAGCCATCTCTTCAGGAAGTCCTCCGACACTTTCACATCGGCCTTGTTCAGAAGATACTCCTTGGCATCAAGCATGAAACGATAGTCGCTTTCCTGCTTGAACTCCTCTGCCATCCTCTCCGACACTGCCTTGTCAAACTCAGCCTCGTCATGCACTTTGTCAGGTCCGAAGAGAGCATCGTAGAGCTCCTTGCCGGGAACCGCATCCACATAGTTCTTCACTTCCTTTACCACTACATGCCATACGGGCTCCGTGGAGGCGAGATCCTCCTTCTTCATATGAAGCATGGCGGCTCTGTCTGCCTCGCTGGGGAAGGTCTTGACCACATCGACATCCATCTCATCACCGGCCTTCCTGCCGAGGAACTGCTCCTTGGCCTCTCCATCCAGGACTGACATCGCGATATAAGCACCTTCCACCTTCCTGTCGGCCTGGGACAGATCAGCGACGACGAAATCCCCGTCCTTCACCTCGGTGCAGTTCTCAAGCCGGGCATACTGCCTGTATATGTTCTTCTTGTATTCTTCCTTTTCCTTGTCATTCACAGGAACAGTATAATAGGGTATCCTGTCTTCGGATGAAACCGTCAGATCAAACTTGGGAGCCAGCGCCAGGTCGAAGGAAAACCCGAACTCCTCCCCTGTCTCATAATCGTTCTTTTTCTCCTCATCCTCGACAGGCAGAGGTTCGCCTATTATCGAGAGCTTGTTGTCCTCTATATATTTATTGAGCGAGTCAGAAACAAGCCCGTTGACCGCCTCCACCAGAGCCTGTCCTCCGTAAAGTCTCTCAATCAGGGACATGGGAGCCATGCCCTTTCTGAAACCGCGCAATTCGGCATTGCGGCGGAAACGGTTGAGAATCTTCTTTCTGCTGTCAGCATAATCATCTTTCACAAAATGGAATGACAGTCTTATAGTCAGTCCGTCATTTACTAATTCTTTTACTTCCATATCTATTGCAATATTATAGTCATTCCGACAAGTGCGCAAAAGTAAATAAAATCATTTATTTTACAAAAGAATGAGCTATATTTGCCTATCACAAACAAAACAACAAATCCGTTTTTATGAGAAAGAGAATCGTAGCAGGAAACTGGAAGATGAACACACTTCCATCCGAAGGAGCCGCACTGGCCCGGAATATAATAAATGCTATCGGGGAAGTCCCCTCCGACGTACAGCTCATACTCGCACCGCCGTTCACCCACCTTGACCGCGTGTCAGGCATCATAGCGGACAGTCCTGTAGCCCTGTCGGCCCAGAACTGCGCCGACAAGGAGAAAGGAGCATACACCGGGGAGGTCTCAGCCGCCATGATCGCCGCCACCGGCTGCAGCTACGTCATACTCGGACACTCCGAAAGAAGAGAATACTATCATGAGACATCCGCGACCCTGAACGAGAAGATGCGCCTGGCTCTTGACAACGGCCTGAGTCCCATCTTCTGTGTAGGGGAAAAACTGGAAGAGAGAGAGGCCGGCAGACATCTCGGCATAGTGGAGGCACAGATAAAGGAAGTGCTGTTCAATCTCACTGCAGACCGGATGGCAAGGACTGTCGTGGCATACGAGCCGGTATGGGCCATAGGTACGGGCAAAACAGCCTCAGCAGAACAGGCTCAGGAGATCCACGCATTCATACGCAGGATCATTGAAGACAGGTTCGGGAATCTTGCGGAAGACATCCCAATCCTGTACGGAGGAAGCTGCAAGCCGGCCAATGCCCGTGAGCTGTTCGCCATGAATGACATAGACGGAGGCCTGATAGGAGGTGCGTCACTCAGGGCCGAGGAGTTCATCGCCATCGCCAGAAGCTTCTAAGATGGAATATATAGAGGTTTCGATAGGCATCACCCCTTTCAAGGAGGAGTATGCGGAAATCCTGACTGCGGAAATAGACAGTCTCGGTTTCGAGAGCTATCTCACCGAGGAACCGTACCTGAAAGCCTACATACCTAAAGACCTGTTCAGCGAGCCGCACCTGAAAACCGTACTCAGCCTCATACCGGAGACCGAGTTCAAGGTCCGCTACAATCTTTCCCTGATACCGGAGCAGAACTGGAACGCATTGTGGGAATCCTCGTTCGAACCGGTGGTCATAGACGGACGGTGTACGGTAAAGGCTTCATTCCACAAAGGTCTGCGCAGGACGAAATACACCATAGTCATAGATCCCAGGATGGCTTTCGGCACAGGACATCACCAGACCACTTCTTTGATTATAAGAAGCATGATGCAGTCCGAAAATGAGATACGCGGCAAGCAGGTACTGGACATGGGCTGCGGTACAGGCATACTGTCGATACTGGCGGCAAAAATGAAAGCCGCCGTTCCCGTCCATGCCATCGACATTGATCCCGTAGCGGTAAGCTCCGCAAAAGAGAACGCCGTCCGCAACCGGGCCGGAGACCGCATCAGGACACTCTGCGGAGACGCATCCCTCATACAGGCAGGCAAATACGACCTGATCATAGCCAATATCAACCGCAATATAATCCTCGAGGATCTGGCCACGTATTCCAGAGGACTGCGTCCGGACGGCATGCTCATCACAAGCGGCTTCTACGAGGAAGACTGCGCCATGATCGAGGCAGAGGCGGCAAGACAAGGTCTGGAGCGTATCAGTTCCGACAGCATGGAACGCTGGGCCACAGTCACATTCAGAAAGACATCGAATTTATAACAATCAATCAAAGAACAATATGAAAAGAATATTCTACCTGATGCTGTCCGCATTCCTGGCACTTCCGTTGCAGGCGGTGACATCACAGCTGCATGCCGGCCCAGTACACGGACCGGAGACTCCGCTCTGGATGAGATACCCTAGGATCTCTCCCGACGGCAGCAAAATAGCATTCTCTTACCAAGGTGACATCTACTATGTAAGCACAGACGGAGGCGAAGCAGTCAGACTTACAGCCACGGACGACTACGAGTCGCAGCCGGTATGGTCCAACGACAGCCGTACCATAGCTTTCGTCTCAGACCGGTTCGGAGGGATGGACATATTCACCACGAGCATTGAAGGAGGCAAAGCCACCAGAGTCACCACGCACTCCGGTACGGAGACTCCCCTGGCGTTCTCTCCTGACGACAAGTACATATACTTCTCGGCCACCATTCAGGACCCGGCATCCAGTGCCATGTGGTCCGCATCCTGGATGACTGAGCTCTATCGTGTCAAGGCCGAAGGAGGCCGTCCTGAGCAGATAACCGCCACACCTGTCTGCTCCATCAGTTTCGATGAGGACGGAGAGTCTTTCCTGTACTACGACCGCACAGGCAGCGAGAATATCTGGAGAAAGCACCACACATCGTCCGTCGCCCGCAACATATTCTACTACAATGCCGCTGACGGAACGCACACGCAGATAACCATGAACCCGGGAGAAGACCGCGACCCCATATTCCTCAATGACGGCAGCATGGTGTTTCTCAGCGAGAGGGACGGAGGCTCTTTCAACATATACAAAGCGCCTGTCGATGACGCAGACAATGCTGTGGCCCTCACTTCATTCAAGAAACATCCGGTCCGATTCCTAAGCATGTCCGGCAATGGTACACTCTGCTTCGGTTACCATGGGGAGATATACACCATGCCCATGGACGGGAAACCGTCCAAGGTGGATGTCAGAGTCGTGAATGACAACCTCAACCATCCAGACAACATTCATTTGGGAAGCGTTTCTGAGATGGTTTTCTCCGAAGACGGAAAAGAGATAGTACTGCTGAGCCGAGGAGAAGTATTCGCCACTACAGGCGAGTACAGCACCACAAAACAGATTACCGGAACGGCCGCTGCCGAACAGGGAATCACCATTTCCCCTGACGGCAAGACCATAGTATATGCCTCAGAAAGGGACGGCTGCTGGAATCTCTACAAAGCCACCATGGAAAGAGAGGACGAGTTGCATTTCGCATACGCCACTCTCATAAACGAGGAGCCATTGCTCAAGAATGACGGAAACGAACGCACCTACCCTGCCTTCTCTCCCGACGGGAAGGAAGTTGCGTTCATAGAGAACCGCAACATACTCAAGGTCCTCAACATAGAGAGCGGGAAGGTTCGTCAGATCACGGACGGCACCCAGCACTACGGAGAATTCCAGTACAGCTGGTCGCCTGACGGCAAATGGTTCGCACTCACGTTAATAACCAACAGGCGTGATCCATACAGCGATATCGGCATAGTATCCGCAGTGAACGGAGGAAAGATCCATAATGTCACCAACAGCGGATACATTGACCACTCTCCGCAGTGGGCAATGGACGGCAATGCCATAATATTCATCTCCAACAGACTGGGCTTGCGCTCACACGCCTCATGGGGCAGTCAGGATGATGTTTTCATAGCCTTCATGAACCGCGACACCTACGACAGATTCAACATGAGCGAAGAGGAATACGCCCTCTATAAGGAGAAGGAAGAGGCAGCAGAGAAGAAGGCCAAGGAAAATGAAAAAGCCGACAAGAAAGATGATTCGGATGAAGCCGGAAAGGATGATGATGCTGATAAGGACATTGAAATCGACTTCGACGGCATTGAGGACCGCATCATGCGCCTTACCCCCATGTCTTCCACACTCGCTGCCGCAGTTCTGACAAAAGACGGAGAGCATCTCTATTTCCTGAGTGCGTTCGAGGAAGGATTCGACCTCTGGGAGGCAGAGACCCGCACCGGAAGCATCTCCCTGCTCAAGAAACTGAACACCTCCTATGCATCCCTGTACTTTGACAAGGATGAGAAAAACCTGTACATCCTCGGATACAGGCCGCAGATCATGAACATGGGAAGCAAGCAGGTGAAGCCTGTGAACTTCAACATGCAGATGGAACTGGACCGGGCCGCCGAGAGAGCGTACATGTTCGACCATGTGTTCAGGCAGGAAGAAAAGAAATTCTACACCGATACATATCACGGTGTCGATCTGGAGCAGCTGCGCAAGGACTATCTGCCTTTCGTTGGACATATCAACAACAATTATGACTTTTCCGAGATGCTTTCCGAAATACTCGGTGAGCTGAATGTGTCCCATACTGGTTCCGGATACAGCGGACGCAGGGCAGAAAAAGTGACCCCGGCCCTCGGTCTGCTGTTCGACCTCAAGTACACCGGTGACGGCCTGCGCATAGATGAAGTGCTTGACCCGGGACCGTTCTCAGTCTCCGGCTCAAAAGTAAAAGCCGGAACCATACTTGAAAAAATCGACGGTCAGGAGATCAAGGCCGGCGAGGACTGGTTCCCTCTCATCAACGGCAAGCAGGGCGACCAGGTACTGTTCTCATTCTACGATCCTTCCACCAAGGAGCACTGGGAGGAAGCGGCCAAACCGATATCCAGCTATGCACAGAACGAGCTTCTGTACCGGAGATGGGTCAAGAGCCGCGCCAAGGAAGTTGACAGTCTCTCAGGAGGACGGCTCGGCTACGTGCATATCCGCACTATGGCTGACGAGAGCTACCGTGACGTCTATGCAGACATACTCGGAAGATACAATCTGCGCGACGGCATTGTAATTGACACCCGTCATAACGGAGGCGGCCGCCTGCATGAAGACATCGAGATACTGTTCAGCGGAAAGAAGTACCTCGAGCAGGTAATTCAGGGCACGGTTGTATGCGACATGCCGTCACGCCGTTACAACAAGCACTCCATCATGCTGGTGAGCGAAGACAACTACTCCAATGCCCACGGGACACCCTGGGTTTACCAGCATCAGGGTATCGGCTCCATAGTCGGCATGCCAGTTCCCGGTACAATGACTTCAGTCAACTGGGAGACCCTGCAGGATCCCACAATGTACTTCGGAATCCCCGTCATCGGATACCGTACACGCGACGGACACTATCTGGAGAACTCACAGTTGGAACCTGATTTCAAGGTCCGCAACAAACCGGAAGAGACAGTTCTCGGCCGCGATGAGCAACTTGAAGTAGCGGTACGCGAGCTTCTCAAGCAGATAGACGCGGACACGGACCGCTGGTAGAGATTACGGAGACGCGACATAAAACTCTCAGACAATCCGGAACGGGTATATCTTCTGTTCCGGATTTTTTACAGATTCTTGGTATGTAAGAATAAATTATATTATCTTTGCTGTCTGTTCGCGGGCGTGTTGTAATTGGTAGCCAAGCCAGACTTAGGATCTGGTGCCGCAAGGCGTGGGGGTTCGAGTCCCTTCGCCCGCACACTCTGAGATTGAGGATACTGATACCGGGTGTCACTTTCATCACCCTTCATCACCAGCAGCACCCGGCATCAGTTATCTCGGTGTCCGACTGACTCATAAATCCGCACTTGATATATGAAAGATTTCAAAGTCATCGCAATGATACCGGCCCGGTACGGATCATCCAGGCTTCCTGGCAAGATGCTTTTGCACCTTGGTGGCAGACCGCTCATTACCAGGACTTGCGAGGCAGCACTGTCCACAGGCCTGTTCTCGGATGTTTATGTGGTGACCGATGACGTCAGGATATGCGATGCGGTCAGGAACACGGGTGCCATGTGCGTCATGAGCTCCTGCGGGCACGCCACCGGAAGCGACCGCATAGCCGAGGCAGTCAGGGACATAGACTGTTCCATTGTCGTAAACATTCAGGGGGATGAGCCGTTCACAAACCGCAACACAATAGAAAAAGTCCTTACTCCTATGATAGAGGATGCGGAAGGGAGGATAGACTTGTGCACTCTGAAAGAAAGAATGGAAGACTGGGATGAAATCAGCAGTCCTGACAACGTCAAGGTCATAACCGACAAGGACGGATTCGCCATATATTTTTCCAGAAGCCCGATTCCGTACCCGAGAGATCCGGACAGCGGAGCCGCATATTACCGCCATATAGGCATATACGCATTCAGAAAAGAGACTTTACTGATGTTTCCACAGTTACCGATGCGTCAGAACGAGGCTGCCGAGAAAATAGAGTGCCTGCGGTTTCTGGAACATGGCAAGCGGATCAAGGTAGAGGAGACCGACGGAATGCAGGTATCCATAGACACACAGGCTGATCTCGACAAGGCTGAAAAGATATTGGCTTCAATGGAATCAGTACACCGGGATTCCGTCGCAGTCAAACTATAAAGGAGGCCGGCTTCCAACGAAGCCACAGCCTCCTTTTCCATTATCACGAGTCGTGGTCAAGCACATCCACGACCTGCAGGAATCAGACTATTTCTTACTGTCCATCAGTTTGCGGATGGCGCTGCCCAGTCTCTTCACGCCCTCGAGCATGTCCTCGTCGCTGACGTAGGAGAAGTTCAGACGCATGGTGTTCTGGCCGGTACCGTCGCAGAAGAAGACCTCACCGATAACGAATGCCACGTTCTCCTTGATGGCTACATCAAAGAGTTCTTTCGCATCCATACCCTCCGGCATGGAAACAAGCAGGAACAGACCGCCTTCGGGCCTTGTCCAGGTAACTCCCTCTGGCATGTACTCTGTCAGATACTTGTGCATCAGGTCTCTCTTATGACGGTAGAGGTCGATGGTGGTCTGGAGGTTCTTGTCATAGTAACCTTTCTCCATGTAAAGCGCGGCCACTTCCTGGTTGAGTATAGGGGTGCAGAGGTCAGCTGACTGCTTGGCCACGATAAGACGGCCGATAATCTCCTCTGGAGCGAGAACCCATCCCAGACGGAAACCGGGCACGAATGTCTTGGAGAATGTACCGAGCAGCACAACTCTCTCGGGTGCCATGGAGTACATGGTCGGGTAGGACTCACCTTCATAGCGGAGCTCCTTGTAAGGGCTGTCCTCGATGATGATCAGGTCGTGTCTGCGTGCGACATCGATAATCTCCTGACGTCTCTTAAGGTCCATTGTCACTCCTGTAGGATTCTGGAAGTCAGGGATTGCGTAAATGAACTTCGGCTTCTGTCCTACCGAGCAGAGAGCCGAAACGACAGCCTCGGCCTCCTCGTCGTGACGGATGCCTACGGGACGGCCCTGATAGGACCAGATGGCCTGAAGGGCACCCATATATGAAGGCAGACCGCAGAGAACAGTATCACCGGGATTGATGAAAATTCTGGAAATGAGGTCGAGGGCCTGCTGTGATGCAGTGGTGATGAGGATGTTGTCAATACCCACCTTTACTCCCTCCTTCTCGTATTTCTTCGCAATCTGCTTTCTCAGAGCTACGCTTCCCTCAGTAGAGCCGTACTGGAGAACCTGTGCCGGCCTCTCGTCCAGCAGCTCATTTATTATTTCCCTCAGATTGTCTACAGGAAATGTCTTGGCATTGGGGAAACCGCCGCCGAAAGATATGATCTCGGGCCTGTTGGCCACCTTCAGAAGGTCGCGGATAGCTGACCTTCTCATGCTCTTAGCATTGTCTGATAAAAAGTTTGTAAGATCAAGTGCCATAGTATAGTTATTAATGTTCAATATTTTCTATCCTACAAAATTAGGCAATTTATAATTAAAACCAAAGATAAAGTTAAAATTTTTAACCTTGACCGAATCACAACGACTACGTTCTGTCCCACACCTACAGCACTGTCACCGCAATGATGTCCTGACATGAAAGACTTTCCAAAATTATTACTATCTTTGAAAGTTGTACCATCTGCAACAGCTTATTATTTTAGTATGCCGACACTGAGACTGACAAAGGAATTCCGCTTCGAGGGGGCACATGCCCTGACCGGATATGACGGTAAATGCAGACACATACACGGGCACTCCTATATATTATATGTCACCGTGAAAGGCCGTCCGGCCAATCCTGACGGCACTCCGAAAGCCGGAATGCTCATCGACTTCACCGACCTGAAGAAGATCGTCAATGAGAACATAACAGACAGATTTGACCACACTCTTATACTTCGGGACACCGCTCCTATCTCTTCAGACATTGCTGATGCATACGGACGGGTCATGATTGTTCCGTTCCAGCCCACATGCGAGAACTTAGTATCCTATTTCGCGGAAATTATCCGCAAGGCTCTTCCGGAAGGCGTCAGCCTCCACTCCCTGCGCCTCCACGAAACAGCCACTTCCTTCGTGGAGTGGTTCGAAAGCGACAACGACTGACAAGAACACCTGACTATGGGCAACAGACTATTTATCATAGACGGCCACGCGCTGATGTTCAAGATGTACTATGCCTTCATACGCCGACCTATGGTCAACTCCAAGGGTATGGACACATCCGTGATCTTCGGATTCTCCAGATACCTCCTGGACCTGATTGCAAGAGAGAAACCATCACATCTGGCTGTGGCCTTCGACCCGCCGTGCAGGACATTCAGGCATGAAGCATACCCGGAGTACAAAGCCAACAGAAGCGCCACTCCGGAAGTCATAAAGGAGTCCGTCGGTCCCATTACGGAGATTGTCCGTTCACTCGGCATCCCGGTAGTGGAAATCCCCGGTTTCGAGGCAGACGATGTCATAGGATCCATGGCCGTGAGATGGAGCAAAGAAGGATTCGACGTATATATGGTTTCCCCGGACAAGGACCTCGGCCAGCTTATATCAGACCACGTCTATCAGATCAAGCCGGGCAAGGGCGGCTCCGAGGACGAAGTGGTGGACACGCAGTCCATCTGCGGAAAATTCGGTATACAGTCGCCGGCACAGGTAATAGATATCCTCGCCATCTGGGGTGACACGTCTGACAATGTGCCAGGCGTAAAAGGCATCGGAGAGGTAGGTGCCAGAAAACTCATAAGCAAGTACGGCACAGTAGAGGATGTGATACGGAATCTGGACCAGCTTCCTGCAAAGCAGGCCGCTGCCATGAGGGAGGCCGCTCCACACCTGGAGATGAGCAAGTTTCTGGTAACCATAAAGACAGATGTGGATACAGGATGTACCGAAAGGGACCTCCGGTTGGAGATAACGGACGCATCGAAGGCAGCCGGACTCTTTGCCACATACGAATGTCCGTCCCTGCTAGCCCTTCTGCCTGCGGCACACGGCACGCGGCTTTCCGAGACAGAGGAGCCTGGAACACAAAGACCCGCCTGCTGGTTTCCCGAAACTGATCTGCCGCACATGACAGAACTTGTCAAAGCCGCCGGGAACATGGCCCTGATAATAGACGAGAAGACAGGACCCCAACAGGACAGACGCTGCAGATGCTGGATATCCGCTCCTGGAACGGACGGCACCCCATCCCCCGTGTTCCGGACCGATGATCCTGACCATCTGCGAAGTCTGCTTGAAGACAGTTCCATAACCAAGACGGGCTGCCATCTGAAACAGTACATAAATATACTGCGGGGACACGGCATCAGCCTGAACGGACCGCTCGCCGACATAGAACTGATGCACTACATCATCAACCCCGAGACATCCCACAGGATAGAAACCCTGGTACCTGCATTTTTAGGAACAGACCTGGCAGCCTGCCGGAACCGGACAGACAGTCCGGAACATGACGATCCGGATCTTTTCTCACAGGCCGGGGAACAGGAAAGCGGAAGCACGGCCGATTACAGCAATTCCGCAGACGTATCACTGCTCATACCGCTGTTCGACGCTGTGAGAGCAAGCGGAGACCCGTCCTGCTGGAAAATCTACCGGGAGATAGAGATGCCGCTGCTGCGCGTACTTTCCGACATGGAGTACACCGGAGTAAGAATAGATACAGGAATGCTGTCGGCATACGGTCACGAACTCGGCAAAGAGCTGACTGTCATAGAGGACCGAATAAGAGCAGAAACCGGAGAGCCGGCTCTCAACATATCCTCCCCGCTGCAGCTGGGCAATGTGCTGTTCGGAAAAATGAACATAGACCCGAAAGCCAAGAAGAACAAAAAAGGGAACTGGTCCACTGACGAGGAAACCCTTGCAGCACTGAAAGACAAGCATCCTGTGGTCGAGGACATATTGAAGTTCAGGGCCGTCAAGAAGATAATATCCACATACATCGAGCCGTTCCCGTCTTTGATAGATCCGCGCGACGGAAGAGTACACACCACCTTCAACCAGACTCTTACAGCGACAGGCAGACTGAGTTCCACACATCCGAATCTGCAGAACATCCCCATACGCACGGAGATGGGCCGGGAGATCCGCAAGGCATTCGTCCCGTCAAAACCGGGAAATGTCATCATCTCGGCGGACTATTCCCAGATAGAGCTACGCCTTATGGCCTCGATAAGCGGAGACCGGGACATGATAGAAGCATTCAGACAAGGGAGGGATATCCATACTGCCACCGCCGCCAAGATATTCAAAATAAGCGAGGACGATGTGACTCCGGAGCAACGGAGAAAAGCGAAGACCGCCAACTTCGGCATCATATACGGCATATCTGTCTTCGGACTGTCCCAGAGACTGGAAATACCGAGACAGGAAGCGAAAGAACTGATCGACGGCTATTTCACCCACTATCCTGCCATAGCTGAATACATGGAGAGGACAAAGGCCGAAGCAAGGGAACATGGTTATGTGTCCACCATATTCGGAAGAAGAAGGTACATCAAGGACATCAACTCCCGCAATGCGACAGTACGGGGATTCGCGGAAAGGAATGCCATCAACGCTCCCATACAGGGCAGTGCCGCCGACATCATGAAAATAGCCATGAACAACATAGCCGCTGCCTTGAAAGCCGGTGGATTCCAGACGTCCATGATACTCCAGGTACACGACGAACTGGTATTCGACGCACCGGAACAGGAGGCCGCGGAAGTCACGGGAATTGTAAAGGAGCTGATGGAAGGCGCGGCCAGCCTTGCAGTTCCGCTCACGGTCGAGTGCGGATGCGGCTCGAACTGGCTGGAAGCACATTGACACAGACGATGATGAAAACTATGACAGAGCCTATCAACACAGATACCGAAACAGAGGATGCCGCACTTGCAATCAAGGCAAAGGAAGGGAACATGGACGCGTTCTCGGCATTAGTGTCGCGCTACACATATACGCTGCGCATCTACATACAGTCCATCTGCACCAATGCCACTGACGCTGAGGACATCTGTCAGGAATGCCTGCGTAAAGCATATCAGAACATCGGAGGCTACAATCCGGCATTCCAGTTCAGGACATGGATATTCTCGATAGCAAAGAATACGGCTATCGACCATCTGA
Organism: uncultured Alistipes sp.; assembly: GCA_900544175.1. GTDB lineage: Bacteria > Bacteroidota > Bacteroidia > Bacteroidales > UBA932 > Coprenecus. The sequence continues at coordinate 61,600 of UQUN01000005.1, forward strand.
GAAAGAAAAATTCTTTCACCACCGTGAAACTCGGTGAGACCGACGAGCCCGCAGAAGAGGACAGGGAACTCGACATCTCTCCTGAGGACAGTCTGATAGGCGAACAGTCATACGACCTGCTGGTAAAGTCCATAGCCGCCTTGCCGGAAAAATACCGTCAGCCCGCCGAACTCAGGATGCTGCACGATTATACCTACCAGGATATAGCTGACGAGCTGGACATTCCGCTCAATACAGTCAGAACCAGGCTGAGGAGGGCACGCCTGATGCTTGAAGAGACAATGAGAAAATGAACGAGGACATTATATTCAGATATTTCCCGGAAATGAGCGCGGAGCAAAGGGAACGGATCGCAATGCTCGGCCCGCTGTACTCCGGATGGAACACGAAAATCAATGTCGTGTCCAGAAAGGACATGGACAATCTTTACCTGCACCATGTGCTTCACTCGCTTGCGATAGTGAAGTTCATACGAAGTCACGGAATGAAGCCAGGCAGCATTCTCGACGCAGGGACTGGCGGAGGATTTCCAGGCATCCCGATGGCCATAATGATGCCCGAGTGCAGTTTCATTCTTTGCGACTCCATCGCAAAGAAGATCAGAGTCGTATCGGAAGTATCCTCCTCCCTCGGACTGCACAACGTTACACCTGTATGCAGCCGTACCGAGGCCCTCAAGGACATAACGTGCGATCTGGTCGTTTCCAGAGCCGTCACCGAGTTGCGCAAATTCCTTCCGTTAGTAAAAGGACGGTACTCGGATGCCGTTCTGTACCTCAAAGGAGGTGACCTCGAAAAGGAAATCGCTGACTGCAGACTGCCGGCAGAGACAGTCACCATTACTTCCATCGAAGAGTATTTTCAGGAGAAATACTTCGAAAGTAAAAAGATTATTTGCATTTTCAAGCAAAAGCACTAACTTTGCGCTCCATTTTACTGACAAATAATTAGTATACTGGAATATGAAACGTACATTTCAACCGTCACAGCGCAAGCGCCGCAACAAACACGGTTTCCGCGAGCGCATGTCCACACCCAACGGACGTCGCGTGCTCGCAGCACGTCGCCGCCACGGCCGCAAGAAACTGACAGTATCGTCAGAAGACCTGTTCTAACCGTTAAGACTCAGGCCATTTGTCGCACGGCAAAACAGAAAGCCTGTCCGGTACAAATGGACAGGCTTTCTGTTTTGCATGGTTCTTCATGAACTCAAGACAACCGTATGTTTTTTTGCGTATCTTCACGCCTGAATCACATAATCGCACATATTATGAATAAAACATTAGCAGCAATGATGCTTCCTATGATGATGCTGGCGGGATGTCAGTCAGACATTCAGACAGTGCCGGCAATAGATATTACCGACATGGATCTTACCGTATCGCCCGGTAATGATTTTTACATGTACGCCAACGGCGGATGGATAAAAAAGAATCCTCTCGGGGCAGAGTTCGCGCGTTTCGGCTCATTCGATGTTCTGCGCGAGAACAATGTCACAAGGCTCAATGACCTTTTCGCCGACATGTCCCAAACCTCCCCTGAAGCAGGAACTGTGGACCAGAAAATCGTAGACCTCTACAAACAGGGACTGGACTCCGCAAAGCTCAATGAAGAAGGCGGACAGCCTCTAAAACCATATCTTGACCGCATATATGCCGCTCCCGACAAGAAAGCGCTTGCCGTCGAGATGGCAGAACTCAACAAATACGGAAATGGCGGATTTTTCGGCATCAGCGTCCAGGCAGACCTGATGGACAGCAAGGTCCAGGTACTGTACCTCGGTCAGGACGGACTCGGAATGGGCGACAGGGACTACTACACTGACAAGGCAAATGCCGGACTTCACGACGGATACGAAGCCATGCTTGCCACGTTCTTCACACTGAGCGGATTGGATAATCCTGACAAAAGAGCGGCCAATGCAGTGAATATTGAGGACAGACTGGCCGAAGTATCGTGGACCAGCGTGCAGAACAGAGACTACACCAAGCAGTACAATCCGATGAGCACCGACGAGATCTGCAGCAGATGGACAGGCTTCGATTTCGCCGCTTTCTTCGAGACGCTCGGTATTCCAGAGCAGGACAAGATCATCGTGCTGCAGCCATCTTTCTTTGACGGATTCAGCAAGATATTCGCCTCCTCCTCCACAGACGAGATCAAGGACTACCTTGCAGCCGCACTGATCAACGCCGGCAGCGGAAGCCTTTCCGATGACTACTATAATGCCTCCTTCGACTTCTACAGCACACAGATGAGCGGTGTAACAGAGAAAAAGCCAAGATGGAAACGTGCGATGAGCGTACCCAACAACATTCTCGGCGAAGCCGTAGGACAGATGTATGTAAAGAAATATTTCCCGGAAGAATATAAAACAAAGGTTCTGGATCTGGTACGGCAGCTTCAGATATCTCTCGGACAGCATATTGACTCTCTGGACTGGATGAGCGACGCCACCAAGGCGTACGCCCGCGAGAAACTGGCGTCATTTACTGTCAAGATCGGTTACCCGGACAAGTGGAAAGACTACAGCACGCTGACCATAGATCCAGCCAAGAGTTATTACGAGAATCTCAGGGCAGCTAACTGCTGGTACGTGAAAGACAATCTCAGCAAACTTGGAAAGCCTACCGATCCTGATGAGTGGGGTATGACTCCCCAGACGGTCAACGCCTACTACAACCCCACCACCAACGAGATCTGTTTCCCGGCAGCCATTCTCCAGCCTCCGTTCTTCAACGCCGACGCGGATGACGCCGTCAACTACGGAGCCATCGGTGTCGTCATCGGCCACGAGATGACCCATGGATTCGACGACCAGGGCCGCCTTTTCGACAAGGACGGCAATATGAACAACTGGTGGGCGCCCGAGGACGAGGCCGCCTTCAAGGCCAGGACAGCCATTCTTGAGAAACAGTACAGCGACGTAGAGATACTTCCAGGAGTACATGCCAACGGAGCACTTTCTCTCGGAGAGAACATCGCCGACCAGGGCGGACTCAGCATTGCCTGGACAGCTTTCCAGAACTCTCTCAACGGCACCGAGCCCGCACCCATATACGGCCTTACGGCTGCCCAGCGCTTCTTCATCGGCTACGCCCACCTCTGGGCCCAGAACGCTACTGACGAAGAGAAGGCCCGGCTCAACAAACTCGACGTACATTCTCTCGCTGAGAACCGCGTCAACGTGGCTGTCCGCAATTTCCCGCAGTTCTTCGAAGCATTCGGCATATCCGAGGGAGACCCGATGTTCCGTCCCGAGGCCGAGCGCGTCATGATCTGGTAGTTCCTCTCCCGGCAGGCAGTAAAGCATATACCCTGAAAAGGACCAGGCCCTCCCACCGCTTTGCGACGGGCCCCTCCCTCTAGTGCCGAGGGCGGCAAGTCCTTTTCAGGGTATATGCTTTACTGCCTAGAACTCGAAATTCAAGCCGCCGATGACACTGGCCCCGGGCATGAGGAAACCGGCGTTGATCTCGTAGTGCTGGTCGAGAAGGTTCTCCCCGCGTACCCAGACGGACATCCAGTCAAGAATACGGAAGGAGGCGCGGATGTTCCAGAGGACGAAATCCTCCTGTACCGGAGAGTCGCCTACAGCCGTATACAGACCGGCTATGTACTGCACTCCGGTAGATACGTACCAGCGTCCGTGGGTAAAGAGACCGCCGACATAGAGCTTGTGTTCTGGTGCAGCTACCACAGGATTCTCCATATGCAGGAAACTGTAGTTGGCATCCACCGACCAGTCGCGGGCGATACGCCAGGCCACCTGAGTCTCCACTCCGGCATTGTGAATCTCTCCGGTGTTCTGGTTCAGCATCCCGGCTCCGGAAGGATTGGGCAGGGTCTGTATCATATTGTCCCCGTCGATGTAGAACACATTGACTCCGTATGATACTCTTCCGTCAAGAAGTTTCTGGGACAATGCGAGCTCATAGGACCACAGCCGTTCGGGCCTCAGGTCCGGGTTCTGGGGCGGGAACATGTACATCTCGCGGATGGTGGGATAGCGGAAGCCCTTGCTGGCCGATGCTTTAAGTTCAATGGAGTACGGCAGATGGAAGGCCAGTCCGGCCTGAGGCACCCACTCCGTACCGAGATGCGAATGATGGTCTACACGAAGGCCTGCATTGAAAGTCAGCCAGGTACCGATATTCTGGCGGAAGTCCACATAACCGGCCACCTCATTCTGCGCGATATCCACGATGTCCTCCCGCTCCCCGTTGCGTTCCCCGGCTACGTACTGGTTCCATGCCGACCCACCGAAACGATACCAGTCCACTCCGGCTGTCAGACGGTTGCCCCTGAAAAGCCTCACGCTCTGATATGCGGATATTCCCATCATGTCATCGTGGGAATTGAAACGGTAGTCCAGAGGAGTCTCGCCGTCCGAAGGCATATATCCGTCGTTGATATGATGGTCGCCCCAGTTGTAGAACACGCTCAGTGCACCGGATGTCCTTTCGTACTCGTTCTCCACGGCCAGGGATGTCATGCCCCGGGTGACACTCTGGTCGGCATCCACGAGAGGAGCCGACACCGTACCGGGATTGGAGGCGTTGAAATGGGTCACATTGACATCAGCCCTCACCCTCCAGTTGTCTGTAAAATCGTAGCCGAGTTTGGCATAACCTCCGTATTGCTCGAAACCCATATCGGCACGGTGGCCGTCGGTGCGGTTGTACGACAGGCTGACCACACTGGAGAAACCACCGAAACGCATACGGTTGGTCGCCTCTGACTGTACGGTGTTCCACGAACCGTAGCCCGCATTGATATTTGTCTTCACTCCGTCCTCCTCCATCCTGCGGGTGACGATATTGACTACTCCACCCATTGCATTGGAGCCATAAAGCACCGAAGCCGGTCCCCGGAGCACTTCCACCTGCTCCGCCATCAGGGACTGATAGGAGTCCGATATAGGATGGCCGAACATTCCCATGTACTGCGGATGCCCGTCTATGAGCACCATCACCTGACCTGAGCCGCCGCTGAGACCACGTACTGAGATGTTGCCGGCAGCTCCGCCTGAAACTCCGTAACCCATGATACCTCGGGACGTGGAGAAAAATCCCGGCACCTGCTCCGTCAGTACCGGCAGCAGCGACGGGGTGAAGGAATACTCTATCTCCGGCCTGTCCAGCACGGTGACGGTCAGCGGCAGATGACGTATGTCCGTCTTGTTGCGGGTACCCGTGACAACCACCTGCGAAAGGGTATCAGTCCGGATTCCTACGGCAGTATCCGCCGGTTCTTCAAAACTGCGGGCCTCAGCCCCTATAAAGGCAGCAACACACAGAAAGGCTGCTGAAAGGAAAATTTTTCTCATCTTGTTCGTTCATCCTGAGAGTGTACGGTTTCCAGCGATTTCGGGGACACTCTCCCTGCCCTGCAAAATCGTGAGACCGTCACAACAGCTTCCGGGGACGGTCGCCCGGATTTTCATTCCTGAGAGTGCACCGTTTCCATGCAAAACGGGGCACTCTCCGCACAAATTCGTGCTACGTTTTTTCAACAACTTGCTACCGAAAGGCGAAAAAAAACGTGAGCACCTACTCCACCCTGCTCATCAGCAGTTTTCCGTGCCTGACACCATTGATGGACGTAAGCCTGGTGCCAAGTTCCGTGAGTCTGGCAGCCTCCCCCTTGACTGTCACTACATAGAGACAGGCTGTATCGCTCACAAAATACACCGAAGATGACAGCACACAGCTTTCATTCTCCCGTATCACATCGGATATCCTGGCTGCGACGTCCCTCCTGTCCTTGTCGCACAAGACCAGCACTGTTCCAGCCACAATGTGATTGCACATCCATTTTTCCTCCGTCACATATTTTTCAATAAGGAAACGGATGGCTCTGGAGCGGTTAGAGAAACTGTTCCCTTCCGCATAATGATCCAGTTCTTCCAGCAGCTCACTTTCGAGCGACACTCCAAAACGCCTGATTGCCATAATTGTTTTTTTAACGGCACAAAGATATATCTTTATTTTTCCCTCCCCGATAACATATTTACCGATATGCATACCAATATTACTGCAAACCTCGGCTGTGCAAACTGAACAAGTTCTTTTGCACTGCTCTCGGCTTCTGCGGTATTCGGCTGCGCCGCTTATACTGTTCACGCCTCGGCTGTGCAAACTGAACAAGTTCTTTTGCACCGCTCTCGGCTTCTGCGTATATTTGCAGAATTATAAAACAAGAGCATATGAACATTTTCAGAAAGATACTCAGCCGACCATTCAAAGAATCATTCATAAAGAACATACTGCTTATCGCTGCCGTGATAATCGCCGGATATGCCGCCGTCATTATCTTCCTGAACATCACGACCCGTCACAATCAGGAACTCAGCGTACCTGATTTCTCAGGCATGACCATAGCTGAAGCCAAGGCTGTCGCCGAGCAGACCGGTCTCAGAATAGATGTCACCGACTCGGTCTACATAAGAAGTATGGAGCGGGGTACAATATCGAGACAGAACCCGGAAGCCGGAAGCAAGGTAAAGAAGAACAGACGCATACTGTTGGTCATCAACTCCATGCGTCCAAGACAGTCAGTCATGCCGTCCCTGACAGGATACTCTCTGAGGCAGGCGCGTACTGAACTGGCAGCCAACGGGCTCAATATAGGCCGGCTCATATATGAACCGGACATGGCCACTGACAATGTCCTTGCACAGCAGGTCAACGGCAAGGACATAACTCCCGGCACACATATCAACAGCGGCTCCAGCATAGATCTGGTTCTCGGTCTCAACCCTGCCGACAGCAGCACATTCGTTCCGGATGTCATAGGATACCGATACCAGATGGCCACGGAACTGCTGCACGACAATTCGCTGAACATCTACAGGTGCGAGTTCGACAGCACCGTGTTCACTTTCGCCGACTCGCTCGAAGCCTACGTGTACGGACAATACCCTCCGGCATCCGACTCCATCACCGTGCGCAGAGGATCTTCCGTTACCCTGTATCTGTCCAAAGACGTCTCACTTATCCCCGTTCCGGAGGAAGAAACCGACAGCACTGATGTCCAGATCTGACACAAGACCAAAAAGGGAAGACCAACTGGGACTTCTGCCATACTGCAAAGTGCAGGACACAGCACGTCAGGCACTGACGGACGGACCGGTCCCTGAAGACGAGGACAATCCTGAAGAGGAGAGCGACCAAGGCATGTTCGAGCACTACCGCGTGACTGCCGACAAGGGCCAGAGTCTGATCCGTGTGGACAAGTTTCTTACAGCCCACATCATGGGAGCATCACGCAACCGTATCCAGCAGGCCATAGATGCAGGATACGTGTATGTCGGAGACACTCAGGTAAAAGCCAACTACAGGGTAAAGCCGATGGACGACATCCGCATCTACCTGCCGTACCGCAGACGCGGATACGAGATTCTGCCGGAAAAGATGGACCTGGACATACGGTACGAGGACGAAGACGTACTGGTAATAAACAAACCGGCCGGACTGGTGGTACATCCCGGTTGCGGCCACTATACAGGAACTCTGCTGAACGGACTGGCATGGTACCTGGGACGCATCCAGGGACCTGATGCGGAAGATGACAGGATGGGCATACTCGTACACCGCATAGACAAGGATACTTCGGGTACCCTTCTGATAGCCAAGAACGACGAGGCCCAGGCTTGTCTGGCCCGCCAATTCTTCGTCCACTCCATCGACCGCAGGTACACGGCCATCGTATGGGGAGACATGGATGGTGACTCAGGCACAGTCACAGGAGACATAGGAAGGGATCCGGCAAACCGCATAAGATTCAAGGTCGTGGAAGATGGAACCGGCAAGCACGCCGTCACCCACTGGAAAGTCATTGAGAGGCTCGGATACGTGACCGTAGTCGAATGCCGTCTGGAGACCGGCCGCACACACCAGATCCGCGTACACATGAACCACATAGGACATCCCCTGTTCAATGACTCGATGTACGGAGGAGACCGCATACTGAAAGGCACCCTCTACACGCGCTACAGGCAGTTCATAGACAACTGTTTCGAAATTCTGCCTCGCCAGGCCCTCCACGCCGGAACGATAGGTTTCATACATCCGCGCACACACGAGAAAATCTCTGTCAGCAGCGAACTGCCGGCGGACATGAAAGCGCTTATCGGGAAATTCCGCAATTTCGTAAGCAGCCGTCGGCAGGACTGAGCCTACCGCCTGGGAGGTCTTGGACCATGAGGCCCGCGTCCCATGCCGCCCGCCATCCTGTCGAAATTGCCGAAACGGTATACCAGACTGATAATGAAATACTGGCCGAGAGTATTGTTATAAGTGTCCTCTATATAGTTGTCAGTAGTGGTGCGATAGTTGTTCCTCGACTGATTGAGGATATCATAGACCTTGAAACGCAGGGTCATCTTCTTCTTCAGGAAAGACTGGGATATCTCGGCGTTCCATGTCAGGGACGGTTCTCCGAAACCGGCGTCATAGCCGATATAGTAATTGTATCTGGCATCAGTAGCTATTTCCATACCCCACGGCAGGGTCGCAGTAACCTCGGCGAATACAGAATTGTCCCAGGTGTCCGAACGGGCCTGAGAGGCTATCTCGTACCAGGCCTTGCGGTACGAGGCCCTGGCTCCGAGACGGGTCTCGAGATAATCGTTGCGGTAGACAAATGTCAGGTTCTCGGTAAGGGACAGAGTCGTGGTTCTGCCGGCAATCAGGTCATCCATTATCTCGTCCAGAGTAGTGGCCGTAGTATCGTTGCCGGTATAGGACAGACTGCTGTTGACAGCCGCACGGGTAAAGGACATAATCGAGAAGCCGGATTTGGCTATCTGGGAATTGAGCATGAACATCAGGTCTCCTCCTATGACCGGCCGGTCCGAGTTGATAGGTGCCGTATACTGCACACCGGAGCCGTCATACCAGCTGGCGTTGATGATATCGTCCTTGGTATAATTGAAGCCTCCCATCAAAGCGTAAGTGGAGAACGTCTCCATATCGGTATAGTCATAATGCATTCTCAGCCTGTGCTGGAACTCGGGCCTCAGACCGACGTTACCGAGAGAAACATACAGAGGATCTGAGTTGTCCGGAACAGGCATCAGCTGGTTGACCGTCGGCTCCTGAGTACGGCCCCAATAGAAGACGCGCAGGAACTCGTTGTCCGAGAAATTGTAGTCAAACCTGGCCGACGGCGCGAAATTCCACACTGTGTAGGAAGTATCCCTGGCCGCCCCCATCTGCCCTACGGTTCTGGTCGTGGACGGCTCGGCGTTGACTCCTATCTGAAGATTGTACTTTTCCTCCTGCTTCATCATGCTCACCTGCATCCTGTGGCTCAGGAAAGTGTTGGTCATCCGGCTGGAATAGTCTTCAATCAGGGCATTGCTGCCGTTGTCATACGTCATCTTCTCAGACTGGTACTCCTGCCAGTCGAAACGGTAGGATCCCAGAATGAAGAAGTTCTTTCCAAGAGGCTCGGTATATGTCAGGTCCGCCGATATCGAATAGTTCTCGTCTTTCTGGTCGTACCGCTGGTCTATCAGCTCTGTTCCGGTAAGTATATCGTCAGCATAGGTATTGGTCTCGGAGTAGTTGGTTCCGCTGTAATCATTGCCGGACAAAGAGTAGTCCACATTGAGTGACAGTGTACGGCCCTTCGTCTCCCCTATCTTCTGGCGCAGGAGCAGCCGGCCGCGCGTCCTCCAGGAGGTGCCGTCCGATATGGCCTCGCTCCGTCCGTCATTGACCTTGCCGCTGACAGAGTTGTCCGTGGAATACTCGCTCATCTCATTGTAACGGCTGCGCCCGTAGTTGAAGCGGGGACGGAACAGCAACGATGTCTTGTCGTTGAACTTGTAGTCAAACTCCACGCCTCCACGATGCCCGTCACTGAAAAAACGGCTGGTCTCGTTGTTGTCCGTCATAAGACTCTCACCGTCATTCAGGAAAGTAGTCCTGCTGCTGCGCTCCTCCACATCCCTTATCGAGCCGTTGTAGAGATAATTGCCGCCTAATTCACGGTCCTTGTCCCCGCCGATGTTCATATTGGCGTTCACTCCGGCCATCCAGGACGTGGTGATTCCACCACGGTCACCGCCGAAACCGCGTCCGCGCATACCGCCTCCCATCTCGCTGTTCATATCGTTGAAACCGCGGTTGTTGGTATTGTTGCCGTTGAGAATGAAACTGATCTGACTGTTCTCCGTGAAGCGGCCTATCATGCCTGAAGCCTGATAACGGGCAGCATGCTCATCGGTCTGCAGATCATGCCCGCCTCCGGCCGTTATATTTCCGAACCATGCCTCCAGCATACCTGGCTTGACACTCAAGTCTATGACCTTCTCCTCATTACCATCGTCGATGCCGGTAAACTCGGCCTGGTCGGACTTCTTGTCCACGATCTTTACCTTCTGGATTATCTGGGCAGGAATGTTCTTGGATGCCAGGGACGGGTCGTCCAGAAAAAACTCCTTGCCGTCTATCATTATCTTGTTTATCGTCTCTCCTTGATAGGTTATGGCACCGTCGCTGTCCACCTCCACACCCGGCAATTTCTTCAGCAGATCTTCCAGCACGTCATTGTCGGTGGTCTTGTAGGCCGCCGCACTGTACTCAATCGTATCTTTCTTTACAACTATCGGGTTGCCTACCGCTGTTACAACCACCTCGTCAAGCATGGCAATGTCAGGCTGCATCAACACTTCCTCGAGGTCGGTCACTCCTCCTTTCAGGTTCACATCCCTGATAAGTTTCTTATATCCCATAAGGTCGGCCGTAAGGACATACTTGCCGGCCGGAATGCCGGATATGGCACCGTTCCCGTCAGCATCCGTGACAGCTGCATAAAAACGACCCTGAGAAGTTCCGTCCTTCGAGACAAATATAGTGGCGAAAGGCACAGGCTCACCTGAAAGAGAGTCGGTGAGCTTCATTTTGAGTGTGCTTGTCACGGTCTGGGCCGAGAGCCCCAGACAGGTCATTACAGCCATCAAGGCTATAAGAAGAATACGTCTGTATACCATCTGTTATCAGAATCTTTAACGTAGCTTTTGACAATTGCGGACTTTAATGGTTTAATCAACGGATACGGTCCGGATGGGACTTTATAAACTGTGCCCAGTCCGTAGAAGCCTCCCTGTCCGCAAACGGGTTGACCAGCTGGTAGAAATGGCACAGTGCAATGGCCAGTGCATCCGTAGCGTCGAGATATCCTGACTTAAGCTCCACGGACAGTGTCCTGGAAACGATAAGAGCCACCTGCTCCTTTGACGCCGCTCCCTGCCCCGTCACGGCCATCTTCACTTTCCTCGGCGCGTACTCGAATATGGGCACACCCCTTGCGATCGCAGCAGATATCGCAGCCCCCTGCGCTCTTCCAAGCTTGAGCATGACCTGAGGGTTCTTTCCATAGAAAGGAGCCTCGACAGCCATGTCGTCCGGACAGTAACGATCGATAACGGCCCCAACCTCGGTATATATGGTGTTCAGCTTGGCGAAATGATCCTTTTCCTTCCTAAGATCCACTACTCCCATGTCCACATAATGGACACTGCGTCTGTCCACAAGAACGACCCCGTAACCAAGTATCATGGTTCCGGGGTCTATTCCGAGTATTATTCTCTGACCGTCATCCATCAATACTGTCAGTCAATCCTGATAAATCTGGTATACTCCTGAAGCACTTTGGGAATATTGATTCCGTCCGGAGTCTGGTTGTTCTCGAGCAAAGCCGCAACTATCCTTGGAAGAGCCAGCGAACTTCCGTTCAGAGTATGGGCAGGGAGGGTCTTTCCTTCTGCATCCTTGTATCTGAGCTTGAGCCTGTTGGCCTGATACGACTTGAAGTTGGAAACAGAGCTGACCTCCAGCCACCTCTGCTGGGCCGCAGAGTACACTTCAAAATCATAGGTTATGGCAGAAGTGAAACTCATGTCCCCACCGCAAAGACGTACTATCCTGTAAGGCAGACCGAGAGAATTGACAAGCCTCTCCACATGCAGAACCATCTCGTTAAGAGCTCTTTCAGATGCCGAGGGCAAAGTTATCTGCACGATCTCCACCTTGTCGAACTGATGCAGCCGGTTAAGCCCGCGAACATCCTTCCCATAGGATCCGGCCTCTCTTCTGAAGCATGGAGTATAGGCTGTCATCTTTATCGGAAAATCCGATTCCTGAAGAATAGTGTCACGGTAGATGTTGGTAACAGGCACCTCCGCCGTAGGAACCAGATAAAAACGGTCCTGAGCCGCAAAGTACATCTGCCCTTCCTTGTCCGGAAGCTGTCCTGTACCGAAACCGGACGCCTCGTTGACCAGGACAGGAGGCTCTATCTCCAGATACCCGGCCCTGGTGTTGAAATCCAGGAAATACTGGATGAGCGACCTCTGCAACCTTGCGCCCTTGCCTTTGTAGACAGGGAAACCGGCACCCGTCAGCTTTACTCCGAGATCGAAATCTATGATATCGTATTTGGATGCTATCTCCCAATGAGGCAGAGCATTCTCAGGCAGCTCCGGAATATTCCCGCCCATACGCACCACCACATTGTCATCCGCATTCTTTCCAGGAGGAACTATCTCGTCCGGAATATTGGGAAGCTGTACAAGCAAGTCATTCTGCAGGCGCTGGCTTTCGTCCATCTTCGCCTCAATATCCTTGGAACGGGTCTTCATCTCCGCAACTTCCTTCTTGACTGCCTCCGCGTCCTCCCTGCGGCCTTGCTGCATCAGACTGCCAATTTCCTTGGCCTTGGCCTTCTGTGCCGCCAAAGACGCGTCAAGCTCAGTCTGGCACGATCTCCTGATCCTGTCCTGCTCCAGAATCCTCTCTACTATTCCTGCCGCATCGAAGTTCTTCACGGCCAGCCTTTCTACAACATACTGGGGATTATCCCTCAAAAGCTTAAGAGTCAACATCTGTCATCTGAATTTAATTGTGCGCAAATATAAATAAAATCGGGCAGAATCATCATCTGCCCGATATGTCAATCCAAATACACCGCATTAACCTGCAGTTGGAGGTATCACTGAGACATAGGACCTGTTTTCCCTTGTCTTACGGAAAGACACCACTCCGTCAACAAGAGCATAAAGCGTGTGGTCCTTGCCCATTCCGACATTCTTGCCGGGATAGTGGACTGTGCCTCTCTGACGTACAAGAATGTTACCTGCCTTGGCCATCTGACCGCCGAACAACTTCAGTCCAAGTCGTTTGCTGTGCGATTCACGACCGTTCTTGGAACTACCGACACCTTTTTTATGAGCCATAATTCTTTCCTCCTATAATTTAAGCGATCTCCTCGATGAGAATCTGGGTTAAACACTGGCGGTGACCATTGAGCTTCTGATATCCCTTGCGACGTCTTTTCTTGAACACCAGAACCTTGTCAGCCTTTACATGATCAACTACGGTAGCCTTTACCGTAACACCCTCGACATAGGGGGCACCAACCTTGACCGAACCGTTGTCGTCGGTCAGAAGCACTTTTGCGAAATCAAGAGAAGCACCCTTCTCGCCCTCGAGACGGTTCACGAAGATCTTCTTCCCTTTCTCCACTTTGAATTGCTGTCCTGCAATATCTACGATTGCGTACATCTGATAATTTGTTAAAAGTTAACGGCTGCAAGCGGCTGTCCTGTCTCAAACAACTCTTATTCAATAGCTTAACAACCTGCATCTAATATTTTCGGACAGCAAAAGTAATACTTTTCATTTTTTTTCACAAATTAAAGACAAAAAAGTTACTTTTTTCCTTAAATTTGCTTCCCCAAAAAGGAAAAACATGACATCCCCCTTCACGCATAACCGCACCGCATCAGGAAATGATTTCCTTTCCAGAAAAAAAGACGTGAACCAGATTGCCGCCAACATAGGCAACGGCACACATACAGTGATATACGAACCGCCAAAGACGGGAAAGCAGTCCGCCGTAAGAATGGCTGTCTCCATGCTGGACCAGTCAGCATACCGTCTGACGGATATTGACCTGCAGAACGCACCGTTCATAACCGATCCTGACTGCAGGACAGATACCAGTGACATACTGACATACATATTTCCGAAAAGAAAGGACACATCCAGACGGGACATCGTGTACATCCGGAATTTCCAGAACATCCTGAAACTGGACAACTGGGACAGAGTGCTGGCAGCAGCGTCCAGGGAGATGCCTTCAGACGGATCCACCGTATACGTCATAACCGGTTCCGGCATCAACGCAATGAAGTACATTTTCGAGGTTCAGAAGCATTTCTACAGGATGTACGACAGAGTAACGCTGTCTCCCATCGACGAGAGAGCCGTCACGGAACACATCTCGAAGACATTCCTCAGAGTAGGACGGGTCGTGGAGCAGGAACAGGCAGAGTACATATACGATATCGTTGACGGACATCCATGGTATATCTGGCAGATAGCCGACATCTGCTTCAACCTGACCAAAGGCTACCTCAGCAACACGGTCATAACCGAGGCGATAAGCACCATGCTGTACATTCATTCCGTACGGTTCTCAGGCATAATGGACAACCTCAGCAGATATCAGGTATATTTCCTGAAAGCCGTATTCGACGGCATAGCGAAGGCCAGTTCCGCCGATGTCATATCCGCATACCATCTGAACTCGTCAGCCAATGTGCACAGGCTCAAGGAGGCCCTGACCAAGAAGGAGGTCCTTGTATTCGATTCTCAGGACACCCCGAGAATCATCGATCCGCTGTTCCGGCTGTGGCTTGAGAGATTTTACTTTAAGACTGAAGAATAAATGAAGAGATTAGCTGTGCTCTCCGGTGCAGGGGTAAGCAAGGAGAGCGGTATAAATACATTCAGGGACTCCGGCGGAATGTGGGAGAAGTATCCTGTAGAGGACGTGGCCTCCATTGACGGATGGTACCGCAATCCCGGCCTTGTCCTGGATTTCTACAACGGACGCAGGCGGGACCTCAGGGACAGACAGCCCAACGATGCCCACAAAGCCATCGCTTCGCTGGAGAAGGACTTCAAGGTGACTGTCATCACACAGAACGTGGACAACCTGCACGAACGGGCCGGATCCACTGACATCATCCACCTGCATGGAGAACTGACAAAAGCCAGAGGAGAGCTTTCCCCGGCTCCGGTATACGATATCGGATACAATGACATCCACTTAGGAGACAAGGACAGCCGAGGCGAGCAGCTCCGCCCTTTCATAGTATGGTTCGGAGAGGCAGTCCCGCTTATCGAGGACGCTGCTGAGAAAGTGTCCGAATGCGACATTCTGCTGGTAATAGGGACATCTCTCGCTGTCTACCCGGCTGCCGGACTCGTCAACTACGTAAGAAAGGGCGTTCCTATATTTCTAATCGACCCCAATCCCATAAATATCGGATACAGCCTCTATACGCAGATACAGGAAACTGCCGTTGCAGGAATGCGCAGATTTATGGATTTAGTTCCGGAACTGAGATGAATGCCGGGACAGTCTCGACAACGATAAAGCCACAACAGAAGAAGTGGTACGTGCTGTATACAGCCTCCAGAGCCGAGAAAGCCGTGGAAAAGAGACTGGCTGCGCTCGGAGCCGAGGTATTCCTGCCATTGTACAAGGAAAAGCGGAAATGGTCTGACCGGGTGAAGGTAGTGGAATGCCCCCTCTTCAGGTCATATATCTTCATTCACTGCACCAGAAGCCAGTTGTCCGGACTGTCATCCGTGGAAGGTGTAGCCTGCACCGTATACTGGTGCGGCGAACCGGCCATAGTCAAGGACAGCGAGATAAAAGAGATACACAAGTTTCTGTCCATCATGGAGCATAACCGTATAATATCCGAAGGAGACATGGTCAGCATACTTGGAGGTCCTTTCGAGAAACGCTACGGCAAAGTGATACGCATTGAAAACAGGTTCGTGTACCTCGCCCTCGAGTCCGCCGGCAATCTTACCGTATGCGCGGAACTGCGTATAGACAAGGAGATGATTTCCAAACAGCCATTATGAAAAAAAACGGCTGTGTCGATCGGGACACAGCCTTATTGTTGAAGTAAGCTGACCTTTGATGCTACTTATTTCTGCCTGTTCTTGTAACGCTGATAGAACTTGTCCACGCGGCCGGCAGTATCCACAAGTTTCATCTTTCCAGTATAGAAAGGATGAGAGGTATTGGAAATCTCGACCTTTACGAGCGGATATGTAACACCTTCTATATCAATAGTCTCTCTCGTATTAACACAAGAGCGGGTGATAAACACATGCTCGTTGGACATATCCTTGAATGCTACAAGACGGTAGGATTCGGGATGTATACCTTTTTTCATGTTATTGTTGTTAATTAATGTTTACCGGCGCAAAAGTATATCATATTTGCCTAACTCACAAATTTTTTTATGCAGTTCAGTGCCTGTACGTGATCTCCCTCTTCTCAAGTTTTGTAGGGACATCGTCATGGTAAGTCACCTTTTCGGTCCAGTTGCCGCACGAGTCTGTCTTGAACGTAAACCGTACCTGCATCTCCGGTCTGTTCTCACCTGAAAACCTCATACCCGAGCAGAAACCATCCTCGTTGTAATCCATTTCGGTCACCATACTGCCGAACAGCAGGCTCTTGGAATCAACCGACTTTCTGCGTCCCAGAGAATCGTACCGTATGACAAACTCACTGAACTGCTTACCTTTTGAGGAATAGGTAACAGCCTCCGTATTCCGGCCCTCCGAATCATACTTCATGATCCTGTAGCCACTTGGCTCCTCCCCTTCCTTGAAAGTGAACAATGCCTTTATGCTGTCTCTGCCGAAATAATCATATTCCTCATGTTTCTTCAGACTGTCATTACCGTCCTTTACCGTCATTGACTGCAGACGCCCTCCCCGCCTGTACTTGTACACGGAAGACTCCAGGATCTTCCCGTCCGCCGACACCAACTTTGAATCGGATACCCGGCCGTTGCTTCCATACTGAATCCTCATCTCGGAGACCGGCTCACCGGACTTGTTGAAACGTTCCATAAAGGTCACCCGGCCATTGTCGTCGAACTCGAGATAGATATTGCTTGTAGATGCGGCAACAGAGGACGCCACATAACCGTCCTCCGACGAATCCACATCATAGACAATATTTCGTACTGACGCCACGTCTCCTTTCAGATCGTACCGGTCGAGGTTCATATCCATCTCCGGGGAAGGGGACGGAGCCCATGTACTGCATGAGGCAGCCACTGACAGCGACAGACAAACTGCCGCATACTTGATTGCTGAATAGTTGTTCATATTACATTACTGCTTGTTACTGTTTATTGTCTTGAAAGTCTTTACCCTGCCGAGCTGTTCGTCATACAGCATATACCTCCGGGCCTTGCGTATCCACTTCTGCTCTTCCACCTTTATATGTTCCTTAAGGTCTTCCCACTGCAGACCGCCAGTGACATATGAGAACATGAGAGCGTCACCCAGCACAGATGCCAGACCGTCCACGGAGACCCGGATTCCGTCTCCAACAAGTTTCCGCAGGATTCTCAATGCATGGGCCACCGAATGGTATGGAATCCCGGGCTGCGGAAGCATCTGAAATCCGAAACAGGTCTCGTCCTTATAGCGTCCGAAACGTGGTGTGAAGACGGTCTTCCTGAGAAATACACCGGAATCCGAGAATCCGGACACATCCTCAGCATGCATGTATTCCTTCATATACGGAGCACCGAACTGCTCATAAGGCCTTGAAGTACCAGATCCGTAGCTGAGATCCGTACCCGACAGCAGAGTCATTCCGCAGTGGAAATTGGAAGTGAACAGCCCGGGAACATCAGCCCTCGGCGGAATACTCCACGGCATAAGATACTGAGTTGCAGGGCGTACCATATACGATATAATGTGAAGCGGGAACTTTGCCCCTATCTCCGAATAGAACAGATTGGACAGTTCTCCCAATGTCAGTCCGTGCCTGTGAGGAAGTCCCTCAATTCCGGCGGTACGGTCTCCGTCTGACCCCAGAGCCGTACCTTCCACCCACCTGCCGCACATATTCTCCCTGTCAAGCACATATACAGACAACTGCAGACCGCTGCCGTGAATCAGTTGAAAGAGCTCGTAAAGAACGGATGTCACTGTATCATACCTGGACCCTGTATCCTGATACTCAACAATCAGGGCGTCTATGTCCTCCAGCATTCCGGGCTGGAAACAGCTTTCCTGATTCTGGCGGAGAGGGATGAATGCGCAGCCATCCAGTCCGAGATCGGCATACGACGCATCAGTTCCACATGCCTCCTGCCTCAACTCTCCGAAAATACCATCGGCGGGGAAGAATACCTTCACCAGCCGTCCCTTCTTATAAAGCTGCTCGAACAGGTACTCTCCCGTACCGGGATTCCATGCCGACTGATTGCACAGGACCGCCAGACGGCCCCGCCGTAGCACCAGGTCCTCCTGACTGTCCAGAGGCGTCGTTCTGAATGAGAACATGGCTAACCGATTATTTTTCGTGCGATATCCATCACCTCCGAGGCTATCCTCTCAGCAGTCATCTCATCAGAAGCCTCAGAATATACGCGTATTATCGGCTCGGTATTGGACTTGCGGAGATGGACCCACATCCTGTCCTTGTCAAAATCTATCCTGACACCGTCTATATCCGTTATCCTCTCCGATGCAAAACGGTCCTTGATCTCCGACAATATACGGTCAATCAGACTGCGGTCAGACAATTCTATCCTGTTCTTGGAAATTACATAACGGGGCAGCGATTCCCTTACTTCCGAGACTTTGCGGCCGGACAATGCGATACTGCTCAAAAACAGAGCCGTACCTATCAACGCATCACGTCCGTAATGCAGATCAGGCACTATCACGCCTCCGTTGCCTTCTCCGCCTATGACCGCTCCGGTACGCTTCATCTCGGTTGTGACATTGACCTCTCCGACAGCAGAAGCGGTATATGTGCAGCCGTGGGCCTCGGCCACATCCCTCAGAGCCCTGGACGAGGAAAGGTTGGAAACAGCCGGACCGGACTTCCTTGAGAGGACATAGTCGGCCACGGACACAAGCGTATACTCCTCGCCGAAAAATGTACCGTCCTCGCACACAAATGCCAGACGGTCCACGTCAGGATCCACGGCTATGCCCAGATCGGCCTTCTCGGACGCCACTCTCGCGCACAAGTCCGTCAGATGAGACGGAAGCGGCTCGGGATTGTGGGCAAACTGCCCTGTAGGCTCGCAGTTAAGGCATACACATTCGACGCCCATGGCTTCAAGCAGTCTGGGCATGACTATGCCTCCTACCGAATTGACCGCATCCACAACCACTTTGAAATGCCTTTTCCTTACAGCATCCACATTTACCAGCGGATAGTCGAGAACCGCCTTAATATGCATATCGGTAAACTCCTTCTCCGTATAAGAGCCGAGACTGTCCACATCACAATATGCGAATTCTCCGTTCTCGGCCGAACGAACCAGTTCCGCACCCTCCTCGGCATTGAGAAACTCCCCGTGCCCGTTCAGCAGCTTGAGTGCGTTCCACTGCCTCGGATTATGGGACGCAGTGAGTATGATGCCTCCGTCTGCCTTTTCGAAGACAACCGCCATCTCCACTGTCGGAGTGGTTGCCAGTCCTGCATCCACTACATCTATCCCGCATGATCTGAGAGTACCGCAGACGATACTGCTCACCATCGGTCCCGACAGACGGGCATCCCTGCCCACGACGACCTTAAGCCTCCTGTCTCCGCAGCGGCTGTGCAGCATCCCCGAATATGCCGATACAAACCTGACTATATCCAGCGGAGTAAGGGCATCGCCGCACGCCCCGCCTATTGTTCCACGTATTCCTGAAATCGATTTGATGAGTGTCATAGTCCTATATTTTAAATTATTTCCAAGTCTTTATTTTCCATCCAGCCCTGCCTGCCATCCGAAAGTTCTATCCGGATCCAGTCTCCGAGGGTATCCACGACAGTGACCTTCGTACCCTCATGCAGTATGAAGAGAGACTGGTCCGTAGAACTGGGCGAGCTCTTGACACTGCAGACCGGCACAGTCACCACTCCCTCGTTCCCGTTCTCCGCTACGGAACGAAGACTGAAAGCGGACACAGCCGATATGATCACGAATACAGACGCCACTATCGCCAGAGCAAAAGCCGTCCTGCGCAGCGGAAGGGAACCGGAGAACCGGAATACCAGCACCAGAACCGCCACTGCAAGCAGCAGCACCATTGCCGTCCAGGCCCATGCATCCGAGGACATCAAATCCCGGAACGACCTGGCCCATGTGACAAGGATGAACTCCGGCACGTCCTCTATCCTGTCCACAGTATTCTCCATCGCTTTCCCGAGATTGAATGCCGCATCCTCATAGGACGGTTCGAGCTTCAGTGCCTTCTCGTAGTAAAGTATGGACTTGCCAAGAAAATGCCCGGTCTTGTAGTAACTGTTAGCTATATTGTAATACAGCTCGGGAGACTCGTATCCCAGTTTCTCTATAGCCGTAAATCCGGCGACAGCAGCCTCGAAATCTCCGGCCGCATAATCCGCTGCCGCCTTGTTCCAGAGTGAGTCAGGACTCTGCGCCGACATCACAAGCGGCATAAGCGGCACCAATATGGATAGTACAAGCAATCGTTTCATCTGATATCAACTTTCTATTTCTGAAATAACCTTTTCTGCCTGACGGTAGTCCCTGTCCATCGCATCCGTTCCCCCTGCCGGAGCATATCTGGCATACTCACAGGCATCCAGCAGGTCGAACAGTTCCTTTACAGTCTCTCCGCTCCTGCCTCTGGCCTTAAGCTCATCCTCAATTCTATCACGCGTAAGGTCAGCCACCGGCAGCATCAGCTTGTCCGACACATAACCTTCCACAGCCTTATGCAGCTCCTCATAGAATGCTGAATAAAGCCCCTGCTTCAAGAACATGGACGCATTCTTCAGACGTGCCCGAGCAACCTTCAATGCCTTGCGGTTCCTGGTTCCGGCCACGTCACCCCTGCGCTCTGCCATTCTGGCAAGCAGAATCCATGATACCACGAACAGAATTATCGTCAGAAGCGGTACCACGTATATGACCGGCGTGTCCACAACAAGCCTTCCGGACGCGCGAAGTCTCCCAGGGGAAGTTGCCATGAAACGGATGTCCTCACCTATGTTTTTGACACTCTGCTTGTTCACTCCGGACGGAATGACGGCGGCATCTGTCCTGTTTCCTTCTCCCACCTTGATTTCAAGAGGTTCCGAAGAAATAGTCCTGTAACGGCCGGAGGATATGTCGTAATACGTGAACTCCACAGGAGACATGCTGAATGTCCCCGGAGCCCTCGGTATGAACGGATACTCGAACGTGACAGTTCCGGACGAACCGGAGCCACCGGCCTTTATGTTGTCCGTCTTCTTCATGTCGTACACCTCGAAATCTGACGGAAAACTGATTTCAGGAGCATTTATAAGACCGAGATTGCCTGTCCCTGACACAGTCACCTTCAAGGAGGATGCCTCATGGGCGCTCACACTGTCCTTGTCGAAAGACACCGACATGCTGAACGATCCTACTCCTCCGGTAAATGACTCAGGAGCCCCGGACGGAAGCGGGGAGACGTGTATTGTCACCGGCTCACTGGTCACTCTCTTGCGGACAGTCTGATACGAGTCGAAGAAATCATCGAAGACAGATCTCGGCCCGGAACGCCGGCTCCTGACCTGCAGCAGGCACACCAGTTCCGCCGGATCAATGCTCAGGTCTCCTGTCTGCTGAGGAAGAAGCATATATCGGCATAGAAGGGCAGCATTGTATATGTCCCCGTCATATTTTTCCCTCTCAAAATGTATGTTCTGAGGTGAATCTGTCTCCTGGCTCCAGAAACCGTCAAACGACGGAAAACGCACATCCTCGAATCCGGATATCGTAGAGGACTGCACATAAAGTTTCAACGTTGCTGTCACCGGCTCACCCACAACGGCCTTGGTCTTGCTCACTGTCAGTACAAGCTTTATGTCATCACCGGCACTAAGCGTAGCCGACTCCTGGCCATTTCCAGAATCCTGACGGGTACCCTTTATCACCTCCACTGTCTTTGTCCCACTTTCATACAACTTGCCGCCTATCTTCACAGAAGCTGACGGTATCGTCACATATCCTTCAGTGCCCACACTTACTGTATAGGTATAGCTCTGCGTACGGACAGTGCTGCTCTTTCCATTGCTGCTCTGGAAACTCATCGAAGTGGACGGAGCCGGTCCGGCAAGCACTTCCATTCCTTCAAGATCCGGTAAGGAGAAATCCGACACACGGCCATCCTCATACGTCGCCACATACATGATACTGAATATCTCCCCCGTGGAGACCACAGAGGGTGCCTCTATGGTGAAGGAATCCTGCGCTGCGGAAGGCAGCACGCATGCCGTACACGCCAACAGGGATATAACAATTCTTCTTATTATTCCTATCTTCTTCATCTTACCAATTTTTCTCTTTTTTTCTGGACTTCTGCTGCAAAGCCTTGGCCTTCTTCACCTTGTCCTGTGTCTGTTTCTCCTTGTCCTCTATAGCCTGAAGCAGCTGCTGCGCTGCCTGAGGTGAAATTTCAGACTGACCATCCCCCTGCTGGCTCTGGTTCTGCTGCTGATCCTGCTGATTATCCTGGTTGTTCTGGTCCTGATTCTGCTGACTGTCCTGATCCTGTTGCTGCTGATTGTCCTGGTTCTGTTGCTGATTCTGATTCTGATTCTGTTGCTGGTTCTGTTGCTGTTGCTGCTGCTGTTGCTGCTGCTGGCTCTGTTGCTGGTGCTCCAGCATCTTCTGGGCATAAGCCAGATTCGACTTTGTCTCCATATTGTCTGGCATAAGTCTCAGTGACTCCTTGTAGGCATCCACTGCCTCCTGATACTTTTTCTGCTTGAGCGCAAGATTGCCGCTATTGTGAAAAAAGTCCGAAGCCTTGGATGAAGAAAGATTCTTCAACGTATCTCCCAGACCTTTATAATACAGTCCGGCCTCATTGTAACTCTCGGCTTCGTACAGCGCATTGCCGAGATTGTATCTGGCCGTAACAGACGCTGAGTCCTTCAGCAAGGCTCTCTTGTATTCCACCTCAGCCTCACGGTACTCCCCCTTCTCAAACGCCCTGTTGCCTTTTCTGACTTCAGAACGGTCGTCCTGGGCCGACATGGCCACAGGGAACAGAACGAGCACAGCCGCCACTGCCGCAAGGCCTTTTCCGCGTCCGAACAGACTCCTCCGGTTGCGCGTACCTGATATGCAAAATTCTATCATCATGAAAAACAATGCTATTGCGAAAAAGTACATATACTGCTCGTCGAACTCCTCGAAGACTACCGACTGATACTTCTTCGCGTCAAAGTCCCGAATCTCGTCTATTATGGGATTGAGACCGAATTCCGTATTGCCGGCTCTCACGTATGTTCCGTCCCCGGCAGCCGCCACCTCTCTCAATGTGGCTTCATCAAGACGGGTCACGACGATATTGCCGTCCTTATCCTTGAGCAGGCCGCCGTCCATCGGAACAGGCTTTCCCTCGGTAGAGCCGACACCTATGCAGAATACTCTGGCACCCATCTCCACGGCATCCTTGGCGGCAGCCACCGGATCATCCTCATGGTTCTCTCCGTCCGTTATAAGTATGATGGCCCGGCTGCCCTCGCTGTCGGATGTGAAACTGCGCACAGCCGTCCTTATGGCTTCCCCTATCGCCGTCCCCTGCACTGGAACGGATTCCGTGGTGATGGAATTGAGAAATATCTTTGCCGAGACATAGTCGGATGTTATCGGAAGCTGCACGAAAGACTCTCCTGCGAATATTATAAGTCCTATGCGGTCTCCCTGCAGGTCGTCCACCAGTTTTGATATAGCCAGTTTTGCCCGTTCCAGACGATTGGGAGAA
Organism: uncultured Alistipes sp.; assembly: GCA_900544175.1. Classification (GTDB taxonomy): domain Bacteria; phylum Bacteroidota; class Bacteroidia; order Bacteroidales; family UBA932; genus Coprenecus. The sequence continues at coordinate 85,443 of UQUN01000005.1, forward strand.
TAATCCTGGGCCAGCATGGAATTGGAGACATCCAGCACGACCATAATCTCAGCTCCGGTAACCTCCCTCTCCTTGAGTATGGCTCCAAGCTGCGGCCTTGCCATCCCTATACTGAAAAATATCAACGCCAGGGATATGAGCGTCAACTTCAACCACCCTTTCCTTACAGGCACAAGCGGTGTGAGACGGTCAACAAGCCCTGCGTCCCCGAAACGGGCAATCCTCTTTTTCCTCAACCTCCTCATAATCCAGTATGCCACATACAGCAGCGGCACGAGGCAGAGTAACAACAGGTATAATGGTTGTGCCAGATAAATCATGCTATCCTCCTTGCTGCGAAAATTCTCAAAACTATCTCCAAAAGGAACGCGGCCAGAGCCAGCACGGCGAAACGGCCGAATTCCTCTGTATATACCGGAAATGAGTCAACCGTTATCCTGACCTTCTCCATCTGATTGATTTCCCCGTAGATCTGCATCAGCTTGGTGTTGTCCGTAGCCCTGAAGTACTGTCCTCCCGTCTCCTCAGCCACCTGTCTGAGCAGTTCCTCGTCTATCTCCACGTCCACGTTCATCACCTGTACCCCGAAAGGAGTCATCACCGGATAAGGAGCCTTTCCATGTGCCCCCACACCTATAGTATATACCCTTACTCCATAAGTCTTGGCAATCTCGGCGGCTGTCTGCGGCGTGATCTCTCCGCTGTTGTTGACTCCGTCTGTCAGCAGTATCACTACACGGCTCTTGGCCTTGGAATCCTTCAGGCGCGCCACTGCGTTGGCAAGTCCGTTACCTATGGCCGTCCCGTCATCTATAAGGCCGCACTCTATCTCCTTTATCAGGTTGATCAGTGTTGCCCTGTCCGTAGTCAGCGGGGACTGTGTATAGCTTTCTCCGGCAAAAACCACGACTCCTATCCGGTCAGAAGGTCTCTGCGATATGAACTCTATGGCAATATTCTTGGCCGCCTCTATCCTGTCGGGAGTAAAATCCCTTGCCAGCATACTGGTAGACACATCCAGAGCCAGCACTATGTCTATGCCTTCCGCGTCGGTCTTGGTCACGTTGGATGATGACCTCGGTCTCGCAATGGCTATTATAATCAACGCAACGGTTATCATGCGCAGCACGAACGGCAGATGTCTCAGGACACCGGCCGGACCGGCACTCCGCCGCCCCAGTCCGGCTGTCGTCGACAAGGATACATACGGCCTTTTCCTGCGCAGTTGAGACCACACATAGCCCGCTGCCATCGGTACAAGGAGAAATTCCAGGTACAGCACCCATGGATATTCGAAAAACATGTCACTCATCTTTTTTATCAGCCTCCAGTTCCTGCATGAATGTATCGTTCACAAATCTTACAGCGACAGGGACGGCATTCTCATTATCGGCCTCCGATGCCATATATTTGGCGAACTTGACGAGATCCGCCGTAGTGAAAAGTTCCCTGACAGCCTCGAAATCGGACGGGGAGATTTCCTTGGTGGACAGGTCCGACAATATCTCGTTTGAAGTACGCTCTATGGTCCTGATCCCGAAACGTCGTTCAATATAGACCCTGAGAGTGTCGGTTATATCCGTATAATACTGCTTCTCCTTGCCTTTCTGCCACAATTTCTCACTTCTTATCCTGTCCAGGTCTCTCAAAGCCACTATGTGAGGAGGATCCTCATGGCCCGGCTTGCTTCCGAAGAGCGGCCGGCTCTTCCTGCGTCCTGATATCAGGCGGAATATGAGGTACACTGCGGCCGCAGCCGCCACTGCAATCAACACCCAGGGGTACACTTCCTTGAAAGTCACAGGATAACGGAACTGGGGCCTGATACCGTACATCTTGTAGGAAGCCGTATCGACAGGTATGGTTGTCACTTCAAGAGGCACTTCCGGAAGTCTCATGGTATCAGCCGCCTCCCCGTGCCTGTAGAAATAAACCACCAGAGGCGGAAGCATGTAGCTGCCGCTGTCAAAAGACGTGATCAGGGCTGTTGTCTCCACTTTTGAGAAATCCCTGCCCCTGTCCACCGTATCAATCTTGAACCCGCCTATAAGCTCGACTCCCGGAACTACATACCCGGACATCGAGTCTATGCTGACGGTCATGCCGCGAGGCACCTTTATCTCCGATTTCCACTCAACCTGATCACCTATGAGTATAGTGTCCCTTGACACGGAAGCCGAAAGTATCTCCTGAGCTGAGACGGCCGCCGCAGACATCACCGCCAACACCGCCACAGCGGCCGCGGCACGCAATCTGCCCACTATTCTACGCCCTTGTCTTGAAAAGGGCGACAAGACTCCTGACATAATCCTGATCCGTTCTTATACTGACTGTATCCACTTTGTATTTTCTAAGCAGCACAAGGGTCTCCTGATAAGCCCCCGCCGCCCATCGCGCATAATGATCCCTGACCGATTTCAGGGATGTATCAACGTACTGTATCCGACCTGTCTCATTGTCCCTGACAGGTATCAGCCCCACATCAGGAAGACTGCGGTCCCTCTCGTCATATATGTTGATTACGGATATATCGTGCCGGTTCACGGCCACTTTCAAGGCATCCTCGTAATTGGGATGCATGGTCTCCTTGTCCACGTCCAGCATATCCGAAAGAAGGAAGGCAGTGCAGCGTTTCTTTATCGCATTTGTAAGGTAACGGAGCGCCTCTCCTATATCGGTACCTTTCTCCTGAGGCCTGAACTCCAGAACCTCCCTGATGATTCTGAGAAGATGGCTGCGCCCTTTCTTCGGCGGAATGAACTTCTCCACCCTCGTACTGAAGAACAACGCCCCCACCTTGTCATTGTTGCTGGACGCCGAGAACGACAGCACGGCGGCAATCTCGGCGGCAAGCTCCTTCTTGGTCTTGGAAACAGTGCCGAAAAGTCCCGAGGCACTGGCGTCTATCAGAAGCATCACTGTCAGTTCCCTTTCCTCCTCGAACACCTTTATGTGAGGGACTCCGGTACGGGCCGTCACATTCCAGTCCATATTGCGGACATCATCCCCCGGCTGATACTCCCTCACCTCGCTGAACGCCATACCGCGTCCCTTGAACGCAGAATGATATTCGCCCGCGAAGATCTGACTTGAAAGAGCCTTGGTCTTGATCTCGATCTTCCTTACTTTCCTCAACAGTTCGTTGCTGTCCATAGACTACGGAACCTCCACTGCATTTATAATATCCGAAATGATGTTCTCACTGGTGAGATTCTCCGCCTCGGCCTCATAAGTCAGACCTATACGGTGACGGAGCACCTCATAGCACACCGCCCGTACATCCTCCGGAATCACATAGCCCCTCCTCTTTATGAACGCATATGCCTTGGACGCCATGGCAAGAGATATGGACGCACGGGGAGAAGCACCGTAAGATATCATGTCACTCAGAGATTTGAGTCCATAGTCCCCAGGAGTACGTGTGGCATAAACGATATCCACGATATACCTCTCTATCTTCTCGTCCATATAGACATCCCTCACCACGGAGCGGGCTTTTACTATATCCTCGGGCTGAAGGACAGCCGATGCCTTGGGAAACGTGCCGCCGTTGTTCATGCGGACGATGAGTTTCTCCTCTTCTTTCTTCGGATATGACACCACGACCTTGAGCATGAAACGGTCTACCTGTGCTTCAGGCAACGGATAGGTCCCCTCCTGCTCTATCGGGTTCTGGGTAGCCATGACCAGAAAAGGCTCCGGAAGTCTGAATGTCTGGTCACCTATTGTCACCTGACGCTCCTGCATGGCCTCCAGAAGAGCTGACTGCACCTTCGCAGGAGAACGGTTGATTTCATCGGCGAGCACGAAGTTGGCGAACACAGGGCCTTTCTTGACCTGGAACTGCTCGCTTTTCTGACTGTATATCACTGTCCCGACAAGGTCGGCAGGCAATAGGTCCGGAGTAAACTGGATTCTGCTGAACCTGGCATTCACACAGGAAGCAAGGGTATTGATCGCCAATGTCTTGGCCAGACCGGGAACTCCTTCAAGAAGAATATGCCCGTTGGCAAGAAGACCGATAAGCAGATTCTCCACCAGATGCTTCTGTCCGACTATCACCTTTGTCATCTCCATGGAGAGGATGTCCACGAAGGCGCTCTCTTTCTGAATCCGCTCGTTCAATTCTTTAATGTTTACGGTGTCCATATCAAAATATTTGTATTTTTGCTGTCTGATTTTACAAAAATAACGATTTTCTTCCACAATGAGGTTTTTTGCTTCAATATCCTATAACGGCACAGGATTCAGCGGCTGGCAGTCGCAGTTGAACGCCATCGGCATCCAGGATGAGGTCCAGAGGGCGCTGTCCACCGTACTTGGGAAGAAAACCTCCGTCACAGGAGCCGGAAGGACCGATGCAGAAGTAAACGCCTCCATGTTCACCGCCCATTTCGACTCAGATGACACTCACATACTCAAGGAGCACGACCGCATAGTCTACAAAATAAATGCCATCCTGCCGAAAAACATAGTCATAAACCGCATCTACAGAGTAAGGGACGACGCACATGCCAGATTCGATGCCGTTAGCAGGACATACAGATACTACATTCACAGGGGAAAGGACCCGTTCGCATGGCAGTTCTCATGGATGTGCAAGTTCCCGCTCGACATGGAAGCCATGAACAAGGGGGCCGGATACCTGACTGGACGCAAGGACTTCAGCTGCTTCGAGAAGGCCGGCGGCTCGTCCGGATCATCTATCTGCGATGTCACACATGCCATTTGGAGCCCCTACACTCCGTCACCTGTTGCGGTGCCTGACACCGAATACATGGTTTTCACCATTACCGCCAACAGGTTCCTGCGCAATATGGTAAGGGCCGTTGTAGGCTCACTGGTGGAGATAGGCCGCGGAAAAAGACAGCCTGAGTGGATACTGGACATACTGCTGTCCGGAGACAGAAGCTCGGCAGGACAGTCCGTACCAGGACATGCGCTTTTCCTGTCAGATATCGGATATCCTGACAGCATCACCGATTTCCAATAATATTAACTATAATCCAATCTCATTTTCATTGTTATGTTATCGAATTTGTTGCAAGTGAACCCTGAGATCCTGATCCAGGAGACGGCCCAGCCCGAAAAAATGTCCCTCATCAAAATGGCAGTGGCCGGAGGATGGCTCATGATCGTACTTCTGATACTTTCCATAATAGCAGTCTACATACTGGGCAGCAGATGGTGGGCCATACGGCAGGCATCCAGAACTGCTCCCGGCTTCATGAACAACATAAAGGCCCTGATACTTGAAGGCAAAATAAATGCGGCCACAGAAATGTGCAGGGAGAACGGATCTCCTGTAGCCAACATGGTCGGAACCGGACTCAAAAGAGCCGGCAACTCCCTCCAGGACATCCAGACAGCGGTTGAGAACACTGCCAATATCGAAATCGCCAAGCTCGAGAAAGGACTGCCCATGCTGGCCACAGTTGCCGGAGGCGCCCCTATGGTAGGATTCCTCGGGACCGTGATCGGAATGATACAGGCATTCTACAACATGGCCCAGGCAGGCAGCAACATTGACATCACCCTGCTCTCGGGCGGTATATACACGGCAATGGTGACCACAGTGGGAGGACTTATAGTAGGCATAATAGCTTACTTCGGCTACAACTATCTCACAGCCAGGATCAATGACATCGTATTCATGATGGAGAGCTACACCATGGAGCTCATGGACACACTGAACAGCAAGAAATCCGGAACAGGAGAAAACGACTGACAATGGCAATCAAACGAAGGACAAAAGCAGAGCCGGCTTTCTCGATGTCGTCCATGACCGACATCGTTTTCCTGCTGCTCATATTCTTTTTAGTGACATCCACACTGATCAATCCTAACGCGCTGAAGCTGCTGCTGCCCAAAAGCACCAACCAGATTTCGACCAAGGCAACGGTCAGTGTTTCCATCAAGCATTACCCGGAACAGGGCACTTTCACATACCACATCAACGGCGGATCCACCCCTGTCAGGTTCGACGAGATAGAGCCGGAACTGCAGACGCTGCTCCAGGACTCCGATGACCCCACATTCTCCATCTACGCGGACAAGACAGTCCCCATAGAAGAGGTAGTCAATCTTATGAACATTGCAAAACGCAACAAGTACAAGGTAATCCTGGCCACTTCCCCTGAATAGAGAATGAAAGATAAAGAGAAATATGCCGGCATAATACTGACAGCTGCTGCACACTGTCTTCTCCTGATCATCCTGACAACGGCAGGCATCAGGAAGACAGACTATGAGCCGCCGGTCAGCGGAATGCTGATAGAGTTCCCTGACCCCATGCAGGAAGAGCCTCCGGAACCGGTTCCCATACGGACGGCTGTCGGTGTGGAACCGAAGGCGGAGGAGGCTTCTCCAGAGAAAGAGGTCACCCTGGTCCAGAAATCCGAAGCCCCCGTGGCAGCCGAGGCTGACAACACCGGTCCGGAAACCACGGTCGGCAATGACGGAGACATCGATGTCCAGGAACCTCCCAGACCGAAACCTATAGACAGAAGAGCACTGTTTTCAGCCAACAGGAATGATGACAAGGACAGTGCCGCCGTACAGGTGGCGGAGAAAGTGACAGACAGACTTAAGGCCGGACACACGCTGGGAAACACGGATGAAGGCAACCCTGACGGCATGCCCACCGCCAGACTTGAAGGCCGCACGGTAATGGGCAACCTTCCGGTTCCGTCCTATACTGTCGCGAAGTCAGGCACCGTAGTGGTCCGCATCACCGTTGACCAGTACGGGACCGTCATCAATGCCATACCGGGCGTAAAAGGCACTACCGTGCAGGACGCCACCTTGTGGGAAGCTGCCAGAAAAGCCGCACTGGAGGCAAAATTCAACATAAGCCAGTCTGCACCGGCCGTTCAGGAAGGCACCATATCCTACGTATTCACACTGAAATAGATTCCGGGGCCATGCAGAATACAGGCCCGGTCCGGCAGGAAGTCACACCTTGCTTGAACGCATGGCCCTGATTCTGGCTCGGATAACTTCAACCACAGCCGGCATGAAGGAAATGACTATGATTGCGAGCAGCAGGATCTTGAGGTTCTCCTGCACAAAAGGCAGATCTCCGAAAAAATATCCGGCAAAACAGAAGACACACACCCACAATGCCGCTCCGGTCAGATTGTACATCATGAAATAATAGTAGTTCATCCTGCCCATGCCTGCCACAAACGGAGCGAAAGTCCGGACAATCGGGACAAAACGGGCCAGTATTATGGTCTTTCCGCCGTATTTGCGGAAAAAACCGTGGGTCTTCTCCAGATAGCTCTGTCGGAATATCCTTGAATCAGGATTGCTGAACAGTTTCTTTCCGAAGAAGTGCCCTACAGCATAGTTGCATGTGTCTCCAAGAACCGCCGCCACGAACACTACCGGCACCAGACAGCCTATCTCCAGCGGCATGTCCGGCAAAGCAGTGATGGCCCCGGCCACGAACAGCAACGAATCTCCCGGCAGGAACGGGGTCACTACGAGTCCCGTCTCACAGAAAATAATGGCGAAAAGTATGGCATAAGTCCAAAGATGGTAGTTCTGGACCAGTTCGATCATATGCTGGTCAATATGCAGTATGAAGTCAATTGCCTGTTGCAGTATTTCCATTGTCGCGTCCTTATTACGAATAACGGGCACAAAAATATGCAAATCCGGCATACTCTGCAAGTCCGGCACTGATTATTCAGAATCCGGCTACTCATAGCGCAGGCACTCTATAGGATCCATGGCGGCCGCACGCGTAGCCGGAATATAACCGGAGAATATCCCCACTCCCATGCATATTGCAAGAGCCATCACAATCCAAAGCCATGGTATGACAAATGACGAATGCATGAAGGCAGCCACCACATTGCCTGCCAGCAGGCCAAATACCGTCCCGACCATACCGCCAAGCTCCCCTATCAGCACGGATTCCATAAGGAACTGAGCCTTTATACGCCTGGAAGAGGCACCCATGGCCTTCCGCGTTCCGATCTCCTTTGTCCGTTCGCGCACCGACACCAGCATGATGTTCATAAGTCCTACCGCAGCACCTGTCAGAGTAATAAGCCCTATCACCATCGCCGCCGCCGTAAGTGTTCCCATTGTGTCGTCCAGTTCAGCCATCACTGCCTCGCTTCTGTTTACCCTGAAGTCGGATTCATCCGAAGGAGCAAGACGACGGACAGCCCTGAACGTCATCTCCGCATCCGACGCCGCTTCTCCGGCGGCAGTTCCTGCCTCAGGCAGAATGCCTATGACGAAATCAGGCCGCGACGAGACAAGATTGGCCACGGCATTGGTATACGGCACCAGTATGCAGTCGTCCATCCCGCCCGAAGCCGTATTACCGACCTCCACTGCAACTCCCACCACCATATAAGTACGTCCTGATATGTGCAAGGCCTGTCCGACAGGCGAATCCTGGCCGAACAGAGCCACGGCCACATTGCTTCCCACGATACAGTAAAAGCGTCCCGCATCAATGTCCTCCTGAGTGAAATCCCGGCCGTCCTCCACTTCCAGCATACTGTATCTCAGATAATTCCTGTCCACCGCGATGACACTGACAGTCGGATTGGTCCTGCGGCTTCCGGCAACGGCCCGGACATTGTCCGCGACTGTCGAGAATATGGACACAACAGCCGGACTTCTGTAATGCTCCACGAACCGCTCCGCCTGGACTCTGGATATCTCCACAGGATTGCGTACGCGTCCCTTGCCGGACGGAACGGTATACTGCGACCTGACAGTGATGACACCGGCCCCCATGCGCCCGTATGCATCCCTGAGCGCAGCATCCATCGAGTCCACGGCAGTAAGAATGCCTACAAGCGACGTGATACCCAAAGCGATGATGGCTATCGTCAGAAACGACCTTAGCCTGTTGGACCGTATGGCCCTGAACGCCATGTCCGCGTTCTCGGCCAGAAGGGCCATCCGTCTCCTGAACCGATACGTTTTTCTCCTCTCCATAACTTCCTCACTGATGAATCATAATGTAAAAATAGGAATTTATCTCCGTTTGACATACCTTTGCATCCAAATTCGACAAAATATTCAACATCCAATGAGACCTCGCATTAAAAGATCACCGACCCGGGAGGGGCTTGATCACAGATTGTCCATAGAGACAACAGACAACAGAACCCGCACAGAGAGCAAAGACGCTACCTGGCATTCAAGAGAACGTAAACCGCGTACAGCGGACAGAGAGGGCACCAGGCCTGCACGCAAGAGCAGCGGAAGGACTTCTCAGAACCAGAAGGGCCAGAAGAAATCGCCGCATACCGGACAGGCTCCCCGTGCAGCCAGAAAAAACAGCGGACAGCAAGACAAGGAGTTCCAGTACAGGATAAGGACTCCGCGTCCGAAGGCAAAGGCACCTGCAAACACCGTTCCTGCAGCCAAGGACGATGACGGGCTGATCCGTCTCAACAAGTTCATCGCCAACTCGGGAATATGCTCCCGCAGGGAAGCCGACGGATACATCGCGGCAGGACTCGTGACTGTAAACGGGAATATCGTAACCGAAATGGGCGTAAAGGTCAAGCCGGACGACGACATCCGCTTCAACGGGGAACGTCTCAAAGGAGAAAAAAAGGTATATGTCCTGCTCAACAAGCCGAAGGACTTTGTGACTACCCTGAGCGACCCTCACGCCGAAAAGAACGTGATGCAGCTGATAAGCCGCAGTCTGTGCCCAGAGAGGATATTCCCTGTAGGACGTCTGGACAAATCCACCACGGGAGTGCTGCTGCTTACAAACGACGGGGAACTGGCCGAGAGACTGACGCATCCGTCATACCAGAAAAGGAAAGTGTATCAGGTCACTTTGGACAAGAATGTCAAGTCAGAGGATATGGACAAGCTGGTAGACGGCATTGACTTGGATGACGGTCCTGCATACGCCGACGAGGTTGCATACAACGGAGATGAGCGCAATATCATCGGCATAGAGATCCATTCCGGAAAGAACCGCATAGTCCGCCGCATGTTCGAGGCACTCGGCTACAGGGTCCGCAAGCTGGACAGAGTGTACTTCGCCGGACTCACCAAGAAGAACCTGCGCCGCGGCCAATGGAGATTTCTAAGCGATGAGGAAGTGAACATGCTCAAATCCAACCTATATGAGTAACCAGCACCACAAAGCCGGGTTCGTCAACATCGTAGGCAACCCCAATGTGGGCAAATCCACTCTGATGAATGCGCTTGTAGGAGAGCGCCTTTCCATAATCACATCAAAGGCGCAGACTACGAGGCACCGCATTATGGGCATAGTGAACGGGACCGACTATCAGATAGTCTACTCAGACACCCCGGGAATACTGAAACCGGCATACTCGCTTCAGCGCAGCATGATGGAATACGTGGACACAGCCATAAGCGATGCGGACATCATCCTGTACGTGACCGACGTTGTCGAGAAAAGCGACAAGAACTCAGGTTACGTAGAACGTCTGAAGTCTGTCAGATGTCCTGTCATTATAGTTATCAACAAGATCGACCTCAGCGACCAGAAGACAGTAAGCAGCCTGATCGGGAAATGGGCGGAAGATGTTCCTGATGCGGACATCATGGCAGTGTCGGCAAAAGAAAGATTCGGACTTGACAGCATATTCGACCGCATACTGGAGCTGTTGCCGGAAGGCGAGCCGTGGTACGACAAGGATTTCCTCACGGACAGGAATCTCAGGTTCTTCGCCTCAGAGATCATAAGGGAGAAGATCCTGACAAACTATTCGAAGGAGATTCCATACTGTTCGGAGGTCGTTATCGAGGAATTCAAGGAATATGAGGACCGGTACGGAATCAGGGCCGTCATCAATGTCATGCGGGACTCGCAGAAAGGCATCATCATAGGCTCCAGGGGATCGGCTCTCAAACGCCTGGGTACCCAGGCCCGCATTGACATGGAGGACTTTTTCCAGAAAAAAGTATTTCTCGAACTGTACGTCAGAGTAGAGCCTCACTGGAGGGACGACGAGCGGAAGCTGACGTCCTTCGGCTATTGACGAGCCGGTATTTTTCCGAAATTATTCTTATTTTTGCCGTTCATAGAAAGAAAAAGCACACACCATGAGCAGAGATGATGAAGAAATAGAAGACATGGACATCATGGATGAATTGGACGGGAACGACGGAGAATCCGCGTCCAGCAAGTTCGACAAGGTCATCTCCGACGGTACCAAAAAGTACAAGCTGTCCGGGATGTACAGGGAATGGTTCCTGGACTATGCTTCGTACGTGATACTCGAACGTGCTGTACCGCATATAGAGGACGGACTGAAGCCGGTGCAGAGAAGGATTCTGCATGCCATGAAGACACAGGACGACGGACGTTTCAACAAAGTCGCCAGTCTGGTCGGAGCGACAATGCCGTATCACCCTCACGGAGACGCATCCATCAAGGACGCATTAGTCCAGCTTGGCCAGAAGGAGCTGCTCATAGACTGCCAAGGAAACTGGGGCAATATACTGACAGGAGACCCCGCTGCCGCCGGAAGATACATCGAGGCACGCCTGACACCGTTTGCCAACGAGGTGCTTTTCAATCCCAAACTCACAGAATGGGTCAATTCCTACGACGGACGCAACCGCGAGCCTGTCAACCTGCCGGTAAAGTTTCCACTGCTGCTCGCCCAAGGTTCTGAAGGCATTGCTGTCGGTCTTGCCTGCAAGATACTGCCGCACAATTTCAACGAGCTCATCGACGCATCCATTGCCGTACTCAAAGGCGAGGACTTCTGCCTCTATCCGGACTTCCCGACAGGAGGATTCGCAGATGTGTCGGCCTACAACAACGGCCGCCGCGGAGGCAGGGTAAGAGTCAGGGCCGACATCCGGAAAGTAAACAAGAACACGCTGGTCATCACCGAGATACCTTTCGGGACTACCACCAGTGAGATCATAGACTCCATACTGAAGGCCAACGAGAAAGGCAAGATAAGAATCCGCAAGATAGACGACAACACAGCCGAGCACGCCGAGATAGTAATACAGCTGTACAACGACATCTCCCCTGACAAGACCATAGATGCCCTGTACGCATGCACTGACTGCGAAGTGAGCATTTCTCCAAACACCTGTGTCATCAAGGACAAGAAGCCCCACTTCATGGGCGTAGATGACATTCTCAGGGACAATACGGAAAGGACCAAGAGCCTGATACGTCAGGAACTGGAGATAAGGCTCGAAGAGGTGCAGAGCGAATGGCACTATACGTCCCTTGAGAAGATATTCTTCGAGAACAGGGTCTACAAGGTACTGGAGAACGACGCCAGGACATGGGAGAGACAGCTCAAGGATGTCAAGACCGCCATGCTGGAATACCAGCACCTGCTCCGCAAGAAAATCACTGACGAAGACATCTCCAGACTGGTGGAAAAGCCGGTAAAGAAGATATCCAAGTTCGATATAAAGGCTGCGACAGACAAGATTGCGGCCATAGAGAAGAAGGAAGCCGAGATAAACTACAACATAGAGCATCTTACCGAATACTGCATAAAGTTCTTCCAGTCCCTTAAGGACAGATACGGAAGCAGGTATCCCAGGCGCACGCGCATAGCCTCATTCGAGGAGATAATAGAATCGAAGGTCGTGGTAAACAACGCCAGGCTTTATGTCAACCGCAAGGAAGGATTCATCGGATTGTCTTCCAAGAAGATCGAGGAGGCCGAGTTCATCTGCGAGTGCTCCGACATAGACGAAGTGATAGTATTCCTCAAAGACGGCCGGTACACGCTCAGGAAAATCTCCGACAAGCAGTTCGTTGAGAAAAACATCATCCATGCAGCCATATTCAAACGCGGAGACAACCGGACAGTATACAATGTCATCTACCGCGACGGCAGGAACGGATACATGTACGCCAAAAGATTCACCGTTCCGAGCATAATAAGGGACAGGTGGTACGACCTTACCAAAGGCACCCCGGAATCCCAGGTGCTCTGGTTCTCGGCCAATCCGAACGGCGAGGCTGAAACGGTGAAGATCTATCTACGCCCGAGACTCAAGCTAAAGAAGCTGATCATGGATTACAACTTCTCCACTCTTGCCATAAAAGGACGCGGCTCCATGGGCAATATCGTCACCAAACATCCTGTCCAGAAGATACTGCTGCGATCAGCCGGTGTCTCCACGATAGAAGGCAAGCAGATGTGGTTTGACCATGACATTGACCGCCTCAACGAAGACGGAAGAGGCAAACTGCTCGGAGAATTCAGAGGAGACGAGCACATCCTGGCCATATGCCGCGACGGATCGTTCTATACGACAGGACTTGACCTGAGCACCCGTTTCCAGGGAGACCTGCTGACCGTGGAGAAGTACGATCCCGAGAAAGTGTTTACGGCGATATACTGGGACAAGACATCCGGCTACTACTACATCAAGCGCTTCACTCTCGAACTGAGCGACAATACAGCCCAGTATTTCATACCGGCAGAAGACGGAGCCCGTCTGATCGCCGTATCGGAAGATCCGTGGCCGACAGTACGCATAGAGTTCATACCTACCGGCAACAGACCGAAAGAACCGACAGTGATAGATGCCGGAGAGTTCATCGGAGTAAAGGGATTCCGGGCGAAAGGCAAGAGAGCCGGCGAGAAAATATCCGCCATAGCATTCGGAGATCCTCTGCATAAAGACACTACCGGACCGGAACAGGCACCACTGGATCTGGAACCGGACCGGACATCCGAATATGAAGATTCCGGATCCGGAAGCATAAAAGCCGGTGAGAGCATCGACCTGATTCCTGATTACGGGGAAGAAAACATACATGGGGATGAAAGTCAGGACAACGAGCCGACACTATTTTAAACCAAAAGACAAATGATCATATCACTCATCGGTTTCATGGCCGCCGGAAAGACCACTGTCGGAAAGGAGCTGTCGGAAAGACTCGGAGCCCCCATGATAGACACTGATGCATACATTGAAGAGAACGAGGGAAAGACCATATCCGAAATATTCGAGGAAAGCGGAGAAAGCGGATTCCGCAAGATAGAGGAAACATGCCTTGAGGATATTCTGGAAGAGCATATTGCGGAACACCCGGAGACCCTTGAAGACAAGACCAGATGCACTTTGGTCCTGTCATTGGGCGGAGGCATTGTAACGACTCCTGCGTGCCGGGACCTGATATCCCGCTTCACTTACTGCATCTACATTAAAGCCGACATAGAGACCCTGTTTGAGCGCCTTTCCAAGGATACCGGCGGACGCACTCTCCTCGAGAACCGAGGCGATGTTCCTCTCCGTCAGGTCATCGAACGTCTGTACAAGGAGCGCGAGCCTTTCTATGAGGCCCTTGCCCGCACGACTGTCTGACCTTCACCGGCCTGCTTGTTATATTGAACTGCAACCGTGCGTACCAGAAAGGAGGGAGGGACCGAGAACGATGCGGTAGGTGGCGACGGCCTGGAGACGCAGCCAGGTAAGGCCGGATATATAGCGGCGGCATGGAACGGTATTCAGGAACGGGTCCTTGTAGTTGGCTTCTATGACGGTCTTGCCGGACAGTATGTCCGGGCTGACGGTCAGCAAGTGCCGGATGGTGGTGACGGGACCGGGAAGGGAATATATTATGACATCGGAATCCCGGATGGCCGCCAGCAGTTCATCAGCGGCAGGCCGCATCACTGCAGGCAAAGGGAAACGGCCAGGGACGGTACGGTCTTCGGAGTTGATTTCAACAGAGTCCAATCCGACAATCTGTGGAACGGCACTGCACGAATGAGGATCGTATGTACGCAGGTGCTCCACATATTCCAGTGACCTGCCAATGGTACGGTTACAGACGGTTGTCTGCATACCGGTCTCAAGAGCAGCTGCTGCGGCTGCCTTACCAGCTCCGCCACATCCGATTACCAGTGCCTTATATCCTTCAGAATCAGAATATTCTTGCCGGATTATCTCCTGAACAGCCTCAAAGTCGGTATTGTACGCCATGATTTGAAATGCGCTGTCCGAAAATGGAATGGTGTCTTCCACACGTTGTCCTCTGCCTGCCGATGGAACAGTTCCGTCTCCGGCCTGCCGTGCAACTGAACAGATGCCATCCACCGGTATCTTGACCAGCAGATTTGCTGCCATACACCGCAGGGCGGAATAGTCGTAAGAGTCTGCGGCGCGGAAAGCATCCTCCTTGAAGGGAGCGGTAACATTTACGGCGACATAGCCCCGTAGAAACACTGAATATGCGTCGGAGAAGTTGTCGCGTTGAATCAGATCGTAACTCCAACGCTGCAATATGTCCGGTCTGTCAGCGAAATATTCCCGGAAAAGCACAGGACTCCGGCTGTGCCCGATCGGATTGCCGATAAGGCCGAGTCTCCGGCAACCGATGGGGATAGTGTCGCGGTCAGTCATGGCAATGATGTTTAGAATGTCGGACAATTGCGTCAGTAACGTACAGTGATACGGGCTATGTAGAGGAGGTCATGACGGTACGGCGCTGCCGGAGAGCCTCATAACAAAGGACTGCCATGGATGCAGAGACATTGAGGGAATCGATGTGACCCAGCATCGGTATACGGATATGAGCGTCGGCGGCGCGTCTCCATATATCGGTGAGGCCGTCGGCTTCCGTACCGAATACCAGGGCGGCAGGACGGGTCATGTCGGTGTCGTAGTACAGTTCCGAGTCCTGGAGCTGAGCTGTCAGTATGCTTATACCGTGTGATTTTAGCCAGGCAACTGCATCAGCCGACGAGCATACGGCTATATTGCTGGTAAATACCCCTCCAAGACTGGCTCGGATCAGATTGGGATTGTAGAGATCCGTATGCGGGTCGCAGACCAGAACTGCGGATACTCCTGAGGCATCGGCTGTACGGAGCATTGCCCCCAAGTTGCCTGGCTTTTCAACCGACTCTACGACAACAATCAAGGGAGCGTATTCAGGGACAGGACAATTTGTGCCGGAACCTCCGAAGATTATGCGGTCAAGAGCCTCCAGCGACCGGTCCTGCGCACTGCCGCAGACCACTGCAAGGATTCCTTCCGTACCTCTTCGGTAGGCCATTTTCCCATAGACCGCTTCGGAAACTTCGAAAAATAGCGTCTCTCCTTCCGAAGGTGGAACGGAGGGCAAACCGCTCTGCATACCCTTGGAACAGATCTCTGGACAACAGAACACCGCTCGGAGACGGAAACCACTCTCGAGACAACGCTGTACTTCGCGCAAACCTTCTACGACAAACAGACCCTTCTCCCGGCGGAGGGAAGAACTGCTCTGAAGGGCTGTAACTTCCTTGATCCGAGGATTCTGTAGGGAGGTAATGGTCTCCCGGTCGTGCCGGTTATTTTTCATTTGCTGTAGATGCTTCAGTATTGTCCTGGGCGGCGGGCTTTTTCTCCGGACGCATCTGAGGGAAGAAAAGCACGTCCTGAATGGTAGTGGCCCCGGTCATGAACATGGTGAGGCGGTCGATGCCCATTCCCATTCCGGATGTCGGAGGCATGCCGTACTCGAGTGCGCGGACGAAATCCATGTCGATGTACATGGCCTCATCGTCTCCCTTGTCCTTGAGCTTGAGCTGCTCCTTGAAGCGGTAGAGCTGGTCGATGGGGTCGTTGAGCTCGCTGTATGCGTTGCACAGTTCCTTGCCGCCTACGAATAGCTCGAAGCGTTCGGTCAGGGACGGGTCGTTGCGATGACGCTTGGTCAGAGGCGAGGTCTCCCACGGGTAGTCGGTGATGAAGGTGGGCTGGATCAGATGCTTCTCACAGTATTCGCCGAAAATGGCATCTATCAGCTTACCCACGCCCATGGTCTTGTCCACCTCGATATGCAGGTCCGTGCAGACTTTGCGCAGGGCCTCCTCGTCCATTCCGCGCACGTCGACTCCGGCGTATTCCTTTATGGCGTCGAGCAAGGGCAGGCGGCGGTAGGGCTTGCGGAACTCTATCTCGTTGCCTCCGATGGTCAGCAGAGTCCTGCCGTTGACGGCCATGGCCACTTTCTCCAGCATGTTCTCCACGAACTCCATCATCCAGATGTAGTCCTTGTAGGCCACGTATATCTCCATGCAGGTGAACTCGGGGTTGTGGGTCTTGTCCATACCCTCGTTGCGGAAGTCCTTGGCAAATTCGTACACTCCAGCGAAGCCTCCTACAATCAGTCTCTTAAGGTAGAGTTCGTTGGCTATTCGCAGATAGAGAGGAATATCCAGGGCATTGTGATGCGTGATGAACGGACGGGCACTGGCACCTCCGGGTATGGGCTGGAGAATGGGAGTCTCCACCTCCAGATAGCCGAAGGAGTTGAAGTATTCCCTCATGGTCTGCACTATCCTGGTCCTCTTGACAAACACGTCCTTGACCTGTGGATTGACCACCAGATCCACATACCTCATGCGGTAGCGGAGCTCGGGATCTGAGAAGGCGTCGTATACCTCGCCGTCCTTTTCCTTGACGATGGGCAGCACTCTGAGGGACTTGGAGAGGACAGTCAGACTCTTGGCGTGAATAGAGAGCTGGCCGGTCTGGGTGATGAAGGCGTAGCCCTTGACACCGATAAAATCGCCTATGTCGAGAAGCTTCTTGAAGACCGTATTGTACATCATCTTGTCCTCGCCAGGACATATCTCGTCCCTTTTGACATAGACCTGAATACGGCCTTCGGAGTCCTGCAGTTCGATGAATGACGCGGCCCCCATGATACGGCGGCTCATCATCCTGCCGGCAATGGAAATCTCCGCAAAGGGGCATTTCTCAGGATCGTATTTCTCCTTTATCTCTGTAGTGGTGGTATTGACATCATAAAGT
Source organism: uncultured Alistipes sp. (assembly GCA_900544175.1). Lineage (GTDB taxonomy): Bacteria > Bacteroidota > Bacteroidia > Bacteroidales > UBA932 > Coprenecus. The sequence goes on from UQUN01000005.1 coordinate 103,209, forward strand.
GCGGCGGGATAAGGCTCGATACCCAGTTCCCTGAGTCTGGTCACAGCTTCGCGCCGGTTCTGCTCCTGCTCGTTCAGCTCTGTATTATTTTCCATTTTAAAAACATTAAACTTTGAAATGGCAAATTTAACTTTTTTCTTTTAATAAGAATCTTAAAAAATGATTATCCGCAAACAAACCACATGTCTTGGCGGCACGTCTGTCTGGAAAGCCATCCTGCGGCACAGCAGCAGTGCCCAACTTACTAAAACACTGACATCCAGATCAATATCATGAAGCATGCTGCACTATGGTCTGTTTTTTAAGACTATGAGGTGTACGGTAAGAGTCCCGAATATCTTTTGAGAAAAATTTAAACGGCTTCTAAACATTTTGAATAAATATGTTAATTTTGCGGTCATGGCAATCGAGAAAAAATGGATAGTTAAAGAGCAAGGCAATCCCGCAGCTGTCAGAGCCCTGTCAGCAGAGCTGGGCATCGACCAGGTATTAGCGAACTTATTGGTACAACGCAATATAACCACAGCTGACAGAGCAAGGGAATTCTTCAAGCCGGATCTTTCAAAACTCCATGACCCGTTTCTGATGAAAGATATGGACAAGGCCGTGGAGAGACTCGGGAAAGCCATTTCCAGTGAGGAAAAAGTTCTCATATACGGAGACTACGATGTGGACGGGACTACGGCCGTGGCACTTATGTACACGTTTATCCGCAATTTCAACCCAAACGTAGAATACTATATCCCGGACCGCTACGACGAGGGATACGGAATATCCTATAAAGGCATCGACTGGGGACACGAGAACGGATACACCCTTATCGTAGCATTGGACTGCGGCATAAAGGCCGTCGAGAAGATTGCCTATGCCAGATCACTCGGTATGGACATGATCATATGCGACCACCACCTGCCGGATGAGGAACTGCCTCCTGCGGTGGCCATTCTCGACCCGAAACGTCCTGACTGCAACTATCCGTTCGATGATCTGTCCGGTTGCGGCGTAGGATTCAAGCTGATACAGGCATACGCAATGCGCAAGTCCATTCCTTTCGCCTGGGTAGAGTCTTTTCTGGACCTCGTTGCAGTGAGCATTGCCGCAGATCTGGTATCAATGACAGGCGAGAACAGGATCCTCGCCTACTACGGACTTGAGAAACTGAACGAATCGCCCAGAAAAGGCCTGCAGTCCATAATAAAACTGTCCGGACTGGAGAACCACAAGATAACAGTGGACGACATCGTATTCAAGATAGGCCCAAGAATCAACGCGGCAGGCCGAATGGAATCCGGCAGGACAGCAGTCCATCTTCTGGTATCCCGTAACGACGAGGAGGCACAGAACATTGGCAAGATCATCGACCTTCACAACAAGGAACGCAAAAGCGTGGACAAGCAGATAACCAAGGCCGCCATAGACTCGGTGATGCACGACAGGGATTTCAGGAACAGGAAGTCCACCGTAGTATTCGACCCCAAGTGGAACAAGGGCGTAGTGGCCATAGTGGCATCAAGACTTGTAGAAGCATTCTACCGCCCCACCATAGTACTCACAGAGTCAAACGGTCTCATCACCGGCTCGGCACGAAGCATCGCCGGATTCGACCTTTACGAAGCCATCAAGGAATGCTCCGAATACCTCGAGAACTACGGAGGCCACATGTATGCTGCAGGACTCACCCTCAAAAAGGAAAATTTCAAACCGTTCGAGGAAAAATTCGAGAAAGTAGTGGCCGAAAAGATCACCGAGGACATACTCACTCCCGTCGTACAGATAGACACCTATCTTGATTTCAAGCAGATAACCCCTAAATTTTTCCGCATCCTGAAGCAGTTCCAACCTTTCGGCCCAGGCAACCAGTCACCCGTGTTCATCACGGAGAACGTCTACGACAACGGCAACGGACGGCTGGTCGGCTCCGGCAACGGACACATGAAACTGGAACTCATACAGGAGGACGAGCCTTACCGCTACATTTCAGCGATAGCATTCAACAGGGCCGAGCATTTCGAGCACCTGCATGCCGGCAACCCGGTGGACATCTGTTATTCCATAGCCGAGAACTACTATCGCGGCATCGCCAACATACAGCTCAGAGTCAAGGATATACACAAAAAAGAACTCTTTTAGCATTTCCACGTATATGCTCAATTTCGAATGCGACTACATGAAAGGAGCCTGCCCGGCGGTACTCCAGAGACTGATTGAGACCAATATGGACGAGACCCTCGGTTACGGGGCCGACCCCTATTGCAGGTCCGCCATAGAACGTATAAGAGCGGCCTGCGGATGCCCGGAAGCCAGAGTCTATTTCCTGACCGGAGGCACACAGGTCAATGCTACTGCCATGTACGCTGTACTGAGACACTGCCAGGGCGTGATATCGCCCGCCACCGGACACATCAACCATCACGAATCCGGTGCTGTCGAAGCCACCGGGCACAAGGTCATTGCCCTGCCCGGACACGATGGAGGAAAACTGAAGGCGGAAGACGTGGAAAGATACCTCAAAGACTACTGGGCCGACGAGAACTACGCCCATATCGTGGAACCCGGCATGGTCTACATCACCCATCCCACCGAACTCGGTGCGCTCTACACTATGGATGAGCTTAAGGCCCTGTCTTCCGTATGCAGGAACTACCGCATTCCGCTGTATCTGGACGGAGCCAGACTTGCATATGCCCTCGCATCAGACAAGACGGACATCACGCTTGAAGACATCGCCTCACTCTGCGACATATTCTATATCGGAGGTACAAAATGCGGAGCCCTGTTCGGGGAAGCCCTCGTGATTCCGCGTCCGGAACTGACTGGCGAGCTGTTCTCCATCATCAAGCAGAGAGGAGCCATGCTGGCCAAGGGCCGGCTGCTGGGCCTCCAGTTCGATACCCTGTTCACCGACGGGCTCTACGCCCGGAACGGCCTGAACGCCATCGAGACAGCCGACTTGCTCGCCAAAGGGATCAAGGACAAAGGCTACAGTTTCCTGATACCGCCTCAGACCAACCAGCTGTTTGTCATCATGGAGAACGGCAGGATAGAGGCACTGCGCAGGGAGGTCTCCTTCTCCATGTGGGAGCATGTGGACTCGGACCGCAGCGCGATACGACTGGTCACCGACTGGGCGACCTCAAAGGCCGACATAGAGGCCCTGCTCGCTCTGCTGTAGCCCCTGCAGCCGCTCAGTCATTGAGCATTATTAGAAGCTGTTTAAATTTATTTATAATTAGTTGTAAATCAGTGGATTAATTGGGATATTTTTCGTAACTTTATGGTTATCAAGACATTAAAGTTATGCATAAGTACCCAACCAACCTGACTGATAAACAGTGGCAAGTTATAAAAAATATG
>UQUN01000006.1 GCA_900544175.1 uncultured Alistipes sp.
ATCAACGCCTGAAGTCTGGCTCGCTTGAAATCAACAGGCCGTTCCCCATTGTGTCCGTAATTTTAAAAATCTACTGACACAGTTTATAAAGGTTGATGAAATGATATCAATATCGGTTGGGAAACGCACATGGTCTGTCTGTAGAGATATAACTTCTGAGACATTCAAAATAAACAGCACCTTAATTATCAGCACAATAAGATCAAATATTGTGCTCGAGACGGGAATCGAACCCGTACGGACATTGCTGCCCACAGGATTTTAAGTCCTGCGTGTCTACCTATTCCACCACTCGAGCCCACGCATCATGCATGAGTGTCCGCAAAGGTACATAAAATTTTCTCAGCTAAACGAATTTTTGTCTCAAAAGGTACGGGCCTCTACTCCCTCTTGCGGTAACTGAGCACTGCCCAGGTCACAATCAGCACAAAGAATCCGAGCAGAGGGTAAACATACTGGAGCACATCCTTGAACGTACTGCCCTTCAGATAGATCATCCTTATGATTTCCGCAAAATAGGTAAAAGGATCCAGTCTGGATATGACCTGCGCCCATTCCGGCATACTGCTGGCAGGAGTGAATATGCCGCACATCAGAATAAATACGATGATTATGAAGAATATCATGAACATCGCCTGCTGCATGTTGCTGGAATAGTTGGATATGATGAGGCCAAGACCGGAAATGCCGAATATGAAGACAAAGGAAAGACCGTAAAGGAGAAGAACACTGCCTCTGGGGACAAGTCCGTACAGCAGCCATGCGACCAGCATTCCCACACTAAGGACAACAACACCTATTATCCAGTACGGTATAAGTTTTCCTACTATGAAAGTTATCTTCGGTACGGGAGTCACATTGATCTGCTCGATTGTCCCCGCTTCTTTTTCCCCGACAATGTTCATGGCCGGCAGGAAACCGGTGATTAGGGCCACTACAAGCATGATAAGTGCAGGAATCATCGGTATCTTGTAGTCCATCTCCGGATTGAACCAGTAATACGAGTCTACAGATATGCCTCCGGCATGGGCAAGAGTCACCGCGCCTGCGTCCAGACTGACTTCGTTGCAGAAATCCTGCACTATGACCTCCAGATACGATGTCCCGAGACTCGCCTTGGTGCCATTGACAGCATTTGCAGAGATCATGAGAGAACTGCTGCCTTCAGACGTAAGCGAACGCTCGAAGGTATACGGAATCTCTATTATGATGTCGGCATTCCCGAACTCTATTTCCTCCATCGCCTCCTCGGAGCGGAAAAACACTCCGGTGATGTCGAAATATTCTGTCGAGGCGATCTTCTCCACAAGCAGACGGGACATGTCAGATCGGTCATTGTCCACAACCGCGACATTGACGTTCTTGATCTCCATTGTAGTAGCCCAAGGGAAGACCAGCATCACCAGTACCGGCAAGGCTATGATGATGAAGAGGATAAAAGGATTCCTCCACAGCTGCTTGAACTCTTTTTCTATAAGATACTTTATCATAGCCTGTCTTTGAATTTGAGCACACTGAGTCCGGTAAACAGGGTCAGGAATCCGCACAGCACAAGCACTGCATCAAGGCAATACCGGAGTCCAAGTCCCTGTATCATCATCACTTTCATAGCCTCTATATACCATTTTGCCGGCACGGTATAGGCCACCCACTGCAACACCTTCGGCATACTTTCTATCGGAAACAGCATTCCGGACAACAGCATGGTCGGAAGCATAAGCACCATACCGGATATCAGTATTGCCACCTCCTGCCTGGACACCAGTGTCGAAATCAAGATGCCTATCGACAGTGAGACGAGGATAAACAGCAGTGACACAATGATTATCCACATCAGACTTCCTGATACCGGAACCTTTATAAGGAACACCGAAAGGCAGATTATGGTAAGCAGGATAAATGCGGATATTACAAAATACGGTATCGCCTTTGCCATAATTATCGAGAACGGCTTGACAGGCGAGACCAGCAGAACTTCCATAGTTCCCCTCTCCTTTTCCCGGACAATGGAGACCGAAGTCATCATGGCGCATATCAGCATAAGGATCATGCCCATGACTCCGGGTACGAAATTGAAGGCACTCTTCATCTGCGGATTATAGAGCATTTTGGTAGATGTAGTTATCCGCACGGGGGAAACCTGGGCCAGCCCTTCCCCGGATTTCTGGACACCTGCGTCACTCAGAGCCGCCTCCTCTGCCAGTTCCTTCTGGAAATCAGCCACAACACTGCTGACATAGAAGACTGCCATGGAACCTATATTGGTATTGGAGCCGTCGACTACCACTTGGATGCGGGCTTCCCTCTCGTGCATGGCACGGTGATAGAAGTTGTCCTCGAAAACCAGCACTATGTCCGCAGTATTGTCCAAAAAAGCCTGCAATATCCCGTCTTCTCCAGTCAAGGATGCCGTTACGGTGAAATACTCACTCGCATCCAGCTGCGATATTATGCGGGCCGTAGCAGCATCCTTGGACGGGTCATACACTGCCACTTTCACATCCTTGATCTCCGTGGACAATGCAAATCCGAACAGAATAATCATCACCACCGGCATGACAAGGAGCACCATCAGCGTCCGTGTATCCCTGAGTATGTGGTCAAATTCCTTTGCCACAAATGACATGAACCGTTTGAAATCCCTCATTGCCATCAGTCTCTCCTCGCCCTCCCTGCGAGCATTCTGAATACCTCGTCCATACTTGACACCCCGTATTTGTCCTTGAGCACCGCAGGGGAGTCCAGAGCGGCGATCCTGCCGTCCACCATGATAGAGACACGGTCGCAGTATTCCGCCTCGTCCATATAGTGGGTAGTCACAAAAACTGTTATCCCCCTCTCTGCGGCATCGTATATCATCTCCCAGAACCCTCTGCGGGTAGCCGGATCAACCCCACCTGTCGGCTCGTCCAGGAAGACTATATGCGGATTGTGGAATATGGCCACAGAAAATGCCAGTTTCTGCTTCCAGCCCAAAGGCAGGGAACGGACCATCCTGTTCCGCTGGTCCTCCAGGCCGAGCCTGCCAAGCAGATCATCCGTCTTCTCGGCTATTTCCTTGTCGGTCAAGCCGTATATACCACCGAAAAGCCTGATATTCTCCCATACCCGAAGATCCTCATACAGCGAGAATTTCTGGCTCATGTAACCGATGACTTTCTTAAGTTTCTTGACATCCCTGCCATAACGCAGGTCATATCCGGCCACGACAGCCCTGCCTGAAGTAGGCCTGCTCAGTCCGCACAGCATTTTCATGGCCGTGGTCTTGCCGGCTCCGTTCGCTCCGAGAAAGCCGAATATCTCTCCCTTGCCCACATGGAACGAAATATGGTCCACAGCTGTGAAGTCTCCGAAGGATTTCGTAAGTCCCTCTGTCCGGATAACCTCTCCCTCACGCAGAAACGGCTGCGTATCCCTGGCAAGAATCCTGCTCATGACTTGTCCTCCAAAGTATCAAGATACATATAACAGTCCTCGACATTAGGCCTGATGGGCTTTATGACAAGGTCAGTGTGACCGCCTGCGAAAAGCGATGTATTGAGCAGGTTGATCTGCGCCTCGATGGACATGTCTGACGAACGCATCACCACATGATGGGTATCCCCGAAAGCAAAACAGCTGAATACCTGCGGAATGCGCCTGATATCCCGGAGCAGGGCAGGCATGTGCGGACCGCTGACCGCCAGAAGAGGCATGCTGAACTTGGCCATGATATCTGCAGGCGAATCGGTATCCAGAAATACCCCCTTGCGTATCAGGGCGATACGGTCACACAATGTAGCCTCGTCCATATAAGGAGTGGACACAATGATGGAGAGTCCCTGCTCCTTCAGACGGGTGAGCATAGTCCAGAATTCCTTGCGGGACACAGGATCGACCCCAGTTGTAGGCTCGTCCAGAAACAGCACCTCCGGCTTGTGTATCAGGGCACAGGACAAGGCCAGTTTCTGCTTCATTCCCCCCGAGAGAGCCCCTGCCTTACGTTTCCTGAAAGGTTCCAGATAGGAATAGATGTCCTTTACCAGATGATAATTCTCCTCAAGCGTAGTACCGAACAGTGTGGCGAAAAAGCGTATGTTTTCCTCTACACTCAGATCCTGATACAGGGAGAACCTGCCCGGCATGTACCCTACCTTCGCACGTATCTGATGATATTCCTTGACCACGTCCAGCCCAAGCACTCTGGCACTGCCTCCGTCCGGAAGGATAAGGGTCGTCAGGATGCGGAACATGGAGGTCTTGCCGGCTCCGTCAGGTCCTATCACTCCGAATATCTCCCCCTTGCCCACATTGAAAGACACTCCTCCAAGGGCCTCGTTGCTCCCGTACCTTTTCCTCAGACTATCGACCTCCACACTGTTCATAGCCACTGTCAGAATCTGATATCTCCGTACATCCCTATTTTCACATAACCGTCATTGACAAACGAGACCTTGATGGCGTAGACCAGATTGGCCCGCTCATCTCTCGTCTGTATAGTCTTGGGAGTGAACTCCGACTGGTCGGATATCCAGGAAACCGTTCCTTCATATTCCCTTACACCGTCCACACCGGAGTCCGCAAACACCCTGACTTTCTGTCCCAATTTGATGCCTGTAAGCTGGCTGCCGGTAACATATGCCCTGAGACTCATTCTATTCAGGTCCGCTATCTTGAAAAGCGGTTTGCCGGCGGCTGTCAGTTCCCCGGGTTCAGCGTATTTTACCAGGACCTTACCGTCGATCGGGGAGACTACACGGCAACGCCTGAGGGACTCGTCGACCTGCGCTATCTGAGCCTGATAAGAAGAGGCCTCAGCATCGGCCACTGTATTGTTCTGCTCGATATCTGCCTCAGTGGCCGCCAACTGGGTCTCGAGCAGCTTTATGGAAGACGTAATGTCATCCAGTTGCTTGGTATTGGCAGCATCAGCCTTGATAAGATTGCGCACACGGTCTGCCTCCCTTTTGTTCACCTCTATCTGTTCCCTTATATAGGCTGTCTGCGTAGCCGCATCCCGTCTCCGGCTCAAGGCTGCGTTGACCCCGGCCTCGAGCTGCTTTTTCTGCAGATAAAGCTGCACAGTGTCCACAAGCCCGTAAACTTGCCCGGCCTTCAGGTCCTCTCCTTCCTGCACGTCCATATATACTATACGCCCTGAAGCCTCGGCAGAGACAACCACCTCAGTAGCCTCGAAAGTACCGGAAGCGTCATTACCGCTGCTGTCGTTCCTGCATGAAACCGCAGCTACAAGCAACATACAGACTGCGAACGGTCTCACATACATTTTATTTCCAATTATTCCCATATAGCACTGTCAATTTATTTAGCTGTTTTTTATCGTTTTAAGCTCATATAGAGCCTTCATCATCTCTATCTGATGCATTATCAGTTGTTTCCGGGCCATACTCTCCTTGTTGACATCCAAGAGAAGATCCGATGCGCTTTTGGTGCCGTTCTCCACGGCAGCCTCGGTAGACCTGCGTATGTCCTCACGCAATCCGACTATCTTCTCGTCATCCTCTACCATCCTGAAATACCTGCGGATCTCGGCCACCTGCTCCTGAATCTGGAGATTGGTATTGAACAGGAATGTCTCCCTCAATGTATTGATCTGACCTTTGGAGTAATCCACTATCTTCTTCCCATATCCCAGACTATACAGTTTGCTGATATTCCACACCAATCTGACACCTCCGATGGCGAACGGCTGGAAGGAATTGTCCATCATATTGAGACCAGGTCGACCGTAACCCCCGCGTATGAATATGCTTATCTGCGGAAGACCTCCGGCTGTCCAGTAGTCGAGCTGAGTGTCTATCTCATGTTCCTGCGCCTTGTACAGCTCCAGTTCGGGACGGCGGATCTCGGCATCAATCAGCGAGGAAAGCATAACCTCCTTGTCCATTCCCTCAGGCACAGGCATGACAAGCTGGTCCGCAGAACTGATCCTGACACCTGTCATAAGGGTAAGCACTCTCAGATATGCTTCCAGCATCGACGAAAGCGTCTCACGGTTCTGTTTCTGAGTGATACGCTCAACCTCTATAAGGTCCAGATCTGACGCATTGGCCACTCCGTTCGCTATACAGCTCTCTATCCGTCCATACTCCCGCCTGAGGTCCTCCATCAGAATATCTGTCTGACGTATCTGCTGCTCTATGTACAGTATTCCGAAATACAAGTCATTCACCCTTTCTTTCAGAGAATACATGTTCATGTCCTGCTGCGCCATGTCCACATCAGCCTTAGCCCGGATATTAGCCCGGTTTGCAGCTATCATGCCTCCGTCCCATATCACCTGCGACAACTCCAGCACTGCCGCGTACTGGTCCTTGCTGAATGTGGGCAGGTCAATCCCGTACGGACTCAAGTCAAACGGAAATTCAAGTGCCTGAGTCTGCCACGAAGCTGATCCGGAGAGAGATATCTGAGGAAAGTAATTCATGTACGCATTTTTCAAGGTATACTCCTCCGTGAGGTCAAGCAGACCGTACCTGTCAACAAGAGGATAATTTTCACGCACAAGACTGTAGCACCGGTCAATGGTATATACGGAATCGTCCTGTCTCATATCCTGTCCGGCAGAGCGGACCGGTGAGGACAAGACAGCGGCCGCACATATGATATATATTCCTATCTTATTCATTTTCCTATGATTATAGTCTGAGACTTCCTATTATGGTATTGAGTATCTCTGCCCTCCTGTTCTCTATGAACTGTTCCCTGTTGGAGTCGTTGACAATGCCCAGCTCCTCCAGAAAAGGCAGGAATATGAAAAAGGTGACCACAAGAGAGAAGACGTTGAGAGTAATGCTCATCGTATCCGTCCTGCGTATACGGCCAGCCTCCACTTCCTTATGGATTATGGCATCCAGCCTTGCAGTCGCATCGCTGCACACCGACACAATACTGTCTTTAAGATTCTTCCGCTGGTCAGGATTGATTACGAACTCGCTCAGGAACATAAATGGAAGCCTGGGATTAGCGGCCATCAGACTGAAGAGCCTGCTGATCCTGACCTCCAGCATGCGGTCCAAAGGCAGCCGCTCGTCATCTTCGGAGACCATGCACTCCACAAACAGATGGAACTTGTCTTCGAAAATCTTGGAAAAGAGATTTTCCTTCGTCCTGAAATAATAGTGGACCAGGGCCTGCGTGCATCCGGCCTCCTTTGCTATCTCTGTCATGCTGGTCTGGCTGTACCCCTTGTCAAGAAAAAGTTTCTCCGCACATGCCAGAATCCGTATCTCCATGCTGCTGTCATCCCCTTCCCTGACGTCTTTGTCTCCCTTTTCTTTCATTGCCTATTTAATAATCAATTAAATATTTTATCAAGTGCAAATATAATACCATTCCGCCAGACATGTCCTTTTTTTCGAAACATTTTTCACTACATTTGCCGGCCATATACAACAAAGGTATAACAGAAAGCATTCATGACATTTAGAGAGTACATTCCCTTCTACAGGCGGAACCTTAAAGTCGCTTTTCCCGTAATGGTCACACAGGCCGGACAGATACTTGTGCAGTTGGCCGACAACATAATGGTAGGCCATCTCGGCGCCGCCGAACTTGCAGGAGTGTCATTTGCCAATGCCATAATCATGATAGGACTGGTGTTCGCCAGCGGATTCGTGCAGGGGGTCACTCCAGCCATTGGACAGCACTTCGGCAAAGGTGACGGAAAATCTGTCGCCGTAGCCTTAGCCAATTCAGCAGTGCTCAACACCATAATGGCAGTGCTCCTGACATCCCTGATGCTGGCGGCCGGATTCTTCATGGACAGGATGGGACAGGATCCGGAAGTGCTGGTACACGCCAGAGAATACTATTTCATCATTGTGGCCGGCTTCATCCCCATGATCGCGTTCTTCAACGTACGCTTCTTCTCCGAGGGCATCGGGAACACGAGAAACGAGATGTGGATAACCATAGGTACCAACATTCTCAACATATTCCTCAACTGGGTACTTATATACGGCAATCTTGGAGCGCCAAGGCTCGGGGTTGCAGGTGCCGCCTGGGCGACACTGATATCCAGGATACTCGGTGCCGCGGTCTTTCTGACCATTCTGTTCAGAGTGGAAGAATACCGCAAGTTCGTACGGCTCACGCCCCCGAGAGCGGTCAGGATGAAAGAGATTATCCGCCAGCTGAAACTGTCATTGCCCGTATCCCTGCAGAACCTGCTGGAAGTAACGGCTTTCAGTTTCGCTGCCATAATGGTGGGATGGATGGGCAAGTACGAGCTTGCAGCACACCAGATATCCCAGAACCTAAGTTCCCTATCCTTCATGATAGCGACAGGCATCGGGGCCGCAGCCACAATCAGGGTATCTCACCAGTTCGGTGCCGGCCGGAAAAGGGACGCCTACCACGCAGGCACAGCAGCCGTACACATGGCAGTGGCTGTCATGGTATTCTTCGGACTCATTTTCATATCTCTGCACAAGGTCATACCATATCTGTACACGGATGACCCGTCCGTAATACCTATAGCCGGCAGACTGATCATCATCCTGTCCCTCTACCAGATATTCGATGCAGTTCAATTGGCGAGCAGATCCTCCCTGCTCGGGCTGAAGGACATCAACACTCCGCTGATCTTCTCAGCCATCTCGTATTACGTAGTATGCCTTCCGTGCGCCTACCTGCTCGGATTCGTATTCGGCTTCGGTCCGGAAGGCGTATGGACCGGACTGCTGCTTGGACTGGCCGCCGCAGCCCTGCTGTTCTGCACACGATTCGTAAGAATAAGCAGGAAATACATTGAGGAGGACAACAGGCACTAAAGATAGAAATCCCTCCAGGCCTCACCGTCCCATTCTGAAGAATACACCTCCGGGACCTGCTCAGAACCGTAAAGCCGCTCGGACACATCCTTCACGCCGGATGATATCCGGTCAAAAAGGTCCCCGTAGGATATGTCATACGGATGCGACTGGAGCTCCTTGAGGAGGAAATAGGTGAACAGGCCGTGCTTTTTCTCCGGATACGGATAGGCTCCGCTCCTGTCCCCTGCCGCATAGAACACCACCATCCTGTCTTCAGGCTGAAGACAGGTGCGGTCCATGTCCTCACGGTCAAAAACTCCGGCATGCATGCCGTTCCGCACGATATCACCATAAGAAGCATCCACAAGGAAGAGCGCATTGTCTGCAGATGAGCCGAGGATTACGGAATACATCTCCTTGAGGCTCAACCCATTCTGCACACCCCCGATAACATGGTCTATCGGCAGCAGGAAAGGGCCGGCGCTGTTGCTGTCATAAGTGCATTTCCCGGAAAAATATACCACCACACGTGTATCCACGCTGAACATCACTGCATTTCTGCTCAGCCACTGAGACACTGAGCGCAGGTCGTCGGAGGTGGCATCGCGGACAAACTTTATATTGTCCTTGGGGATGCCCAGTCTCCTTATACAATAATCATAAAATACCTCCCCGTCATGAACCGCATAGGGCACCTCCTCTCCATAGCGGTAATGCTCATTGGCGATTATGACCGCATAAGCATCCTGGCTCACGCTTCTGCCAGCACTTATGCCCGCGTCCACATCCACCACGACCGAGGAATCCCCCTCGCACTTCCGCATCTCCCTGTAGATCTTGCCAGGCACTGTAAAGTCAGGCATTTCCATATCGTAATCCAGAATCAGCGACCGCTCTGGCGTATAATCCGGATTGGTCCATCCATAGACCCTTTTCCCAGGAAGGGCGAACTCAGCCAAGGCTATGGACGGGCGATCATTGTCCACAAAATAAACGAAGTCCGGCCTGACCCTCTTCCATCCGTCTGCAACATCGGCCGCCTCCCCCACCGGCACATGAAGGTCAAGTGCAAATGCGAACGGACGGACACGATGCATTCTCTGCCCGTCATCTTCCTCCACTATCCGCACAGGAAAAGACGATGACACCGTATCATATAAGCCAAGCAGACATTCCGGACGTTCCAGCTGATTGGCTGTCAGATATTCTGCCTCGAACCTCATCTCGAGGCCCTCGATACGGGCCATCAGAGTCTCGTCATTCACACGCACCTCCCAGTCCGGAACCGACTCCCCAGGTTCACGTCTCTGCCACTCGTCCACCATATTCATAACCTTGTCTTTCGCATACACAGAGAAAGGAATGCCGCGTATCCAGTTGAGCGCACGGTCCTTGGTCGCATACCAGCTTCCATTGCGGAACACATATCCTGACGAATCCGCCTTGGTCACAGCTGCGAAACCGTCCGGGCCGAAATCCCCCGCCACGTCATAGACGCAGGAGACAGACTCCCTTCCGTCAGTGTCGACATACCCCCATCGGCCGCCCCTGCGGACAGCTGCAAAGCCGTTGACAAACTTATGCACCTCATCGTATTTGAAAGTCACAAGCGTATCGCCGACATGGTCTATGAATCCCCACTTGTTGCCGGACATCACTGCCGCGTAACCTTCGGAGAACTGGTCCGCCAGATCGAACACGCAAGGAATAACAATAATGCCCGACGTATCGATGTATCCCCACTTGAGGGTCAACGCAAGAGAACCGAAGACGCCCCCCTCGCCATTGACATTGCCGCTGCGCGACAACACAGGAGCCAAACCTTCGGTAAATCCCCTGACATCATCGAAACGGCATTCTATCACTATATTGCCGTCACTGTCCGTAAAACCGTAACTTCCGAACCAGTCCCTGAACGGCTCAAGATTCTGCGCAAGACCTGCGGACTGTGCAGTCACAATCATAAATGCCACTGACAACAGGCATGCAGTAAACCCGGATCTTCTCATAAACTTAACGAATATCGTTACAAAGATAATCGCTTTAGTCTGTCATCTATGACAAAAACATGTCCATTACATCAATTTTATATTAAAGACGTACCCAGCGGCATCCACCACCCTCTGGAACTCACATTCAACACAGGAGAAGTCAAGAGATTCGATTTCACTTCCCTGTACAATGAGGGGATATGCAAGAAGTTGCGTGACATCTACTATTTCAAGAACTTCAAGCTTGATGGTTTTACTGTCGACTGGAACAACGAGATAGGCTTTGCTCCCGAGTACCTTTATGAGCACGGAGTAGCCGTATAAGTGATACCAGTATGATATGAGCCAACCCTCCAACTTGATTTCAGATGGGATTTGGTTGGAGGATTTTCTGTTTCTGTATGTGAACAACTGGTACGGAATTGGCATTTAGGACAGAAAAGACCATATTTGCATAGAACAATTAAACGGATAAACGGAGGACGATATGGCAACTTACACAATCACGGTGAACGAGAGAACAAAGGCAGGGAAGAAGCCTTGTCGCTTATCTAAAATCGCTTGGCGTTATAGACGAACCTAACGAGGAGACATTGCAGGCGATGAAGGATATAGAGGATGGAAATGTAACAGTGTATAAGACATTTGAGGATTATCTTGAAGCATACAGGTAATGAGACAGATTGCGACCACCAGTAAGTACAGAAAAGACTGGGAACTTGCGAGACGGAGAAATCTTCCCATAGAAGAATTGAATGATATCATCTGTAAACTGGCTAACGACATCCCATTACCAGTAAAGAACAAAGACCATGCACTGCAAGGGAATTATATCGGCTATCGGGAATGTCACATCAAACCGGCTGGCTTCTGATATACCGAAAGACCGACAACAACGAATTGTTGATACTTGAACTGGTCCGAACTGGCACTCATTCGGATTTGTTCAAGAAATAAGATACAGATACACCCTCCGGCAACAACTGGAGGGTTTCTTTGGAGACACTTGTGTTTATCCACCCCGATTCACTGAAATCACAGATACAGCCAGAACAGCCGTACAGCTAGGTCAAAGCGACATAACCCACTGATATATACGAAAACAGCCCCACCGAAGTGAGGCTGAGACTTGAGCGGAAAACGAGACTCGAACTCGCGACCCCGACCTTGGCAAGGTCGTGCTCTACCAACTGAGCTATTTCCGCGATTGGGAGGGCAAAGATAGGCATTAATTTTGATTCTGCAAATTTTTCTATGCTTTTTAAGCCCAGTTTTGTTTTTCTTCAAGAGAAATGCCGGATTAGTACGTATTTTGCTATCTTTGCAATTAGCTTTATTTTATTGGTTGTACGGAAGGAAGAATGAGGAGCAGAAGGAGAATGCAGGGGCCCGGACCGGTAAATATCGGAGGAACGGGCAGGGTCAGAAAACCAGCTGTAAGAAAACATGGCATGTCTGTCAGAAAAAAGCTTATGACGCAAAAGCAAATGACAGGCAAAGAAGGCGAGGATATAGCTTTGGAATATCTTTTGCAAAGAGGATACAGGCTGCTTGAAAGAAACTGGCGTTGCGGCCACAAGGAGATAGACCTGATCCTGGAGCATGCTGACGGCCTGCACATCGTGGAAGTAAAGACAAGAAGGGAGCCTGTGGCCGAAGAGCCGCACATTGCGGTAGATGCTGTCAAACAACATCATCTTGAAGCTGCGGCTGCCTCGTACATGAAACTGTGCGGATACGGCGGAAACCTTCATTTTGACATTATGTCGATAGTTCTGGACAGAGACGGTGCCCCGACAAGGATGATCTTCATGAAAGACGCTTTCTACCCGTTAAAAGCATGGACATAAAACACATACATAATGAAAGAGAACAATATGAACAATAATGACCTCTATTGCGTGATAATGGCCGGAGGCGTAGGAAGCCGTTTCTGGCCTGTCAGCAGAAACGCCAGGCCCAAACAGTTCCTGGACATTCTGGGCATCGGGAAGAGCTTTATCCAGCTCACTTATGACCGTTTCAAGAAAATAGTTCCGGAGGAAAATATCATAGTAGTGACATCCGCATCCTATGAGGATCTTGTCAGACAACACCTTCCACAGATAAGACCGGAGAACATACTTGCAGAGCCATACCGCAGGAACACGGCCCCGTGCATCGCGTATGCCGCCACCAGAATAATGCACATGAATCCTGAGGCCACCATGGTCGTAGCTCCGTCAGACCACTTCATCTCCAACGAATCCCTTTTCCGGGACACGATATCGGCAGCACTGAGATACGCATCCACAAGAGACGAACTGTTCACACTCGGGATAGATCCGACCAGGCCGGAAACGGGCTACGGCTACATCCAGTGCAGCATGAAAGAGTCCAAGACCGTTGACGGCAACATCGCATACAAAGTGAAGACATTCACCGAAAAACCCAACAAGGATCTCGCCCAGGTATTCGTGGACAGCGGAGAATTTCTGTGGAATTCCGGAATTTTCGTATGGAAGGCCAGTACCATCTGCAAGGCCATGGAAAAATGGCTGCCGGAGATATACTACCTGTTCAAGGACGGTGGCAAGTATTACGGCACACCTCAGGAAAAGGAGTTCATAACACGCATCTACGAGGACTGTCCTGCCATCTCCATCGACTACGGTGTAATGGAGAAGACCAGCAGGGCCTGGGTGTTCCAGGCCTCGTTCGGCTGGTCAGATCTCGGCACATGGGAATCACTGTTCCTGCATGCAGAAAAGGACAATAACAACAATCTGATAAAATGCAGGGACACCATGATAGACTCCACCACAGGCAGCGTCATCGTCTCTCACGAGAAAGACAAGCTGGTCGTAGTGAAAGGCATCTCAGACTATCTGATCATCAACACAGACGATGTGCTCATGATCTGCCCGAGAGACGACGTCAAGTTCAAGGAAGTCATCGCGGATCTGGCAGTGAACGAGAAATCAAAATATATGTAAAACCAATTGAAAAGCTATATGACAGACAAAAAACCTTTAAAAATAGACATACAGTCCGAGATAGGCAGTCTTGAGGCTGTGCTGCTCCACACTCCAGGTGCAGAGGTTGAGAACATGACCCCTAAAATGGCTCAGAGAGCTCTTTACAGCGACATCCTCAATCTGTCTATCGCACAGGAAGAATACGCTCAGCTGAGCGGAGTCCTTTCCAGACTTGCAAAAGTCTATACAGTAAGTGACCTGCTTGCAAAAGTCCTTGACAACGAGTCGGAGAGACAGGCCCTGATAGGCAAGATCTGTGTCATGGAACAAGTAACTGACTACTTTGACATGCTCATGGAGATGTCATCGTCAAGACTTGCCAAAGTCCTTATCGAAGGATTGCCGGCCAAGATCAACACCCTCACATCATTTCTCAACGAGGACTACTATGCCCTCTTCCCTCTCTACAACTTCTACTTTACGAGAGACTCTTCCGTGACCATCGGCAACAACGCGCTCATATGCAAGATGGCCAACAAAGTGAGAGCCAGGGAATCCCTGATAATGGAAGCCATATACAAAGGCAGTGGAGAGTTCCAGTGCGGAGTCATCAACGCCTACGACCACCAGCCAGTCAACCGCGACATCTACATGGAAGGCGGGGACATTCTCATCGCACGTGACGACATCCTGCTGATAGGCAACGGCATGCGTACAAGCACACAGGGAATAGACCTGCTTGCGTCTCGGCTTGGCTCACTTATACCTGAAGGCCGCAGGCACATCATTGTACAGCAGCTTCCCCACTCTCCGGAGTCATTCATACATCTGGACATGGTGTTCACTCTGCTCGACAGGGATAAATGCATGGTATTCGAACCGCTAATCCTCGGCGACAACCAGTATCAGACCGTGCACATAACCATGGAAAACGGCAAAGTTGTCAAAATCAACAGCGTATCCAACATCATCACTGTTCTCAGAAGGCTCGGCATGGACCTCGAGCCTATAGTCTGCGGAGGCGAGGCCGACGAATGGGACCAGGAGCGGGAGCAATGGCACAGCGGAGCGAACTTTTTCGCATTCGCTCCCGGCAAGGTCATTTCATACGCCCGTAACACCCATACTCTCAACGAGCTGTCCAAACACGGATTCGAGATCATACCTGCATGGGATTTCATCAACGGGAAAACATCTGTAGAAGGTGACAAACGTTGCGTAATCACCATTGAAGGCTCTGAACTTCCACGAGGAGGCGGAGGCGCACGGTGCATGACGATGCCCCTGGCCAGAAAAGCGGTAAATTGGTAAAACATCAAGAAAATGATCAACGATAAAATAGAAAGAATCCTGGCTGAGATCCAGGCAGCAAAGGCTGGCAGCGGAAAGGAGATAGAGGAACTGAGAGTACGTCTCCTTGGCAAAAAAGGCGAGATTACCCAGCTCTTCGAGGAATTCAGGACTATCTCGGCCGACAGGAAAAAGGAGTTCGGACAAAAGCTGAACAGCCTGAAGAACGCGGCAACGGCCAAGATAGAGGAACTGCGCAACAGTGCCGAGGAATCTTCCTCCACAAAAGCCACGTCACTTGACATGACCATGCCAGGAGACCATATCGAACTCGGGACAAGGCATCCTATCTCCATCACCAAAGAAGAGATCATCTCCATCTTCCGCAAGCAGGGATACGCCCTCGCCGAAGGACCGGAAATTGAGGATGACTACCATGTATTCGAAGCCCTCAATTTCCCTCCCGACCATCCGGCCAGAGACATGCAGGATACATTCTTCATTTCATCAGGAAAAGATCCGGTACTGCTGAGAACCCACACCAGTTCGGTACAGGTCAGGACAATGGAAAGCCGCAAACCTCCCATAAGAATCATCTGCCCCGGAAGGGTGTTCCGCAACGAGGCCATATCAGCCAGAGCGCACTGCATCTTCCATCAGGTAGAAGGTCTCTACGTGGACAGGAACGTTTCTTTCGCGGACTTGAAGCAGACCATTCTCATATTCGTAAGAGAAATGTTCGGACCGGACACGAAGATCCGCATGCGTCCCTCATACTTTCCATTTACCGAGCCCAGTACAGAAGTGGACATCAGTTGCAACATCTGTGGAGGCAAAGGCTGCAACATCTGCAAGGGTACCGGATGGCTGGAGATTATGGGTGCAGGAATGGTGGACCCCAATGTCCTGGAAGCCTGCGGCATAGACCCTAAAGAATATACAGGTTTCGCATTCGGGATGGGCATTGAGCGCGTCGCCATGCTGAAGTGGCAGGTCAAGGATCTTCGTCTTTACTTCGAAAACGATGTCAGATTTCTGAGAGAGTTCGAGACATCCATTTGAATATCAACTTCTTTACTCAAGGACGGAATACGGTCGGGCGATATCCGGCCGTATTTTTTTTTGCAATTTTCTTTAAAAAAATTTGCATATTCGGATTTTTATTATGACATTTGCGCCGCATTTCTGAAAGGAGATGTCGAACATGAGTTTGTGGACAGATTTGACTGCTTGCAACCACACTAAAAAATGCTAAAATGAATCTTTCATACAGTTAGTGTTTTGTCAAATCTCTCCGAAACCTGTTCGGATGAGATTTATTTTTTTATACATAACAGCCATGTCGTATTTTTTCACTTCAGAATCAGTATCAGAAGGCCATCCCGACAAGGTGGCTGACCAGATCTCGGACGCCATACTGGATGACTTCCTCCGTCAGGACCCCGACGCCAAGGTGGCCTGCGAGACATTCGTCAGTACAGGACTCGCCGTTGTAGGAGGCGAGGTGCGCTCCGACGCATACGTGGACATCCAGAAAGTGACACGCGGTGTAATCGAGCGCATTGGATACACCAAAGCCGACTATATGTTCGATTCCAAGTCCTGCGGCATACTCTCCGCAGTCCATGAGCAGTCCCCGGACATCAACAGGGGAGTCGTGAGAGATGAGCAGACAGAACAGGGAGCCGGCGACCAAGGCATGATGTTCGGCTATGCCTGCAACGATACGGACGAATACATGCCCCTGCCTCTCACACTGGCACACATCACCCTTATGGAACTGGCCAGAATCCGTCGCAACGAGCCGCAGCTGATGCCTTATCTCCGTCCTGATGCCAAGTCCCAGTACACTGTCGAGTACAGCGATGACCACAAGCCTGTAAGAGTACACACCATTGTAATATCCACACAGCACGACGACTTTATGGCCGCACCCGGCATGACACCCGGCACACCGGAGAACGACGCGGCAATACAGATCCGGATCAAGGAAGACATAGAGAGAATCCTGCTCCCGAGAGTCATGTCCATACTGCCGGAAAGGACCCGGCGTCTCTTCGACGGCAATTTCATCCTGCATGTCAACCCTACAGGCAAGTTTGTCATAGGCGGCCCGCACGGAGACACCGGACTCACAGGACGCAAGATCATCGTAGACACCTACGGAGGCAAGGGTGCTCACGGAGGCGGAGCCTTCTCGGGCAAGGATCCCAGCAAAGTGGACCGCTCTGCGGCATATGCAGCCAGATATATAGCCAAGAACATGGTGGCGGCAGGCATCGCGGACGAAATCCTCATCCAACTGGCCTACGCCATAGGGATAGCAGAGCCTGTCAGCATATTCGTCAATACTTTCGGCAAGTCCAACACAGGCCTGACAGACGGGGAGACAGCGGCCAGGATACGCACCCTCTTCGACCTGCGGCCCGCAGCCATCATAGAGAAGTTCGGCCTTAAGAACCCCATATACCTGCCTACAGCATCCTACGGTCATTTCGGACGCGACCCGTTCAAGCGAAAAGTGGAACTCATCCGCGACGGAATGAAAGTTGAGAAGGAGATCCAATTCTTCGGATGGGAACTTCTGGATTCAGTAGGAATGCTGCGCAAGGCGTTCGGACTCGAATAAACAATCACCACACATCCGTCTTATACATCATGCTGCACGAAAGCAATGCTGGCGTATGAGACCCTTATACCGGGAATACATTTAAGCACATCCCAGCACGCTTCAGCCGTGGCCCCGGTAGTAAGGACATCATCCACAAGCAGGACATGACGGTTTCTCACCGCATCAAGTGCTGCAGGATCGCCGGACAGGGAGAATGCCCCTGTGACATTCTCCCATTTATTTCCCATCCGCATACCCGTCTGAGACGAAGAATACCTGCAGCGCTTCAACAAACTTGTCAATACAGGAACATTTCCCCCAAGGCCCTCAGAGATACCGGCAGCGATGATTTCCGCCTGATTGTAACCGCGCTTCCACTTGCGTCTCCAGTGCAGCGGTACCGGCACCATCACATCAGGCTTAGGGTAACAGCCGGACATGTACTGCCCCAGCTTCCAGCCCAACCAATGACCCGTACCGATATTGCCGTTGTACTTTACCTCATGAAGAAGCTCCTTGTAATCATTGTCATACGAATAATAGAAAAGCGATATCACACCCTGAAGATAAGTCCGTCCCCACAACATCCGCTCTGCCGGATTGTCTCTCCAGCTCCAGAAATAAGTAAGCGGCATATCCGCCATACACTCAGCGCAGACATACCGTTCATCCGTACCCAGACAGTCCCCGCATACTCCGCACTTTCTCGGCCACATCATGTCTTCCAACTCTTTCCATCCCCTCGTCCATTCCATAGTAAATTCCTTTTACAGCATTGACGACAAATAGCATACCAGTCTTATCTCCGGAACGCACAGCCAGGTAAGTCAGGACAGCCTGACAACTGTGATGCCTGATCCGCCGCGTTCGACATGCTCGTCTGCGAAAGACATCACACCGGGAGTGATCCTCAACAGCTTGCGGATCTCCTCCTTCAGGACTCCGGTACCTTTACCGTGCAGAATAGACACCTCGGACATCCCGACCATGACAGCATCATCGATAAAACGTGTCACTGCAGGAATGGCTTCCTCAAGGTGCATGCCCCGAATATCGATAGACGGCTTGAAGCTGAGCTTGCGATCCGATATGGATGCGGACATGGTTATCCGCGATTTCGGTTCAGGGGATTTTGCCGCCGCCTTGTACTGCCTTGCCGACACGAGTTCGAGTTTCGATATGTCCACACGGGTAAGTATCTCCCCGACTGCGACAAGCGCTTTTCTACCGGACAGTTCCACGACTTCTCCGACCAGACCGCTGTCCGGCATCCTCACATAACTTCCGGACTGCACGGATGGAGCGGTCTGCCTCTCAGCAGGAACAGGTTCTGTCAAACCGCCCGCACTGTTGCCCCCGTCAGCACCGGACTGCCCGGCCGCACGGCGGGCACGACGCTCCTCCTGCCGTTTCCTGCGCTCGACGATCTGGGCCATCTTACGCTCTATTTTTTCGTCCATTTCACTTTTAGAAACCGAATCATCTGCCACCGTTTCGGCAAAACGGCGGAGTTCCTGACGTACCTCCTGGGTACGCTGCTTCTCGGCCTGTGCCTCTCGTATCTCCCTTATCGTATTCTCCACCTGTCTGTTAGCCTGAGCGACAATCTCAGCAGCCTGTCTTCTGGCCTCGTCAAGCACACTCTTACGCATGGCCTTGATCTCCGACAGTTCCTTCTCATACTTCTCCGTCATGGAGTCAAGCGTCCTGTCGGCGGCCTTGACACGCACAAGACGCTCCTCTATCTCCCGCTTATTGCGGGCTATCTTGCGCAGATTGCGCTCCACAGCCACGTAATCCTTTCCTGCCCTCTCCTCCGCACCTTGCACTATACTCTCGGGAAGCCCTATCTTACGGGCCAGCTCAAATGCGAATGAATTGCCTGGAAGGCCGGTCTCCAGCCTGAACAGCGGCTGTATCTTACGCACGTCGAACAGCATGGCACCGTTGACTATACTGCCGCTGTTGCTGGCATAGAACTTAAGGTTCGTATAATGCGTGGTGATGACCCCGTAACATCCCCTTTTCTCGAACTCGCTCAGTATCTCCTCCGCTATCGCACCTCCGGCCGCAGGCTCCGTTCCCGAACCGAACTCGTCGATCAGTACGAGACTTCTGTCATCGGCATGAAGTACGGCCTCTTTCATGTTCAGAAGATGTGAACTGTAGGTACTCAGGTCGTTCTCTATAGACTGGCCGTCGCCTATATCCACGAACATGTCATGGAAGACAGAGAGTTCGGAACTTTCCGACGCCGGTATCAGCATACCCCACTGGAACATGTACTGCAGCAGGCCTACAGTCTTGAGACAAACCGACTTGCCGCCCGCATTGGGACCTGATATCAACAATATGCGCTTAACAGGAGTAAGTGTGATATCAAGCGGGACTATCTGTTTGCCTTCCTTCGTAAGCGCTTCCTCAAGGAGAGGATGTCTGGCCTGACGAAGAATCAGCTCGCCACGGTCAGAGAGCACAGGCTTGCCGCCACGGAAACGGGAGGACACCGATGCCTTGGCCATGATGAAATCCAGTTCTCCCATGAATCTCTGCGACTCCATGACATCGTCTATATACGGACGCAGGAAGTCTGTGAAAACGGTAAGTATACGGAGTATCTCCCTCTGCTCCTCAAAATGCAGCTCGCGCAGCTGGTTGTTGAGTTCCACCACCTCCATCGGTTCGATGAACGAAGTTTTTCCAGAAGCAGACTCATCAAAGACAATTCCCGGCACTTTTCTCTTATTTCCTGACGAGACCGGTATAAGCATCTTGCCATCACGCACGGATACCGAAGCATCCGCATCAGCGACACCGTCTTCCTGGGCCTTTCGCAGAATGGCCTGAATGCGTCTGGATACGGTGCCTTCCTTTTCCTTTATTGCCCTGCGGACTGCATAAAGCTCATCGGATGCACTGTCCCGTACCTCCCCGTACTTGTCCAGTATCTCGTCTATACGGCGGAGAATCTCCGGGAACGCCAGGACAGAAGATGCCATATCCCTCAACAGAGGATACTGTCCGTCCTTACACCCTCCGAAGAAATTCAGAATACGGCGCAGGGCGTCAAGTGATGTGCGCAATATCACCAGCGACTGCAGGTCAATATGGGAAAACGGACTGCGCAACGGCATCAGGAACGGTATACAGTCTCCGAAACCGGATGTCGGAAACGATGTCTCGAACATCAGTATGACCCTCATCTCATCTGTCAGGCCGAGACGGCGTCCTATTTCCTGCGAGTCCACCGACACTTCCTCTCCAAGAGCCCTGTCCCTACCGTATCCGGTGGAGCACCGGCCGGCGACGGACTCTCTCAGCTTGTCGAAGCCGAGCTTGATCTCTATCTTATGTGCTTCTGTCATGAAAAAACGATATGGCTTGTATCAGCTCTCCTTACGGTATGAGTTCTCTATAGAAAGCTTAAGCTCGCTCATACTGGTTATAGTCTTCATCTCCCCTCCGCTGACATAGGAGATGTTGCCGGTCTCCTCAGAGACCACGATGGCGTCCGCGTCAGTATCCTGAGTGATGCTGACCGCCGCCCTGTGCCTCATCCCGTACTGAGGCGGAATGTTGGGATTGTCCACTATGGGCAATGTACAGCGGGCCGCCACGATCCTGTCCGCATATATCACCATCGCCCCGTCATGCAATGGGGTGTTCTTATAGAAAATGTTCTCGATAAGACGCCGGTTGACCGCCGCGTCTATCCTGTCCCCGGTCTCCGTGACAAACTCCAGCGAAGAAGTGTGCTGAAGCACAATAAGGGCGCCTGTCCTGCTGTCAGCCATCCTGCGGCAGGCCTGAGCGATTTCATCCAGTGAAGTGGCCTGCATCTCCTTCTCAGTGCCTCCGAACAGAATCCTCGCAAACTTATTGTTGCGGGAAGAAAGATACCTACTGCCTATATGCAGGAGAAAACGGCGTATCTCAGGCTGGAAAATCACGATAAGGGCCACGACCCCCACCCCGAGGATCTGGCCCAGAATTGACGACAGCAGCCTCATGTTCAACGCCTTCACCACAATCCATGTCAGGTATATCAGCAGGATTCCGGTAAAAATGTTGAATACGGAAGTACCGCGTATGATACGCATCATCTGGTAGATCAGAAGACCTACCAGAATGATGTCGATAATATCTATGACCGATATGTTTATGAAGTCAAACATACGGGCTGTCAAACTACTCCTTTACTTCAAGCACTGCTCCGGCATCCTTTGCGACAGCCTCTTTCCACTTGTCGCTGTAACCGGGCTGGTCGGGAGAAGCGGGTATTCTGGGAGAATAACCGTTATCAAGGAAAGTACCATGTCCGTTCTCCTTCTTCACATTGCCGTCCATATACTTGACAAGAAGATAGATATCCAGGTCTTTCCATATATTGAACAGGTCCTGTGCCTGCCCGATACTGTAAGCGGTCAGGAAGTCCCTGGCGGCCTTTATGCTCTCCTCGGTAGGATTCTCTCCGAGAATCTCCATTGCCGCCGCATCTACAGCCGGCTGCATGGCTATCGCCGCATTCTCAACAGAATCGATGACAGCACGTACCTCAGGCTCTATCCTGTCATACAGCATATATGCAAACTGGGCGATACGGTTGGTCACCCAGAAAAGGGATGTGGGAGAATACTCGATGAGACTCCCGTTGCCCACCTTGATGCACTGGGGTATCTCATTGACTGTCGTGTATACAGGAGTCAGACATGAAGTGGCAGCATCGTCAGTTCCGAACCATATCACACCTCCAACCTCGTCAGGCAGCCAGCTGCGGCTCTGGCATACAATCCAGAATCCGGTCTGCTGAGTGGCAATGGCACGCTCGTTCACATAGGTCTTGCCGTCATACTCGAAATCCATCGGCCTCCATCTGTAAGGAGTATGGTGTCCACCGGCTCCGATATCCACTGTCATATCCATGGGAGAGCCCTCATAGTGATCCCGCATCACATCAGCCACGTCCTTCAGGCTCACCTTCTCATCAGGCTTGACAAACAGGGGGATCCGGTTGTCCGGATTGTATCCCATGGCATAATCCAGATACTCCTCGGCCTTTCTGTCCCCGATCATGCCGTCACCAAGGATGTTGAATGCTGACCACACCCTTGCCTCACATCCTCTTAGACCGCTGAAATTAAGAGGATTGTAGGCATCGCAGAAACTGAATTCCTCATCAGTTCCCTCAAAGTACCCCATCTCACGCGCAAAGTCCACCACATCCTCCGCATAGAGCCAGTTCTCAGGATCGTTGAAATCGATGTTAGTGATACGTGACTGGTTGGCATGAGCGCAGATATATCCGTCGGGCACACGAGCCGCCACCCATACGATACCCTTGTTGACATTGCGTCCCTTCTTGTCGAGCTTGGAGCCCTTGCCTATGAGTTCCATAATCCACACCTCGTCCTTGTCCGCTATGGAGAACGACTCTCCGCTTGAGGCATAACCGTACTCGTTGGCCAGGTCAACTATGATTTCAATAGCCTCACGCGCCGTCCGTGCTCTCTGAAGGGTGATGTAGATAAGGGAGCCGTAATCCATGATACCGTCAGGATCATACAGTTCAGGTCTGCCGCCGTATGTAGTCTCGGTTATGATGACCTGATGCTCGTTCATATTGCCGACAGTCTGGTATGTACGGCCTATCTGAGGTATCTGTCCCAGGAAACGGCCTGTGTCCCACTCGTTGACACCGAGAAGCACACCGGGCCTGAAGATTCCGGCCGGAGTGAAATACAGTTCCCCGTAAAGCTGATGTGAGTCAGCCGCGTAGGTCACCAGAACCGAACCGTCGGCAGACGCTCCTTTCGTTATCAATACATTAGTACATGCGTAACCGGTGCAGGCCATGGTCAGACCTGTCACAGTGCATAGTGCTGTTTTCAGAAATTTATTCATCTACTGTCTGATTTTGTTTTAATTTTGTAAAATAAATTCAAAAGTACAGATTTTTGACATTAAATCCAACAAACATGGCACGTAAGATTGTCCTAATGGTATTGACAGCCGTTACAGTCACGGCACTGGGCACTATGACAGCAGCCGCACAGCAGGAAGAGGAGAAGACTCCGGAGGAAATAGCCGTAGAAGAAGCAGACCGACTGGAAAAACTGCTGCACCTTGAGCCGCATCAGACATTCTACATCGACTCCATACTACAGCACGACATGAGAGGATATCATGACGAGCTCAACGAACTGAGAGCTTCCGGCACACAGGCCTACACCGCTTACAAGCAGGTAAAGGACAAGTGGACAGCCATAATGGACAGCGCATACAGAAAAGTCCTCACCGAATACCAATGGCTGGTCTACCGCCGCACCCTCGGCAAACTCAGCAAGGAAGAGCTGAAAAAGCTGAAAACGATGGAGAAATCAGCCAAAAAGGAAAGGAAGTCGGAGAAAGACTAAAGTTCCACGAAAACAGGACAGCGTTCCTCGAAATACACCTCATACTTGAATCCGGCCGACAACGCAGTTTCCCTGCACCACGCGAGACGGTCTCCGATACGGGTTATGTCGTGGGCGTCCGAACCGAATGAGACGGCCTCTCCGCCGAGTTCCCGGAACCTTTTAAGGATATTCACATCCAGTTCCGGACGTCTTCCCCGATACAGCTGATACGTCTTGGTGTTGATTTCCATGGTTTTTCCATTATCTGCGAGGAAACTCAGGATCGAATCCAGAACATCTCCGAATTCGGAATAATATATAGTCGTTTCCTTGTAGTCAGGATATCTCACGATATAGTCATAATGACCGAGGATGTCAAAATCCGGCATCACCCTTATCAGCCGGTCGAACTCCTCGAGATAATGTCCGTAGGCCTGTCTGTAGCCGTATGGCCTGTAGTAGTCCCCGAAATAGGGGTCATGACCGTCTATCAGGTGAAGGGAAGCGATGACACAGTCGAACCTGTAATCTGACAGTATCTGGCGTATCTTGCCCATACTCTTGTCCTGGAGACCGATCTCGACTCCTTTGAGCAGCTTGAAATCAGTATATCCGCCACCTCTTCCATTCAGGCCGAGGTACTCCACCTCTTCATCTATGGCCGCCTGCTGCGGAGGCACTTCGAAGGTGAATGCCGTCACACCTGCCGGAGGGTCGAAATCCAGGTGATCTGTAAGACATAGTCCGCCAAGCCCTCTTTCCACCGCTGTCCTCACGGCATCGCCTATGTCCATCCTTGAATCAGCCGAGAAGTAAGAGTGGGTATGATTGTCAAAAAGCCTTCGCTCCATAACCTACCTGAACTCAACCACAGTCCACGACTTGTTCTCCCTGTTCCGTACCAGGACCACGGAATTGCGCATAGGCTCCATCTCTCCCGGCACAAGTATGTCAAAATCCACTATGACCGAATCGCCTCCCAGGTCATACACATCCCCGGGATAAGTCTCCATCTCCGAAGCCAGTTCCATAAATGCAGACTTGAGTGTATCCGGAAGGGAACTGATCTGACTGGCCGACTCCATTACCTTCTCCTTGAGTTCCTCTCCGCACAATGCCGCCGCCTGATCATACTCTGCAGCAAAATACGCTTTCACAAAACTGTCCGCAGTCTCAACCGCCTGATTGAACTGACGGTCAGCACATCCTTGGACAACGGCGAATACCGCTGCAAGGAGCAAAACTGTCGATACCTTTCTCATATATACCTGTTTATTCTACAACCTCCACCCCGTCCAGGTCCAAGAGGACGAGCTGATAGGTACTGTTAAATTTTGTAAGAATTCCTGTAAGATTGCACACAGTCCCTGTCTCGAGACCTACTTCGGTATCGGCAAACGAGGCATATCCGCTGGTTCTCACCACGATTGTCATGTCCTCCCCGATTCCGAAATTCTGTTCACCGTAGGCAGCCTCGCGTCCGGTGTACGGATCATTGCTCACCGCCCAAGTACGCAGTGCGTCAGGGCTGCCCTGATACGTCACGTTAAGCAGACGCACGTAACGACAAACCATGGCGTCAGTCACCTGGTCTTCCGAAACGATGTCCGTCGGAGGCAGAGGCTCACCGAACTCCCCACGGAAGATAGTCCGGTCAATAAGCGCCTGCACATCTATCCACGAAGTCTCGTACCTGTCCTCGTACGACCTGGCTCCCAACTGTATACTGCCGCCATAGGTACCCAGCCAGAGACCCTGCGGCTTCACATACAGAGTCTGTCCGAGCTTGTAGTCATTGTACAGACCCGTCTTGCCGATCTTCACCTCCAGACCGGCCGTACTGTCCTCGATATACAAAGTCCGGTAAACATTGCCGCTTCTGTCCGAACTGATGATCTTACCCTCGAGCACTATACCGGCATCCGTAATCTCCGTTGGAGAACCGCTGTACAGTCTCTTGAATTCCGCCAGCGTCATGGTAGCATCCATGTCCGCGAACTGATAAGGATCGGGTTCCGTGAATTTACTGCAGCCGGCAAGGGCAGCACAGAGCAGCAGCAGTGCCGCCGAATATCTGATAATATCTTTCTTCATACTGTATCCTGTTTAGAACCTGAAATATACATTGATCATATAATTGATGCCGAACAGATAGAAATACCTGGTGTCAAAGGGTTGATAGTGCATGAAATCCCCATTGGAGTCCTCGACCCGCGACAGTCTCATCTGCTCATAGCCTCCGGTCTTGATATTCTTGTTGTTGAGTATATTGTTGATGTTCGCGCTGACTCCGAGCAGATACTTGCCGCCGATATACCATGACTTGCCTATATTGGCATTGAGCAGGAAAGCGTGCGGGAACTGCTCCTGATGCCTCATGCCGTTGATCAGAGCCATCCCCTCCTCTGTTCCGGGATCCATTCCCTCCAGAGCATAGTCGGTACGGCGCAGAGGATTCATGGAAATGTACATGCCGTCGAAGTAGTTCAGCTCGATACCCGCGAACAGATAGCCAGGCCCGGCCCATGTCAGACCTATGGATGACGCGAGGTGCGGAGTCCGTGCAACCTTGAAACCGCTCCAGTACACGGTCTGGTTCTCAAGCACGGTTCTGGCACTGTTGTCCACTGTCTGAGTGAAGTTGGGATTTGAGGTATATTCGTAATTGCCCCAGCTCACGGCACCCTCGAAAGCCAGACCGCCCCAGATAGGAACTTTGACACCGGCCTCTATACCGACATTCCTCTGGTCTATGCCGGTCATGGAGAAGTTGGTGTATGCCCTCTGGATATCATCGTAGAAACTGATAAGGTCCGTCTGGTCATTGATTGTGGTATAGAAAGCCGTTACACGCAGGGATATCCAGGGAGTCTTCAGCATGTAGTTGATATCCGCGCTGAATATCTTCTCTGTCGTAAGGCCGTCCACGACGGTATTGCGGGTTCTCGGAGACAGGAATGCCTCGTCGAAATACGGAGCCTGGGTCATGTAGCCGACATTGGCGTAAATCATGTTCTGGGGAGAGAATTTATAGTAGAGACCGAGCTTTGCCTTGTAAGTCAGGAATCCGAGTTTCTCAGAGTTGCCGAGGGAGTTGTCCGGGAACAGTCCCTTGCGTACCATACCCTCCCTCCAGAAACTGTCATAACCTAACTCTCCGCCAAGAGTGGCCTCAAAACCACCCACGTTGAGATCCCACGATGTCCATATCTTATGGTTGCGTATGTTGGCGAAATAGTCATAGCCGTATTTCTCTCCTTCCCTTACCACCCTGTTGGGATGATCCAGGTCATTCTGGTAAGCATCCGGGTCAGAGCCGAAATCCCTCTCGGCGAACTGGTCTATGTTCAGCCAGTAGTCGCCTCCCAGTAGGTCCTTTACTATCTTGTAATACTCGGTCCTGTTCCAGCGGAAATTGTATCCGAGGGAGCCTTTGAGTATGGATCCGAAACTCTTTGTAACCTGAGCATTGATATTGATGTCATTCTGGTCCGTGCGCCTTTCCTCCAATATATACTTGGAGCGCGTGGTATTCGCAGCGTCTATGGACGGATTGTAGTCTATACCCTCATCGAAATAACTGTTCCGGTTCACATCATAGAGTCTGTCCCAGTTGATGTGCTGCACATTGCTGTCGTATGTCCAACCGTCCACAGCCCATGCATACTTGCTGGGATCATCCTCGAAATAGCTGGGAAGATAACGGTAATAGTCCGGACGGGGATCCGGGGCATCATACCAGTCGAGAGCAGAGTAGCCGTTGCGGCCGAAACGCCATGACACACCGGCCGTAACTTTCAGGTCATCGGACGGAGTGTACTCGTAATTGAACAGAAGCACCGGCTCATGATTGTTCCTTACGCGGGCATTACGCACCTTCCCGTTCTGATATCCCCAGTTCGAATTGTAGTAGTTGCTGCCCATCAGGTCATATACTTCCTGAGTGGAAGCGTTCTGGGCACCGCGCTGTACAGGAGAGCCGAAAAGCGTCAATGAGAAACGGTGGCGGTCGTTGAGCATTTTCTCCGCTGCCAGAAAATAGGCGAAGGCATTGTAGTACACTCCTGTCACATAATCGTTTCCGCCGAGTCTCGTCGACAAGGATGCGGCAAATGCCCAACCGTTGTCCATCATGCCCGTAGAGTAAGTGGCCATCAGACGCAGACGGTAGGTGGCACTGTTGGTCAGGACACTGAAACGGTAGCCTTTGGCCACGGACGAGGCATACGCATTGACATTGGTCAGGCCGTTTATTCCGCCCACACCGTAGTCAGACACCGACATGCCGCCTACAGACTCCTTTTCCCTCGTCGCCTCGTTCAGACCGCTGAATAAGGAATACGGAGTGTACCCGCTCAAAGCATCATTGAATCTGATGCCGTTGATGTAGATATCCGACATACCGCTCTCATAGCCACGGGTCAGAAATCTCATCTGGCTGAAACTGAATGACGCTATATTGTCGAAGACATCCTTTGAAGCTGAAAGGACCGAAGGGACGTCCTCATATCCCGCACCGGCCTCGTCCTCCATCTCGAAGTCAGCGAACATGTCGTCACTCAGGAAATCAGTCATCGGCACATCGGGAGTTATGGATACGTTCATCAGGTCGAAAATTTCCCCGCCACTGACACGCACGCTCAGTTGCGTTATGTGATAGCCCGCAGCGGATATCTCCATATTGTAGACTCCGTCATCAATACCCTCGAACAGGAATTTCCCGTCCGGACCGGTATACATAGACATCTCATCTCCAGGATAGAACAAGGTTACCCTGGCATCCTTCACCGGACGGGCCAGATCGCGGTCCATGACCACACCCTTCACGCCTCCGGTCTGTGCCAGGGCCGGAATAGCCACCAGCATCAGCATAAACGAAACAACTGCTGTCTTGATCCTCATATTCTTTACTAAATTGTATTATGCTCTATTTGCCTATTATTATATACACCGGAAGATGGTCGCTGTATCCTCCGAGAAAAGCATTTCCGCTGTACGTACGCAACGGATAATTCTTGTAACGGCCCTTCTGCTGAATCATGTAGCCACGCTTGAATATCCTGCCGTACAGGTCTTCATGCTCTGGAGATGGCTGTATACGCAGTGTCCCGGCACCGCCTTCAAGCAAGTTGTAATTGACCACCATGTTGTCAAACAGATTCCATGCATCCTGATATCCGATAGTACCGTAACCGGCCTTGTACATCTTCCACATGGGGTTGAAGTATCCTCCAGGCTCAACATCGGAAATCTCTTCCTTCGCACCGAGCGTCTCGGAAAGACTCCTGTTGTACGGATCGTCATTCATATCACCCATTATCACTATCTTGATATCCGGATACACAGTCTGAAGCGAGTCGGCGTAGCGGCGCACAGTCTCAGCGCAGCCTACCCTTAGAAACTCTGAAGCAGCCGAACCGCCCCTGCGCGAAGACCAGTGGTTGACGAAAAAACAGAATCTCTCACCCTCTATCGTACCGCATACCGCCAGGATGTCACGGGTCTTGAAATCGGGGATTTCCGGAATGACAGGCTGGAAGACATCGCTCCACTCCAGCCTGAACACATCCGGCCGGTAGATCAGGGCCACATCCACACCTCTCGGCTCCGGAGAGTCGTAATGCACTATCTGATAACGGGCCGGACGCAGCTTTTCCGTAGATACCAGATCATCCAGCACCCGGCGGTTCTCGATCTCGGAAAACCCTACTACGGACGGATAGTCCTTGTTGGCTGCAGCCATACCGTACAGGACCTGCGAGATATTGGCCAGTTTCTTGTCATACTTTACCTGCGTCCACTGCTTGGGACCTTCCGGAGTGAACTCCTCGTCCCTCGTGGCAGGATCGTCATAAATGTCGAAGAAATTCTCGACATTGTAGAATGCCACTATGTAGCTCCTGTCCTCAGCCTTGAGAACAAGTACGGCCAGAAGTGACAGTGCTGTCAGAATCAATTTTCTCATCTTGTCTGTCTGTTAGAATCCCCACCGCTCAGGTTCGCACTGAGCCTTGACTGAAGCGGCTATGTTCTGGGGCAGATTGTTGAAAAATGTAAAACCAGTAATATCCTCCACTTCGGACACGGAACACATATCCGACCTGTCCGGATTGCCACGGCCATAGTCCATGTTATCATAGACAAATGCCACGGAATAATAAGTATCCGGCAAGGTGTATCTCATGACAACCTTGAAATAACCGTCCGGAACGACTACAGAGTTGCCGTTGTTGTCTTCGGTATATCTTCTCTGAGCCGGATCCTCTGAATCGAAAAGAGGTCCCGTAATAACATACAGCGTATCGCAGGTACTTGCAAATCCTCTTACCCTGTTCTCAAGATTGGCCCACAACCCCTGATTGAAAGAGGATACCTGAGCAGTCATGTTCGTATAATAGAATGTCTGCCTGTTCATGTCAGTATTGGCATTACGGGAGCCAGACGGTATCTGATGTCCCCGGTCGAAACCCCTCTCGGGCCAGCCGTGATTGAGCACCGGCTCATATTTATCCGGAATCTTAGGGTCAAAGCCCCAGGCATCTGTACGCCCGCTGCCTACATACTCGCTGCACAACGGATACGCCACCCACAGAGCGATACGGCTTCCGGCATCATACAGCATGGAGTAATTGCGTTTCTCCATCCCTGCAATCTCCGTCCTGTGGCAGACAAAGGCGATACTGTCGGCGATCTCCGCTGCCGGCAGTTCCATCCATCCGCTCTGATACGGGTCAGACTCAAGGTCACGCCAGGGATCAGGCTCCGACCCGGAACCTGAATCATCCCCTGGGACACCCGGACTGCCCGACTGCACAAGAGTTACCGTTATCTGTTCTCCGTCGGAGAAAGCCACATTAAGGGAAACCTTCCGGGACACTGTATCCATGTTTTCGCTGTAAATCAGCATCACATTGTTACGGTCACCACTGCCCTCGTCGGGAGAAACCTCTGCCCAGCCGGCCTCCGTCCCGTCATAGCCGAGCGATATGCTCCAGTCCACCGACGATTTTATGGAGACAAACTGCCCGGTATGATCATACGCGACAGTGTCACGGTACAGCATCACCATATTCTCCGAACCTGTCTCCCGCCCGTCATCGGTACACGAAGACAATAATACTGCCGGCAGCACAGCCGCCAGCAGTATCACAATCCTCGAAACTGTATGTCTTATATACATCCGAAGTACGGTTATTTCACATTCACACCTGTGAAGCCGATTCGATTATCGGCCATACCCTCGGTTGTCACAGTTATCACAGTATTCTCGGTAGCACCTTCAATAGTCATAGTATAGAAATCATTTGTACCGAATTCTATTGACAATCTCGTTTCACTACCGGCCAAGCCTGTATTGGTCTGACAGTCAAGTTCTACCTCCGACAGTCCGTTGATAGTGCCACCACCTGATATTTTCACAAGTGCATGAGTCTTATCACCGTTCCATGCAATAGCATACATGGTCAGAGTACTTGAGCCTGCCTTTCCAAGATTGAATGAATACGACCCCGGATCATTACCTGTCCCAAGTTTGATGGCAGGATAATCTTCCCCGTTTACAGTGAATGTATAATTATTCCACTTCTTATCATCCGCATTAACGGAAGGCTGAGTCAGATCTATTGTGCTTGAATAGATGCCGTCTCCTGCTGTGCCGCTGATAAGAGCAGGGTTATCAGGAAGTTCTCCTTCCTCATGAGAGATGTAGTATGCAGGGCCGCCTACCTGAGCTTCTCCGCCAAACTCGTCTCTTGTCCCCACAAGTGTCACGATATCTCCTTCATTCAGTCCGAGAGTTGAGAATGACTTATCGTTTTTATCTACTTTCTCAGCGGTAAGACCATAAACGTATATAGATCCGGTCTCATCCACCAGTGTAAAGTTGCCATATGCGGTATTCTCAATATTCTGAATCGTACCTGTCATCTGATACCATACATTACCGTCTACCTCTGCCGCAAGCACTTCTGCAACAGTTGCCACTATCGGCTCATCGGGATTGGGATCAGGATCGGGGTTGTCAATTTCGCCGTCACCGAAAGCCACATTGTCTATACGGTATGTGTTGGCCTTTCCGGTATAACGGAGGGCTATGCAGAGGGATGACTGGCCGGAGTAAGACGAAAGATCGACTGTCTCATCCACCCACTCATTGATGGAAGCGTCCTCAGGGAAGGTCACATCCTTCACAACCGTCCACGTAGCGGACTCGAAATCACCGGCGAAGTCAGTTGAGACCACAACCTCCATCCTGGAGTCATCCGGGGTCTGGTAGTACAACGCCTTGCTGAATGTGAACTGCTTGGGGTCGGCATTGACCATATCTGCTCTCGGAGGAAGTGCGAATGCCACAACCTCATCAACTGTCGCATTGTATGGAGCTATCTGGATATACTTGTCCGCATCATTGTTGAATGTACCGGTCTTGAATCCATAGTTCACGTTTCCTCCGTCATTGGTCCAGAACAGCCAGTTGTCATTGATGTACTCCTGGTTGGAAGCCGACACTGAGGAGAAGTCATCGGCGAATGAAGCCAGAGGACCAACCTTGCTCCAAGTATTGTAATCCCCTATCATCTTGCCCTCAGTAGGTATGTCAGACACGTCGAAACGCTCTCCGGTCAGTCCTGCATAGTCATCTGTGGAGGTTATGCTTATCTGATAAGTGCTTCCGCCATATACAGCAGCTATACCTTTTAGTGTTCCGCTGCCCTCAGGAACCTTCTCACCTCCAAATGTGGAATATGACGATGAGAAGAGTACGAATCTTTCACCTGTCCTGGAAATAAAACCGATGGATGTATGGCTGTCCTGCATCACGAATGTCTTGCCGAGATCGGAATCAATCACCTGCACATCCGCTACAGCCACATACTGCGACTCATAATTACCTGTAAGAAGTTCTGACGCCGATATTGCCTTAGGTTCGACACTTACACCGCTGCCTATCTTGGTAATCCTGTCCAAAGGGACTGCATCGATCTGGAGCGAGCCGTTCTGATAACGCTGCAATGTAAGACCATTGACCTTAACCTCCACACGGTCTCCCAATGCCAGATCTTCGTTATTCTCCTCAAGATACAAGGATATACCGGCAGTTTCGTCCTGAAGAATCACCGTCTTCTGGGATGTCGCGTTATTGAGTCCGCCGCTGTTGGCGTGACGATAGTTGCTGATAACCGTACCGCAAATAGTCCAGTCCTCAGTAATTGTCACATTCTCTCCCTGATAAAGTTCCCTTATTCCTGATATCGGATCATACTCTTTTGCTATTTCTCCTTTTTGCGAGACATTTACTGTCGCACTTACTGCACCGGCATTGAATGTCACGGTCGCATATCTGTCCTCAGCAGAATTCTGAATAACAGAGAACACGACAGCTACCGAATCTTTGGATGCCTCAGCAGAAACGGGATCCAGTGTGAGCCAGCCACCCGCATCACCTTCTGAATAAGCAATCTCAGCTTCCCAATTACGGCTGGAAAGAACATTTACAGTCTGTTCCCCGTAAGCTTCAGTAAAAACAACAGAATTGGTACTGGTCACAATACTCGCCAGTCCGAAATCCTCTTCATCCTTGTTGCAGGAAACAACGGCAGCCAAGACCATGGCCGCGCCTGCCAATTTCATCAAACGTTTCAACATACCTGAAATTTTACAAACAATTATTGATCTGTACTTCTCATACTTTCAGCCGCAAATATATAATTTTTTTACAAACACATTATTTTAAATTTTCGTTACAATCTTTTTTTATAGCATTTCCCCTCATATTTCCAGACCTTTCCATGAGTACACATCCCCTTCTTCCCAGGAAAGTGCCGGGAATTCCCGCGATTTTGGTTCACTTTCCCCCGTGGCATGAGGCTTCTAGGGAGGTCCAGCAGGACATGCTTGGGGAAGTGCCTAGTATACAGGCACTCTGAAAAAGGACATCTGCTGGACCTGGGGTGAAATGGCGGTTTTGTGGCAAAAAGCGGGCAGTCCAGCAAATCACCAGATTGTATACACCTAACAATCAGTGCAATACGTTTAGACAGTGTGTTGGACATTGTGAAAGTACTAAAGTCTGCCTTTTTGCGAAACGACACTCTCCTCCGTTGCCAGACGTGCTACTGGCTCTACAGCCACCTCTCGTCGCACCTTCCGTCTCCACCCCCGGGGAAAGTGCCGGGAATTTCCACGATTTTGGTTCACTTTCCCCCGTGCGGTGATGAAAATCCTGCAACGAGAAAAGACTAGCCGCCCTCGGCTCTAGAGGGAGGGGCCCGCCGCGAAGCGGTGGGAGGGCCTGGTCTTTTCGACTGCTGGGATTTTCATTAAAGTGAGCGCACCTGCCATTTCCTCCCCTCGGGTGAAGTGCCGGAAAAATGGCAGAGCTGATACACTTTAGGGGAAATTATCATATCTTTGTGATATCATTTTAATATCACTAACTGCAATGAAAAACACCAACGACCCCCAACTCACTCAGAACGCACCATTTAAAGGGCGCGTCTCCAACGGATTCCTCATGCTCTTCGTGAGCTTTCTGCTTATCGCGGCCGGTATAGTCTGTATCTGTCTCGCTGAAGGCAACAAGACCGAAATCGCCGGATACCTATATATTATAGGTAATACGGCAGCCATCATACTCTTCCTCATAGCCGTGGTCCTTCCTTTCGGACTGATGACCCTTGAGCCCAATCAGGCACGGGCCATGGTCTTCTTCGGCAACTACCGCGGAACCTTTACCCGTACCGGTTTCTTCTGGGTCAATCCCTTCTATTCGAAGAAAAAGGTCTCGCTACGGGCCCGCAACATCAACGTGGATCCGATCAAGGTCAATGACCGCAACGGCAACCCTATCCTCGTCGGCCTCATACTCGTATGGAAAGTGGAAGACGTGTACAAGGCCATATTCGAGATAGACACCCAGACCATGGCCGCAAGTCTGTCCGCAAAAGGCAAGAAAGGCGAGGACGAAGATGCCGCCGGCTCTGCGGCAGACAGAAACGCCAACCGCATGAAGGCACTCGAATCCTTCGTCCGCGTCCAGAGCGACGCTGCCCTCCGTCAGGTAGCCGGCAACTACGCCTACGACACTCTCGGCTCCGAACCTGCCACTACACTGACCCTGCGCAATGGCGGAGACACCATCAACCACGAGCTGGTCGAAAAACTCAACGAGCGTCTGGAGATGGCCGGCATCTCAGTGCTGGAGGCACGCATCAATTACCTGGCATACGCACCTGAAATCGCAGCCGTGATGCTGCGCCGCCAGCAGGCCGAGGCCATAATCTCCGCCCGCGAGAAGATAGTCGAGGGAGCTGTATCAATGGTACAGATGGCTCTCAAGGAGATAAACGAAAAGGACATCGTGGAACTGGACGAGGCGAAGAAAGCCGCCATGGTAAGCAACCTGCTCGTAGTCCTCTGCGCTGACGAGTCAGCCCAGCCAGTACTCAATACAGGCACACTATACCAATAACTTTCCACGGACCAGGGGCCGTCCCATAAAGTTTATTGAACAAACGGGTATGAACAGGTACGACATATCATGGCTAAAGAGCAGAAGACAAAGAGTTTCGTTCTCCGTATAGATGCGACAACGATGGAGGCTCTGGAGAAATGGGCCGCTGACGAGTTCCGCTCGATCAACGGCCAGCTCCAGTGGCTCATAGACGATGCCCTGCGCCGTGCCGGACGCCTACCTGCAAAAGACACTCCCGGAAAGCACGACCGATACTGATCATGGCACTACAAATAACATGGGGTCACCTCTTTTTTTCTTTACAGAGGCGACCCCATGTTCTGGTTTTGATCCCTTTACTTCGGGAACTGAAAGAAAACTATTTGCGCTCGCCGAGCTTGCTGTCAAGCATTACGAGACCGGCCTCACCTGAGCGCTGCACTTTCTCGTAGATGGAGAGAGTGGTAGCCTCTTCCTCTACCTGCTCGCGGATATAGGTCATGAAGAAATCCTCGGACGGTTTGTCCTTCTCCTCACGGGCGATGTCAACCATCTTGTCAATCAGTGCTGTAACATGGCACTCGTGCTCATAGACATGCTTGAAGACATCCTGAACGCTGCCCCAGCCCTGAGGAACTACATCGATCATGCTGACCTTGGCGGTACCACCTCTCTTCTGGAGGAACGACGCCATACCATAGGCATGCTCAAGCTCTTCCTGAGACTGCCTCTTCATCCAGTGGGACATTCCGTCATAACCCTCTTTCTCAAGATAGAAAGACATGGAAAGATAAAGGTTGGCCGACCACATCTCAGCAATTATCTGATCATTGATCGCATTCTGTAATTTTTCGGTAATCATAGCTGTAATGTTTTTAAATTTTCATTTCTGACTTATACTTCTGCAAAACCGATACCACAATCCGGACCAATGCCACAATGTCACAAAAACAGGAACTCCTGTCACCGGCCAGTCAGGCAAACGGGTCAGTATATCGCCACGTTGTTGATCAGCGGGCAGGCGTAAGAGTCTATGATATTGAACCTTACTTCCGAAGCCACCACCGGATCGAAGCGCATTATCCGCTTGTAGCCTATTGTCGTGCCACGGCAGACCTCCTTCCACTCCCCGGTATCTCCCAGACGGCATTCCACACTGAACTCCTTGACTCTCTGTCCCAAGGGGATGTACTCCTGCAGCATCACAGAACTGACCTTCCTGTCTCTGCGGAAATACACGGTGAAGGAGGCGGAGGTGACACTGTCATCAGTTGCCCAATAAGTCGAATAGCGGCCGTCCACAGCATTAGCAGCGGCATACTTGGGAGAATTGGCCCGGACTGATTCGGAATAGGCCCGCGACATCTTGGCATAGTCGGCGTGAAATGCCTCCGTACGGGCATTGCGGAACTCCATCAGACGCGCCGAATCGACGGGACTGATACGTCCGCTACGGTCGGGAGGGACGTTGAGCAACAAGTTGGCATTACGACCTACCGATGCATAGTATATCTCCATCAGCTCGTCTACGCTCTTGAGCAGGCTGTCCGTCGAAGGAGAGTAGAACCAGCCCGGACGGATGGATACGTCGGCCTCTGCGGGAATCCACAGACTGCCGTGTACATTGCCGCTGTTGAGGGTATCACGGGGAGGTGCCAGACGGCCGGGGGTAAATCCTGCGACATCCAGCCGCGACCAGTTGGTCTCACCGGCATATCCGCGCTCGTTGCCCACCCAACGGCATCCGGGACCGACATCGCTGAAAATTATCAGACCGGGATCAAGAGTATGGGCTGTGGCGTTGAAATAATTCCAGCGGTAACGGCTCGGGGCGTCACCCTGACCGTCATCGGCTCCGTCAAACCAGAGCTCGAATATGTCGCCGTACTCAGTAAGTACCTCGGTAATGCAGCCCGCGAAAATCTCATTGTATGCCTCTGTCCCGTAAGCAGGATGGTTGCGGTCCCAGGGCGAAATATAGACTCCGAGCCGGAGACCGTATTTCCTGCAGGCATCCGCCAGCTCCCTCAGGACATCGCCCTGGCCGTTCCGCCAGGAGCTCTGTGCCACGGTATGACGGCTGTACTTGCTGGGCCACAGGCAGAAGCCGTCATGATGCTTGGCTGTGAGGATAATGCCCTTCATTCCGGCCTCGCGGGCTATACGGGCCCACTGCTCACAGTCAAGGTCCGTGGGCGCAAATACGTCCGGATTCTCGTCACCGGTACCCCACTCGCTGTCCGTAAACGTGTTGGGGCCGAAGTGTACGAACATATAGTACTCCATCTTCTGCCACTCCACCTGGGCCTCCGTAGGCACGGGACCGTACGGAGCAGGGACTGTACTGTCATTGCAAGAAGCCGCCACCGCAAGCGCGGCGACGGCTGTCAGGAAAATATTTATGCTTCTTCTCATATCGTCATATTCACTGCATCTGTCTTACTGTCTGCCTCCTCCGAGGGAACGGTAAAGATTGACCGTGGTCTGCAGAAGGAGATATTTGTCGGATATCACATTGAGCTGAGCTGTCAGTAATGACTGCCGGGCCGTAAGGACTTCAAGATAAGTCATCC
The DNA here is from genome assembly GCA_900544175.1 of uncultured Alistipes sp. Classification (GTDB taxonomy): domain Bacteria; phylum Bacteroidota; class Bacteroidia; order Bacteroidales; family UBA932; genus Coprenecus. The sequence goes on from UQUN01000006.1 coordinate 38,026, forward strand.
CCGAGCTGTTGCGGTAGAGGGACTCCGCTGTATATACCGTACGCTCCAGATCACTTCGCTGGGAGAGATGTTTCTCCAGCATCTGGTCGTAAATCTCGAGGGCGTAGAGGTTGTTGTTCACCTCCTCTCCCGCATCGAGCAGAGCCTGTTTGTAGCTCAGCTTGGCTATCTCCTCCTCAGCCTTCGCCACACGCAGGTTGGAGGTCAGCTGTCCCTTGTTGAATATGGGCTGGGCGAGCTGGGCAAGGGCCGACACGATCAGGCCGCCGGGGTTGAGAATCGCCTGTCCCACGCTGTTGGTCCATCCGGCGCTGCCCGAAAGGGTAAGCTTGGGATAGAAGGCCGAACGGGCCTGGTTGGTCGAATAGTATGCACTGGCCAGAGCCATCTCGGCCTGATAGACATCGGGACGGTTCGAGAGCAGCTCCAAAGGAACTCCTACGGAGAAATTCTCAGGAAGAGACTGCTCGTCAAGGGTACTTCTCTCTATCTTGGTATACACCGAGCCGAGTATGGAGCAGAGGGCGTTCTCCGCCTCCTGACGCTGACGCTTCAGGTCTGCCAGCGAAGCCTCCAGACCATAGAGCTGGGCTCTGGACTGGGTGACTGCATTCTCATTGACACGGCCGACCTTGAGCATTGCTTCCATCGATCTGATCTGTTCGGACCAGAGAGCCACATTCTCCTCACTGATACGGACCTGCTCGTCCAGCATCAGAAGAGAATAGTAGGTATTGGCAACCGTGGCGATGAGCTGGGAGCGGACTGCCTGACGGTAAGCTTGCTGCTGGAGGAGAGTCGCCTGGGCACCGCGTTTTGCATTGAGCAGCGAGCCGAAGAGGTCTATGTCCCAGCTGACGGAAAGTCCGGCATTGTAGGTCCAGGAGCCGGATGTGGTAACACTGCCCTGATTGTCGGCAAGGGTGTAGTTGTATCCGCCCTGAGGACCGAGATTAAGCGATGGAGAATAAGCCCACTTCGAGGCTTTCAGCTGAGCCTGGGCCTGCTGTACCCTGAGTGCTGCAGAAAGCAGATCGGTGTTATTGTCCAGAGCCGTACGGATAAGCTCCTGCAGGTGAGGGTCGGTGAACATCTCCTCCCACGGCATGTAACCGAAGGATGCGCTGTCCTCGACAACTGTTGAATCAACGGGAGCCACTAACTCAGCACGGTAGAGACTGTCCACCGCAACGAGATCTTCAGGTCTCTGGTATTTGCGGTAAATGGAGCATCCGCTCATCATCAGCACCGCGAGTGGTATTATAATTATCTTTCTCATAGTGATGCTCTTTCCTCCTTTCTTTTACCCATTACCTTCTCCTCCACATACTGGAAGATGACGAAGAACATAGGCGTTAAGAACATAAGTGCTATAGTTCCGACCACCATTCCTCCGGCTGTTCCCACACCGAGAGAGCGGTAACCGTTGGCTCCGACTCCGGAAGCCGTAATCAGAGGCAGCAGACCTATGACCATGGTGAGCACGGTCATGAGCACAGGCCTGAGACGTACACCGGCCGCCGACAGAGCCGCCGCACTCAACGACATACCTCTTTTTCTTCGCTGCGATCCATACTCGGTGATCAGAATGGCAGTTTTGGACAGCAGTCCGATCAGCATGACCATACCGACCTGAGTGTAGATATTGTTCTCCAGCCCCCACATCTTGGTAAACAGATAGCTGCCCATCAGACCGAAAGGTACTGAGCAAAGCACTGCGAGAGGCAAGAAGAGACTCTCATACATACCGCAGAGGATCAGGTAGATGAAAACGACGCAGATAACATACACAATGGTTGTAGTATTGGAATCCGACAGTTCCGCCTCCTCTCTGGTCATGCCGGAGAACTCGTAACCGAATCCGGTAGGAAGCGCCTCCTCGCTGACCTCCTCTATGGCGGCGATAATGTCACCGGAACTGTATCCGGGATTGGGCATACCCTGAACAGTAATGGATGTGAACATGTTGAACCTGTTGAGCACCTCCGCTCCGTATATCTTCTTCATGGTGACGAACTGGCTTACAGGCGCCATGCCGTTGGATGTGCGTACATACACGTCATCAAGTGACTGCATATTGTCCCTGAACTCAGGCGGAGCCTGCAGGATGACACGGTACAGCTTGGTGAAACGGTTGAAGTTAGATACGTACATACTTCCGTAGTAGCCGGAGAGTACGGAAAGCACCGCATCAGTCGTGGTCCCTGCACGTATACACTTGGCGGCATCCACGTCGATCTGGTACTGGGGAAAGTTGGAGCTGAATGACGTATAGGCCATCTGGACTTCCGGTCTTTGGTTAAGTGCCGCTATGAAGCCCTGAGTAACCTCCTCGAGAGCATCGATGCCACGGCCCGAACGGTCCTGCAGGTCGACGAAGAAACTGTTACCAGTACCGTAACCGGAAATCATAGGAGGAGCGAAGATGAATATCTGCGCATTCTTGATATGGGCGGTATTGGCATATATCTTTTCAATGACAGCCGTGTAGCTCTGGTCCTTGTCCGGACGCTCGCTCCAGTCCTTGAGACGTATCATCATCATGGCGTGGGACGCTCCGCTACCGGAGAACGAGAAACCGGCCACCTGGTTGTAGGTCTGTATCTCCTCTATGTCCTTGATGCTGTTCTGCATCTCGGTAAGAATTTCATTGGTCTCGGCCAAAGTGGTTCCAGGTGCGGCATCCACACTGATAAAGAGGGAACCTGTATCCTCGTTGGGCACAAGACTGGTCTTGGCGGTCGCCATGAAATAGACAAGAAGACCGCAGGCCAGCACAAGACAGCTTAATCCGACCCATTTGTGCTTTATGAAGAACTTGACTCCTCCCTTGTATTTGCCGATTATACGGCCGAAAGATGCCTCAAAGGCGATTCTGAATCTTGTCGAGAACTGCTTGGGCCGTTCTCCGGGAGACACAATCTCGTTAGGCTTCATGATAAGGGCGCACAACGCAGGCGAAAGAGTCAAGGCGTTGATAGCCGAGAAACCTACGGCAGCAGCCATTGTAAGACCGAACTGCTTATAGAAAAGTCCCGATGTACCTCCGAGGAACGACACAGGGATGAACACGGCCATGAAGACCAGTGTCGCTGACACCACCGCTGCCGAGACACCCTCGACACCGTCCATTGCAGCCTTGTACGCAGACCTGTAACCCATGTCGAAGCGTGCCTGCACCGCTTCGACGACGATTATGGCATCGTCCACGACCGTACCGATAACCAGAATCAACGCGAAGAGAGTGATCAGGTTGATGGTGAAACCAGCCACTATGAGGAACGCGAACGTAGCGATAAGCGCAACGAAAATACATATGGTAGGTATGAGCGTTGCCCTTGGACTCTGCAGGAAGACATATACTACGAGCACTACGAGAAGGATGGTCTCGAAGAGAGTCTTGATCACCTCTTTGATGGAAGCGTCAAGGAAGTCCTTGGTACTCATGATGTCCACGATCTCGACTCCCTTAGGCAGGTCTGCCTTGACAGTCTCCAGGTACGCATCTATCTCCTTGATGATCTCGTTGGCGTTACTTCCGGCTGTCTGGTTGATCATACAGGTCACGCCGGGAGCACCCTTCACACGTCCCTCATAATTATAGGTCACCGCTCCCAGCTGGATATCGGCGATGTCTTTCAACTTCAGCACACGACCGTCATCATAGGCGCGGATAACGATCTCACCGAATTCCTCCTCAGTGGACAGACGTCCTTTGTAACGGAGGGTATACTGGAATACATTGTCTGAATTCTCTCCTATCGCACCTGTGGAAGCCTCTATGTTCTGACTGGCCAGAGCCGCACTCACGTCGGTAGGAACCAGCTCATACTGGGCCATAATCTCAGGCTTCAGCCATATACGCATCGCATAGTCTCCGCCCATCACGTTGCACTCACCGACTCCGGAAATACGCTGTATCTGAGGTTTGACATTGATGGACAGGTAATTGGTAAGGAATGTCTCGTCATAAGTGCTGTCCGGTGACACCAATGCGAACACCTTCAGCGTACTGCTCTGGCGCTTGGCGACCTCGACTCCGACCTGAGTCACCTCGGCCGGCAGAAGGGAGGTAGCCCTCGACACACGGTTCTGTACATTGACCGCCGCCATATCCGGGTCGATACCCTGCTTGAAATACACGGTGACCGAAGCACTTCCCGAGTTACTGGCCTCGGACGTCATGTAAGTCATGTCCTCCACACCGTTTATGGCCTCCTCCAGAGGAGCGATCACGGCATTCTGTACAGCTGTTGCATTCGCACCGCTGTAGGTCGTGGAGACACGTATGGTAGGAGGAGCTATATCCGGATACTGCTCGACTGGCAGCATCGCAAGACCGATGATTCCTATCAATACCAGAAAGGTGGAAATGGCCACTGACAGAATCGGCCTGTCTATGAACGTTTTCAGATTCATATTTTATTCTCCTTCATTAGAGTTTACTGGAGTGCCGGCAATCGGAGTACCTTCCCTGAGCAGACCTGCTCCCTTGGACACAATGACATCGCCCTCAGACAGTCCGCTCTCAACGACATACTCCCTGCCGTCATTGATTCTGAAGACCTTTATCTCATTGGAAACAGCTTTGCCGTCCACTACCTTGTACACGTATATCTTATCCTGTATCTCGAATGTGGCCTCCTGAGGAATCACGATACAGTTGTTTCTGTCATACGAGACATTGATACGGCCGGAGCCTCCGCTCATCAGCCTTCCGTCCGGATTGTCAAAGACCGCCCTGATGCTGACGGCTCCGGTGAGCTTGTCTACAATACGGCTAATCACATCTATCCGACCGGCATGTTCATATACGGTGCCATCCGAAAGCGTAAGCGTCACAGGCTGAAAGGACTTGATGGTGTTGTCAATGGATCCGTACAGACGGGTCATTGAGAGCACTTCTTTCTCAGGCAGGGAGAAATACACGTACATCTGCGAGTTGTCCGAAACACTGATAAGCGGCTCAGTCATAGACGCGCTGACCAGAGCGCCCACCCTTACGGACGTCATGCCAGCAGAACCGTTTACCGGACTCTTCACGATGGCATACGAGAGATTCTGGGCCGCACTTGCCTCAGATGCCTCGGCCTGTCTGAGCGAGGCCACTGCGCTATTGTATGAATTGCGGGCAGTCTGAAGTTCAAAATCCGAAATAACATTCTCCGCATAAAGGTCCTCGCTTCCCTCCAGAGAGAGTCTGGATGTGGCAAGCTGGGCTTCTGCAGTAGCCACTGCCGCCTTAGCCTGTCTGTATGAAGCCGCATATGGGATGGTATCAATTACGAAAAGGATTTCCCCTTTCTTTACCTTTGCCCCTTCCTTGACCTTGACTTCCGTTATGAATCCGGACACCTGAGGCCGGATCTCGACATCCTGCTTTCCCTCTATGACAGCCGAATAACTCACAGACAGAGTCCGGTCTTCAGGGAAAACCCTCAGAAGCGGATACGTACCCGCCTCTACCTGGCTTTCAGTCTTCTGCTTGCATGACGCAACACTTAAAACCAAAAAAAGACCTACAGCCGCTACTTTCAGATACTGCATATTTATTTAACTCTTTTAAAATTTCTGAGTTCGGGTTAGCAACGATTGTGCCAAATCGACAGGATTTCCTTTTTTGCCACAAATATTTCCGAATCTTTACGAATCTTATATTTCCTCCACATCCGGAATTTTGACTATTTTTGCAGAAACAATCAGACTTGCAGATGAGAACAGTCATTTTATCCTTGGCCCTGTCAGCGGCCATGTCCGGAAATTTTCAGTCTAAGGACGGCGCATTGCCCGAATTATCATACACTCCAGGCCATTGCCGGTTCAGTCTGTGGGCCCCCACGGCAGATTCCGCAATGATCCTGCTGTACGAGAGCGGAACCGGCGGAACACCCCTGAGGCAGATAGCCATGGACAGGAACACGTCCGACGGTTCCTGGAGCGCCGCAGTAGACGAGGATCTCAACGGCATGTTCTACACTTTCCGCGTATTTTGCCACGGAAAATGGATGGACGAGACACCAGGCATATTCGCGACAGCCGTAGGCGTCAACGGGAAAAGGGCGGCCATTATCGACATGGCTGCCACAGACCCTGAAGGCTGGGAAAACGACAAGGCCCCGGAACTGCGGTCTCCGGCCGATGCCGTCATCTACGAGATGCACCACAGAGACCTGAGCATACACCCGTCATCGGGCATTTCTCCGGAGCACAGAGGAAAGTTCCTGGCTCTTGCCGAAAACGGCACCACCAACGGGCAGGGAGCATCCACCGGCATCGACCACCTGCGCGAACTGGGTGTCACCCACGTACATATCCTGCCTTCATTTGACTATGCCTCAGTGGACGAGACCACGTTGCAGGACAATGTCTACAACTGGGGCTACGACCCGGTCAACTACAATGTCCCGGAAGGCTCCTACTCCACCGATCCCTACGATCCTGCATGCCGGATCCGGGAGTTCAAGCAGATGGTCATGGCCCTGCATCAGGCAGGAATACGTGTGATACTGGACGTAGTGTACAATCATGTCGCGGATGCTGCGTCAAGCCCGTTCGAACTGACTGTCCCGGGATATTTCTTCAGGATGAAAGAAGACGGGTCTTTCGCTGACGGCTCCGGATGCGGCAACGAGACCGCCTCGGAGAAAGAGATGATGCGCCGCTACATAGTGGAATCTGTATGCAGGTGGGCCAGGGAATACCACATTGACGGCTTCCGGTTCGACCTGATGGGCATACACGACATAGAGACCATGAATGCTGTCCGCAGTGCCTTGGACAAGATAGATCCTGATATTCTGGTATATGGTGAAGGATGGGCCGCATCAGCTCCGTCCTACTGTCCTGACAGCCTGGCAATGAAGGCAGCAATATGGAGAATGCCGGGTATCGCCGCCTTTTCCGATGAACTGCGCGATGCCCTTCGCGGCCCGTTCAGCGATGACAATAAAGCCGGCTTCTTAGGCGGTGAGCCCGGTTTGGAGGAAAGCGTCAAGTTCGGAATCGTAGGTGCGGTACAGCATCCTGGCATAGACTATTCAAAGGTCAACTATTCCGATACCTGCTGGAGCAACGAGCCGACACAGATGATCTCGTACATCTCATGCCACGATGACATGTGTCTCAGAGACCGTCTGACAGCCTCTGTTCCGGAAGCCTCCGAAGCAGAACTGCTTAAATTGGACAAGCTCGGGCAGACAGCCGTGTTCACATCGCAAGGCATTCCGTTCATCTTCGCCGGAGAAGAGATATTCCGCACAAAACAAGGCGTACACAACAGCTACAACAGTCCCGACTCCATCAATGCAATCGACTGGAGCTTCAAGAACCGCTATGCAGACCTGTACGAATACTGCCGAGGACTGATCGCCCTGCGCAAAGCCCATCCGGCATTCAGGCTCGGAGACGCGGACCTGATCCGCAAACATCTTGAATTCATGGAGGTTCCCGAAGGGGTCGTCGCCTTCCGACTCACCGGGCACGCTGGAGGAGACCCCTGCGAGGAAATCATCGTGATACTCAATTCCCTGAAAAAGCCCGTAACCATCGATGTGTCCAAGGATCCTCAAGACAGCAGAGACCTGGCAGAGATGTACACTTACACGGTATTCTGCTCAGGAGGAAAAGTATCTGCCGACGGACTCGGTACTGTATCAGGCCCGACAGTCACGGCCGGTGCCCAGGAAGCCCTGATCATCGGCCGTCCGTAACTGTACAACATGAACAGAAAATTTACCACCATCCGCATATTTTCAATATATTTGTACTGCTAAAACCACACCGATACTTAAGTATGACAGTTATAATCAAGGAGGTTCAGAACCTCAAAGACCTAAGACATTTCGTAAGATTCCCCCGAGAGCTATACAAGAACGACCCGCTATATGTTCCGCCGCTGGATGCGGACGAGATGAACTCGTTGCGCAAGACCAACCCGGCGTTCGCACACTGCGAGGGACGCTACTGGCTGGCATACAAGGACGGGAAAATCGTCGGACGAATTGCCGGCATCATCAATCACAACGCCAACTCCGACTGGAACGAGAAGAACATCCGCTTCGGCTGGCTGGACATGACGGATGACATCGAGGTCACCGAGGCCCTGGTCAACACTGTGGCGGAATGGGGACGCGAAAAGGGTCTGGAGACCATGAACGGCCCATGGGGATTCTCCGATATGGACAAGGAGGGCCTGCTGGTCGACGGTTTCGACAAGGAACCATCCATAACCACCCTTTACAATTTCCCGTACTACGGCGTACACCTCGAAAAACTGGGCTTCCGAAAGGAAGTGGACTGGATACAGCGCAAACTGGACATTCCGACGGAAGTACCTGAGAAACTGGCGACATACGACAAAATCATCCGCGAGAAATACGGTCTGTCCGTCATCGTACCCCGGAAAGCCAAAGACATCAAGCGCAGGGCAGAGGAGATATTCGCTGTCCTCAACGACTCATATGCCATCCTGCACGAGTTCACCCGTCTGACCGACAAGCAGGTGCAGATGTACATCGGACAGTACATGCCTTTCATCAACAAGAACATGATCTGCGTGGTGATAGACCGCGATGACCGCGTGGTGGGATTCGCCATCACCATGCCATCCCTCTCGGACGGATTCCGCAAGGCCGGCGGCAAACTGTTTCCGTTCGGATTTTTCCATATACTCAAGTCGCTGAGGACATTCAACACCGTAGAGTACTATCTGATAGGAGTCATTCCAGAATACAAGCACAAAGGTGTCAACGCGCTTATCTTCAACTACCTCCAGAAAAACTACGTAAAGATGGGCTTCAAGACCCTGGTCTCAAATCCCCAGCTCGAGAACAACATGGCCGTCCAGCGGCTCTTCGACTACTACGAGACCGAGTTCTACCAGCGCCGCCGCTGCTATACCCTGCATCTGCATGAGGGACGCCCCTCGACCGAGACAGCAATTTTCGCAGCAGGCTGCTTCTGGGGAGTGCAGCATTATATGGACAAGGCCCCGGGAGTACTCTCCACCACCGTCGGCTACATCGGCGGACACCGGAAGAATCCTTCCTACGAAGATGTAAAATCCCACAAGACCGGACACTGTGAGGCCGTCCGCATAGAGTTCGATCCTTCGCAGACATCCTATGAAGAACTGTGCAAACTGTTTTTCGAGATACATGACCCGGCGCAACTTGACGGGCAGGGACCGGATATCGGCCCGCAGTATCTCAGCGGCATATTCTTCACCTCAGATCTGCAGAAAAACACGGCAGAGAACGTGATGGCCCTCCTTCGACGCCGCGGCCACGAAGTCAATACCTTCCTCGCTCCCGCTGCCTCCGTAACCACCGCCGACACTCCCGTCGACCAGATTTTCTGGCCGGCAGAGGACTACCACCAGCACTATTACGTAAAAACCGGCGGCAGTCCTTACTGCCATTTCAGGACCAGAAAATTCTAGTGCTACCAGGCAGGCTCGTCCACGAAAGTCATGGACTCCTGAGTGCTGGTGCCCTGTATACGATAGCCGTCCCAGGTCATTGCATCCACGGTGAACATATGCTTGTCGCCGTCACGCTCTACGGTTATCTTGCCCGAGCGCATATAGCCCGTAGTCTGCTCGTATGTATCTGAATGCAGAAGATAGTAGAAACTTCCCAGCAGATCTATGCTTATTGCGTTATACCAGCGGTAGTCTCCGGCTATAGTGGTATTTTCCACAGGAGTGAGCGATGTGGATACAGGATATTCCCCGGCAGGAATCCCGTCATTATACGGATCAGCCTGCGCAGGAACATAGAACTCCATCTTTATCGTATGCTTGTCATCCCCTCCGTATGAACTCCCGGGATCAGGGTCGTTGACCACGGCAATGGAATATCTGGAGAGGCCGTCCGTATCACCGCAGTAATAGGCATATTTCACAAACGGATAGTCCAGTCCGGTGATGTCCTTGTCAAGAGCGGGCTTGTAATTATAGACACCATAATATCCGTTGTCCGTCAATGTTATATTTCCCTTGTAATAGCAGGACCAGCTGCTGCCGTCCGTCAGGGTGAATGTGGCCGTCAATGCCATCACCTCATCCGAGACATGCACTATCTGCATGGCGGCCGTCTCGATGTTCTGATCGTTTTCATGAGTGCCGTCCTCCTCGTATATCTCGAATCTGGATCTGGAATTGGTGACAGCTATATTGCCAGGTACATCCTCCCCGGCTCCGGACTTGTAGACACCGCAGAACGCCGAAGCATCCGTGGGCACCTGATTGAGACTGTCCAGATTACGTACTCCGTATATCGTAGCGAGTGAGCCGCCAGCTAAGTAATCCCAATACTCACCTTCCATCAGCTGAGCATTGCCTATCCGAAGATTGAACGAGCCGTTGGTCATCTGGTATTCCTGACCCCAGTCCAGGATATCGGCAGAAGATGACACATCTAATCTCTGCATCTGATCAGCCGTGGTGACAGCACTGGTTGTCACCTTTTTCGAGGACTCATCACCACAGGCGATAACGCAGATCATATAGTCCTCTCCGGCATCGAGTCCAGTCAGAATCACATCCGCAGTACCTGTGAAACGGTACTCGGCATATTCCGAAGACCCTGCCATCTCCAGCATTTTCCCGGCGATGCCCGCTGAATCAGCCTCATATTCCGAAACCTTGAAAGCATATACAAAACCTTCGGCCTCTTCAGGACTGGCCTCAACCGAAACTCCGGCCGTGAAGTCGGTGATAACCCCTGTCTGAATATTGAACACGACATCCTGTCCTTCTACGCCTTCCCCGCCGTTCTTCTCGCACGAACCGAAAAGAATGGAAGCCGCGCAGACACTGTAGATAACAAATCTTGCATTCATTTGACTTTATGTTAAATGTTAAACAATATGGTTTTGTTGTAAATTTACGGGCAAAAATAGAAACGACATGAGCAACGATTTATTGACAAATATCAATTCCACGTCCCTTATGGAGGAGTTCTCCTCAGCCACAGGGTTCCCATTGAAGACCGGCACAGCGGAGGACATGATGACATTCATGAACGTCAATGACAACACCGTACTGATCAGACCCGGAGACATGGACTACAGCATCTACTTCATCCTCGAAGGATTCGGAGTAATATACGGAGTAACGGACAGGGATGACAGAAAATACATGTACCTGCAGAAAGAGTCCAGAGTAATGTGCTCTTTAACCACTCTGGCATACGGAAGACCTGCCGCATACTATTGTGAGATCCAACGTGGAGGAAAACTGGCCGTCATAGACGACAGGAGGCTCAGCGAGGTGGCCTGCACCGACCCTGATATCAGCCGCTGGTATTCGGGCCTGATGAAAAAAGCCTTGGCCCGTTTCGAAGAAAGAATTCAGGATTTTGTGATGAAAGACTCCAGAAGCCGTCTGCTGGAGCTGTACGCACAGTCTCCTGAGATCTTCACGGAAGCCCTGCACAAACAGATTGCGTCATTCCTCGGAATCTCACCGGAACATCTGAGCCGGCTGCTCTCGTCTAAAAACACCGGTTCTAAATAAATTCCATAAGCCGGCCCTCCACATGCTTTGACATAACAGCGGATTAATGTACCTTTGCAGTTATGGGCAAGAATGAATTAAAGAAGACCAATGCCGCCCGCCTCCTGGACAGGGCCGGAATATCCTATGAACTGATACCCTACGAAGTGGACGAGGAGCATCTCTCCGCCGATGCTGTGGCGGCAAAGCTCGGAGAGGATATCGCCTGCGTCTACAAGACCATTGTCCTGCGCGGAGACCGCAACGGATATTTCGTATGCGTAGTACAGGGCGACAGCGAGATAGACCTCAAGGAAGCCGCCCGGGTCTCCGGCAACAAGCGGGCCGAACTGATCCACGTCAAGGAGCTCCTGCCCCTGACCGGCTACATCCGTGGAGGCTGCTCCCCCATCGGCATGAAGAAGCCCTTCCCCACCTACTACCAGGCCTCCATCACCGGACATCCCTACGTCTACGTAAGCGCCGGCATGCGCGGCCTCCAGCTAAAGATAGCCCCCGCCGACCTCATTGCATTCACCCACGGCCAGCTCTTCTGACCGCCCCACCATCCCTCCCGTAACACCCGCGATTCATTCCGACACATTAATAACTGCACACCATGAATAGAAGCCATTTCCCCACCCTGTCATTTCTCCTACTCCTCACAGTCTGCACCGCCCTCACTTCCTGCGGACAAAAGGAGCAGACCCCCATTGCAGAACATGTCATCCTCATCGGTCTGGACGGATGGGGCTCCTACAGCCTGCCCGAAGCCGATATGCCTGCCGTGAAACGACTTATGGAGAACGGAGCCTACACACTCGAGAAACGCTCGGTCCTGCCGTCCTCCAGCGCAGTGAACTGGGCCAGCATGTTCATGGGAGCAGGGCCGGAGCTACACGGCTACACCGAGTGGGGCTCCAAAGTTCCCGAACTGCCGTCCCGGGTCACCAGCCCCAGCGGCACATTCCCCACGATATTCCGCCTGCTGCGCGACGCCCGTCCCGATGCGGAGATCGGCTGCCTGTACGATTGGGACGGCATCAAGTACCTTATCGACACCCTCGCGATGAGCCATCATGCCCAAGGACCGGACTACACCAGGCATCCGGAAGCCCTCTGCGACATGGCAGTCAGATACATCCGGGAGAACAGGCCCGTACTTGCAGCCATCTGCTTTGACAACCCGGACCATGTAGGACACGCCTACGGACACGGCACGCCCGAATACTACAGCAAACTCACAGAGCTGGACGGATATATCGCCCGCATCATACAGGCCGTGGAAGATGCCGGCATGACAGACAGCACGATCTTCATCATCACTGCTGACCACGGCGGCATAGGAAAGGGACACGGAGGAAAGACCATGGACGAGATGCAGACCCCCTTCATAGTCTGCGGCAAAGGCGTCAGACAAGGCATGGAGTTCCATGAAAGCATGATGCAGTATGATGTAGCCTCCACCATCGCCAGGATATTCGCCTTAGAGCAGCCTCAGGTATGGGTAGGCAGGCCGATGACGCAGATATTCCTGTAAGCCATGAACACCCTGGCCATCTCCGGCACATTCCTCATTTCCAACATCGGCAGCACTGCCCTGCTGATATTGTTCCTCGTCCTCCTGCTTTGCATAGCCGTCTGTGCCATACTCTCATTCGTACCCAAGTGCCCATACCTGGACCGGACCACCGGCACGATTGTCCAGCCCTTCCTGGCTCTGTCCTCGCCGCTGCGTTTTCCCCTTGACCGTATCGACATCAAAGACATGCCCGAAGGCCTCATGGAAAACCTGTCAGTCATCAACCACGGCTGCCTGAACATCTTCGGAATCTACTCCGGCACATTCCGCTGCACCCGCGACAAATCCCCTGTCTACATCTACCTCCGCAACCGCCGACACGGCCTCATCTACTTCGAGTACGACGGCCGCCGCTACATTATCAACCCGTGGGAATAGATAATCGGGGCCACACATAGCAGGAGCAGGATTCAGGAACAGGGTTCACCCGCAGCAGGACAATGACCAACGGTAAGTTCTGCAACGCCCTCAAAATCGCAAAACATTAACAATCAAAGACTTGACAAAGACGCATGATCTTTCAAAGCCGAAAGAACACTTCGAAAAGATCACCGCCAGATAGCATTTATTTGATTATCACGATATTACAAAAACACCCCGCTGCACTGCCTACCGTTCACGGATAAACGGTCAATGCCCTGGCACCTGAGAAGAAAGACGGCCCCATTCACTCCTTCCGAAGGAGTCACTTGGCTGTACGGACAGAGAGCGGGCGGCCGGCGGAGTCCACGGGATAGCGGGCGCCTTCCCGTTCGAGCTGGGCGGCCATGTGCTCCAGCAGCGAGGACGCTACGTCGGGATAACGGGGACTGACATCTTCGGTCTCGTAAGGGTCGGAAGCCAGGTCGTACAGTACAAAATGTGCGGCAGAAGGCTTTTCGGGCGACCAGTAGTATATCAGTTTCCAGTCATCCTCGCGGTAGACGGTGAAGTATTTGCCCCGGTGGTCGTGGGGAAAATGCATCAGGAAGGTGTCGGGATGGTGCGGGTCCTCACCGTCTGTGATGATGCGGCTTAGGTCGTGACCGTCAACCGGATGGGAATCCGGGATGTCCGCACCGGCCACTGCTGCGATTGTCGGGTAGATGTCCATTATGGTGCCCAACCGGGTCCGGACCTCGCCCTGAGGCACGGGGAGCAGATGCTGCACGCTCTTACGGTCACCGTCCGGAGCGGCCCATGCGACAATGAACGGCACACGCATTCCACCCTCGAACTCAGTACCTTTCTTACCCCTGAGCGGCGCAGAGGAGCCATAGCCGCGCTCATCTCCGAGAGGAGCGTCCGAGCCATTGTCCCCGAGGAAGAATATAAGGGTATTCTCCGCCACTCCCTTTTCCTCCAGAAAGTCCATTATCTCCCCGAGCGAGCGGTCCATCCCTTCGATAAGGGTCGCGAATTCCTTGGCATCAGTACTGTACAGCGAGTCCGGTTCGTAATTCTGGATAAAACGCGGATCGGACATGAACGGAGCATGTACGGCATAATGCGCCATATTGAGATAGAACGGCACGCCTTCTTCTATGGCCCGCGACATCTCCTCCTCGGCCCTGACTGTCAATGCATCGGTCAGGAACACGTCGTCCTGGAAAAATTCCTCCAGCCCCGGCACTGCCCGCGAGCGCGTTCCCCGGTACAGACCGTAACCGTCCCTGCCGTAGTAGCTGCCCGGCTCGCCTATCGAACATCCGGCGACATTGACATCGAAGCCCAGGTTCAAAGGATCCTCGCCCTGGCTGCCGAAAGGTCCGAAATGGGCCTTGCCTACGTGTATCGTGCGGTAACCTGCATCGGAAAGCATCCTGGCCAGAGTATAATCAGCGCTGTCCAGACCCAGCCAGTTCCAGTCGGGCGGACCGAAGGTATTCCGGTTGTCGGCCTCGGAGTATATCCAGTTGGTGACTCCGTGGCGGGTGGCGTTCTGGCCGGTCATCAGGCTGGTGCGTGAGGGCGAGCTGACGCTCTGGGCATAGAACTGGGAGAAACGGACTCCCTGATCCGCAAGCCGCTGCATATTGGGGGTACGGTACCACCTGTTGAGCGGATGCTCCACCGGCTGTCCGGCCGAGTCGGTCAGAAATGGCACCGAAGTGTCCATCAGCCCCATATCGTCCACCAGAAACACGATTATGTTCGGTCTCTGTCCGTTTTCCCCGGCCCCGCTGCAGGAGACCAGAGCCATGGAAGCGGATGACGCTGCCGTCGTCAAGACTATGAATTTTCCAATACGCATCTCAAGTCCCTGTTGTTCATTAGGATTCTTCCTTTACAGCCGAGACCATGAACCACATCTCTATCTTAGGGAAACGGTCCTGGAAATGCTTCATGAAATCGCCGATAGTGTCCTCGTTGTGTATCGTCATCATATTGGAGATCTCGGACTGGGCCACGCCGGCAGTCTCCACAGCGGCCTCCATTGACGAGGTGACATAGTAGAATGTGCTGTCGGAGCCGTCCGGATAATTCACGTCCACACTGACCAGCAGACTGCCGCTGCCAGCCGGGGAGGAGAGGTCGACAATCTCCGTCTCCGCTCCAAGAGGCTCAATGGAACTTCCGCCCAATGAGATCTGGGCAGAGGCGGCTGCGGCCGAGAGCACAATAACCGCAAGTATGGTAAAAAAACGTATGAGTCTCATAATCTTCAGTATTTGTAGTGATGTAAAACATAGTCCCCGTCATATCCCCAGATGTCCTTTGTCTCCGGGGCAATGTCGAACATATACAGCTGCCCGTCCACGTGGATTATCTGTAATGGCTGCGCACCGCTGTCTTCCGTATACCTCTTTTCCCATGAGAAAAGCGCATAAATGCACCTTTAATCATCGTATGGAGGTAAGGACAGTCGTCCCCGTGAGCTTTTTCTTATCCCATGTCTCCTGCTTGACAAGGCCCACACCACGGGCATACCATGACACCTGTCTGGTCTTCTCATTGACCATCATGGCCTTGGCTGTTATTGTCTCCTCTATTACGTAACAGTCAAAAGTACCTGCTGGAGTTGCCACGGACTCGCGACCGATGACTTTCCTGTCCTTGCAGCCCATCTTCGAGGTTATAAACATTACTTTTATTTCGATACTGTAATCCGGCAGTTCCATCCCTTCCGAAATGTCTGCCGGTATGCCTCTGCTTTCACCCGAGACAGTAGTCCTGTCCAGAATCTCCTTCATGGCTGCCCGACTCTCCGCATCATCACCGTCGCCCATTGCAATCAAGGAGTGACTCATACCTTCCTGCATGGCTTCTTCCATCAGCGCGGCCATGTCCATTATCACCTCGCCACGGTCAAATCTCATCAGTGTCATGGAGCGGAAAGAGCTCGTGTCTTCCGGATATGTGACGGTAGAGATTACTGTAGCGCGTCCTTGAGTGAAGTCTCCTGTAAAGTCAGCTAAAGAGTCCGCATTAAAAGAGACAGGATTGCCGTCCGCATCACGTCCCTCATAGACAAGCACCCTGCCCGGTTCCAAACAGAAAAAGGCTCATAGCTTTGTCCGTAGGCCACTGCGGATAAAAGCACAGTGGCAGCGAGTGTAAGTAATTTTTCAGTGTGCATATCAGATGTTGCTTGGATTTTCACTTTCTTTTACAGCCGAGATCATGAACCACATCTCTATCTTAGGGAAACGGTCCTGGAAATGCTTCATGAAATCGCCGATAGTGTCCTCGTTGTGTATCGTCATCATATTGGAGATCTCGGACTGGGCCACGCCGGCAGTCTCCACAGCGGCCTCCATTGACGAGGTGACATAGTAGAATGTGCTGTCGGAGCCGTCCGGATAATTCACGTCCACACTGACCAGAAGACTGCCGCTGCCTGCCGGGGAGGAGAGGTCGACAATCTCCGTCTCCGCTCCAAGGGGTTCAATGGTACTTCCGCCCAATGAGATCTGGGCAGAGGCGGCTGCGGCCGAGACCGCCATAATTGACATGATAACAGCGATAAAACGGATGATTCTCATAATCTTCAATATTTATAGTGGTGTAAAACATAGTCTCCGTCGTATCCCCAGATGTCCTTTGTATCCGGGTCAATGTCGAACTTATACAGCTGCCCGTCCACGTGGATTATCTGTAATGGCTGCCCGTCGCTGTCGAGGACCACTATGCGGCTGACCTCCACCTCCTGCGCGCCGCTGCCTTCCCCGTCATTGTCTTCCTCACTGCTGTCATCCGCATACCTCTTTTCCCATGAGAAAAGCGCATACAGCCTGCCGCCGTGACTCCTGAGAGCCGAATACATGAACCTCGCATCCTCGTCCCATGCTACCGGCTCACCGTAGAAGGTCAAGTCCCCTATCCGGGTCGAATTGTCCACGATTCTGAATCCGGGCATAAAGTCCTCCGGCCCCCAGACATTGGAGACGATACTGCCGTCCATTCCGTAGATGGTGACAAGCGGAAGATAGTCGTGAGCTACGGCCAGACGGTCTGCCTCAGTGAGATATGCCAGTGATCCGTTGAACACGGAGGAATATGCCGTACCCGGCAGGTTGTACGCACCCTCCAGCGGAGGCCATTCCCCTGCATTGCGCCGGTTGTTATAGGTACTGTCGTAGACACTGAAGCGGCTCGCTTCCTCCGTGAGTCCGAGCGGGCAGGTATATATCGAGTCCCCCGCGAAAACGAAGTCCATCTCATGCCTGGGTGCTGACTGATCTTTGCAGGTCAGGCTCCGTACAGGCAGTCCCCGGCCTGACAGCACATCCTTCAGACGATAGATATTGATCCGATTCAGCTGCATGTCATGGGCCCAGAAATATTCCCCGTCTTCGGAGACTCCTATATAAAAGGTATTGACCGCCTCCCCGGGCCCGCGGCCTATGTGCTGCACCTTCGCCACCGTCTCGCCTGAGCGGAGAACTGTCAGGTGGATGAAGTGGTCGCTGTATTGTCTGGCAATCAGTAGCATAGAGTCTGCCAACCTGATGTCTGTCGCACCGTAAGCCAGCGTCTCGTCCAGGCCGTGCGGAACCTCCACGGCCTGCACTGTTGGTACGTCACAGTCAGTCATATCGATGTAGTCCCCCGACAGCGGACCCTTCTGCGCACAGCCCACTGCCAGGAGCAGCGACAGCACACATAGAGCCACGACCATGATTCTTTGAGAGTCCGACATTTTCATTATAACTTATGCGTCGTAAGTTAATAAACGTACCAAAGTTATGTAAATTTTCCTTATAACAGACATATATCGCTGGAAATTTGCCGGAAACAGGAAGTATGCTACGCTGTTCATGGAGGCGAATCGTCAGACCGGAGAGAAGGAACCGATATCCGATTCACTTTGCAGTTCTCCCGCAAACGTCGTCCGCAGGTGAACCGGGAACGGCGAATATGGTTCACCTGCGGGAAGAGTGAGAGGTACGGGAAAGGTGAGAGGGACAGCAGGGGCTGGCGGCACGGGATCGTCTTGCAGAGTTGGTGGAGATGCAGGGCGTTTTTCGAGTGATTTTGAGGTGAAAATTGCAAACCTATTTGTAATGTGTTGACTTATAGTGTATTGAAAAAAGGTGTGCATTTCTCGAGTGACTTTGAGATGCTGAAAAATGCACTGCTATCTATAATGGACTGGTTTACAGTGATTTGAAAAATGAGGTGCATTTTTCACGTGGCTGTAAGAGGTCGAGAATTGCAGCTGTGTTTATAATGGCCTGATGATCAATGGTTTGAAAATAGACTTGCAATTCTCGCTAAAACGGACAAAAGACATACTGTGCGATGGCAGACGCAGACAATCAGTCCAACCGAGAGTCCAGAATACGACTGTGGGACATCGGCCTTGTTGTTATGGTTATGGTTATGGTACAGACACTATGATAGTTTGAGATATCTGACAAAATCTGAAGTACATGTGCGCTTCGGTGAAATGCACATCTGAATATCAATGAGTTACAAAGCATACTGCACATTTGGGCCTTTTTAAACTGGGCAAATGTGCAGCATGTTTTGTAAAACTCTGAGAATCAGGTGATATCTTAGTAATACTGCACACGACAATATAAAATCAGGCCTCAGTGTATCTGTTTCCGGCGGCGGGTAACGGCGAGGTAGAGCAGAAGCACCGCGAATGTCAGCAGCTCGGACACGGAGAGGGCGAGCCAGATGCCGTGGGTGCCGGCGATACGGGGCATGAGGAGGAAGGACGGCACGAGGAATACCACTCCGCGCAGCAGGGCGAAGAACACCGCCGGTCTGACGCGCTCCAGGCTCTGGAAATAGTCTACGAGCGTCAGGTTCAGCAGGAAAAACACGAAACCGGCCGCAAAATAGGGAAGCCCTCCACGGCCATGTCCGCCGCCGGAGTGTCGAGACTGATGGCGAAAAGCGTAGGAAAGAAATACTTGCTGAAAAGGGAGAATACACTCGCCTTGCTCAAGTCGATAGCGTCTCTGTTCATATTCTGTTCTTTAATGGTTGCACTTTATATTCCACAAACGCAGGATGCCGGACAAGGTGATTGGTTTTACCCAGTCATCTTATCCGGCATCCTGCCATGCCCTCCGATGAGGATTACAAAACTGCGTGCAAAGGTTGGCCAAAAATCCGGAATTGCAAATTTTTCCGTAAATTTGCGGACATGAAATCCCGCATTGGTCTAATTCTCACTATGATACTGTGCTCGGTCTGTTCATGTTCACACCACATGCAGTCAGAGCGGTCTCCGTATACAGAATCCCTTCAGCAACTCATAGATAAATGCAACTACTTTCGCGACATAGGGCATCAGGATTCGGTGGCGGCCCTCACGCTTCCCTATCTTAAGAGGTCGCTCATAACCCAGGATTCAGCAGGTGTACAGGTCTCAGGCACCTTTCTTATCCAGGCCCTGGTCCTGCTGGACAGACCCCATGACTCCACAATATACTGGCTGAACCGGATTGACCCCTACATGAAGAATCTCGGGAAACTGGAAGGCCTGGCCAACATATACTGGACGGCCAAAGGACACATTGCCCTGAAATACAGTTTAGACTATTCCTCCGCGCTGAGTGCGTACCTCAACTCCCTGGAGATTGCCCAGCGCAGGGGCAAGCCTACGAGCCAGATTGCGGCCCTGTTCAACATAGTCAACATTTTCTATACACGTCATGACCCCAACGGACTGACCTACGCCGAGAAAGCCCTTGAAACCGCGTCTTCGGACGAAGTGGATAACTTTCACAAGATCGCGGCATACGTCTCCATGTCTCAGATGCTGTATCTGATGGAGGAGTACACCGAGGCGCAGAAATACCTGGCTCAGGCGACTGTCCTCCGCAGTATAACCAACAGTTCCTACTGGGATCCGATACTCGCCATGCTGACAGGTGACCTTATGAGCGCCACAGGCAGGTACGATGATGCGGAGCGACAGTACAAGGCCGCTCTCGCCAACCGGGACAAGGCAGAACCAGCACTGACCGCACAGACATATCTCCACTACGGAGAACTGTGCGAGAAAATGTCCGATGTGAACAAAGCCATATTGCTCTATGCGGAGGGCATCCGGATCTCAGACGAGACACACAATCTGGAATACCGCAAGGAACTTTTAGCCAGGACGGCCGAGCTGCTGTACGGAACCGGCCGGCAGCAGCTCGCCAGCAGATATTACAACCAGCTGCTGCAGTTTATCGACAGCATCTATCTGGAAAACAAGGAGCATGCCCTCAACAGGGCTCTGCTGTCATATACAGAGACCATGTCCGATCTGGAAATCGCCAGACAGAGTGCCCTCATTTACAAAATGCGGGCGAACACCCTGCTGCTTCTGTTTGTCATCACCATTCTGCTGCTCCTGTCTGTGCTGATGATTATCATGTACGTCAAGCAAAGACGGTACAATACACAGACAGTCCGGCATTATCAGGAATACAACAAGAAACTGGCCGCCCACACCCGCCAGGACGAGTCCGCGTCAGGAGACGGCTCCGGCCAGCAGGACTTTTTCAAGGATCTTTTCATCAGGATAGAAGAACAGATGCGGCAAGGCGCCTACCGGGACAACAGTCTGTCCTTAGAGAAAATGGCCGCAGTCCTTGCCTCGAACCGCACCTATGTATCCAACGCCATAAACAAGATTGCCGGGCAGTCATTCAGTGAATATGTCAACTCATACCGCATCAAGGAGGCCACGGACATACTGGCAGATCCGGACAGACAGGACCTGCACAACATAAAGGAGCTCTCCCACCGTCTCGGGTTCAGCAACACACAGGCTTTCTACTATGTCTTCAAGAAAGAGACGGGCGTGACACCGGGAGTCTATAAGACAGAGATACTTAGACAGAATAAGGCTAAGAGGTCGGGGTAGTCGGGAAAGGTAAATTTATCATTTCTGACAAGTCAGAAGAGGTAAATTGTACCTATTCAGAGTACATCAGTTTGCAGAAATATAATTCGGAAAATACTTTTGTTGTGCAAATCACTAACAAAATTTTCGAGTTATGAAAGCCTTAAAAACTATTACACTGTCCGCAGCGGCATGCATCGCAGGTCTGATGCTTTTCAGCTGCCAGGATGATCCGCAGACAACCGAACCCGCAACCTTCAGTATCGATCAGGATACAGTCTATGCGAAAGCAGAAGGAGGTACATTGTCAGTCCAGTACACCCTTACCAACGCACAGGACGGCCTTTCCGTGCAGCCTGACACCGAGGCCGACTGGATCAACGGACTGGATGCGTCCCAGACAGGTATCATCTCATTCGTAGTATCCGAGAATACAGAAACTACCAGCCGGGAGGCGGATGTAACCGTAACATACGGAGAGCTTCAGGACGGCTTCAAGGTCATACAGGAAGGTACTGTCCCGGATCAGCCGGAGGAGCCATCGGCCTTTGAGATAACCATCACGGATGTCAGCTCCAACAGCTTCACCATGGACATCATCCCGGAGGACAAGGAACTCACTTTCGACTACGGCGGTATCTCCGTAGCGGACCTGAACACCCTGCCCGACGACGAGACATTCGTAAACGAATACCTCATCCCGCAATTCCAGGCAACAGCCGATGCCAACGGAATGACATTGGAGCAGTTCCTTGCCCAATATCTGGTATATGGAGACCAGATCGGTCTGACAGTCCAGGGACTCGCTGCCGAAACCGACTACTACGCGTATGCTGTAGGCATATCCACCACCGGTGAGATGACCACCGAGTTC
The DNA here is from genome assembly GCA_900544175.1 of uncultured Alistipes sp. Classification (GTDB taxonomy): domain Bacteria; phylum Bacteroidota; class Bacteroidia; order Bacteroidales; family UBA932; genus Coprenecus. Next base: position 60,257 of record UQUN01000006.1, read on the forward strand.
GTGAAAGTGCAGGTAACATCCGAGCCTCTGAGCACATTCGACGCGACAATCGAAGTAGATGTGAACGGACCTGATGCAACAGTCACAGTAACACCTGCCGATGAAACTATAGGCTGGTATCCTGCTGTATTTATCGGCCAAGGGCACTCCAATGCTGACATGATAGCTTCGGCCCAGAATAGCATAGAGGTAGTCATCTCGAATTACTCATTTTTCGGGATGTCCAGAGAGCAGGCTGTTGTAGCCCTGACCAATCACGGACAGCTGTCGCTGCAGTTCGAGCTGGATGCCACCTCTGACTATACCGCTGCTGCATTCTCCATAGACGCCAACGGCTACATCACTTCCAATCCGGCCATCAAGGAGTTTACTACGGGAGAGGCTGCAATGTCCGACAATCAGATTTCCCAGGAGATTGTATCCAACAACGGCAGAAAAGTCGAGTACAATATAATAACCACCAACGATGACCCCTATGTGTTCTTCACCTACCAGTACACCGGCACCTGGACAGAGATGACCGACCAGCAGATCATAGACTATATCATGGCCAATGAGGATATTAGCTGGATGACCAGATACGGTTCGGTCAGCACATACGTCGAAGGCCTGAGACAACAGACTGAGTACATAACATTCGCATTCGGAGTAGACGGAGGCGTAGTCACCACGGAACTGTTCCGATTCCCGTTCACCACGGCCGAAGCGACCATGAACGATCTGAAGTTCTCGTACAGCTACGGTCCGTACTACAACGGGGATGAGGCCGCCGCCAAATATCCGGACCAGCTTGCAAACGCTGCAGGCAGAATCCTCTTCCCCGCACAGTATCAGATCGACGGAGAATGGTACGGTATATGGCACGACATCTACTTAGGTGATCTGACCGACAAATCAGAGTATCCTGACGAGGACGTATACCAGGCTCTGAGAGTAAACGGCAATACATGGTTAAGCGCCACTATAATCTACATACTTGATCCGAATGAGGTATACACCATGTGCGGCTTCGTTGAAGCAGGTGACGGCAGTTTCGGCGAGATCTATCGTCAGGTTGTAGGTCCGTTTACACTCGACGGATGCTCGCCCATCGATGATTTCACGCTGGAGAGCAGCGCGGCGGCATTCTCCAGACAGAATGTCGAATGTCCCTTCAGACCTGTCGACTACATGAGCCCTGTAGAACTGAAATCAGTAAAACAGGCGGAGACCGTACAGATGGGACTGTCAACTGAGAAAGAAACCGGCTCCGCTGCCCTGAAGGCTATCGAGGTGGAGGATGTTGTCATCTACAACAACCTGTCATCGAGACTCTAATACATTCCATTGCGGGGCTGGCCGCCGTATGCCTGACGGCATCACAGGGGCCGGCCCTGTTTCACTTCCTATAAATTGACCTTACAAACAACCATCGCAATGAGACCATTGATCCACACCATAGTATTCTTGAGTCTAACGGCTGCTGTCCTGACCTCATGTGAGGGACAAGGCGGAGAAGATCCGGCTCCCTTCGAGTCATCGGTCGGAACGGCCATTCTCGGACATGAGGCCGGAGCGGCGGACACCGTACAGTGTACATTCGCGGATGCCTGGCAGATAACCGGAGGTGACAGCGACTGCGATGTCTCCCCGGCTTCAGGCCAGGCCGGACCCGCCGAGCTCGTAGTCACAGCACCCTCCGCCAACCCCGGTCTGTCCGAGAGGGAGTCCTACCTGACCATCCTGGACGGGGAGAGCACCTACGGCCTTCACATTATCCAGAAAGGCACTCCAGGACTCAGACTCCAAACGTCTTCCTACAGTGTAACTTACCGCGACAACACCCTTGAGATTCCTCTGGACGCCAACTTGGAGTTCGAGCCGTCCGCAGATGCTGACTGGCTGCAGATAGGCTCTGTTACAGAGTCGGAGCCGGTACTGCTCGGTGACGGCAAGACCACTTCCGACTCCCTGCGCTGCACACTGTCCGTAGACATCAGCGCCAATACCGGTTCTGACAACCGCACCGCCGTGCTGACACTCAGCACTGCCGCTGGAGACTACGACATAAACATCTCCCAGCTCGCCCCGCTCCAGGTAGACTGGGAAAAGAAATTCTACCGGAGAAGCACTATTCTGAAGTTCACCGCCACCTGGTGCTACAACTGTCCTGTCATGGGCCATGCCCTCAACGATGCCCAGGCGCAGATGCCGGACCGGCTCATCCAGATGAACATGTACGGAGCCAATTCCGAAGGTGGTCTGACATTCTGGCAATGCGCCAAATTCCAAGGCAGTGACATGTACGATGTAACGGGATTCCCGACAGGCATCATCAACAACTTCATCAAGGTAAACAACTCCAGGTCCGAGGATCTTACCGAGATATTCACATCCATGACTGATGACGCTGTAAAGAATCATCCTGCCGATATCGGCATAAGAGCTCAGATGGCAGTCTCTGAAGGCAAAGTCACAATCAACGCCGACATTGCCGCCAGAGAGCAGAATGACTACAAGATCTGCGTATTCCTTGTCGAGAGCGGCATCATCTACCCCCAGGAGGGCGATGCCAGGGACTACGAGCATAATTTTGTAGTACGCGATGTCCTTACAGATGATATCTTCGGAGACCCTCTTCAGTCCACGACAGAAAAAGAAATCATAGAATACTCGATTGAGGCGGACCTGCCCAGGTCAGTACTCGTGCCGGAGAACACATCGGTGGTGATAGCCGTGCAAAAACCGCGCACGGAAGATACTGAAGGCAGTCCGGCATATCCCAACGTGTCGTATCTCGACCTGGACATCTATGACAACGCTGTCATAGTACCGGCAAACGGTTCAGTCGAACTCACATACGAAGAATAACCCTTTTCATACCGAGGCAGGGGCAGTCCGGATATCCAGGCTGCCCCTTTTTAACCAGCCACTATTCGTCATATCCTATTTCATTAATCAGCTCCGCATCAATTGCTAAAGTATATGAAGCTGATTTGTAAAACTCATCTAAAAATGAGAATGCCCAGTAATCAATATTGAATACTGTCTTTTTTAATATTTTCTCACCGACTTTCACTGTATCACTTTCTTTCATGCATTTCAGGAGCCAGTTAGCAGTTTCATCAAAATATGCCTTTGCTTCTTGTTCCGACAGGATTTCTCTCGTTTGGTTTTATCTCTCTTATTTTCCCTCTTGATATAAAACTGACAATCTCATTCGTTTTATTTTCTATACTTAAGTCCGCTTCATAATAACGATCGACAAGGGTAGAACAGCCTTGTGCGAAAAATAATGGGATAAACAATACTCGACAGGGGACTGGCCGGTGTGCTTCCGGAAGAAGCGGGAGAATCTCCTGCACGGTCATGTCGGTAGTGGCCCGCAGTTTTACGCCTTAAGCCGAGGCTGAAGATAGAGCAGACAGGCGAGACAGGCAGCGACGCTGATTATACCGCCGATATAGCCTACAGCACCGACACCGGCCCCTGAGCAGACGAGACCGCCGATGAGGGCTCCGCCTCCGATACCCACATTATAGATGCCGGAGTAGATGGACATGGCTATGGGAGTATTTTCAGGGACGTTGCGGATTATCTCGGACTGGAATGTCATATTGAAGAAAGTGTTGGCAAGGCCCCACAGGATACACAGCACAATGATTGACTGGTGGGAAAATGAGGCCGCCTCAAGCAGGAAAAGACTGCCGCAGATGCCAAGGACCGCGCAGCGCAGGAAAAAGCTCCGGCGGAAATCGAAGTACCGGGAAAATATCATGCTGCCGAGGATACCGGTAGCTCCGAAAAGGGTAAGAATCATGGTTATGGAGCCAGGTTTGAAACCTGCTGTCTGAGCCAGGAACGGCTCGATGTAGCTGTACGCAGTGAAATGAGCTGTCACAGAAAGGACTGTCACGAGGTACAGCGGCATCAGTGCCGGAGTCCTGAGCAGGCCGGGAAGCTGTCTGATGGGAAATGCTTTCTGGCCGGATGTCCGGGGCAATACGGCGGCTATGAAGAGCAGCACTGCAAAAGAGATGCAGCCTATCAGGAGGAATGTCATCCTCCATCCGGCGGCAAGTCCTATCGCACGGCCCAGGGGCAGGCCGACTATCATGGCGATTGATGAACCGGCTACGATCATGCTCAGGGCTGCAGAGCCTTTGCCTGAAGGTGCAATCCTTACGGCCAGCGGGGTGACTATTGACCAGAAGATGGCATGAGAGCAGGCCACACCTATCCTGGAAAACATCAACATGGTGAATCCTGTAGACATTGCCGATGCCACGTGGCTGACTACGAAAAGGCTTACGATGCAGAGCATCAGTTTCTTGGACTCGATGCCCGATACGAGCAGCATCAGAGGCAGGGAAGTGAGGGCCACGACCCAGGCATAGATGGTGATCATCAGCCCGGCACGGGACTCGGTTATGGAAAAATCGGCCGCAATGTCGCTCAGCAGCCCGATCGGTATGAATTCGGATGTGTTGAAAATGAAAGTGGAAAATGTCAGAGCCAGCAGCGGCAACCACTCTCTCACCACACTCCTTCTGCCTAATGTGATATTTTGCATAAACTCTCTTTTGAAAAAACGCGCAAATATATACTGTCTTTCGGGAAAAACAAGAACCGCATGAGCAAAAATCCCCGCCGGGAAATTGTTCCAAGCGGGGATGATAGAAACTTATGCAGTATGAGACTAATCCTTCGTGGCATTCTCCAGCTTCTTCATGATCGAGAAGATGAAGACGGCGGAGATGACGCAGAGAGCGATGAGGATGCTCCACAGTACCCAGAGAGGGAGACCGCCCCAGAGCATGCCGATGATGGAAACCATGTAATTGCCGATGGCTGTGGCCACGAACCAGAGGCCCATCATCATACCCTTGTATTTGGGAGGAGCTACCTTCGATACGAAGGAGATACCCATCGGGGAGAGGAACAGCTCCGCAAACGTCAGCACGAGATACGTGGATATCAGCACATTCGGAGTAACACGCTGGAATGTCGCGCCTTCTTTCAGGGCATCAGGAGTAGGCAGGCCGAGAGAGCCGAACACCATAATCAGGAAGCCGAGTGCTGCGATGAACATGCCGATACCGATCTTGCGGGGTGCGGAAGGCTCCTTGCCCTTGGCGGCCAGTGCTCCGAAGACGGCCATGGACACGGGGGTCAGGGCCACTACGAAGAACGGGTTGAACTGCTGGAATATCTGCGGCAGCAGGGTGACGGGCTTGTCCCCGAGGGAGCGGTAGCTGAATATCAGGGCCACGACGGAGGCCAGCGTAACAAGTCCGGCTATCAGCTTACTGCGTTTCTTCTCGGACTGGAATATGGCGAAAGCTCCGTAAACTGCAATGATAATCAGCACGAGATTCAGCACATTGGCAAGTATCCTCGACAGACCGGTCATCTCGGTAGCCGTATAGTCACGGGCAAAGAAGGTAAGGGTCAGACCGTTCTGCTGGAAAGCCATCCAGAAGAAGATGACTACTGCGAACACGAGCAGCAGGGCTGTGATACGGGACTTGGTCTGTTCCTTGGTAAGTTCCACGACTGGCTGGGTGCTCTTGGCCTCCAGCTCACGCTGGGTAACGTCCGCATGCTTGAAGCTCTTGCGGAAGCCGAAATAGATCAGAATCGAGAGGACAAGCGACACGCAGGCCACAGCGAAACCCCAGTGATAGGCTCCGGACAGGGTGTCGATGTAGTGCTGGGAGAACTGCGTCAGGTCAGTCACATCGGTAACTCCCTGTGCCGTGGCCAGAGTCTGGAAACGGTTCAGAGCATCCGGGGCCATGGAAGACGCACCGGTCAGATACTGGTTGGCCAGAGCAGGTATCTCCCCGTTGTAGACCAGTCCTTCCTGTCGGAGACAGAACTCGGTGATCTTTGTAGCCGCTGTGGGTGCGAAGAGCGAACCTATGTTGATGGCCATGTAGAACAGCGAGAAGGCGGCATCCCTCTTGGACGAGTATTTGGGATCGTCGTAAAGATTGCCGACCATCACCTGCAGGTTGCCCTTGAACAGACCGGTTCCCACCGCTATGAGCAGCAGCGAGCCGAACATGGCGATCTTGCCCACAATGTCGCCACCCGTCGGGATAGCAAGGCAGAAGTAACCTGCAAACATGACAACAATACCGGAAACTACCATTTTCCCATAGCCGAACTTGTCGGCGAGTATGCCTCCGATGAACGGCATGAAGTAAACTGCCGCCAGGAAGCCAGCGTAGATATTGGAGGTCACTGCCTCCGAGAAACCGAACTTCGCCTGCAGGAACAGGGTGAAGATCGCAAGCATCGTGTAATAGCCAAAGCGCTCGCCCGTGTTGGCAAGGGCGAGCGCATACAGGCCTTTTGGTTGACCTTTGAACATTGTATATTAAGATTTTTTACCTTCAGTTATTCTCTCGAGCCAGCGTACCATTCCGAGCATTGCACCCATGGAAACAAGGCATGCTGCCACGAATACGCACCAGGTAGCCCACAAGGGGATAGAGTCGTAGAGTATACCTCCGATGAACAACAGTTGATTGCCGATAGCGGTGGCCGCAAGCCAGCAGCCCTGCATAATGCCCTGCAGGTGGGGAGGTGCGACCTTAGATACGAAGGACAGTCCTAAGGGGCTTATGAACAACTCAGCTGTAGTAAGGATGAAATACATGGCCACCATAACCAGAGGCGAGAGTCTCTGCGATGCATCCAGACCGCCCATTGCGGCCACTTCCTCACTGGTGGGCAGACCTGCGGAACAGATAGTCAGGAATATGTAAGCCACGGCTGCGATACCCATACCGATACCTATCTTCATAGGTGTAGACGGCTCCTTGCCGCGATTGCGCAGCCAGCCGAAGATACCGATGATGATAGGTGTCAGGAATACTACGAAGAAAGGATTGACGGACTGGAAAATTTCCGCTCCTACGATCTGAGTGAATCCAAGGTCGATATTGATGATGTCCAGATTGATGTAATCACGGGCGAAATAAGTCAGGGAATATCCGTTCTGGTGGAATGAGAACCAGAAGAAGATAACCACCGCGAATACCGCAAACAGGGCGTATATGCGCTGACGTACTTCCTTAGCATCCATCTTGACTTCCTCAACTGTAGGAGTCTGAGCATTGTTGCTGTCTTTTTTCTCAGTTGCTTTCTTGCTGTGGTCAGGGAGTCTCTTGCGGTTGGCGAGGAAGATAACGAGAGATATCAGCATGGCAACGATGGCAGCTGCAAAAGCATAATGGAAACCGGTGCTGAATACGTTGAGGTAGCTGTTCACGAAATCGCCAATGGTGTCGGCCGTATAAGTTGTACCTCCGGACACCTGGGATGCCAGTTCCATCAGACGGCCGGATGCCTGTTCGGTCATAGCCTGGCCGCCGTCAGAGGCACGCAACCACTGATGGCAGAGTTCAGGAAGATCGGCGTTATATGCAAATCCCTGCTTGCCGAGCCACCAGTTGCGGATACCGATGGCGATGAATGGTGCGAAGAAACCTCCGATGTTTATGAACATATAGAATATCTGGAAACCCACATCACGTTTCTTGGCGTACTCCTTATTGTCGTAAAGTTGTCCGACTACAGCCTGCAGGTTACCTTTGAACAGACCGTTACCGAAAGCGATGACGAGGAGACCGAAGCATGTCAGGGTCAGGATGACGGCCATATTGGAAACAGGTGTCTCGGTGGGCCATGCTATGATGAAATAGCCCACAGCCATAAGGATAAGACCAGCCAGGATTGTTCCCTTGTAGTTTCTGGTCTTGTCCGCTATGATGCCTCCTACAAGGGCCAACAAGTATATAGCCGCATAGAAGACTGAATAAATCAGACCTGTCTGGGTCTTGTTAAGACCGAATTTCGACGAGATGAAGAGAGTCAGGATGGCCATCATGATGTAGAATCCGAAACGCTCTCCCATGTTTGCCAGCGCAGCGGGTATAAGCCCCTTGGGCTGGCCGTGACGGTTGGTATAGTACACAAATCCCGCAGCGGCGAGAAGGAGTACCGTCATGACAATGAATAGAATCATAAGTGTAAATTTAAATTAGTAATTCATGTAGCGGTTGCAAATATAAAAATAAATTTCACACCAGCATAAAGGATTATAAGCAGACTTACCCAATGCCTTGGCCGGCGCACCTGTCCGGAAGGTTAAACTATCTCGGTATAGACCTTGCCTTTCAAAGCGTCATCCGAGTAGACATGGAGACTGTGGCCGGTGTCGCTGAGACAGGTGATGCGGTGGATGTGGTTGTCGAAGTCTTCGGAATCCCCGAGTGCGAAGAAACCTCCGGGACGGTCTATTTCCACCGTCTTGATTTTCCGTGCCCCGGTCTCCGAGACTTTCTCGAAGATCTCGAGCCTGAAAACTCCGTCCGCGAAGTTGTAGGCGGCGAACTGCGGATGGCCGTGGATGGTGGTGGTATTGCCCCGTTTCCATGACATGACTATGGTCTCCCAGTGCGTTTCGGGGCATCTGCCTATATAACTGCGTATATACTTTGTGTCAGAATATTCATTGAAATCCTGCAGGGGATGCTTTCCAAGCCAGTCCATGACATAGCTGCGGAGACTTTCCCCTGTCTGTCCGTCCACTCCATTTCTGCCTGCGGAGGCATCCCGCACTATGTCCATAAGACCGTTGAAAAACTCCGAATACCCTTCGCGGACAGTGATCTTCCCGGGGAAACTGTTTCCCACAATGCCGGTTTCTTGCTTCATAATCGTAATCTTCTTAAAAAAGAATGGAGATTTTGCAAATATCGTGCTACAGCACCTGCATCCCTGCCACAGCCTGACGATAGCCGTCCATCATGGAACGTACTATGTCCGCGGCTGAAGGCAAGTCTTCGATGAGCGATACCCCCTGGCCTATCTCCAGTTCGCCTGCGGAAAGGTCTCCGTCGAAGATACCCAGCCTGGCCCGGCCGCGCCCAAGCAGCTCCGTGAGTTCCTCCTTCGAGGCGCCACGGTCCTCCGCCTCCTGTACCTGGGCGTAGAAATCGTTCTTGATCAGGCGGGTAGGACTCAGTTTCTTGAGGGACAGCATAGTGTCGCCCTCCTTGAGCCCGAGACACAGACGCTTGAACTCCTCGCTGGCACTGCTCTCACGGCTGACGGCAAAGCGTGTACCGACCTGCACTCCCTCTGCTCCGAGAGCAAAGGCGGCCGCCATGCCCGCACCAGAGACTATGCCGCCGGCAGCCAGCAGAGGCAGGGATATGGCCTCACGTACCTGAGGCACCAGAACCATCGTAGCCGTCTCTTCCCGACCGTTGTGCCCGCCGGCCTCGAAGCCCTCGGCCACCACGGCATCTACGCCGGCCTCGGTGCATTTGACCGCGAACTTGGAGCTGGAGACCACATGAGCCACCTTGACACCCGCGTCCTTGAGCCGCGCCGTCCAGGTCTTGGGATTGCCCGCCGAAGTGAAGACGACCGGCACCTTCTCCGCCAGTACCGTCTCCATCAGTTCCGTGGCATAGGGCGACATCAGGGGCACATTGACCCCGAAAGGTCTGTCTGTAGCCGCACGGCACTTGGCGATATGCTCCCGCAGCAGCTCCGGCTTCATCGAACCGGCCCCGAGCAGACCCAGACCGCCGGCGGCACTCACCGCCGAAGCCAGCCGCCAGCCGCTGCACCAGACCATTCCGCCCGCCACTATCGGATAGCGGATGCCGAACACGGAGCAGACCCGGTTGTCATTGCGGATGATCTCTGTGCGGGTCTCGCATACCACCGCATCCATCAGCATATCGTGAGCCTCCCTCGGCACCGCGTCCACAACCTGGAAATCGAAGCAGACCCCGACCTTGTAAGGCCTGCCCTGACAACAGTCCGAAGCACCGCAAAGCAGCCTGTCGTAAAAGCCCTTGCCGCGTCCCATCCGGCCACCTTCCATATCGAAGGCCACTCCGGGTACCACGACCAGGTCGATATCGGAGATACGCACCTCCTCCGAGCCCTCCACCGGCTCCGGAATCGAATACGACTCGCCCGGCACCAACGCAGCCCGCCCGGAGAACCGTCTGATCCTCAGCATCTCTCCGTCCACTACCGGCAGAAACACATTTTTCCCGGCAGCGGCACAGGAAAGCACAGCGTCCTGAGTGGACACCTCGTCCTGCATTGCCCAGTAAAACAGAATATTCTGCGCCCTGCGGAACCGCGGCAGCCCCATCAGCCTCTCCATCACCGGCACAGAGCGGCGGCGGCGCTCCTCAACGGGCACCTGTTTCTTGCGCATCGATATCAATTTGCGAAGTTCTTTCTTACTTTCCATAATTTTCAATATTTTTACAAAAATAAAAAATTCCCGCACCAATCCGAAGAATTACGCCATGGAAAAAGTACTCCTTCACTCCTGCTGCGCCCCCTGCTCCGCCGCCATCCTCGAATGGATGGGGCAGAACGGCTACGAACCTACAATCCTGTTCTACAACCCCAACATTTTCCCCGAGGAAGAATACCTCAGGAGGAAGAATGAGATCGTGCGGTACGCACATGAGATCGGGGTGGCTATTGTGGACCTGGACGGGGGCAATGCCGGAGGTCCGTGGGAGCAGCAGCACGTCGGATGGCTGAAATGCACCGAGGGGCTGGAGGGCGAGCCGGAGCGCGGGAGACGATGCCTGGCCTGCTTCAAACACCGTCTCTGCATCGCGGCGGACTACGCGGCCTCGCACGGATTTCCCCTGTTCACCACTACCCTCGCCTCCTCCCGCTGGAAGGATATCCGGCAGATCAACGAGGCGGGCCTCTACGCTCAGGAACAATGCGGCCGGGGCCTGACCCGCTTCTGGGACCGCAACTGGCGCAAGGGCGGGCTCTACGAGCGGCGCAACATCCTCGCCAAACAGTTCTACAATCAGCAGTACTGCGGCTGCGAGTTCAGCCTGAGGCAGCGGGAAAGATTTACTGAAACAAAAAATCAATAATTTTGTAAAAATATCAGCAATATGAAAATACTACCTGCAATCATGCTGGCCGCTGTGGCGATGACCGTGAGCGGCTGCAGCAATGGGAATTCAGACAAAGACACGGATATGAGCAACATTACAGAGAGCACTGTCGTCAAGACGGTACAGGCTATCACGGAGAAATGTCCGGAGGCGGACAAGGCATTGGTGCAAAGGGGTGTAGAGCAGGCTGCCGCGCTGTGGAGGGCCGAAGACGGCACTGAAGCGGAGTTCGGGCAGTTCGCAACGGAGAGCTATGCTGCCTCTTCCGAGGAGCGCAAAGTGCTGTTCGACAAGCTGTCGGAGGCATTCGAAACCCTTTACGGAACATCCAATCAGGTGGCGGTCAGGTTGCAGAAGCCCCTTCATCTGACCGGACCGGAGCCTACGGAGATAGACTACATCCTCGGAGCGTTCGATCCCTACTCCCACCTGTCGGACGACCTGTTCGCCAACAAGACGGCATTTGTCACCATTCTCAATTTCCCATTCTACACCCTCGAGGAGAAGAATACCCTCGGCAAGGACTGGAACCGCCTCGAATGGGCCTACGCCCGCATGGGGGACGCCTTTACCACCAGGGTACCGGCCAAGGTGAAGTCGGAATACTCCCAGGTGCTAAGTGCATCGGAGAACTACATAGCCTCCTACAACATCATGATGGGACATCTGCTCACTGAGGACGGCCGCCGCCTCTTCCCGGAGGACATGATACTGCTCTCGCACTGGAACCTTCGTGACGAGCTCAAGAGCAACTACGCTGACGTCCCTAACGCCAACGAGAAGCAGGAGATGATCTATCAGGTGATGCTGCGCATTGTGGACCAAAGTATTCCGAAAGACGTGGTGAATAATCCGGAATACGACTGGGCCCCGTACTCCAACAAGACCTGGAAGGACGGCAAGGAAGTGCAGCTCCAACCCGAGACTGACGTGCGCTACTCCCATATCCTCAACACTTTCCACGTAGAGGAGCAGATAGACCGCTACAGCCCGCAGCTTCCGACCGGCATCGCCCGCAACTTCGAGGAGGGAATGGAGGTGTCCGCCGCTGACATAGAGCAGCTTTTCATCCGGCTGATCTCATCCGACGAGGTAAAGGAAGTGGCAGGACTCATCAAGGAGCGTCTGGGCCGCGAGCTCAGGCCCTACGATATATGGTACGACGGATTCAAAAGCCGTACTGCCATGTCCGAGGACGAGCTTACCAGACTCACTCAGAAAAAATACCCCGATGCACAGGCATTTGCCAAAGACATGCCGAGAATGCTGAGGTATCTCGGATTCCCTGCACATGACGCGAAATACATAGCTGAGCGCATCGTCGTCGAGCCGGCCCGGGGCTCAGGACACGCCTGGGGCGCACAGGGACGCTGGGAACCGGCCCGCCTGCGTACACGCATCGGAGACAAGGGCATGGACTATAAAGGCTACAACATCGCCGTACACGAGTTCGGACACAATGTGGAGCAGACCCTCGACCTCTACGACATAGACTACTACATGCTGAACGGGGTGCCCAACACAGCCTTCACAGAGGCCTTAGCCTTCATCTTCCAGAAACGCGACTTAGAGCTTTTGGGCTTTGACTACAAGATGGATGACAATACCACTCTGGACATCTTCTGGGGTGCCTACGAGATCATGGGCGTGGCCCTGACCGACATGTATACCTGGCAGTGGCTCTACGCCAACCCGGAAGCCACGGCATCTGAATTGCGCGACGCAGTGGTATCCATCGCCAAAGACGTATGGAACAAGTATTACGCCCCCGTCCTCGGCACTCCCGACTGTCCCCTGCTGGCAGTCTACTCCCACATGGTCAACTCCCCGATGTACCTGCCCAACTACCCCTTCGGGCACATCATCGAATATCAGCTTGAGAACCATCTGGCCCAGTGCCGCAACAGGCTGGAATTCGCCTCGGAGCTCCGCCGCATCTACACCCTCGGCCGTCTGACTCCTCAGATATGGATGCAACAGGCCGTCGGCTCCGAAGTCAGCGTAGACCCGCTCCTCGAAGCCGTCGGCACCATTGTCCGGAAATAATGGTCTACTCTTTTTTCCGGTCCTCTGCGGCGTATTTCCTTTCAAGAACGAATGAAACCAGCAGACCTATACCGGCGAAAAGAAACGCCGATCCGAAATAGAGAACCTGCACATCATCGTTGTACCAGGTCTTGTCAGGCATCATTCCTTCCTTAATAAAGAATGCCACCAGCAGACCGAGTGCGGCACCTGCAAGCAGAAGCCCCCAGCGCAGAGGCGCGTACTTGTTAGTAGCCACGGCCCCGAACCATCTGTTCAGGTCTATCTGCCCGTTCTTCTGAGGATCAAGGGTCTCGATTTTCTGGGCCACGATGAGCCTCTCCTTACGGTGAATCAGGTTCTCCAATACGCGATAAATAAAGTAAAATACAATCGCACAAGTAATTGCTGCTTCCATAACTTTAAATTTAAAAGATTTTTAATGTTTCGTCTGTATCTTTGACGCACGGTTCCGCAAAGGTTACGCCCTATAGTGAAATTTCTGAAAAAAATTATTTTTTAATTGCTGTGTAACCTTTTAATTTTGCCTGCGTCCTACAAGCAAAGCGAATACGGAACACTATGACCAGAGCCGAGGAGAGCGCACTCATATACAAGATACTGGACGGGGACAAGAACCTCTTCCGGCAGATTGTGGACGCTCACGGAGGCATGATTCTCGCAGTGCTCTACCGGATGACGGGCAGCAGGGAGGATGCGGAGGACATGGCGCAGGAGACATTTGTCAAGGCGTATTTCTCCTTGGGCAAATACAGGGGCGAGAGCTCCATCTCCACCTGGCTCTACAGCATAGCCTACCACTTGGCCGTCTCGTCCATGAGGAAGAAAAGGCTGACGGTGAGCAGGGAGAAATTCACGGACAAGGAACTGCAGCAGAGCTCGACGTGGCTCGAAAGCGGGGAGGATGTAGAGTTTAAGGAACTGCGGGAGAGGCAGTACGGAGCATTGGAGAAGGCAGTGGCGGCACTGGAGCCGCAGGACCGGTTCCTGATAACGGCGTTCTACGAGCAGGGCCGCAGCCTGGTCGAGCTGACGCAGATTACGGGCATGTCCCTGTCCAATGTCAAGGTACGGCTCTTCCGCTGCCGCAACCGGCTGGCAAGAATATTGAAGGACAACAAGGACTTGGAAAAATAAAAAGGAGGATGACCATGGAAAAAATAAGACTACCTGAGGATTTCACCGACAGGGTAATGCAGAAAATAGAGCAGAGGGAGAGGACCGCTGCCCGCAAAATGCGCATACTGACTGTCACGGGCGGCATATTGGCCACACTGTTTCTCACAACTGCAGCAGCTGCTGTCCTCGACTATTTCAACATCAGCATAAGCACCATGACAGGCGACCTCCATAAATTTGACATCACAGGAACGGTCTCCGGATTCATCTCCGGCATCTCATCTCTCATGCGCGAGGTCCTCTCAGCCCCCGCTAACCCGCTGTTTGGTATTGTCTTTGCCGTATTCATCATAGCCTGCGCCGGCCTTTGGCACGACCACCGCAACAGCTTTTGCTCTGAATAACATAAAAACAGGGTGCATCATGACGTGCATGATGCACCCTCGGACCGTACCAGAATATCAATTATCAGAATTCATACATTGCATAGAAATCAGAAGACTCCCATGCTTTCTCATATACGTCCTCTGTATAGCCGCCTACATAGTCATAGACAAGGAAGCGGTAGGTAGTCTCATCTATCTCCGTAGATGTAGGCAACATACCTCCTACCCAGACCACATTGCGCACTATGTTCATCACGGGGAACACCAGTGCCACCTCTTCCTTTGCAGGGAAATACCAGTCTCCGCCATAGTTCTCATCCAGCCACTTGTATGCCGGGAATGCGTCAGGATAACCCTCTGCATTACGTATGGCCTCCGTATTGGCCCTTCCGTCCGTCTCGCTTGACGCGCCTGTCAGGGTGCCGGATGTGCTCCATATACCGGTTTCATAAGGGCACGACGTCATCGAGAATACTTTGCCGTGCTTTCCGCTCTCATCTACATAGACAACCACTCCCTGCTTCCCGTCAACCTCGAAGACATCTCCCACCGCATAGACCGGCAGTTCATTTACCGTTATCGCGCACTGTGCGGATATTTCTCCACATGATACTGTGACAACCGCTTCCCCCGCAGACACTGCCGTCACCAGTCCGTCTACAGAAACCGTGACGACCTCCTCGTCAGAAGTGCTCCAGGTAAGAGAGGCATACTCTGCCGCCTCGACAGGCAGAACGGCAGCCACTAAACGGAGCGTGTCCTCCTCCGACATAACAACCTCCGTCTCATTCAACTCAACAGACTCCACTTCAGGCGGAGCTACAGTCACAAGGCACTCACCGGTAAGGTTGTCCACTGCAAGAGTTATCGTAGCCTCTCCCGGAGACACTGCCGTAACAGTACCATCTTCCACCACAGCCACCGACTCATCCGACGAACTCCATTCGATCGTCTGATACTCCACTCCCTCCGGCTGCAACTCATAGGTCAGAGTAGCCGTCATGCCGACCTCGAGGGTAATCTCACTCTGGCTCAGAACAACCGAAGACAATTCAGGGGTCTGCTCCTCGCATCCATAGATGACAGTCATTCCGCATACAAATGCCGCCACCAGCATTAAATCAATCTTTTTCATGGTCCTTTATTTTAGTTGGTGATTTTCAACAATCCTCCTGATATCTTCAGCATCGCTGCGAGAGACCGGGAGTTCCCGTCGGGATATTCTCCTCCTGCCGCCTCTACCAACGGCCTGAGAGTCCTCTCCACAGCCTTGCGTATTGCTTCCTCAGAGACATAAGCCTGCGTACCAGCCTCATCTGACTGGGTCCGGGCCGCAAGAGCCTTTTCCAGTCCCGTCTCCGTCACCATATAGCGGCCAGGATTATTCTCCCTGACAGCCGTCTGCCGCTGATCGCGCACAGCTGCCCGCTTCATACCACCGGCAATTGAAGACACCCTGCTTTCAGGAAGTCCGGCTCCTGCCGTGACAATATCCGGATCAAAAGGCACCGCCTGGTCCTCCGACAGGCACAGACTGGTAATAAGAGGAGCTCCTTCCGCACCCGAAGCATCGACTCCAAGGGTTATCATACAGTAATTCTGGTATTCCCAAGGCACGGCACCGATGAAGGCCCTCGGACTCGCATCCCCATAATATGTACCGTTACTCTTTATGGCTGCCAGGAGCACATCATAGTTCAGACCGTTCATATAATCCGCACTTCTAAGCTCTATCCACTGATAATATGAACTTACATCAGAATTGGGTATCAGCTGGATATAGACTGCAGCCTGACCCGAATATGTCTCTGACGGATACTTGTCGGGATCATACGCTACCAGATCATCACCATTGAACACGGTCAGGACCGTCTCTACAAAAGCATCGGAGACCTCACGCTCCGGTGTCGTGATCCTGCACACGTACAGGTCGGTCGTAGGATACCAGTAACTGCACCCGAATGCAAACACTACATAATCCTGCCCGGGAGCTATGAAACCGTACTCTATATCCAAGTACAGATTAGTCTGAACATCACCGTCTGCAGATGCTACAGAATAGTCGACTCCATTAAGCGCTATGCTGTCCCTTACTGTCTCCGGATCACCTCCCAGTGCCATATATTGCTCGGACGTCATAATCCCATATACATAATCCTCACCTTCAATTGAAGGTCTGATATCCACGGTAACAGAAGAGTATGACATATCCGTGACATTTATTTCCAGACTCATGTCTGACATAGGGACTTCGGATGTCCGGAAATTCTCAATCACGACCTCAGTCGTCCTCTCCCCACTTTCATTGACGCCGAAAACTATTATACTGTAGTCCGTTACAGGGGCCAGACCGTCATACTCCTCCGACAGCATGCCCTGCCGGATCATAGGATCAGAAGTCCAGTCCATATTCTCCGAGTCAAGTGAATTGATGCACGCATCGGCTATATACTCGTCCGACAATCCCTCCAGCGAAGCCGTCTCGGACACCATCGCCAGATACCGTGTAGAAGACGAGGAAGGACTGACAGTAAAGCTGACACTGTAGGTATCGGCTTCCTGTACGGATACCTCAAAACTGCAG
Organism: uncultured Alistipes sp.; assembly: GCA_900544175.1. GTDB lineage: Bacteria > Bacteroidota > Bacteroidia > Bacteroidales > UBA932 > Coprenecus. The sequence continues at coordinate 77,344 of UQUN01000006.1, forward strand.
TCATCGACAATCTCGACATCAGCGGTACGGACAACCGTATTGAAAAGAGACGTATTCGAATACCCTTGTTCAACTCCAAACGCATACCACACATAGTTGCTTCCGGAATACAGTCCCGAAGCCTGTAGACGCGTGTCACCGTTATATGTCACATCTTCCCACGTCATCTCTATTCCCAACGCATTGTTCATATAGATTACAAGCTCCGTCTCCTCTATCATGAACGGTATGAAATCATCTATCGAATTGAACTCGTCCTCTGTAAAATATCCGGCAAGATACCTGAAATCAGTAGAACCCGGCCTGACCGTCACATCCATGCTTCTGGTACCTATCTCATTGGACAAAAACTCTATTTCAGCATCATACTGCTGTACTGCCGGTGTAGTGACCTGCTCCTTGAACACTTCTGTAGTAAGTTCAGCATCGGTATTCAGACCGTAAGTATAGACATAGTATTCCTGCTCGGGAGAGAAAGTAGTCATGGTTCCCGAAATTTCACCGCTGTACAGCACACCTGAGTTGGACAGGAAATACTCGAGAGACACCCCATAATAGTCAGCAGCCTCCTGGAACACAGCTATATCACTCTGGACAAGAAGATCGTCATCCCCGAATGCATCCACCTCGGCCCGGGGACGGGTAAGCAGCACGAAAGTGAGAGTATCACTGGCCGGAGTGACTTTGACATCCGCTGTGAAGGACGTTACGTTGCTCACTTCCAGTCTCAACGCTACGTCAGTATCTTCCTCATACTCTGAGGAGGCCTGGACAACTGTCAATTCCACATCCTCCGCACCGGGACATGAGAGAACTATGCTGCCCTCTCTGGAATCGGACAGGGTATTGGCCTCTGCCGTAAACTCAAAAGTAGTATTGTCCACGACTGTCACCTCAGTCAGCCAACTGTCTTCGGAAACGGCTGACGGAAGAGTTGATGCATTCTCAATTCTGTAGGAAACTGTGAATGTACCTCCCTCGGCGGGAATGCTGTACTGCGTTTCTTCCAATACAAGAAGCGGAGTAAGCTCCTCCTGCCTGCATCCTGCGAGCAGTGCGGACACTGCCGAGAATAAAATAACCTTACGCATTACGTTCTTCATTTTAACGGGCTTTTTTGTTTACAAATGTATAATAGATATACGTCACTTTCCTCTGCATTTTTTTGAGCATCCAACAAATTAACAAATCGTCATCACGCAGGAACATTATTTTTTACATTTGCAGTATGTTTAGGATTTACCGCATATTAAGACCAGTCATTTGTACTGCAACAATTTACTTTCTTTCATCCTGCAGTATGAAGGAATCTCTGTCCGGCATCGGAACCGACAGGGATACATCATCTTCCCTGGACTCAATGGTAAGGATGTGGAACGGCTATATCATGACAGGCTCGCACGACTCGACTCTCATATCCGCCAGAAAAGTCATGACTGACGCCCTTGACAGAGGAGATTCCCTCACAGCCCTATATGCCGGCATCTTCACAGCACAGTCTTTCCTGGTAATGGAATATATGGTCGATTCCGCGAAATTCTATGCCGACAAGATCGAGGGCTATGCCAGGCGCAGCGGCATCCCGTCCCCCATAATAGCCATTGACAACATCATGGCCGGATGGTATCTGAAAACAGAACTTAACTACTCGAAAGCTCTTGAGTTCTATCTTGACGGACTGAACTACGCTGAAAAATACAACTTGGTACAGAATAAGATAATCATGCTGGCAAACATCGTCACCATCTTCTACCTGAGACGGGACGACAGCGGAATGGACTATGCGCTTCAGGCTTTCCAGGCCGGGAATGTGGATTCGATGCCGGACTATACCCGCTGCATATCCCTCATTCCCATAGCCCAGATGCTGTGCCTTCAGGGAAGACAGCAAGAGGCGCGTCCGTATATCTCTGAAGCCATGAGGCTGGCACATAAGACACACGCCGTCTCGGCATACACCATCATACACCCAGTATTCGCCGAGACCTGTCAGGCAGACGGAAATACGGAAGAAGCAGAAAAACACTATCTGGAAGGAGCACGCTACATCGGATACACGGATCCGGGAACAGCCTCGCTCCTGTTCCTCAAATACGGGGATCTGCTTCAGGAGCTCGGACGTACGGATGATGCCATACACAGCTACCGCAAAGGGCTTGAACTCTCGGGGGACAACAAGAACATGGAATTCCAGTATGAACTGCTTTACAAGACATCACTGCTGTACTACAAGTCAGGAGACAAGCAGCAGTCCTTGGAATATTCCCTGCAGTACATGACCTACTCCGACAGCATAATCAGAAAAAAGGAACATGATTTCAACCGGCTCATCCTGCATAACTCGCATATAGAGCACGAAAAAGAGATCCTGCAGAAAGAAGTGGAAAAGCAGAAAGCCGACACTATGGCCAGCACAGCCATATTCCTCTCCATCATACTTCTCTCCATCTGCACCTTCGTCTTCTCCCTCTACAGGAAACAGCTGAAGACCTACCGTGCTCTGGTGGCACAGCATCTCGCAGCGAAGGACAAACATAAAGAGTCAGCCGATACCGAACCGACACACGATAAAAGCATTCCGCAGAACAGAAAGGATATTTTCCTTAAAGCTGAAGCACTTATGACACGAGAGAAAGCATACCGCCATAAAGACATCACACAGGAGAAACTCGCAGCCATGACAGGAACCAACCGCACCTATCTCTCCCAGGCCATCAACGAATATGCCGGCATGTCATACAACTCCTGGATCAACATGTACCGTATATCGGAAGCCACAGACATCCTCTCGGACCCATCCAACAGCATATCCCTCAAGCAACTCGCCGATAATCTGGGCTACAACTCAATCTCAGTATTCCACAGAGCCTTTCTCAAAGGCACCGGCATGACTCCAGCCGTATGGAGAAAGGAAAAATGCGGTCAATAAAAATACTTGAAAGGGCTGAATCAAAACATTCATTTTGACACAGCCCTTCTGCAAGTAATTCACCGAGTGCTACTCCTCCTTCATGTAGGTATAGCGGTGGTCTGTGGGAGGCACGAGGGTCTCCTTGACAGCGCGGGGCAGTACCCAGCGGATGAGGTTGAACTCACCGCCGGCCTTGTCGTTGGTACCGGATGCGCGGGCGCCGCCGAAAGGCTGCATGCCGACAACGGCTCCGGTGGGCTTGTCGTTGATGTAGAAGTTGCCGGCAGCATATTTCAGCCTGCGGGATATCTTCTCGAGAGCCAGACGGTCGCGGCCCCAGATGGCACCGGTCAGGCCGTAAGGAGAGGTGGTGTCGCAAAGCTCGACAGCCTTGTCCACATCGGCGTCGTCATAGACGTAGACTGTGAGGACGGGGCCGAATATCTCCTCCTCCATGCTCTTGAAATGGGGATCTGTGGTGACGATGACAGTAGGCTCCACGAAATAGCCCTTGGACTTGTCGTACCCGCCGCCGAGCACGATCTCAGCGTCTTTCGATGCCTTGGCATATTCGATGTAGGATGCGATGTTGTCGAAGGAAGCCTCATCGATAACGGCGTTGATGAAGTTCATCGGGTCGCAGACGTCACCCATTCTCACCTTTGCGGCTGTATCCTTGATCTTCTCGAGGACAGCGGGCCACAGGGACTTGGGCACGTACATGCGGGAAGCGGCGGAGCACTTCTGGCCCTGGTACTCGAAAGCACCGCAGTAAGCCGCATTGCCGACCTCCTCAGCCACAGCCGAAGGATGCACGAAGATGAAGTCCTTGCCGCCGGTCTCGCCCACTAAGCGGGGATAGGAGCGGTAGTTGGCAATATTCTCGCCCACCTGTTTCCAGAGAGTATTGAAGGTGGCGCTGGAGCCGGTGAAATGCACTCCGGCAAGATCCTTCGAGGCGAAAATCTCCTTGCCGATGACGGCACCGCTGCCGGGAATGAAGTTCACCACTCCGGCGGGCACTCCGGCCTCCTCATAGATCTTCATCAGATAGTAGTTCGAGAGGATGGCGGTGGTAGAGGGCTTCCATACCACAGTGTTGCCCATCAGCACGGGGGACATCGAGAGATTGGAGGCAATGGATGTGAAGTTGAACGGGGTGAGGGCGAAGATGAATCCCTCGAGGGGACGGTACTCCACGCTGTTGATCTGATTCGGGCTGCTCTTGGGCTGGATGCCGTAGATCTTGGAGGCAAATGCGGCATTGTAGCGCAGGAAATCGATGGTCTCGCAGGCCGAGTCGATCTCCGCCTGATAGAAGTTCTTGCTCTGGCCGAGCATGCAGGCAGCATTGATGACAGCGCGGTACTTGCCTGCGAGCAGGTCTGCAATTTTCAATATAATCGAGGCCCTGACTGTCCAGTCGAGCTCAGCCCATTCCTCATGCGCATCCAGGGCTGCCTTTATGGCCATTTTAACCTCCTCAGGACCCGCCTTGTGGTATGTTGCCAGTACATGGCCATGGTCATGAGGCATGACCACCTTTCCGGTGTTGCCTGTACGGATCTCCTTGCCGCCAATAATCAACGGTATGTCGAGCTGGATACCGCTCTGTCTTTTAAGTTCGGCTTCGAGGGCTACTCTCTCAGGAGAGCCTTTCAGATAGGATTTTACCGGTTCATTGGCCGGTACAGGGAAATTGAAAACTGCATTCTTCATACTTGATCGTAGTTAATTTGTTTTGTCAATTACCCACGAATATACAGTTTTTTCAAATCTTTTCAAATAAATAAACAAATTTACTAAGACTGTTTTTTCTAAAAACTGAGGTATATCCCAGGCCGAGTATATGCCCATCCAGTCCCGAGGAAATGAACGTCTGCTGAAAACGGTAATATCCGCTGAAAAAGTACATCTTCCTACCGGCACCCTCATCCCGACCGCTGCTGAATATTCGACTCAGCACTCAGAAACCGAGCCGCCGTCACATGCCTCAACGGCAGGCACGCACACGCCATATTCACCCTCGCTACGGATACCCGGAAAGCCATTTTTGCAAATATAACGATATACCTTCGGATATTTTTAAAATAAACTAAAAACTAAAAGAACTCGTTTGATATGCAACTTTCTTGTTTTACCGCACTTTACACGATCAGCCCGCAACTATGCTTATCGTTGCTTCACATGAATTGAATGTCAGTCACATGGCTGCGCAGACATATCTTACGATGGCCTTTTGGCGTGCACGATAGCGGTTTACCACAATGGCAGCAGTTTCCGCGATTCGGTGCCGGTGTGGAAAGAGGCCCGAAAATCCAGACCGCCCAGGCAATGCCGACCCGTAATGGCCGGAAACTAAAACTATGTAGTGACCGGAATCAACTGCAGGCATGAGCACACTCTATATTTGTAACACATTGACCAAAAGCCACTTAGAGAAGCACCCTGATCTTTTCGGCTTGTTTTTTCAGGTCGAGAAGAACGCAACCTTCACGTATATCATTGTATCATAGACGATTACAAAATATGGGTGTGCTCCTGATTACGGTTGTTCAAAAGGCTCCCGGGCACGATGGGCGAAAAGGTATGTTTTGGGAAATGCGGCCACAGTTATCTTTCTTAGTAATTAAATCTGTAAAAAATCTATTGACCCAAAAAAAGTTAGAGCTTTTGTTGGTGCCAATATGAAAAAAGGAGTTACGACCACCGCTGTAACTCCTTGATTTTTAGAGTGGACCCGGCTGGGCTTGAACCAGCGACCCCCTGATTATGAGTCAGGTGCTACTAACCGACTGAGCTACGGGTCCTAATCACTATCTTTGAATCAGAGACGCAAAGATAGTTATTTTTTCCAATTATCAAACTTTGATTTCAACTTCTACTCCACTGGGAAGCTCGAGTTTCATCAAAGCGTCCACTGTGCTGGGTGTCGAGCTGTAGATGTCGAGGAGACGACGGTATGAATTAAGCTCGAACTGCTCGCGCGACTTCTTGTTGACGAAAGTCGAACGGTTTACGGTAAAGATTTTCTTGGCAGTAGGAAGAGGAATGGGACCATTCACTACAGCACCGGTAGCCTTCACCGTCTTTACGATCTTGTCTGCGGACTTGTCCACAAGAGCATGATCGAAGGATTTCAGTTTTATTCTTATTTTTTGACTCATTGCTTTTAATTTTAATCTGGTTATTCTTCATCCTCATCATACTTGCGGGCTCCACCTGCCTTTTCGATGACCTCTTTGGCAAGGTTGGCAGGAAGCTCGGCATAATGCGAGAACTCCATAGTACTGGTCGCACGTCCCGAAGTAATGGTACGCAGGATGGTTACATAGCCGAACTGCTCTGCAAGAGGCACTTTGGCCTTGACGATCCTCGCGTTGCCCTTCGAGTCCATGTTTGTGATCTGTCCGCGGCGCTTGTTGAGGTCGCCGATGACGTCTCCCATGTACTCCTCGGGAGTAACGACTTCCAATGACATAATAGGTTCCAGAAGAATAGGATTAGCCTTGGGCAGTGCATGTCTGAATGCCATGCGGGCGCAGATCTCGAAAGACAGTGCATCGGAGTCCACGGGATGGAAGGAGCCGTCGAGCAGAGTGACCTTGAGTGAGGGAACCTCGAATCCGGCAAGGACACCGTTGGCCATTGCGGACTTGAAGCCCTTCTCCACTGCAGGTATGTACTCGCGGGGAACGTTTCCTCTCTTGACCTGGTCGATGAACTGAAGTCCGGTAACTCCCTCATCGGCGGGTCCGATCTCGACGATGATGTCGGCGAACTTACCGCGGCCACCGGTCTGCTTCTTGAATACCTCACGGTGCTGTACGGTGGAGCGGATAGCCTCTTTGTAGTTGACCTGAGGCGCACCCTGGTTGATCTCCACTCCGAACTCGCGTTTCAGACGGTCGACGATGATCTCCAGATGGAGCTCACCCATACCGCTGATGACGGTCTGTCCGGTCTCATGGTCCGAGCGTACTGTGAATGTAGGGTCCTCCTCGGAGAGCTTGCCGAGGGCGATACCGAGCTTGTCGAGGTCCTTCTGAGTCTTGGGCTCCACTGCAAGTCCGATCACAGGATCAGGGAATGTCATGGACTCCAGAACGATAGGATGATTCTCGTCGCAGATGGTATCACCGGTACGCAGTTCCTTGAATCCTACTGCGGCACAGATATCACCGGCTTCAACAAAGTCAATGGGATTCTGCTTGTTGGAGTGCATCTGATACAGACGGGCCACACGCTCCTTCTTGCCGGAACGGGTATTGAGCACGTATGTACCTGCGTCCAGCCTTCCGGAATAAGCCCTCAGGAATGCCAGACGGCCCACGAACGGATCCGTTGCAATCTTGAACACGAGGGCACAGAAAGGCTCCTTGGCATTGGGATGACGCTCCTCCGGCTTGTCAGTCACGGGATTGGTACCCTCTACCTCGGGAACATCCAGAGGTGAAGGCAGATATCTCATGACAGCATCCAGAAGGAACTGTACACCTTTGTTCTTGAATGACGAGCCACAACACATGGGCACGACCGCCATCTCAATGGTGGCCTTGCGTATAGCTGCTATAATCTCATCGTCGGTAATGGTAGAGGGATCGTCGAAGAATTTCTGGAGGATACGGTCGTCGTACTCAGCGACAGTCTCCAGCAGCTTGTTCCTCCACTCCTCGGCCTCTGCCTGCAGATCTGCCGGAACATCCTTTATCTCGTAGTTGACGAGTTCCTTGCTGTCCTGATCGTAATAGATGGCCTTCATGGCTATCAGGTCTACGATACCTGCGAACTTGTCCTCTGAGCCGATAGGGATACATATGGGAAGCGGGTTGGCACCCAGTTTCTCACGTATCTCCTCCACGACTGCGAAGAAGTCCGCTCCTACGCGGTCCATCTTATTGACATAGGCTATCTTAGGCACATGATACTTGTCTGCCTGACGCCAAACGGTCTCAGACTGAGGCTGTACACGGCCTACCGCGCAGAATGTCGCAACGGTTCCGTCAAGTACGCGCAGAGATCTCTCGACCTCCACTGTAAAGTCCACGTGGCCCGGAGTGTCTATCAGGTTGATCTGATAAGTCTCTCCGTTGTAATGCCAGAAGGCTGTGGTGGCAGCGGAAGTAATGGTTATACCCCTTTCCTGCTCCTGGACCATCCAGTCCATGGTAGCCGCTCCGTCGTGCACCTCCCCTATCTTATGAGTCTTACCTGTATAATACAGGATTCTCTCCGACGTGGTTGTCTTTCCGGCATCGATGTGAGCCATGATACCGATATTTCTGGTGTATTTTAAATCCCTTGCCATCAGCTAATCTTTAAACGCTAAAATCTGAAATGGGCGAAGGCCTTGTTTGCCTCTGCCATCTTGTGCATATCTTCTTTTCTCTTATAGGCAGCACCTTCACAGTTATAGGCTGCCATGATTTCTGCGGCCAACTTTTCCGCCATGGAGTGACCGGAACGCTTGCGCGAGAAGACTATCATATTCTTGATCGCGAGAGAGACTTTTCTTTCCGGACGCACCTCGGTCGGAACTTGGAAGTTCGCTCCACCAACCCTGCGGCTCTTTACCTCCACCTGAGGGGTGATGTTTTCCAACGCTTTTTTCCAAATGTCGAGAGGAGCCTTGTCAGAATCTTTCATCTTCTCGCCCACCATATCGATGGCGTCGTAAAAAATAGAATACGCGATACTCTTCTTACCCTGGAGCATGAGGTTGTTCACAAACTGTGTGACCAGAACTTCATGATACTTGGGATCAGGAAGTAGAATCCTCTTTTTAGGCTTCGATTTTCTCATTTCTTGATACTTTAGGAAAAATTAATAAAATGTTTACTTCTTAGCGGCTGACTTCTTCGGTCTCTTGGCTCCGTAGAGTGAACGGCTCTGAGTACGTCCCTCCACGCCAGCTGTATCCAAAGCGCCCCTAAGGATGTGGTAACGTACACCGGGAAGGTCCTTCACACGACCGCCGCGCACAAGCACGATGGAGTGCTCCTGAAGGTTGTGGCCCTCGCCGGGGATGTATGCGTTGACCTCTTTCTGATTGGTAAGTCTCACACGGGCTACCTTACGCATAGCCGAGTTAGGCTTCTTGGGAGTGGTGGTGTAGACACGCACGCACACACCTCTCTTCTGAGGGCACGCATCCAACGCGCGAGATTTGCTCTTCTCGACGATAACCTCGCGTCCTTTGCGAACTAACTGTTGAATTGTTGGCATAAATGTTTGTTAATCTTAACTTTACATTATTCCCGTTAAATTAAACGGGCTGCAAAGATACACAATTTTCATTGAAACACTAATTTTTCTTCACCTTTTGTTCCAATTGTCATAAATTTTCATTTCCTTTGTAATGGAATTGTTAACTCCAACAAGATTTATGAAGAAACTGTTCATCTCATGTACCGTCACAGCTGTTGCTTTTATTCTTGCATCCTGCGATAAGGACAGCACCGGGACCAACACTCCAGAAAATCCGCCATCGGACACCTTATTAATTAATTGAAAGCATCATCATCAACCCATCTTCCCTGGAACTGGAAGCAGGGGACTCCGCCACACTGACACCGCTGATACTGCCGGAGCAGTCCGAAACTGTCACCCTTGAATGGGCATCCTCCGACAACACCGTTGCCACAGTCTCAGCATCGGGGACTGTAACGGCATTAAGTAAAGGCACAGCCACCGTGACAGCCTCCGCGGGCGGAGTTCACGGCTCGTCCACCATCACCGTAATAGCCGGAAAGACGGAACCTCCCGCAGATGAGCCGGAAGTCGGAGACTATTTTTATTCTGACGGAACATGGTCCTCAGACCTTGACGCAGACAAAAAAGTCATAGGTATAGTTTTCTATACAGGCAATCCGGCAAAGGACGATCCGACCCTCCAGGCCGACCATCCGGAATGCACCCATGGACTGGCAGTCGCAATATCCGGAGACGAATACGTCCCGTGGCAGTCCGCGTACCTCCTATACGGCAGGACTGTAGACGAATGGGTAAGAGCCAACACCGAGTTCACATCCATTGCCACGTCCTCCAATTCCGACGACAACATAAACAAAATGCTCGGATACAATAACACCTGCGCCATTGAGGCCTTCAACGCCGACCCGGCAAACAGCCTGTGGCCAGTGGAGGCAGTCCAGGCCGTACTGCAATACAGGGAGACCAATCCGGCACCCGCAGGCACCAGTGACTGGTATCTTCCGTCAATAAAGGAATACATAATCATGTGCTATAAGGAGACAGATGCGTATGCCGGTACTCTTCCCGGCTCCGACAACTATGACATGCTTAATGCCAAGTTGGAGACACTGCCTGACGCGCAACTCATAGGTACAGACGGATACGGATTCTATTCTTCCAGCACCGAGGAGGTAAACGCCATAGACAAGGCATATGCCATCTCTTTCTGCTACAAGATGGTGGCGACCAACTCAAAGGACAACTCCTCCCTGTATTCCACCAGATTCATACTGGCCTTTTGAGACAGACACATCACCTATTTATCAACTTAATAAAACTAACAGTCATGCATTATCAAAAATTCTTATGGACAGCTATCTGCGCTATGGCAATACTGTCATGTGACACACAGCAGAAACAGGAAACGGAAGTTCCGGTCTTGACGCCTACTACAACAGAAGACATCAACGTATTAAAGGAAGGAGGACAGTACAACGTAGCATACTACATTGATCATCCGGCAGATGACGGCAGGATAGAGGCATCTGTCTCTCCAGGGGGATGGATTGACGGCATCAACACGGAAACGCCCGGAATAGTCTCATTCAATGCCTCCGCAAATGAAAGCGAGGAGATACGTGGGGCTTCCATGAAAGTCACATATATCTATACCGGAGGAGAGCCCCAGTCGTTCTCGGTGCGCATAGTTCAGGAAGCGGCTGACGGCACTGATGATCCCGATGATCCTGATGATCCCGACAATCCGTCAGACGCCCCTTTCACAATAACGGTTACCGACATTACCTATTCGACAGCCGACATCACTATTGTGCCGGACGACTTGTCCATGCCTTTCATCGTATGGGTTGACGAAGCCAGCGAGATAAATGGTCTTGACGACGACGCGCTTTTCACTGAGGACCTCACTATTATGGAAAGTACAGCGGCCGTGATGGGACAAAGCCTGCAGGGCTATATCGATATGATTGTCAAGCACGGGGAGCAGAACCGCAAGCAAAGTAAATTGAACCCCAGCACTGAATATGCTGTATGGTGCTATGGAATAGACAATTCAGGCAGCTATCCGGAAAGGACTACGAGTATAGCCAGAGAGACATTCACTACTGATGCTCCAACAGTCACCGACAACGGTATAACCTTGGAGGTAGAAGTAACGGGCAATACTTTCTCAGCTGTCGCAACGCCCTACACCAACGACAAATACTACAACCTGAACTGGAACAGCGAAAGCACCCTTCAGAATAGTGGCTTTACCGATGGAACCGCTGCTGAAAGATGCTTCGAATTTGAATACGATTATATGTCCCAATATCTCGCATTTATGCCTGTGACTTCATGGGCCAACGTAAAGCAAGGACCGGCGACCACCTCCTCAACATTCAAGAATGAGGACACCTACTATGTATTCGCATATTTCATCAATGATGATGCGACTGCCGATGGAGACATCTACATAAAGACAATAGAATACGACGGAGAAAACGCTACCGTACTTGATGCCCCGGGAGCCTCCTTCCTGAGAGCGTCACTGACCGACAAGAAAGTTGAAAGGCCCATGCCTTGAGCTGGGGACACACAGCCTGACATGAACATAAAAGGACGTACCCGGTGCGTCCTTTTTTTTACACAGAACACCCCGCACAGACTTGCAAAAACAGTAAAGTTTGCTAATTTTGCGATACTTCTAATATTCACGCTTATGAACATATCACAGAAAGCCCGGCACTACATTGACCTCGAAGAAAGATACGGGGCTCACAACTATCATCCACTTCCAGTGGTTCTCTCCAAAGGAGAAGGCGTCTACGTATGGGACGTGGACGGGAAACGCTACTATGATTTCCTTTCTGCTTATTCGGCTGTCAACCAAGGGCACTGCCATCCTAAAATAGTAAAGGCCCTGTGCGACCAGGCCCAGAGACTGTGCCTGACCTCAAGGGCATTCTACAACGACTGCCTTGGGCCATACGAGGAAATGGCCACGAAATTCTTCGGCTATGACAAGCTGCTTCCCATGAACTCAGGAGCCGAGGCTGTCGAGACGGCACTGAAACTGGCCCGCAGATGGGGCTACATAAAAAAGGGCATCCCTGAGAACGAGGCTCTTATAATCACCTGCGAGGGTAATTTCCACGGCAGGACTATCACTATCGTATCTATATCCACTGACCCCGACAGTTACTCACAATACGGACCCTTTACTCCTGGCTTCATCTCCATTCCATATGATGACAGCGAGGCCCTCCGCAAGGTGCTGGAAGAAAAAGGCGACAAGGTAGCCGCTTTCCTGGCCGAACCGATTCAGGGCGAGGCAGGCGTATACGTGCCACACGATGGTTATCTTAAAGAATGCTATGACCTGTGTAAGAAACACAACGTGCTGTTCGTGGCAGATGAAGTGCAGACCGGCATCGGGCGTACCGGACGCATGTTCGCCTGCGACCACGAAGGCATCCGTCCTGATATGATCACCATAGGAAAGGCTCTCTCAGGCGGAGTCCTGCCCATATCCGCTGTGCTGGCTGACGACGATATCATGCTCACCATAAAACCCGGAGAGCACGGCTCCACATTCGGAGGCTTCCCTTTGGCAGCCAAAGTGGCTGTCGCCGCCCTCGAGGTCATCCGCGACGAGCATCTGACGGAGAACGCTGACAAGCTGGGCAGAATATTCCGCGAGGAGATATCCGCAATACAGTCCCCGTTCTTCAAGTCAGTACGCGGAAAAGGTCTGCTCAATGCCGTCATCACCGAGCCGCAGAAAGGTCTTGAAGCCTGGGATATCTGTCTGGCAATGGCAGAGAAGGGACTGCTGGCCAAACCTACACACAAGCACATTATCCGGTTCGCACCGCCACTCGTAATCAATGAGGGACAGCTCCGGGAGGCCACCGCTATAATAAAAGATGTATTCGAGCACATATAGCAATACACTATGCAGACAACATCTAAGGTATTCATGGTAAAGCCTGTCCGTTTCGGTTTCAATCCGCAGACAGCAGACAACAATGCATTCTCCCGCCCGGGCAGAGACACATCCGCTCAAGAGAATGCCCTCAGAGAATTCACGTCTTATGTGTCCCTGCTGAGAGCGAACAAAATCGATGTGGTGATCGGGGAGGATACCTATTCTCCGCACACACCTGACTCCATTTTTCCAAACAACTGGTTCAGCACCCACGATGACGGGACAATGGTACTCTACCCCATGTCCACCGTCAACAGAAGGCACGAGCGCAAGGAAGAGCTTCTGGAAGTGATCCGGAAAAATTTTGAAGTCCGCAGACTGATAGACCTGACATGGTGGGAGAATGACAACCTCTATTTAGAAGGCACCGGCAGCATGGTCCTGGACAGGGATAACAGAATTGTTTATGCCGCCAGATCGCCGCGCACCTCGGAGAAAGTGCTGGAAGATTTCTGCAAACAAATGTGTTTTACTCCTGTTTGTTTCGATGCTTCTGACAGGGACGGCATGGCCATATACCATACGAACGTGATGATGAGCGTCGGTACGCTATATGCTGTCGTATGCACGGAATCCATACACGAGGAGGATAGGGAAAAAGTGCTGACGTCACTGAGAGAAAGCGGAAAGAAAATCATGGAAATAACCCTCGACCAGCTTGGCCACTTCGCGGGAAACATGCTTGAACTGCACAACTCCGAAGGAAAAGCCGTACTCGTAATGTCGGCATCAGCAAGAAAAAGTCTGACACCTGAACAGAACAGAGAGCTGAGCAGTCACTACAAGCTGCTTTCTCCCCAACTCGACTCCATCGAAATGTTAGGAGGAGGCTCGGCCAGATGTATGCTGGCCGAGCTGTTCCAGTAGACTTATTCTCCGAAATCCAGATTGAACTCCAACGTCGAGGCTATCGATATCAGGACACCCGTACTGATATCGACAGCCACGGCGAATGCAGTCTGCTCCATAGCGTCCCCGAGCAATATGGGATCGGTGGAAGCCTGTCCTATAAAGGCTACGCTTTGCATATACTCGCTTATGGACATGCCCAGTGCCGATACTGTATAGATGATATCCTCCAGCATGAGTCCGTATGCTTCCGTGATTTCCTCCGGAGTTCCTGTACCGTTGTAAATGTCCATCAAGTAATAGACACTGTTGTCACTGGGAACTGCGGAAATTGTCACAAACGGGAAATTCTGGGTCACTGCAACTTCAAATGTGACATCCTGCTGTGCGACAGGCTCAGTAGACGTAATCTTGTAGAACATGCCTGTAAGTATCCTGCCGGTCGTATCCATACCATAGGCATACACCACATACTCAGTATCAGGAGAAAGCCCCTTGGCGGTAATGTCATTCACGGTCCCTTTTTTCAGAACGGACTGCTTCAGGTACTCCTCATATGACTTGTGGAACTCCTCCGCACGCTCATGAAAATATTCTATGTCAAACTGCATATACTCCTCATAAGAGCTGAAAGAGTCCCATGTCGCCTTGTCCGTCAGCATGCTCACATATGTGATTTCCTCATCAGGAGGAATGACCGACCACTTGACCTCTCCAGTACCATTAGGTCCCACATCAATTGAAAACGTACCATATGTCGCACCTTTTTCCTGTATCACTTCAACTTCCTGGCTCCAGTCCTCATAAGAGATCAGAATGACTGCCTGACGGGATGAGAGAGTATCGATATTCTCATCTACAGAGAATACGACCTTGCCGTAAGATCGGTTGGCGTTGAGATCTGTAATCCAGTCCGCTTCTTCCTTAAGGGAAGCCGACACCGCACCATCAGCTGTAGGATTCTCTATCTCATAGGTTATCTCGTAAGTCCCGGCACCGGGGCCGATTGTCATCTGAATGTCGGATGACAGTATGACGTTAAACTCCGGAAGGTTGTCCTGAGGATTGCAGGAGACGAGCAGCAGCCCTAAAAGAGCAGATGCTACGATAATAAAACTTGTCTGTTTTTTCATTTTGCAATAGTATTAGATGAGAATTTGTCTGACAAAACTATAAAAACAGACCATTCTGATGCAAATCTAAATTATGCACTTTTGTCAATTTGCCGATATGTCGTAACGTCTCTGTGCATAGATCTGACCTCACGCATATATTTTCCAGCCGTGACTCCGGTCTCTTTCTGGAAACAACGGTAGAACACTGCCGTGGAATTGTATCCCAGGTCATCCGCAAGCTGTTTTAGCGGAACGTCCTTCGAAAGGTCGGCCATAACCTGCGTGGCCTCTATTATTCTCCATGTGTTCACATAGTCGCTGAAAGACTTCCCGGATACATTGTTGATGGCTCTGGAAAGATAAGTGCGGTTCGTCCCAAGCATGTCGGCCAGACTGTCCCTTGTCAGAGACTTCATCCGGTATATCTTGTCTTCCCTCATAAGCTTCTCGACCTTGTGAAATATCTCCTGATCCGTATCCTGCACCGCCTTCTCCGAATCCTTCCTGAACTGCTCCGCATAGTTCTGATATTTTTCCACCAGGAGCTTGTAGGTATTGCGCTGCCTCCTGTACAGAATCACCATAAACAGGAATACTATTACAACTACTGACAATACCATTATATTGGCCATCATCCTCTGCCTCGACCTCAGATAGTTCAGCTCGGCTGCCTGCGCCCTGTTCTCATACTCCACTTTCTGCATGGACATGAGCATGACATTGAATTCCTTCTCCCGCTGGAAATTGGAGACGCTGTCCAGATACTGGCGGTATATGCCGACCCACGAAGCGACCGCACTGCCGTCATTCATGAGCAACGAATTGTCAATCAGGGATGAGAGCAAGTCCTTACGGCATTCATGGTTATTACTCTCATACGATATGGAAAGTCCTTTGGAAAGCACATCCCCCGCCTTGACATACTGCCCGGCATGCTGGAGCATTCTCCCGTAATCCAGATAGATCATTGTCTCGATCCCGACATCCGCATATCCGGAGTATCTCAATGCATTGTCATAGTACCTTCCAGCCCCGCTCCAGTCGGATATTCTTGAGCACAAGTCTCCTTTAATCTTGAAGATAAGCGGATACAACGGTTCAAGACCCGCATCGCGGGCTATCTTCTCCGCTCTTACGACATACTGCATGGCAGAATCGTCGTCACCCTGCAAGAACGACATCATGGCCATCATAATCTCGACCGTACAGCGGTCCTCGAGAGAAATCCCGTCGCTTGCTGCAATGGAATATGCCTCCCGGGCATATCTCATTCCGTTGGCATCATTGCGGATATAGAACATATATATGATATCCAGAAGAATACGGAGCTGATTACCGGGACAGCCCGAAGCCACCGCATATTCGTAGCTCCTGTTATAGTATTCCAGTGCCTTTGTATAGTCCAGATCGGTCTTCAGCGCATAACCTCCGTATATGCTCCAGTAAAGATACTTCAAGGAGTTGTCCTTCTGACTGCCGATATACGGCTCCATCATGGTGAGCGCATTGAGAACTGAATCGGTCTGCTCCTTGAACAACCACGCCTGGGCCATGTAGACTCCGCTATAGAGAGCGGTCAGAGTGTCATGGTTCTCCATCGCCTCACTCAACACCTGCCTGGAAAAAAACAGCACCGAGTCGTCCTGCGCTTCCGAGTTATACCTACGCCAGATCACTTTGTATTCCTCAAGTCCGGCCGCATCATGAAAATGCCTCGTGTCCCGCATATCCGAGGAACATGAGAACACACTTACAAGCAAGCAGCTATACAATACCGGCAAACTCAGTCTACTCATCTGTCATGATTTAAATAGACAAATATAACAAAATAGGGGCGACCGCCAAGCGGACGCCCCCAAGAAACTATGAAAACTTCAATTCCTCCGACCTATCTTTCCGACAGCTCCATATTTCCAGTCCATGAACCGGAGAATATTCTCGGCACTGTTCTGTCATCCTCAAGACTGAACTTGACAGTATAGCTGCCGTCCCCATGATTGGTGACATCTATGGTTCCACCGGTAGCAGGTGCCACGGACTGAGGCTTGCCATCCTCTCCGAAATTTCCTTTGTACCATGTATAGAGATAGCCCCAGAAATACTCTCCGGCAAGGAACTCTCCAGGCATAGGATCCGTATTGTCTACCGCGACATTATAGGTTCCCGTAGGAATACCGTCATCGAAACTTGTACTGTGTACCACAAGCTCAATGTCTATTTCGTCTCCGGACACACCGTCCTCCGGTTTGATCTTAATCTGCCAGTTATAGCCGCCGGTATTGTAATAGTCCTTGTAGCATACTGCTGTAGCCACTGCATTCTCAAGGTCAAGTGTATAGTCCTCCTTAAGAGTCGAATACCAGTCTCCCGACTCTTCCAATGTTGAGAAATTATGCAAGACAGGCACTGAATTCAAGATTCCTGAAGTGCTGTCCACGGAAACCGCATACGCTGTATAGGCCGTAGCCGGAAGCAGATCCGGGAACTCTACCGAGTCATCTCCCTGGAAAGACAGCCAGTTTACAATCTGAGCAATGGTAACAGTGCTGGAATAAGCCAGGAACTCCTGTATATCAGCTGTGAGTGCTGTCTGACAGAGTTTCATTATCTCATCTGCGGTATATTCCGTACCTTCCTCGTACCCTATCAGATACCTTATATCATCGTTGTCAGGGTCCACATTAAGCACGACCGAGTTCATCGAAGGTTCGGACGTAATGACGAAGTTTACATCCAGCATCTCTATGGGATCTGTCGTGAAAACAGCCGTGCAGACTTCAGTAAGCACCTCCTGCTCTGGGGTAAGACCGACAGCATATACCATGTATTCCATCTCTGGCATTAGTCCTGAGACTTTTACATCCGTTTTATCTCCTGTCATAAGTATCTCATACTCAAGATAATCCTCAAGCGTAAAGACTCCGGAGTTTTTCTCCAGCTGCTCAAGGTTGTATGCAAGATACTCATCGAACGTGGGGAAAGAATCCCAGGTGGCCTTGTCGACTATCATATTAAGATATGTCATAGTCTCGTCCTTGGCATCCACATCCCACATGACAGACATGTAATCGGCATCATGAACGGTAATTGTGAATGGCTGTATATACTCTCCCTCACTCTGGTATATCTTCAGTTCTATGACAAGCTGTTCATATGTAAGGGTTATCACAGCTTCTCTGGCCTCCACCTCACTCAAGGCCACGTTGAATGTCACTACACCGAACTCGGACTGAGTGTTTATATCATTGATCCAGTCAACACCGTCCTGCAGGACCGCCTCCACAACTCCGGAAGGAGAAGGATTGACAACCTCATACCTGAACTCGAAAAGTCCGCCGTTTTTGTCCACATTGAATATGACATCACTGAGTGGATTGAATTCTGTCACCGTCTTCCTGTCATCCATATTACATGACTGAAAAGCAAAGACCGCTGAAACTGCGCAAAGGAATAGCAAATGTTTTCTCATACGTTGTAAATTTAAATTGATTCCAGTCACAAAACTGAATTTAATTTACAACATCTGCAAATCTGAAAAACTACGATTTGTCAATATTGACGAATTGTAGCAATTGTCACTCGTGACTGGTTCTCAATTCTTTCATGTATTTACCGGCCGTAACGCCCGTTTCCTTCTGGAAGGACCTGTGAAATACAGGCAGGGAACTGTAGCCGAGGTCTTCGGCCAACTGTTTCAACGGGACATCGTTCGACTTGTCGGCCATGATGATAGTCGCCTCGATGACACGCCACATGTTGATATAGTCGGTAAACGTCTTTCCGGAGAATCTGTTGATGGCCCTCGACACGTAAGTTCTGTTGGTATTCAGCATTTCAGCAAGGTCGTCCCTGGTTATGGACTTCTTCTTGTACACCTTGTCCTTCCTCATCATCTCCTCTATCCTCTCGAACAGCAGACGGTCCGCTTCGCTGGCATTCTTCCCGCATGTCTCCTGAGACTCGTATGGAATATGGTCATGCTTTTCCTCCGCATATTTCTGATAACGCATGACAAGAAGCTTGTATGTATTGCGCTGTTTCCGGAATACAAGCATGAGTGCAGAGACGAAAACAACCAGGACTACCAGGACTGCTATGAAGTAGACAAGTTTCTGACGGGCACGCAGATTCCTCAACTCAAGTGCCTGCGCCTGATTCTCGTACCTGATCTTCTGTATGGACATCAGAATGGAGTTGAACTCTTTTTCCTTCTGGA
Organism: uncultured Alistipes sp.; assembly: GCA_900544175.1. Lineage (GTDB taxonomy): Bacteria > Bacteroidota > Bacteroidia > Bacteroidales > UBA932 > Coprenecus. Next base: position 96,618 of record UQUN01000006.1, read on the forward strand.
TATTCGAGATACTGTCCAGATACAGCCTGTAGTTCCCGAGATACCTCATGACTTCGTCCTTGTCCCCAAGAGCCAGTTCCACATCCACCAGGGATGAGAGCAGTTCCTTGCGGCATTCGTGATTATTGTGCCTGTATGATATTTCAAGACCGCGCTCAAGCATCTCCTTGGCCTTGTGATACCGTCCGCTCGCATAGAGCATACGCCCGTAGTCAAGGCAGACTATGGATTCAGTTCCGGCATCCGAATATCCGGAATAATCCAGGGCACGGCTATAATAATATTCGGCCTCACGATAGTCATGCTCTGCCGCATATATATCCGCATATACCTTATACATCTGCGAATACAACGTAATCAGACCGGCTTCCTCCGCAAGTTCCTTAGCCGTCTTTATATACTGCCGTGCACTCACGTCGTCGCCGCTGATATGACTCATCATGGCCATTGCCATGTTGGCTGTACACTTGTGCTCCACAGAAACACCTTCAGCCTGGGCCATCTTGTATGCCTCCTGCGCATAAGACATGCCGTTCTCGTCCGAGCGCAGATAGAATATATAGCTTATATCCAGCAATATACGAAGCTGATTACTTACCTTGCCTGTCGCCTCGGCGTACTTGTAGCTCAACTGGTAATACTCCATCGCCTTGGAATAGTTGAGATCGGCCTTTAGGGCATATCCGCCATAGACACAGTAATAAAGATACTTCACGAGGTTGTCCTGACACTTTTCTATACTGCTGCTCATATCCATCAGATACTTCAGGGTCGAGTCAGGCTCCTCCATAAAAAGCCAGGCCTGTGCGATATACACACCGCAATAGAGGGCAGTCAGAGTATCCTTGTCCTGAAGAGAGCGGCTGAGAACAGGACGTGTATATATGATAATAGAGTCATCCTCTCCGTTGGCATTGTACTTCTGCCAGTATTTCTTGTGCTCACTCATTATTGCAGATTCCTGAGCCCTGGCCTCCGCACGACGGCCGAGACTGCAGGACTGCAAGGCATGACCTGCCATGACAATCAACACAATAATAAAAAAGAGTCTTCTCATAACTGAATATATTACGCAAAATTAATAAAAAAAGGGGAAGACAATCACTGCCGTCCCCACTGCATGAAAAAATACTCTTTTTTACTTTAACTATGAACTTTTTATTTTTACAAATATATTAAATAAAAGAAAGGATGGTTAAAGATGGAAAACAGATTATGGGTTACACCAAACAATGATTTAGAGGCAAAAACTATAGTTGAAATGCTTCAAAGAGAAGGAGAAGATTTTTTAGTTACTGGATAAGCTTGGGGGGAGCATCTAGGGAAAAACTTGAAGAAGAATTAAAAGCAAAAATTGAAGAGGCAAAAAGAGAACAAAAGACAGTATATGGGGTTGAATTACAAGGAGATTCAAATGGGGCAATAAATGTAGATCACCATAAATTATAGCAAATATAAGAATGAGAGATAGAGAAATGCAAGGAGTTACTCCAGAACAAGAAGCACAAGCACAAGAGGCAGTAGAAAAACTAGGAGAAATTGCAGAAAAAAGAGAATATATTCAATTAGATTTACCACATTCAAAAACATCAACAGTTACAGATAGATTATATGGAAAATATGATAATTTATTGATAACAAGTGGAGATGGAGAAACAAACTTTTATGGAACAACTGAAATAATTCAAATTTGTATTACTACCTTCGGCGGTATTGCCTTGCTTCTTTACGGTATGCATATTCTGGGAGCAGGGTTGGAGAAAATTTCCGGCGGAAAAATGGAAAAAATATTAGAAAAGCTCACAAATAACATATTTAAGGCTGTTATTTTGGGCGCCTTGGTTACTGCGGTAATTCAAAGCTCAAGCGCAACGACAGTTATAGTCGTAGGTCTTGTTAATTCCGGTATTTTAAAGCTATCGTCTGCCGTAGGCATCATAATGGGAGCAAATATAGGAACTACTATAACCGGACAGATTTTAAGATTAGGAGATCTTGAAAACAACGAATCTCTTGGAACCGCCATGGAATTCCTTACACCGACATACCTTGCTCCATTCTTAGCTATAATTGGAATATTGATTATTATGATTACTAAGAAGGATAACATAAAATCAATAGGCGATATTTGTCTTGGACTTGGTATTTTATTTACAGGAATGCTTTCTCTTACCGATTCCGTTAAACCTCTTTCTGAGCTTGAGGCATTTAGAAGCGTATTTGCAAGCTTGGAAAATCCTGTTCTTGGAATATTGGCAGGTACAATTATAACGGCTGTAATACAAAGCTCTTCAGCTTCAATCGGTATTTTACAGGCAGTTTCAACTACGGGTTTGCTT
>UQUN01000007.1 GCA_900544175.1 uncultured Alistipes sp.
AAGAGGGAGGGACCCGCCGCAAAGCGGTGGGAGGGCCTGGTCTTTTCGACTGCTGAATGTTCACGCGGCACACGTACCACGGAGAAGGTGGTGACGATTCCGCGTTTTCGTCGGCACCTGCCCGAGGACAGGAAGTACTATTACTGGAGTGGTTCGAGGCCGTGATTGTCGTACCACAGGAAGCCTTTCACTGAGGTAAAGCCCATCGTTCCCAGCAGTTCCATGTAGCCGCGCACCTGACGGCGGTACTGGCCGTTCCTGACTTTTCCGAACTTATAGTCCACCACTATCGCCTCATCGCCGGCATACATAATCCTGTCCGGACGGTAACTGTCACCTCCCGGAGCGATTATAGGCATCTCAGTCATGACCGAATACGTCCCGTCAAACCAGTGCAGCGGCCTCACCGACTCCAGCATACCGGACAGATGAGCGCGTACGTCAGCCTCATCCCGCTCCGCAAGCAGGCCGGCAGCCACCGCCCGGCCCAATGAGGAGTCCAAATCTTCCGCCACCTCCACCCGTGACATGATATCGTGCAGGACTATACCTCTCAACCGTGAACCGTCCTCCGGGAAAAACTCTCCGGACGGGAAGGACAGCTGCAGCCTGTTCCCTACGGGCACGGACGGAAGCACGCCCACACTGTCGTCATAAGCACCTCCGGCATCCCGGCCATAAGACTGAAAAGTCCACGATCCGCTCTCATAGACATTGTCCACAAGTTCAGAGCGCAAATGCCTGTACAGCAGACCGGACACCGAGGAGGCCTCAGTCTTGGGCGAGGACGGAGCCTGCGCGAACACCAACAGCTCCCGCTCCGCCCTTGTAAAGGCCACATACGACACGTTCACCGCATCCACGGCGGACAACCGCTTCTCTTCCTTATATTCCTTTTGGAAATACGTCTGCTCCAGACTGCTGCGGAACTCTAAAGGATATACCGGCAGAATCTTGAAAGACGGCTCATCACACCCGCACCAGATATACTTGGAGAAATTGCCGGCTGGATACAGGCGCATCTGGAAAAACGGTACTATTACAGCCTTGAACTCCAAGCCCTTGGACTTATGGATGGTGATCACCCTCAACGCGTCCCGGCCCTCAGGAGCGGACACCGAGCGGTCCCGGCCCTCAGTATCCCACCACTCCAAGAAACCGGTTATATCCGAGCCCTCCGTACCGACATACTCCATGACACTGTCCAGAAAAGCCGCAAGAAAAGCCGGACCGCCGTCCTCGACAGCATCACCTCCGGAGCGGAGCAGATCCTCGCAGATATTATACAGGGATTTCTCCTGCAGCATATTATCCGGAACATCCTGAAGCACCTCCGCACTGCCCGTCATCTGCCTCAGCCTGTCCACTACACGCCGGACTGCAGGCGATGAGGATATCTTCAGCGAATCCTCTGTCATAATGCTGAAACCCTTGGATATCAGATAATCCGACATGGCTGCTCCCTCTGCCCGGGTACGGACCAGGAAGGCTATGTCCCCCGGACGGTAGCCGTTGGCAATCAACCTGTTGACAGCATCCAATATCTTCTGCATGTACACTTCATCCCCCACAGCCGCCGTCTCCCCGTCCACAAATGTCACACACACATGCCCCGACGGACGGATGCCCGCCTGAGGTATCTCCTGAGCCGCATCGGCATATATGCCTCCGAGAAACCCGTCCTCTCCTGAAGTTTCCAGAGACTGGAAAAAATCATTGTTGAACCTCACCACCTCGGCCGAGCTGCGCCAGTTGTACCGCAGCGTGTCCTTCCGGCACCTGCCCGGACCCAGCTCGTTCTCGATACCGCTGTCAAGCAGCTTCCAGTCCGAGCCCCTCCATCTGTAGATACTCTGCTTGACATCCCCCACGGCCATGCAGAAATGCCCGGCATCCACACTGTCCCTTATCAGCGGCTTGAAATTGCCCCACTGCATCCGGGAAGTGTCCTGGAACTCGTCCAGCAGGTAATTGTCTATCCTGCAGCCCACTTTCTCGTATATAAACGGCGTATCGCTGCCGTCTATGATATCCGACAGGAACTTGGGGGTATCCGACAGCAGCACTAAGTTGTTGCGGCGGCAATACTCCATCACTTCCTTCTCGATGTCGCTCAGAATCCCCGTCACAGTCAGATTGCGCAATATCTCCTGTGCGGTGAAATACTCTTTCAGACGGGCGTGCCAGGCCTGACCGGAGAGCTCCCGCACCAGAGCCGCAAGCCCGTCAGCATAGGCCTGCGCGACAGAGCCGGCCTTGGACTTGCCGGACGATGAGCACCATTTCGAGGGTTCCTCCTCCCCCATCCTCACAAAAGTGTCCGAGGGCATCTCATACTTGCCTGAATGCAGCTTCTGGAAATACTTCATGAACGAGCGGGTCTTGCCGCCATTGAAGTCCTCAACATCGAGCCCGTATCTGCCCATTATGGCAAATGCCCTGTCGGCCATCGCCTTGGATTCAGTCTTGAAACTTTCGGTTATAGCCTGCATCTTATCCCTGCAACGGACTATCTTCTCACGTCCGGGAAGCCCTTCTCCGATGCCGCTGACAGCAATCTTGTACGGCTCATTGAACAGCTCCGAGCCGAGGCGCAGCAGCTGGGGCACGCTGTTCCAGTCCCGCCCGTCCATCACGGCCTCCTCCGACAGCTTTATAAGCCAGTCCAGCAGCTCCGCGTTGTCGTCCAGCGAGTTCATAAGAGAATCCACTGCCATGGCAAGCACACTGCCGTCATTGAGCTCGACACTATACGACGCAAAATGTCCGGTCTCCAGCGCGAAAGAGCGGAGCACCTGTTGGAAAAAGCGGTCTATGGTACTGATATTGAAGAGCGAATAGTCGTTGAGAATCTCCGACAGCACGGCTTTCGCATGGGCCCGTACCGCCTGCTCCCTGTCGGACTCAGGCACTTTGGCGAACCTCTCCAGCCTCTTCAGCTCCTCTATATAAGGCGACTCACCACCAGAGGCCAGAATATTGAGTTCCTTGAGGATACGCTGCTTCATCTCGCCCGTGGCCTTGTTGGTGAAAGTCACGGCGAGGATATGCTTGTAACGGTCTGTCCCCCCCGAAAGCAGTTCCCTGATATAGTCTCCCGCCAGTTTGTGGGTCTTGCCCGAACCGGCTGACGCTTTCCATATTTCCAACATAACTCTCTATCTATTACATTTTGCGGTAAATGGACAATAGGCGCAGGCCTTTCCGTCCTCACATGCCGTAAAGGGAATCCCCGGGTCCAGTATCGCGTCTATGAGACCCGACAGCTTCTCCCGGAAGTGCTCAAACTGTTCCTTCGTGACCACCATCCACGTCCTTTTACCCGAATGCAGATTCTTCGTATAGTAAATCTCCAGCACGACATCCTCCACATCATCGAAAAGCCGCCGCTCCTGCCTGTCCAGAATCAGCAGATAGAGCATCAGCTGAAACACATGCGAGCCTCGGTCATGTATTTCCGCGTCAAAGAGGTTGTCGACATTCCCGTCCTTAAAGGTAAAATGCTCGCCTCCGGTCTTGTAGTCCACTATTCTCAGGCTTCCGTCGGCCATGTCCACACGGTCGAATATACCCGTGAGACTCACCTCCCGGCCCCCGTCTGTCCTGAAAGACGCCCTTTTGGACTCCTCCAGCAGCTTGACCGTTACCGGAGCCAGCTCCGAGTCATTGACAAGCGTCCGGCTTGCGAGCTTACTGACCAAGGCCCCGGCAATCCGGTTGCGTCCGGTTATCTCCTTCAGGCCCAAGCCCTTCTTCTCATCAAAGAATCCGCGTTCTACCAAAGTGCCGATACGCGTGCTATCCCCCGCCTGTCCCAGAATGGCATCCTTGTCCACGACATGCCCGGCATAAGGGCTGTAAAGCTGCTGCATGACATAGTGGTATAGCGTACCGAATGCGGCGTTGTCCACCCCCTCGGAGATGTCCTCCTCCTCTTTCAGGCCCAGCACGTACTGGTAATAGAAGCGCATCGGGCAGCTCAGCCACATCTGCAGGGACGAGTTCGAGAATGCCATGCGGGAGAGCCTGTCCAGCATCTCCGGGGTCTTGTACACAGGCGGCACATCCCTCAGCGGACTTCCCGTAATGCCGAATGTCACGGTCAGACGCTTTACAGGATAATGGAAATGATACTCCAGCTGCTTGATGTAGCGGCTCTCCTCCCCCGGTTTAAGGCCCTCGCTGCGACTGTCGCTTAGCAGCCATACCTTGCGGGCACGGCAGATACTGCGGTAAAAATGATAGGCCGATATGGAATCCTGGTACTCGTATGTGGGCAGGCCGAAGCCCCTGCGCAGGTTGTAGGGTATCATGGACGATGCCGTATTTCGGGAGGGGAAAGTGCCTTCGTTGACCGAAAGGATAATCAGGTTCTCGAAATCCAGGGCCCGTATCTCCAGCGGTCCCATAATCTGAAGACCGTCCAGAGGCTCTCCGCTGAAAGGTATGGAAACCGAGGACTCAACCCTGCGCAGCAGACGGAAATAAGTGTCCTTGCGTATGTCCATGCTCAGGGAGCGCAGCAGATTGAGACTGCGGCTGTATCCCATCAGGAACTCCCTGTCGATACGGTCCGCACTTACCGCCACCTCGTCAAGTATCGCCTGAAGATAATCCGACATGGACTCGGAGACCGGGACTCCGGGCGTACAGGCATCCTTGAATATCAGGGACAGCAGCGTGTCCTCCCCCGTCAGCATTGACGCCGGAGGATATATGCGGTTCTCTTTTATCAGTTCGCTTCTAAGTTCAGAGGCCCGCTCACGCAAGGCCTCCCCGACATAGGGATGGGACAGCACGTTGAGCACATCCCGGAAATAAAAGCACACCTGCCCGTCCCTGACCCTGAGCCTCTCCTGCATGGAGGCCACCGACGAGATGAACGAGGACACATTGCTGTGCACCAACGGATAACCCATCGTCACATTGACGGGGGAGACCTCCTCCGGCAGGGAGTTGAGCAACGGAAAAAGCAGCTGCTCGTCGGGGAGCAGCACGGCTGTGGAGAAAAGATCCACAGTGCCGGACTCCGTGACTATCTTCCTCAGAATCTCATGCACATACTTGGCTTGACCTACTGCTGACGGCACAGAGACCGCCGTAATCTCAGGACGGGACTCACACAGACCGCCGTCCTCCGGCAGAGGATAACGCGACGGATAACGGCTGACATTGTCCTCCATGAAGAGAGAGGACTTGTTGGCCTTGTCCTTTATGGCATCCCCGTAATAATCCCAGTAAAAATCCCCCTTTCCGGACTTGCAGAGAGTATCGAAAAGCTGCCGCTCGCATCTGTTGGGTGCGTTGAGTCCCACGAATACGATATTGCCGTAACGCTCCAGACGCTCCATCAGAGCCGCATCCTCATCTTTGAGACGACCGGCCACAGAGCGGTAGACCATGCCCTCATACGCCTCACCATTGGACAGTAGCCTGGAGCGGAACGAAGCGTATATGTCATACATTACGCTCCACATACTCATAAACTGCCGCTCATTTTCTCCGTTCCTGTTCCTTATGAACACCCCCCAGAAATGCTCTATCGCCTTGCGCTGATTGTCCGAGAGATAGTCATAACGGCTGTCTATCTCCTTGATGTCAGAGATGTTGGCGAAAAGCCTCCGCGCATCCACAAGATACTTGTCGATATCATCGAAGTCATTGAGTATCACTTCTCCGCGGTAGATAAACTCGTCCAGGCTCTCGGAGAACCCCTCCAGCCTGTCCTTGAACACGGTGTAAAGCCGGTGAAGCAGGGTTATCTTGTCCAGGGAACGCAGGCCGGAAAGAGCCGAGAAAAGGTCATTGATATTGGTCAGACGCGGGGAGAAAACCGCTCTGGAGACCGATTCTCCGAGGTATCTCCGAAAGAACAGGGACGAGCGGCGGTTGGGGAACACGAAAGTATACCCCCTCAGTTCGCCTCCTGTCTCAGCCAGAAAGCGCTCCGCCACACTCCTGAGAAACTCCTTTCTCACCTGAGTCTTTCCCTTATGGCCTCTGCCTGAGCCTCATATCCGGGCTTGCCCAGAAGAGCGAACATATTCTTCTTGTAGGCCTCCACACCCGGCTGGTCGAAAGGATTGACACCAAGCATATAGGCAGATATACCGCAGGCCTTCTCAAAGAAGAAGAAAAGCTCGCCGAGACAGAACTCGTCGATACGCTCCACCGTCACCCTGCCGTTGGGCACTCCGCCGTCCTCATGAGCCAGCCTCGTACCCGTCTCGGCCATCCTGTTGCAGTGCTCAAGATGCTTGCCGGAGAGGAAATTGAGTCCGTCCAGATTCTGAGGGTCATCGCATATAGTAAGTTCCCTGCCGGAATGCTCCACGGACACGACAGTCTCGAAGAGCATCCGCTCTCCTTCCTGGATATACTGCCCCATCGAGTGCAGGTCTGTGGTAAAATTGACCGAAGCCGGGAATATTCCCCTGCCCTCCTTGCCCTCGGACTCTCCGAAAAGCTGCTTCCACCACTCTCCGAAATACTGGAGCTTGGGATTGTAGCTGACCAGAATCTCCACCTTCTTACCGCTGTCGTAAAACTCATTGCGGGCCGCGGCATAAAGCAGGGCCGGATTGTGCTCGTCCCTCTCAGAGCATATCCTCTGCATGGAGGCAGCACCCCTGAGCAATGCCCGGATATCATACCCTGCGACAGCTATGGGCAGCAGGCCAACCGGGGTCAGCACAGAGAAACGGCCTCCCACATTGTCAGGGATGACGAACGTCCTGTACCCCTCCTGATCCGACAGGCTCTTGAGCGCACCACGGGCCTTGTCGGTCACGGCCACGATTCTGGATGCGGCCTCTTCCCTGCCGTATTTGCCCTCCATGTGCTCCTTGATAATTCTGAAAGCCACAGCAGGCTCTGTAGTAGTGCCGGACTTGGATATTACGATCACAGCCACCGACTTGCCGCTGATATAGTCCAGCAGCTCCGCGTGATATTCCTCGGAAAGATTGAAGCCGGCGAAGACCACCTCTATTCCCTTGCGGTCCATACCGAAAGAATGCGACAGAGCCGCAATGGCTGCCTTTGCTCCGAGATAGGAGCCTCCGATGCCGATGACTACGGCCACCTCAACCCCCTTCTGCCTCCACTCGGAAGCGATGTCGCTGCACCCGTCCACTATCGAGGCCGGAGTATCGGAGGGGATATCCATCCATCCTAAGAAATCACTACCCCTTCCCTTCCTGTCTTCAAGTACATCAAAAGCCGCAAAAGCCTTCTCTACATATTCCTTGGAAGGCTTGAAATTGACATTTACCATAATTCAGATATTTTTTATTGTTGAACTTACATCAGACAGTCCTCCAGGCGGCGCATCACCTGGACAGGATGCTTCTTCTCGTACAGTATCGAGTACACGGCATCGGCGATAGGCATCTCTACCCCGTACTTGCCGTTGATCTCGTGGATGGCCTTGGAGGCGTACAACCCCTCGGCCACCTGGTTCATCTCCAAGAGAGCAGTCTGTACCGAATAGCCCTTGCCCAGCATACTGCCGAAATTGCGGTTGCGCGAGAAAGGCGAATTGCAGGTCACCAGCAGGTCTCCCAGATAAGCCGAACGGGAGGTATTCCTGCCACTGTCCGGATTCGTGGCGTTGATGAACTCCTTCATCTCCCGGAAACAGCTGGCAATGAGCACGGCCATGAAATTGTCCCCGTAACCTATACCGTAACAGATACCGGCAGCTACGGCATATACGTTCTTCAGGGCGGCAGCATACTCAACGCCATAGATATCCGTACCGGCTATCGTATTGACATAGTGGTTCTTGAAAAAGCCGCACAGATACTCGGCCACCTTCTGGTGCTTGGATGAGACTGTTATATAAGACAGCCTCTCCATGCCCACCTCCTCGGCGTGACACGGCCCGCTGATGACCCCTATCCTGTCAAAAGGCACCTTATGGTCATGGTGGAAATACTCGGCTACTGTCAGATAACGTTCCCCCACAAAACCCTTCACCGCCGAGATGAGTATCTTGCCGTCATACGAGGCCGTCACCCTGGACACTTCCTTCAGAAAATAAGCCGATGGAATAGCGAAAATAAGGATGTCCGACTCCGAGACTACATAGTCCATGTTGTTGGTTATAGTGAAACTGTCGGCATCCAGTTCTACAGATGTGAGGTACTTGGAATGATGGTGATACTTCTCTATATGCTCTATGGCGTCAGTGTCGCGCATATACCAGTTGAGCCTCCATCCGTTCTCGCTCAGCAGCTTGACCAAGGCCGTGGCCCAGCTGCCCCCTCCTATCACCCCGAAAACGGGGTCTTCCTTCATCCTATCGTAGATATGTCTATGCTCCATGCGCGGATAAATTTACATTAGTCAGTCTGCAAATATACGCAGAAGCCGAGAGCAATGCAAATGAACTTGTTGAATTTGCACTGCCGAGGCGCAACAGTATATGCAGCGTAGCCGAATATACACAGAAGCCGAAAAGGACCGCCTTGAGTGCCGGTAATATTCCCACATTCGCCTCTGAAACAATCCTCAAAAGGTGCTGTTTATGCAAAAATTGCTATCTTTGCAATGCTGCATGCAGAAGTATGCGGCGTACATATTGGTGAAAGTGTTCTCGCACTATCCTTTCTAAGAAATCTGACAGTTTCAACGAACGTAAGGATACCGACAGCACCGTCACTTGTATTGGCTTGTGTATTCGCACAATCGATACGAGTGTGGGGATTGTTTCAGTCTGTTTACGTTCGGGCTTTGTCAGAGCCTCTTAGAAGACAGGCGAACCGGCTCCACACTTGAACCGAATAGCATCATATATCTTTTTGATTATCAAATTATATATTCAATAATCTTTGTGATTTGATACCGCAAAGTTCCCGCAAAAAGTAATTGGTTTACCAAATAGACCTGGCACAAAACTGTCAATAAAGTGGCGGGGCGGACAGAACGGGTGATAAAATCGCTGTAATTATTTGATTTAATTATATTTGCAGCGATTATAAGTAATATGTCAAAAAAAGTGCATATATTGTGGTTCTTTGAAAGTGGTCCACAATGGCCTCAGAGGCCATCGTCAGAGGTATAAATGTAATGAATGCGGCCGTCGTTTCACTGGCGGCCACCGCCGGGACAAAAGCAAGGTAATAACGGACTATGTCGAGGGTAAGCAAACGAAGGAGCAGCTCGCGTTGAGATACGGGGTGTCTGTCCGGACTATAAGCCGTGACCTGCTCGGTATGAGGTATGTCCAGAAAATAGCCTCGATGAAGGACGTGAGTATCCAGATGGATACGACCTACTGGGGTCGTGACTTCGGCCTGATGGTGATAAAGGATGTCATCCGCAACAGGATATTGTGGCGTAAGTATGTCACTCATGAGACAATATCGGACTACATGGAGGGGATATCGTTCCTCAAGTCGCATGGATTCAGGATATACGGAGTGGTGACGGACGGCATGAGAGGTCTGGCCCAGATGCTGAGTCCTTATCCCGTACAGATGTGTCAGTTCCACCAGGTGCTGATAGTCAGGCGTTACCTCACGCAGGATCCCGAACTGGAAGCATCAAGAGACCTTCTTGCCCTTGTAAACGGCATCACAAAAAAGGACGGCAGGTCTTTCGCATCCGCTTTCGAGGATTGGTATGAGAAGTACCGGGAGGTTCTGAACGAGCGGGTACAGGACAGGCGGATAAAGAGGAAGACACCGCCGTACATGCGGCCCCGTCTCAGAAGCGCGTACCTGAGCGTGAAGCGCAACATGAAGTGGCTCTGGACGTTCGAGAAGTACCCGGAGACCGGGCTTCCCAGGACAAACAATGCCCTGGAGGGTGTGTTCTCCGACCTGAAGACAAAGGTCAGGGTTCATAGCGGCATCAGCAGGGAGAACAGGAAGAGGCTGCTTGAGGAGTACATGCAAGGCATTACTGACACGCATTGGCTCATTGGGGACTGCGTCCCCAGCCGCATGGCTTACCCCTCGAAGTTTTTCATAAATCCTGATTATATGAAGAGGCTTTCAAGGACGTTTATCACCCGTTTTGTCCTATTGACCAAGAAAGTATATGTAACTACAATTGATGTTTTGCTCACTTTTTTGTGGCGAATTGCAACATTTAACCTTACTGGTCAATTATATTCTCTAAATATACCTATCTTTGTAACCACGTAATGGAGATATAATATGGAGCGCAAACTACTGAATCGTATCAAAGTCGTTCTCGCAGAGAAAAACAAGAGCAATAAATGGCTCTCGGAACAATTGGATAAGGATCCTGCCATAATTTCTAAATGGGTTACAAATACAACGCAGCCCAATGTGGAGATGCTGATCCAAATAGCAAAAGTTCTGAATGTGTCTGTGGATGACTTGTTGAGAACCGAATAATTTATGGGAGAAGCAAAACTATATAAGTACTTGGATTTTAACGGTGGGTTGATGATGCTGTATTATGGCAATCTTCAATTCACTAACGCTACGCTGTTGAATGACCCGTTTGATTGCCATCCCTCGTTAATTGATTTCTCCAATGTTCCAAAAGAAGTATGTGGAGGATGGACTCCGGACATAATTGAAGAATTGAGAAGGGATCCATTTCGTAGAACCAGAGAAGAGGCATGGATATGTAGTCTTTCTAAGATATATGATTCAATTTTGATGTGGAGCTATTATAGCAAGCATAAAGGCATCTGCATCGGTTTGGATATGGAAAAAGTTAGAAAGTGTCTTTCTCGTATGCATGGCAGTGTAATGATTGGTTGCTCAGAAGTGGAGGTACAATATAAAGACATTGTAGAGAAGCCCGATTATTTCAGGGATGCAAAAGATTTTTTCCATTATCAAATATCTACAAAAGCAAAGGCATGGGAACATGAACAAGAGGTCAGATTGTTTATTTTAAATCCTTCTCCCACATATATGGCATTATTGCCAGGGCAAAATGACGATAAAGGCCCGATTGACTGGAAAGAAGTAAGAGCGTTCCCCGAAATTGGAGGAGAGTGTTTCGAATCCGTTTATCTGGGAATCAACATGAATGCAGAAGAAAAATCAAAAATAATCTGTGTTGCCCAAAAGTTGAATCCTGACATCAAGATTTTCCAAATGGAAATTGACGCAAATGCTTTCAGGTTAAACACAAAACTAATAAATCAAGACAATGGCTAAGAAACAAACAAAAATAACGAAGGAGGAGACCTTAGAAACCATACTTTTCAACTGTCGCAACAGTTTGAGAGGGCGTGCTGCTATGACCGACAAGCGCGATTTGTTGCTGACTCTTGTGTTTTTGAAATTCATCGGGGAACGCTTCAAACAGCAAAAGGATAAAATCAGGCATGAGATTGTGGAGGTTCAAGGCATTCACGACGAGGCTTTTGTTGAATTGCAGCTGTCCCGTCCCAATCAGTATATGCAGGACGGTGTTTTCTTCCTGACCGACGAAACATTTTGGGACAAGCTGATTCTTACGGCCCCTACCGGTATGGCCATTGCTTTCGATACAGCCATAAAGACGCTGGACGACAATGAACCTAAACTGAAGAACGCCCTTCCACAGCAGATTTTCACGAAAACGGCCCTTGAACCGGGTGTCTTGAAAAGTGTGGTGGACGAGATTAACAAGATAGATCCCAAGAAGTTCACCGATCACGACCTTATAGGACGTGTATATGAATATTTCCTACAAGCTTTCTCAATCAATGCCGACAAGGAGGAAGGTGAGTTCTACACGCCGCATTCTATCGTGGAGCTTATCGCCTCACTCATCGAGCCGTTCGACGGTACGGTCTATGATCCATGCTGCGGGTCAGGTGGTATGTTCGTGCAGGCAACCAAGTTCATTGAAGCACATGGCGGCAACACCAAAGCGGTCAACGTGTATGGACAGGAATCCGAACCGGCAACCTATCGTCTGGCAAAGATGAATCTGGCTATCCGCGGTATATCCTATCATTTGGGAGACAAAGCTGTATCCACCTTTTCCAACGACCAGCATAAAGACCTCAAATTCGACTATATCATGGCAAATCCGCCATTCAATTTGAAGAAATATGCCGAGTATGGAGAATTTGAGACGGACCCCCGCTGGAAAGGTTATGGCGTTCCGCCTATCAGCAATGCCAACTACGCATGGATTCTCCATATCCTGAACAAACTGGATGTCAATCACGGAATTGCAGGATTCCTGCTTGCCAATGGAGCATTAGATGACAGTGACACGCTTGAAATACGCAAACAGTTGATCGAAAACGACAAAATCGAGGCTATCATAGTCCTGCCGCGCAACATGTTCTATTCTACCGATATATCCGTCACGCTATGGATTCTGAACAACAGCAAGAAAGGTGGTCCCTGGCACGGCAGACAACTGCGTAACCGCACGGGTGAAATCCTGTTCATCGATCTCCGTACTTGGAGTGAAAACATCTATGAAAAGAAATATGTCCGGCTATCGGAAAATCAGATAGAGCGGGTTTGCCAAATCTATTTCGACTGGCAGACCGAAAATTTCGCCGAGTATGCCGAGCCTGAGTTATACTATGCCGCTCATCGTGACGAAATCCAACAGAAAGGATATTCGCTTGTACCCTCCAGATATATCGAGTTTATCGACCGCGATACGGAAATTGATTATAAATCGGCCCTCACCGAAATGAGCCATCAGTTTGACGAGCTTAAGAAAAGATGGGATGCAAATGAAACCGAACTCGTGAATGCCTTCAAAATTTTGGGATATGGAAAAGAATAAGCAACAGACTGACATAATAACCGAGAATTTCGTTTCTGATATCAGAACCATCATAGAACAAGGACGAAAACAAGCCTATGCCGCGACTGGTCAAATAGCCATCATGACTTATTGGAACATCGGACGACGTATTGTGGAAGAGGAGCAACATGGAGCAAGCAGGGCTGCATACGGACAAAAACTTATCCCGGCTCTTGCTGCCAGGCTTTCTGCTGAATACGGAACCGGCTATGGGAAGCGCAACTTGGCATATTACCGAAAGTTCTATTTGGAATTCAAGGACATAGAGATTTTGCACACGCGTGTGCAAAATCTTACCTGGTCACATGTCCGCAGGCTTCTTTCCGTCAGCAATACGCAAGCAAGGGAATGGTATCTTAAGACAGCGGCTGAAGATATGTGGAGCGTAGATGATCTTGACAGGAATATCTCCACCCAATATTATGAACGACGGCTTGCGGCTCAAAGAGAGAGTTCAACTCTGCCAGTACCTTATGCCGGTCAAACAGATCCGTTGGAATATATAAAGAATCCAATGGTGGCCGAATTTATGGGTTTCCACCAAAGCATCGACTATTCCGAGTCAGAACTGGAACAGGCATTGATTGACAATCTCGAAAAATTCATCATGGAACTCGGTCGTGGATTTGCTTTTGTTGAAAGGCAGCAACACATTGTGACCGATACGGCTGATTTCTACATCGATCTTGTATTCTATAATTACAAGATGAAACGATTTGTCATCTTTGAACTGAAAACCCATAAGTTGACTCATCAGGACATCGGACAGTTGGATATGTACATCCGTATGTACGATGATTTGGTTAAGGGAGAGGATGACAATCCGACTATCGGCGTGTTGCTTTGTACAGATACGGACAACACCATAGCAAAATATTCAGTACTGCACGACAGCGACCAGATTTTTGCAGCCAAATATATGACATACATGCCTACCGAAGAGGAACTGCGCCGGGAGATTGAGCAGCAGAAACGCTTCTTTATGGAACAGCATGGTAAAGAGGAGGTGTGAGATGGAAAGCAGCGGTGTAAAATGGGTTCGGCTTGGGGATTATATCGAGCAGTTTAGACATAAATGTGCCAATAATAAGGCTATTGTTTCGGGGGTTGATATCAATAAACGATTTATCCCAACAAGAGCAAATTTAGACGGAACTGATATATCTGGATATTACTTGGTCCCTCCAACTTTTTTTGCTTGTAATCTCATGCATATAGGTCGTGATGAAAGAATCCCTATAGCTTACAATGATACTGACAAAGATCTTGTGGTAACCTCTGCTTATTATGTATTCCATATCAAACAAGATAAGTGTGATGAAATTTTAAATGAGTATTTGTATATAATATTTAGCAATAAAGAAATAGACCGATTGACATGGTTCTATACGGATAGTTCTATTAGAGGTAATCTGAAAGAGAACCGTTTTCTTGATATAAAAATGCCTCTTCCGTCTGTTGCCGAACAGCAGAAAGTGGTGAACGCATGGAGAGCATTCAGGGAAATTAAAGAACAAAACGAGGCCAAAGCAGCCCCGCTTATGCAACTCTGCCAAAGCTATATCCAAGAAATAAGAAAGAAGAAGAATGTACGAAATTATCGTATTGGTAATGCTATAGAAGTCATAGATAAGACCAATAAAGATGGTTCTCCCTATGAAGTATTAGGATTAAACAATAATAAAATGTTTATGCCGACTGTTGCTTCTATGGACACAATAAACACAAGCAAATATAAAATTATTAGAAAAGGAGAATTTGCATTTAGTGGCATGCAGACAGGCCGAGATAAGTGTATTCGTATCGCTTTGTACGACAAAGATATTCCAGCTTTAATTTCGCCTGCTTATACAACTTTCATCCTTGATAAGGAAGAGCCTATTCTTCCAGAATATTTTATGATGATATTCAAAAATCCAGAAATGGATAGATTAGGCTGGTTTTATAGTGACTCAAGTGTGAGGGCAAATTTGGATTGGAATAGATTTATTGACATAGAAATACCTCTTCCTCCCATTGAAGTTCAGCAGGCTATTGTCAATATCTATAAGTGCGCCAATAAGGCTAAACTGATAGCCGAAGAAGCCGACCGGCTTTCGCGTGAAGTGTGTCCGGCATTGCTTCAACACGTTATACATTCTTAAATCGCAGCGATTATGGCAGGCAAAGGGAAATATTATGAAAGCCAGTTTGAGGAAGCGACCATCGAACTCCTCCGCGAGTCGCATTGGCAATATACGTTTGGCGATGACATTCACCGGAAATATACCGACCCGCTTATTGAAGAAGACCTGCGGACATTTCTTGCCGCTCAGTACAAAGATAAAAAACTGACCGCTTCCGAGGTGGACGGCATTGTTGCCAATCTGCGGAACACTGGCGGCCAGAACGATTATTATGCCCTGCAAAACACCTTCCTGCTCTATCGGGACGGATATGATTTTACATACAGTGATGGCAGGGACAATCCGTTCCGCCTACAATACATCGACTTCGAGCATCCCGACCATAATATTTTCCGTTGCGTCAACCAATTTGTCATGGAACAAGGCCGTGAGAACCGTCGGCCCGACATTCTGCTTTTCGTTAACGGCATACCGGTCTGCATCGTCGAACTCAAAAACCCGACCAAGCAGAATGCCACCATACGCGATGCCTACACGCAGATTTGTACCCGCTATATGCGGGATATACCGGCCTTGCTGAAATATTGTGCGTTGGCGGTTATCAGCGACGGGGCGAAGAACGAATTGGGAACGACCTACACCCCATTCGAATTTTTCTACGAATGGAAGAAAATCGACAATGAAGACAAAGCCGGCAAGGGGCTTGATACGCTTCGGACCCTTGTTCGCGGAGCGCTTTCGCCGGAACGTATCTTGGAGATCCTGCGCGACTATGTCTATTTCCCCGATCCGACGAAAGAGGATGACACGACCGAAGTGGTGTGCCGCTATCCACAATTCTTTGCCACTCGTAAGTTACGAGACCATATCCTCTCCCATTTGCGCTCTGTTGGTGGCGATGGTAAGGGTGGTACCTATTTCGGCGCCACCGGGTGTGGAAAGACCTATACCATGCTGTTCCTTGCTCGCCAGTTGGCACTGCGTTGCCGAGAGCAACTGGGTAGTCCGACAATCCTTATTATCGTTGATCGGGAAGATCTGGAGACTCAGAGCGGAAAACTGTTCTGCCGCTCGAAACGCTACCTTGAAGACGAGGCCGTAAAAGTATTTGAGACCCGCAAGGAACTTGCCGAAGAGATGAGTATGCGCAAGACCGGCGGGGTCTATATTACCACGATCCAGAAATTTGCAGAGTCCACTGGATTGCTTACGGAGCGTTCCAATGTGATTTGTCTGAGCGACGAGGCGCACCGTTCTCAAAACAACCTCGGGTCGAAACTGTCGATACAGACAGAAGGCGACACCGGGAAAATAGGGGCAAAAATTACATACGGATTTGCCAAATACCTGCGTGATGCCTTGCCTAACGCCACATATGTGGGCTTTACCGGAACACCCATCGACGAGACCATACATGTATTTGGAGATGTCGTAGATCAATACACGATGAAGGAGTCGGAAGATGACGGCATCACCGTACCTATCAAATACGATCCCCGACTGGCGCGTGTTTTCTTGAACAAGGAGCAAGCCGAGAAGGTTGAGGAATACTACCGGATCTGTGCGGACGAAGGGGCTACGCCTGAAGATATTGCCAAGAGCAAAGCCGCCATGTCGAGCATGGAGGTAATTATCGGTGATGAAGATGTGTTGCGCCGAGTGGCCAAAGATATTATCGACGACTACAAACGCCGGACAGAGACAACCGACCGTCTGCAAAAGGCGATGATTACCTGTGCCGACCGCACAATTGCGTTCCGGTTGTATAAAATCATGCGGGAGCTGCAACCCGACTGGTTCGAGAAGAAAAAGGCTCTGAACGAACTTGTATTGACGGCAGATGAAAAGGCCAAACTCAATGACATCGCTTTTGTCAATATGGTAATGACCCGCGACAAGGACGATGAAAAGGAGCTATACAATCTGCTTGGAGACAAGGAGTATCGGAAATTTCTCGATACAGAGTTCAAGTCGGAGAAATCCAATTTTCATATCTCCATCAATGTTGATATGTGGATTACTGGATTCGATGTGCCGTGCCTGACCATGCTTTACAACGATAAGCCTCTGTCGAAACACACATTGATACAGACCATATCGCGAGTGAACCGTCGATACGGCACTAAGGAATTTGGCTTCATCATCGACTACATCGGTATCCGCGAGGAGATGAAGAAGGCCATGAAGAAATACGGAGGTGAGGTAGGACCACAAGAGGATTTGGATACAGCCCATGATATACTGAAAAACGAATTGCAGCTTTTACAGGAGAGATTGTCTGGCCTTTCATTCAAACGCTTTTTCGGAGACAATGACCTTGCGCGGCTTCAGTTCATTCAGGAGGCGGCCGAATATATCCTTGCCAACAGCGTGGAACGGAAAGGAGAAGTGTCATTCCTCAAACTTTTCAAGGAACATGTCAAAAGACTCCGCTCGGCCTACAACATCTGCAATCCGGCCGGAATTCTGACTGATGAAGAGGTGACATGGAGCCAATGTTTTATGGGAATCTGTTCATACGTCAACAAAATGACCGCCACCGAGCACGATACGGAAAGTATGAACCGACATGTGGAACAGATGGTTCAGGAGGCTATCCTCGCCAGTGGTGTGGAACGGGTTATGAACGAAGGTGTTGAAGAAAACATTTTCAGCGACTCGTTTTCCAAAGAAGTGGAAGAGATAAAGATGCCGTTCACCAAGTTCCAGATTCTTTGTAAACTTGTAGCCAAAGCGATCAGAGCATACAGTCGGACAAACAAGATACAGGCCGAACATTTTCAGAAGATGCTCGAGGAAACGATTGACGCATATAATACCCGTGATAAGCTGACATTCACCAATGATGTGACCCAGAATGTTGTAAATGATGTTTATGACATTGTTTCATACAAAATCAACGGACTTTCTAACAAACTAATGACTATCCTGAAAGAACTTAAAACTGACAGTGAAAAGTTCAAGGTATTGGGCATCACATTCGAAGAAAAGGCATTCTTTGATGTACTTGTTGAAGTCCGTGACAAACATGGCTTTGAATATGCGGATGACCGTTGCATCGAACTGGCTAAGAAAATCAAAGCACTGATAGACGACACTGCCATTTATGCAGATTGGCTAAACAACGACAACCTCAAAAGCAAACTTGCCAGCCAGCTTACTTTCCTTCTGTACAAAGAAGGTTACCCACCCCAGTGGGACGAGGAAGTCTTCCAGAAAGTATTGGAGCAGGTGGAGAATTATAAGAAACATGAATAATATAAATGGAAGTTATTAAATATGAATATCAAGGAACTAACATATTATATCCAATCTGCAAATATCAATTTCTTAATTGGTTCAGGAGCTTCACGTCCATATCTTGCGACTTTGGGTTCTATAGAAAAATTACTCACTAGGTTAAATGATGATATGCATTCTCATCCTGAGCCTAAATATAAAATTGCAGAAGCATCTATATACAAAGCATTTTATGATTCTGTTATTGCACCCAATAGATTTTTCGGATACGGATCTGATTATTGTGAAACGAAAAGCAATTATCAAAACTATCTGATTACATGGAATAACTTATTAAACAAAAGACATTCTCGCATTCTCAATAAACAATTAAATATATTTACGACAAACATCGATTTAATGATTGAAGATGCTGCAAGTGGATTGGGTATAGAGTTGAATGATGGTTTTAGAGGAAGTATTGATCCAATCTATGACGAAGCCAATTTTATGAAATCTATAATGCAGACAAGTATACATTTTCAGCATACTTCTGAAGTCCCAGTATTTAATTTGCTTAAAATACATGGTTCTATCAATTGGAGTGATCGGGATAATCATATAGTGCATGAACGTTTTTGGTACTGTTATGTAGATGATGAAATAAAAAAATTGGGAGATGATAAATTTGTCAATCTGTTTATTGAGTCGGAAAAAAGAAAAACAGAAAAAACATATGAACAAATTATAGAAGATGCAGAAGGACTTGAATTATCATATGATGCTTCCGAATATGATAATTTCATCACTGCGTATAAAAAATTTATAATAATCAATCCGACAAAAAGAAAATTTGCAGAAACGGTACTTGATTATCATTTCTACGAATTAATGCGATTATATTCCAATGCGTTGGAAAAAGAGAATTCAGTCCTTTTTGTTGTAGGCTTTTCATTTGCTGATGAACATATTGCAACACTTACAAGACGTTCGGCAGAAAATAATCCAACTTTAAAAGTGATTATTTTTGCGTATTGTGATGAAGAAGAGAAGTCATTAAAAAAGAATATAGGCATTGATTCTACTTGTGTCAATAACAATATTCTTATCATTACGCCAACCAAAATGAGAGAATTGAATGTGGATGATGACTATAATGACATAGTCTGTGATATTGAGCATTTAGATATGAACGCAATTAATAAGATTTTCGAATATATCAATAAAACAATCCACGCAAGTTATGAATAACAAACATATAGGGATACATAACTCAGTATTTAGAGTTGGAGTAGTATATTCTGTAAATGGGCGTGAGGTCAAGATTCGTGTAGATCACAATAAAAATTCTTCCCATCTGATTTACAAAGGAACACTGATAAAAAATGTTTCTGTAGGAAGCTATGTAAAAATTCTCAAAGGCTACACTCCGATTATTGGAAAAGTAGAATCAGAATATATTGATGAGAGTAAACAGGAAGATAAAGTATTGATTTCAGCGGAAGATTCCATAAATAGGATATTGATTGTCAAGTTAATTGGCTTTATTGACAACCAAATTTTCCGTCGTGGAGTTAATGAATTGCCATTAATAGACAACGAATGCCATCTTTTAACAAATGAAGAATTTAATCTTATTCATACATTCGCTGGCTCCGGCAAAGAAACTATTGAGGTAGGTCATCTTGCAAATGATTCACTTGTTCCTGTAAATCTTGGAATTGGGAAACTTTTTTCCAGTCATATCGGAATATTCGGCAATACAGGCTCAGGCAAGTCATATACATTGGCTAAAATTTATAGACAGCTTTTTACTCATTATTCTGGAAATAGCGCATTTAAAGAGAATGCTCAATTTTTATTTTTTGATTTTAATGGAGAGTATTCTTCCCATAATAGTATTATCTCGGATTCTGACAAAAAAGTATATAAATTGAACACAAGAAAAGATAATGGAGATAAAATCCCTTTAGCAGATGATGATTTCTTGGATATTAATCTATTGAGTATATTCTCTAATGCAACCGAAAAGACGCAACGACCTTTCATTTCGAGAAGTATTGATTTGTATAAGAAGATTGATAAGGACGAAAACAAATTTCGGAATTTTTTGAAAAAGCAAATCAAGGATATATTGATAATGTCTGATAAGGTCAAAAGTGAATTACTCCTTGATTATGTGGCAGAGATACTTCCTCCCAAATACGATGATGATGGGGTAAATATTGGATTAAAAACGGATTTTCATTATCACAACAATAGTAGTTGTTATTTTTTTATGATTCAAATAACCAATTTATCAATTTGCAAGACCATCCGGATCAAATAGAAACGCGAAGTATATACATGCATGTAGATCAATTTGGGTTTACAGAAAGTTTTATTCATAACTTTATATGTATAATGTATATGCGAATGATATATGATGTGTTAGCAAACAGAGCATTAAATGAACACATTGCTCCTGCAATTCATAAACTTCGTCAATCAGAATCAGACATTTCTCGCATATTTAATTCTTCAAAAGACATGGGTGATTTTTGGGGCGATTCTAATGTTGTAATTATTGATTTAAGCGATGTAAATACTGACACAAAGAAACGTATTCCATTATTGTTGACTAATAAACTATATAATGAACATAAAAAAGCGGGGAAGGCTCAAAAATATTTAAATTTAATAGTAGATGAAGCGCATAATATATTGTCTTATCAATCAACACGTGAAAGTGAAGAGTGGAAAGATTATAGACTAGAGGTTTTTGAAGAGATTATTAAAGAGGGTCGAAAATTCGGAGTATTCATGACTATTGCCAGCCAACGTCCGTCGGATATTTCTTCTACCATAATATCGCAATTGCATAATTATTTTATACATCGGCTTGTTAATGAAAAGGACATACAACAAGTGAACAATACAATTTCATATCTAGATAAAGTTTCAGTTGAATCATTGCCGATTTTATCAACTGGGGTTTGTGTAATTGCAGGTCAACTTGCTGAAATGCCACTTGTTGTACAAATAGGCAAGATAGAAGCCGGATTTCGTCCAGCAAATGAAACAATTGATATAGAGAACATATGGAAAGGCAAAGAGGCTGCATCAATATAGAATAGTTTGCGACAGCCTCTTTGCTGTTATTTACTTCGTTTTGACC
Organism: uncultured Alistipes sp.; assembly: GCA_900544175.1. Taxonomy (GTDB): domain Bacteria; phylum Bacteroidota; class Bacteroidia; order Bacteroidales; family UBA932; genus Coprenecus. The sequence goes on from UQUN01000007.1 coordinate 21,256, forward strand.
TGTTTTTCTGTTCACTCCACGGAAGGTCGGAAGACGAACTGCCAGCACCAGTGCCGACATGGGGCTGTGCCGGACCTCCGGCTGCAAGGGTAAACGCAGCACCCAATAGTTCCGCCTGCTTACCGCTTACCTGCTCCTGCGGTTCGAACACAGCATTGACAAACTCCTCGTCCGTGGTCTGACCGTTGAAATGTCTTTGGGCCACATCATAGTCTATTTGGAACTTGGTGTCCTCAAAAAGCTCATCACCGACCCGTGTCCAGATGTGAAGCGACGGATTCCGATAGTTTGAGACATTGATACGTACAAGCTCGGCACCGGACGAGAGGCTGTAACGTTGGGGATTGGCCTTGCGGTCAAGCAAACTTATCTGCTTCCTCTGTCTATCTATGATTGCATCCTTCTCCTTGAACTGCCGTTCTGCCGCTTCCGCCTGATGAATGGCTTTGTCTATTTCTTTTTGATAGCCGTTTCGCAGTTTTCCGATTTCTGATTTATGTTGTTCCTGCAACCGTACCTTTTCTGCCTGAAGTTCCTCAATCTGTTTATTGAGTTCGGCAATCAGCCTGTCCTTGTCTGCCAGTTCCTTCTTTGTCTTGGCAAGGTCTCCCTTGCCGAACCACGCGAGGATAGTGTTCCTTCCTTCTTGCGCCTTCTCCACATCGGCCTGTAACTTGGCTATATCCTCTTCATACTGGATTAACTGCTGCCTGTAATATTCCGAGTTTGTCTGATGCTTGGCGGTAGAGCCGACAATTCCACGCTGCAACCCGAACGGTTTCATGGCCTTGGCATAGCTGTTCTGATATTCATGAAGCTTGGTGCACCGCATCACATCGTCCGCTGACAGTCGTGGACCGGACTTCGTCTCATATTTCTTCTCGCCCTCCCGCTTCCTGCGGACGCGCTCCCCGATTACAATGGGAACGATGGTGGCGTGCAGGTGGGGAGTCTTCTCGTCCATGTGCAGTACGCACGATACAAGGTTCTCTTCGCCGAAGGTGATCATCCGGGCCGCGTGGAGCATAACCTGCTACAATCCCCGGCGCACGGCCATCTCGCGGACCATTGCGGAAGAGATTCACCGCGCCGTAGAGCCGGACAAGGAGAACCTGTCAGCCGCGGAACTGAAAGAGAAAGGCATCGGTATAGAAGACTACCGATACTGATCAATACTCATATACACCGGGACGTGCCTGCAAAATTCTGCACAGCGGCAGCCGCAGCCACGGCCAGCTGGTCACAACGGTTGTTCATCGGATTGTCGGCATGACCCTTCACCCAGACGAAACGTACCCGATGACGGCGGTATACCTCCAAAAAGCGAATCCACAGATCTGCGTTGAGCCGTTTCTCGAACCGTTTACGTTCCCAGCCGAAGACCCAGCCCTTGTTGACAGAATCCACCACGTACCTGGAGTCGCTGTACAGGATTATCTCCGCATTCGGGCGCTTGACGGCCTCCAGTCCGACAATGACCGCCGTAAGCTCCATTCGGTTGTTGGTCGTCTCCGGAAAACCTTCCGAGAGTTCCTTGTAATGCTCTCCGCAACGCAATATGACTCCGTAGCCGCCCGGACCGGGATTGCCCCTTGACGAGCCGTCTGTATAAATCTCTATAGGAAGAAGTCTGCGTTCTCCGGACATGACATGCTATACTGGCCCGTGAACACTGCTGCCTGTACCAGAATCCGTGCGCATGGCGTTCTCACGCATACTCTCATAGTTCCAGCGGTTGCGTACAATATCTATCGCAGAATAGATTGCCGACTTCATGGGCATCGGATTGGCCATCCCCTTGCCGGCAAGCTCATATGCTGTACCGTGGTCGGGCGATGTCCTCACGACAGGAAGTCCGGCAGTGAAATTGACACCTGTATCGAAAGCGAGTGCCTTGAAAGGAATCAGTCCCTGATCATGATACATAGCCAGCACCGCATCGAAATTGTACTGCTGGTGAGTACTGAAGAATCCGTCCGGAGAGTAGGCTCCGAATGCCAGTATATTCTCTTCGTTTGCCGCAACGATTGCAGGATTTATGATATCCTGTTCCTCATTGCCGAGCAGGCCGCCGTCCCCTGAGTGGGGATTAAGTCCCAGGACTGCAATCTTAGGACGGATAATGCCGAAATCCTTTTTCAGGGACTCGTTCATCAGACGGAGCTTGCTTAATATCCTGTCTATCGTCATTGCCCCGGGCACTTTCGAAAGAGGAAGGTGATTGGTCACCACTCCTACCCTCATCTTGTCGGTTATCAGGAACATCAGACCGTCTCCAGCTCCGAACTCATTTACCAGATACTCAGTATGTCCTGTAAATCCAGGAAAATGCAGGGCAACGGCCTTCTTATTGAGGGGAGCCGTAACCATAGCATCCAGATCTCCATTCTTCAGGTCCTTTACCGCCTCCTTGAGAGCTATTAGAGACGCATTGGCCCCTTCAGGGGTCGGCTGTCCCGGATCAATCCTGAAGTTGTCGGGTACACAGTTGATTATATTGACACGTTTCGGATGATAGTCCTTTGCTGTATTGATAACGTTGGTATTGAGATTCTCCACATCAGCCAACTGCTTTTTATAGAAGCCGAATGCCCTGGAGGACCCGTATACTATAGGGATGCACAGCTCAAGCATGCGGGCATCAGTAAGAGACTTTATTATAACCTCATACCCTACGCCGTTGGTGTCACCCTGGGTTATTCCTATTATTATTTTCCTGTTCATGATGACAAAAATTTGGGTTACTTGTTTATCATGGTTGCAAAATTACTTATTTTTGCCGTATGTCCTACATTCTTGACAGGGAAATACAATATCTGCCGGGTATCGGAGAAAAAAGGGCCGTGCTTCTGGAAAAGGAACTCGGAATACGTACGTTCGGAGACATGATGTATACCTTTCCACACCGGTACATCGACCGCAGTAAGGTATATTCCATCTGTGACATAGACTCTTCCACAGCCTACATACAGCTTCGCGGAAAGATTATCCGGACATCGGCCGCAGGCGAAGGGAAAGGGCGCCGGTTTATCGCTGTCCTCAAGGATGACAGCGGCACCATAGACCTGGTATTCTTCAAAGGCATAAAATGGATCCAGCAGAAAATATCCCCTTCCAAGGAATATATAGTCTTCGGCAGACCCTCACAGTTCAACGGGTCATGGAACATGGTCCATCCTGAACTCGATCCCGTAGACGAGAGCGGAACAGCAGCCTGGCCAACCTCCCTAACCGGAATCTACCCGAGCACCGACAAACTGCGCAACAACGGCATATCGGTAAAAGTGTTCGCAAGACTGCAATATACCCTGCAGCAGAAAACCGCCGGCCAGATAAAGGAGACACTGCCCGATGAAGTCATCTCCGCATGGCATCTGCCGTCTCTCGGATTCGCCCTTGCGAACATTCATTTTCCAAAGGACACCAGGACACTGGAAGCCGCCCGCCACAGACTCAAATTCGAGGAACTGTTCTTCCTACAGCTGTCACTGCTAAGACAAAGGAATGTGAGAATGAGCGGAACATCCGGCATCCTTTTCAAAAAAGTCGGAGATGCGTTCAACTTCTGCTACAACAGGCTGCCTTACGAGTTGACGGGAGCCCAGAAACGGGTAATCAAGGAAATTCGTCGGGATACGGTCTCAGGCAGACAGATGAACCGTCTCCTGCAGGGAGATGTAGGAAGCGGCAAGACCATGGTGGCGCTGCTGTCGTCACTTATTGCGGTAGACAACGGTTACCAGGCCTGCGTGATGGCCCCGACAGAAGTGCTGGCCGTGCAGCATCTCAACAATTTCGTCCGGAACCTGGAAGGCTCGGGAGTCCGGGTCGCCCTGCTCACAGGCAGCACCAAGGCCAAGGAACGCAGAGAGATAGACACTGGTCTGCGGAATGGAAGCATCAACATCCTCATCGGTACCCATGCGGTCATTGAGGACAGTGTGGTTTTCGCCCGTCTCGGGTTTGTAGTAATCGACGAGCAGCACAGGTTCGGAGTAGACCAGAGAGCAAGGCTGAGACTCAAGTCCGCAGAACCTCCGCACATTCTGGTAATGACAGCCACTCCCATTCCGAGGACTCTTGCCATGACCCTTTACGGAGACCTGGACGTGTCAGTGATAGACGAACTGCCCCCCGGGCGCAAGCCGGTACAGACCATTCATGTAACGGAAAACAGGCGCTACCAGATGTACGAATTCATAAAAAGCGAGATAAGGAAAGGCAGGCAGGCATTTATCGTTTATCCCCTGATCAAGGAATCCGAGACACTGGACTACCAGAATCTGGAAGAAGGGTATAATACCGTTGTCAATTACTTCAAGGCTCCGGAGTTCGTCACAGCCGTAGTGCACGGCCAGCAGAAAAACGAGGACAAGGCATTCGACATGAAGCTGTTCGCTGAAGGAAAAGCCGATATTCTTGTTGCCACATCAGTAATCGAAGTCGGAGTAGACGTTCCTAATGCATCCGTAATGGTAATCGAGAGCGCCGAACGGTTCGGACTTTCCCAACTGCATCAGCTCCGTGGCAGGGTCGGAAGAGGTGCCGGAAAGTCCTACTGCATACTTATGACCGGATACAAGCTGAGCGAAGACTCACGCAAGAGAATAGAATTGATGTGCTCCACCAGCGACGGTTTCGAACTGGCTGAAGCAGACCTGCGCATGAGAGGCCCTGGAGACATGGAGGGTACACGGCAGAGCGGTCTGGCCTTCGACCTGAAGATAGCCGATCTGGGTAAGGACTCCCCTGTACTGAGTCAGGCACGTTCAGCCGCCGCCAGAGTGCTGGAAGACGACCCGCTGTTGGAAAATCCATCCAATGCCCTGCTTAGAAACGGTCTGAACAGACTAAGACAGGAAAACGGAGATATCATAGACTATTCCACCGTCAGCTGATGATTTCAGAGAGACATTATATTTATTATATTTGCAGATATAGAGACAAATTCAAACCCATAGCATGAAGATACAGACAATAGCCTTAGTGGCACACGACAACTGCAAGAAAGACCTCATAGAATGGGTCAAGTTCAACCGGGGCACCCTGGAAAAATACCGGCTCGTATGCACAGGTACAACCGGACGGCTCGTTCAGGAAGCTCTGGACGGAAACGGCAGGAAAGAACTCAACATCACCCGTCTCAAATCCGGTCCTCTTGGAGGAGACCAGCAGCTGGGTGCCCTCATCGCCGAAGAGGTCATCGACATGATCGTATTCTTCTGGGACCCCATGCAGCCCCAGCCCCACGATGTGGACGTAAAGGCCCTGCTCCGCATATCCAACCTCTACAACATCCCCACGGCTTACAACCGAAGCACGGCCGACTTCCTCATATCCTCACCTCTTTTCAAGGAGGATTACGACAGGAAAGTCCGCGACTACTCCGGCTACCTCAACCGTGAACTGAAGGAAGCCACATCGGGGCAATAGTGTCCAAGAAAACACACATACTATCATGAATACCGACACGGACAAAAACATGGATGACAAAAGATGGAGTGTGCTCGAGAGCGAGTACCTCTTCCGCCGTCCGTGGCTCACCGCCCGCCGGGACAAGGTACAGCTGCCCAACGGCAACATCAATCCCGAGTTCTACGTCCTCGAATACCCCGACTGGGTCAATGTCATCGCCGTCACCGAGGACGGCCGTTTCATCATCGAGCGGCAGTACCGCCACGGCATCGGCTCCACCGGCTGGGAAATACCGGCAGGAGTCTGCGAGAAAGGCGAGACACCGGAACAGGCCGCCCGCCGCGAATTGCTGGAAGAGACCGGCTACGGTGACGGCACATGGACTCTCAGCCTTGTATCGGCACCCAATGCCAGCACCAGCAACAACCACTGCTACAGCTTCGTAGCCACCGGAGTCCGAAAGATTTCCGATCAGCATCTGGAAGCCACCGAGGACATCTCCGTCCATCTGAAAACCAGAGAAGAAGTACTTGAGCTTATGCGCTCAGGCCAGATCCGCCAGGCCACCATGCTCAGTCCTCTTTGGAAATACTTCGCCGAGAAAACAACCTTATAAAACCTCAACATCATGAAAGACATAGACTATGACAACTTGAGTTTCAAGCAACTGCTCAAATACGCCGAAAAAAACGACGAATGGGCACAGTATCTTGTAGGACTGGAATACGCTTTCCCCGAAAATGAAGAAGAAGCGGATGAGGAGGAAGCTGTCAGATGGTTCCGCAAAGCTGCGGATGCAGGTGTGCCCGAGGCTTGTTTCAGGCTGGCGGAGAGGATGTTCACCGGCAGCGGCATTGAGCAGGATCCGGAGGCGGCGTACGACATGGCTATGAAAGTTGCCGAAGAGACCGATCTACCTGAGGCGTGGGCACTCCTGGGCTTTATGTACGGAGCGGGCGTTCCAGTAGAGGAGGATATGGACAAATGCCGGGAACTGCTGGAAAAAGGAGCCTCCATGGACTCCGAATATGCTCAGTCGTTGCTGGATGAGCTCAATAACGGAACTCTTTTCGGGGATGGGGAAGATGAGGACGATGATGATTATGATGACGACTATGAGAATGATGAAGTTGATGAAGATGAAGAAGAAGATGATGATGAGGAGGAGGACGATGACTACGACGACGAGGACGAAGTAGAGGATACTGTATATGACGGCACGGACGGTTTTCCGAAAAACGATTACATTATCGACGCGGACAGGGTCACCGCCGAAGCCCGCCGTGGCAACATCCACGCCATCAAGACACTGGCCTGGGGCTATTACAAAGGAGTCTACGGCCTGCCTGAAAACAGGAAAGAAGGCTGGAAATGGTACGAGCGCGGGGCTGATATGAGGGATCTCTGGTGTCTCCGCGAGCTGGGCGTCCTGTACACTCTTGAGGACAAAGGCCGTAAAGCACTTAAAATATTCGAGCAGGGCATAAAGATAGGCAGCGGGGACTGCTGCGAGAAAGCCGGAGACCTGTATTTCTACGGCAAGGCAGGCATATCTCAGGACTACAACAAAGCATGGGACTATTACTGGAAAGGACACAGTATCGGCCATGCCGGGTGCATAGGCGCAATCGGAGCTATGAGTTACTATGGAAACGGCATGGAAGTCAACCTCCAGCACGCCAAATCGTATTTCCGTGATGCAGCGGAAAAGGGTCTGAAATGGGCATGGAAGATGGCCGGTCTCTCGGCTGAGCGTCAGAGACATTTTGACGAAGCCAGACAGATATACCTCGAAGGCATAGAGCACGGCAGCTGGATCTGCGCCTGCAACCTGGGGCAACTCTACTACGCCGGCAGATTCGGAGAGCAGAATATGGAACGGTGCGCCGAATACTACCGCGAGGCCATCGAGAACGGAGAGACTCAGGGATATGCCAGCATGGGAGAAGTCTTCTACGACATGGGTGAGTACGGTCAGGCCCGCAGCATCTTCGAGGAAGGCAGCGGTGAGGGCAATCAGGACTGCTCGGCATGGCTGGGCCGTCTGGATATAGAGCACGGCTCCGCAGGCAAAGGTGTTCAGACCCTGCGCAATGCCCTTGACAGAGGTTCTTCTATAGCCGGACTGTTCCTGGGCGACTACTACTATGGCCAAAAAAACTACTCCACTGCGCTCCAGTACTATCACAAGGCAGCCAACCGCAACGTGGGCCCGGCCCTGCTCAAGCTCGGCCGCATGTACTTCGACGGTGAGGGCACCCCGAAGAAATACACCTTCGCCCGCATTTTCCTCGAAAGGGCATGGGAATTCGGCCAGGATCAGGCCGAAGCCGCCATCCGCATACTCAAGCACTATAGATACTGATTGTGGAAATTATTATCCGCAAAAATACCCCGGAGCCTTGAGTTGTGAGGTGTACCAAATGTTTAAAGGACCGTTCTCCGGTCCTTTTTCATTTTCCAAGTACCGCCGCAGGTACTTCTCGGATATGAGGCCGCCTTTCCGCTTTGTGTTGAAGTGCTCACAGCCAGTCTACAGCTTTGACAACCTCAGTAGGCACCCGAGACATAACATTCCAGCCTCCCTCCACACCGACAGCGTCCCCGGCTTGCATCCCGGCAGGCATCCTGCCGTTCTATTTTTCCAACCCGACCAACGTACCCCTGACTGTACAGCGCAATTTTGTTCTGTCATGTGCAGTCTGGGAAAATCACCCTTGGTAATCAACGCCTTACAAAGCACCTTGCACATTTGCCCATTTTAAAACCAGCCAAATGTGCACCTCGTTTCATAAACACTTGATAATCAGTACACATTTTCAGCTCACTGCACAGCACAATACAAAATCCAGCTTCCACCAAGACTTCTACCAAAAGGCGACATGGCTTTTCAATAGAAAATGCAGGTATTTATGGGCGGCTTTAATGTCATCTACTGCTGCTCTGAAGCAGGTGCAGTCGGGGAAATGAGGACTGTGGAATAGGCGGCAGCTTTTTTCTCCAACGGCAGCGGATATGCACGGGAGGATGAGGGCATCCGGTAAAATGTCACGGTACGGGCCTCGGACGCATGGCCGGACTTGGTTTCGGCTCTGCAAACAGCAGGTAGGGTAAAATGGACGGAGCCGCCGACCGGAGGGACGGGTACATCGAGGATAGAGGCGATCTGTTCGGCTGATTTGCCGCCTGTGGAGACGACCGTCCGGCACAAGCGCATCCGGGACAGGAGAGATCGGATGTCGGTAGGCTCGATGATTTTCAGAAAGTTGTCGGAGGCGTTGCCACGCAAACGCTTGACCATATAGGCCGCATCGTACAGGGCAATGCCTTTCCGGCGGCAGAAATCCACCACCCGATCATAGTCGAAACACTTCTGACCCGGCACTACAAAATGTTCCTTGTCTCCATAAAAAAGCAGTCCCATGATGCGCCACATGTCATTCTGGAAATTGGGGTAGAAGAATTCCATGGACCATCTCTCATGGGGAGGGGGAAATGAACCGAGCAGGAGCACCCGCGCGTTCTCAGGCATGAACGGCTCCAGCGGATGTACCTCGAAAAGGCTGTATTCCCGCCGCATCAGCTTCGGATCACGCAACTTCTCGCGCAGTTCTGCAAGACGCACGGCATTAGGGGAATCAGAGAACTGCAGATGCATGTAGCCTCCATCACCGTATTTGTCCAGCAGATGTCCGTAGCTCTTTTGAAATATCTCCTCTGCTGTCATTTGAGGACAAGACGCACGTGCGTACAATATGGCTCGGGAAAATACCGTATCAAAATCTATCACTTTGTCCGCCTCCGAGACTATCCGGCCATAGATGGAGCGCGGCCAGGATTTATTGGACGAGCGGTGATCCTCGACGGCCTCCCGCATCACGTGTATCTGCTCCTCTGTAAACCATTGCCTAAGCCTTACATCCTCCTCCAACATCCTGCCGGACGACAGATGATGGTACTCACGTCCTTCGCACACACCTACGTCATGATACGCGGCTATGGCGTAGACCATATCAGGATTCAGCTCATAGCGGCGGCCGCCGTCCATCTGCCCGGCAGACAATTTTCGGAAAATCTCCATACTCTGATCTATGACCGACTGTATATGCCTGCGCGAATGGGCCTTGTCATAGCTGTCATATCTTGGCAGGACATTATCTGCCACGTACTGCTGCAACTGTGCATTTACTTCCGGAATCTCTGATTTACGCATATCCTACATATTTGCGGCCGGTTCACAGCCTCATTCATGATGACGGTGCGGGTGATCAGTCCTGGATTTTAACGGAAACTGGAAATTATTAAGATTGACCGTCAGCTGAACCAGCTGCTGCCATCCCCAGCCGTATCCGTCGTAATGATGCACAGACGCCACTTTCAGACTAAGAAAATTTCTGAAATCGTACTTGTACGATATTTCCAGACGGTTGTAGATACCCGAATTCGTACTGTAGAACACATCTCCGTAATACAGACCGCTGCCATAGACCTTGCCCTCTATATCCTCAGCACCGTAGAAAGGCATCAGATTCTTTCCTATATAGACCGTATTGCGGATTCCGAAACCGTAATACCCAAACGCGACCTCACCCTGAAAACCGCCGGGCATAGTGTAGCCCTGATTTCTGAAACGGTCATTCTGAAACGTCTGCATCCAGCCGGCCCGCAATGTCAGGCCCATCCTCTGCGGCAGATACTCCGACACATCCGAGACCAGATGCGGATACAGCCACACATTGTCCACCACTCCGCCGCTGAACGAGGCGGTGTTGGCATAGTGATTCATCATGAAACTGTAGGACAGATTGAGCCACGGTACTCCGAAACTTCCGTAAGAATACACTAAGAACTGCTCCCTTGTATCCTTATCCATGAGACCGACCCAGTCCACTACACCTTCCACCCGCCAATACTTGCCGGTATAGCCCAACAAAGCTCCTTCTATACTGCCGTCGAAGAAGAAACGGTCATCGAAGAACGCCTCCGGATAATAGCCTGTCATACGTTTTCTGGGGAAAGCCCCTGCATTGACTTTAAAGCGCTCCCCGTCATACTGGTAATAAATCAGATAATCGAACAACAGGGCCGGATCCGACTTCCCGAAATACCGCGTGATGTCCACACCTGCGTATACGGCATGTCCGTCACCGAATCCCAAGCCCACTTTCGGTGAGAGCATCGTTCCGAATATCGTTCCGGAAGGGGATGTCGTCAAAGACGAATATTCCCGGTTGTCAAAGCCGAACTTCACATCCACATCCCAAAGAAACTGCTGCCCCCTGAGCAATACAGGCATGGACAACTGCATAACCGACAGCAGTATCAATATGAATATTACCCTGCGCATACCCATCAGTCATTGTCCATATTGGCTTCGAGAAGCACCCAGACAGTAAATGTCCCTGTCTTCTTGTCACGGAATACCCGCCTGTCCACCAGTGTGGCCTCTGCTACAGATGCCTGAACCGTTGTTCTCTGCACCTTGCTGCCATCCTCACACTCATAATCAGCCGTATCAGCCGGTGACAGCTTTCCGGCCAGGACAGTCAGGGCATTCATGCGGGCTATCTGGGTAGCCGTCTCCACCGAGGAAGACTTGCCGGTGCCTTCCGCACGCAGAGTATTATGCCGTCTCGAGCGCAGATCCTCCACCGTAAAAGGAGACTCAGCTCCAGTTCCTGATGTTTCTGATTTCTTCTGCCGGTTCCCGGCACAGGAGACCGTCAGCACTATACACAGCACACCTGTGGTTATTATCCGGATACAACTTTTCATATTCTTTTATTTACTTCATCCTCTACATCATCCTGCACGCTTTCGCCCAGGAGGGCCGCATGGAAAGAGGCTTTCACCTGCACCCCTTTTTTCTCCAGTTTTCTGGCCGTCGACACTACTGAGACCCTTCCGGAAAGCACCTTACGGGCCTCATCGAACTTAGCCGCAGCCTTGTCCAGAACAGTCCCCACGTCATCAAAGGTATTGGCGAACTTCCCTACCCTGTCCAGCAGCTCAGAAGCCAGACGCATCACCTCCTCCGTATTCTTCTGCTGATTTACCCTCACCCATGTGTTCTCTATGATCTTCAGCATGGCGAAAAGGTTGGACTCTCCGGAAATGATTATACCCTTGTCAAAAGCCTTGTGCCAGTCCTCACGGAAATTCTGGTAATACAGCTGGAATGCACCTTCGTTGGGAACGAACATCACCACATAGTCCAGCGAATCACGGCCGGTCTGACGTATATATTGACTGTAGTTCTTGGCTGACAGTTCCTTGACATGAGCTTCCACACTCCTGCGATGAGACGCGAGCGCTGCATTACGACCTGCATCGTCCGCAGAGTTGCCGTACTCAAGATATCCGTCCAAAGAGACCTTGGAATCTATGACCACTGCCTTGTTTTCAGGCAGGTACAAGACCACATCCGGCACCAGCCTGCGTCCTTCACCATCAGACAGGACAGTCCTGCCGTCCACATCCCTGATTGTCTCCTGCAGGACAAAATCCTCTCCTTCCCGGAGTCCCATTCCCTCCAGAAGGTTGAGCAGCACGACCTCACCCCAATTACCCACCGCCTTGTTATTGGAGCGCAGGGCCGTAGCCAGATTGTCGGCCTGCTTGCCGACAGCCGCCGTCTGTTCCATCATCGAGCGGATCTGTTGCTCGATGGATGCCGTATTTTTCAATGATTTCTCCTTGGACTCCTCCACGGCGCGGCGGAACTCCTCCATCTTCTTGCCTAAAGGGTCCAGAATATTCTTTATCTGCTCGGAATTGGCGGCGGACAGGTCAACGGACTTCTCCTTCAGAATGGCTGAGGCCGAATCCTTGAAAGTCAGCACCATTTTCTGAAGTTTCTCGTCATACTCGCGGCGCATGGCCTCGACTTCCGCCTTACGGGCCTCCTTCTGCTCAGCCAGACTGTCTTCAAGCATCTGAGTCCTGGCCTGAGCCACTTTCAGATCTGCCTCTGCCAGAGCAGCATCCCGTTTACGGGCAGACGCCTGAATAATCCAGACAACAGACGCACCTGCTACCAGTCCTATGACCGCTGACAACACCCAGAGCATATTGTCCTATATGCTTAGAAACTGCTCTTGAGTCCCGTAGCTCGGTTGAATACCGGCAGCTCCGGTGTCGAGTCCTTGTCCTTGATATAGTAGCCGTTGCGCTCAAACTGCACGGCGATACCTGAAGCGTCCTCCAAAAGGCCCGGCTCGGCGAGAGCGTCCACCTCCTTGAGCGAATCCGGATTGAGATATGCCTTGTAGTCCTTGCCCTCCGGTATGCCGCTCATGTCGGCCTCGGTGAAGAGCCGGTCGTAAAGTCTCAGGCGCACCTTCTCGCACTGGGTGGCATTGACCCAGTGAATAGTGCCCTTGACCGAGCGCCATGTGCCGCTGCCGGGCTTGGTCGTCGGATCGTAGGTGCAGCGGATCTCGGTGATATTGCCCTCCGCGTCCTTGACCACCTCCTCGCACTTGACGATATAGGAGTATTTCAGACGCACCTCTCCGCCGGGACGCAGACGGAAGAACTTCTTGGGAGGCTCCTCCATAAAATCGGCCCTCTCGATATAGAGCTCACGGCCGAAGAGGATAGTCCTCTGCCCAGCCTCGGGATCCTCGGGGTTCTTAGGAGCAATGCAGTATTCGGTCCGGCCGGTCTCCGTCTCGGTAGCCGCACTGCACTCGCCGTCATTCCAGTTGGTAATGACTAACTTGACGGGGTCGGTGACTACCATATAGCGGTTGGAGCGCTTGTTCAGGTCCTCGCGCAGACACCGCTCTAAGAGCGAAAGGTCGATAAGGTTGTCCCTTTTGGCCACTCCCACCTTCTCGGCGAAATTGCGGATACTCTCGGGGGTATAGCCCCTGCGGCGGATACCGCAGATGGTCGGCATGCGGGGGTCGTCCCAGCCGCTGACAAAGCCGTTGCGCACTAACTCCAGGAGCTTGCGCTTGCTCATGACGGTATAGGTGAGGTTCAGGCGGGCGAACTCGTACTGATGCGAGGGGAAAATGCCCAGCTGTTCGATGAACCAGTCGTAGAGAGGACGGTGTACGTCGAACTCCAAGGTGCATATCGAATGGGTGATGTGCTCTATCGAGTCGCACTGCCCGTGGGCGTAGTCGTACATCGGGTAGATGCACCACTTGTCGCCGGTGCGGTGATGGTGCGCATGGATGATGCGGTACATCAGAGGGTCGCGGAACATCATGTTCGGATGGGCCATGTCGATCTTGGCCCTGAGCACCTTGGAGCCGTCTGGGAATTCCCCGTTCTTCATCCGCTCGAACAGATCCAGGTTCTCCTCCACGCTGCGGTTCCTCCAAGGGCTGTCCACTCCGGGCAGCTGTACCGTGCCCCGGTTCTGCCGGATTTCCTCCTGAGTCTGGTCGTCCACGTAGGCCAGTCCCTTCTTTATCAGCACCACAGCCCAGTCATAGAGCTGCTGGAAATAATCGGAAGCGTAGTACTCCCCTGCCCAGTCAAATCCGAGCCACTTGATGTCCTCCTTGATGGAATCCACATACTCAGTGTCTTCCTTCACAGGATTGGTGTCGTCGAAGCGGAGATTGGTACGTCCGCCGTATTTCTGAGCCAGTCCGAAATTGAGGCAGATGCTCTTCGCATGGCCGATATGCAGATAACCGTTCGGCTCCGGCGGGAAGCGGGTCATCACCGACTCCACCCTGCCCGAAGCCAGGTCATTCTCGATAATCTCTTCCAGAAAATTCTTCTGTACGGCTCCTTCCGCCGCGCCTTGCTGCTGTCTGTTCAAGTCTTCCATCTTCTCTGCGTATTTTACAACTTACAAAGATAAGAAGTTTGCATCAATCCAGCAGATTTTTTGTTTCTGTTTTTGTTTCTGTTTAACTTTGGAGCGGAAACTTTAAAACTGATACTGTCATGAAAACTAAACAAAAATCCATCGCGGCAGTTCTCGCCGCCATCGTTCGATGATAAGGACAATGACCCCCATCTTTAATTTTAAAATTTTATACATGAGATCCTCGTACATAAGCATGATAATGGCTGTTGCATTATCTGTGTCCTGCTCAGAGCAGAGCACCGGTAATGTTCCTGTCATGACATTGGACCATACAGTAAAGGACACAGCAAACACGCTGATTTCTGAAGACCTCAACTTCAATATACCTATTTCCGCACAAGAGATTTACATCTGCGAAGACAGCATTGCCGTGGTATGCAACAAAAATTCGACATGGTTCTTAGAATTGTACAATCTTAATGAGAACCGTCTGATAAAACATCTGTTACGTCATGGCAACGGCCCCGGAGAAATGCTGGATGTCAATTTTTATTTCAACAACGACACTATTGGCATCGAGGATTTTCAAAAAGACAGAATAGCAATCATACCTATTCACGATGCCGTGTATAATGATTCTTATAATCCGGAACTCAGGACTCTGTCTCTCCAATCTCAATACAAACTGCCCTTTAAGGGAAGGCTGATTGCTTTAAATCCTTACTGCTTTATCAACAAAGAATACGGGATCGACAATAACGGTCCCAGATTTATCATCACAGACAGCAATTACGTGTATGAAGACTCCTCAAGTTACGAATATGATACATTCAACGTCTCTTATTCTACTTTTTTTATTTCTCACATCAATGACAGAATTGTATTCGTCAATACTTATAAGCCCGAACTGGAGATTTATGACCTTCGACTCAATCCACTGAGAGAAATCCTCGGTCCGGAGATGCCGTCTCAGAAATATCTGATTGAAGACGACGGAGATGTTGTCTTTCTCAACACCATACCTGCAGCCTACTCGTCGTTCTGCCATGATGAAAGCTATTTTTACGTAAGTTACAATGGCGCTCTTCTTTCCTACAAAAACAATTTTGACAGGTCACTGCTGAAAACCTGGATTATGAAGTTCGACTGGGACGGGAATTTTATAGACTCATACTACATCGATTACTATATTGAATCCATGTCTCTGAGCAAGGACAGCCGGTATATCTATGTATTCGGCACCGACAGCACCGGAGAAAATGTATTCTACAAATATCAGCTTGGATAAAATGAATAAACTTCTGATTATCACACTTGTACTTATGGCCGCAACCTCCTGCGGCCACAACCGGCAGGGTTCTGAAAACAATGCCTCGGACAGCGCGGACTCATCGAAAATCCGTACCCTCGAGGCATTTCTCAATATCGATTACGCAAAAGCTTTCGAGGACAGTGCCGACGGAAACAGCGCTTTTCCGGATTTCAGTTCCAATTTCATCTCACAGGACCCTGAAAGTACCACTCCTATGCTGTTATTCATATCAGAACCAGACTGTTCGTCCTGTATCGCTGCTACCCTCGACTTCCTCATTACCTACAGCAGCATAGACACTGAATGCCCGAAGCCGATAGTAGTTCTCAAAGACGGAAGCAGTGACACCTTTGAATTCTATAAGGAGAAAGTCTCCTCACAGAGCAGCACCGTAAAAGCCATGCTTGACAGCATCCCATACCTCTGCGGCGACTGGCCCTCCGTCAACAACGCCCCCGACGGAGCCTACCTCATCTACCGCAACCGCACCATCGCCCACCTTCCTTGGTCTCCCCTATAACGTCCACAAACGCACTACATGAGTCGAAAAAAGCCCCGGACACTCGCGACATCCGGGGCATTGATATATTCTACGGTCGGACACCTACCTTACTGGAGCCTCAGGCACTCCGGGCAGGGGCTTCCAGTTCTGGAGCTCCTGGAGGAGGACTTCGACGGCCTTGTTGAGCTGGGCGTCGTTGCCGAGGTAGTCCTCGAAGGGATTGAGGTCGCACTCGGTGTCGGGATCCACTCCGTGGTTCTCAATAATCCAGTCACCTTCGGTGGAGTAAGAGGTGAAGAACGGGGTACGGACATCCTGGCCGTCGAGATAGGGTCTCGAGCCGGATATGCCGACGATACCGCCCCATGTCCTCATACCGATCAGCTTGCCGATGCCGAGCTGGCGGAATCCGTAGGGGAAGAGGTCGCCGTCGGAAGAGGAGTACTTGTCGATCAGGCAGACCTTGGGGCCGTAATGTGCGGACTCGGGTATGGTCGCCAGCTGCTCGCTGCCGTTGCGGTACATGTTCATGCGGTATACCTCCCTCTGCAGACGCTCCAGTATCATAGGCGACACATTTCCGCCTCCGTTCATACGGTCATCTATGATCAGGGCCTTCTTGTCCAGCTGAGAGTAGAACAGGCGGGTGAACTCATCCAGTCCGGCCACGCTCATGTCGGGAATGTGGATGTAGCCTATCTGGCCGTCGGACATCTCCTCGACCTTGCGGATGTTGTTCTGCACCCAGTCATAGTATGCCAGCTGGGTCTCGTCAGCGATAGGATCCACATAGATGGTGCGGGCACCTTCCTCAGATGCTGAAGAATTGACCTTAAGGGCTGTCGTCACTCCGACACGTCCGACGAGGGCCTCATATATGGTTCCCATCTCGGATGCGGGGATACCGTTGACAGCGAGGATATAGTCACCCTCCTTCACTCCCAGGCCGGGCTCTCCGAGGGGCGAACGGCGCTCGTCTCCCCAGGTTACGCTCTCGAATATCTTGTTGATACGGAAATATCCGGTCTCATCCTTGGCAATGCGGGCTCCGAGCAGGCCGATGGGCAGTTTCTCCGCCGCAGGGGTCTCGCCGGTAGTCACATAGCAGTGTCCGGTATTCAGCTCGGATATCATCTCACCGATCAGATATGTCAGGTCCTGACGGTACTGCACGTACGGCAGCATCACGGCATATTTGTCGTGAATGGCGTTCCAGTCGCGGCCTACCATGTTCTCTACATAGAAATAGTCGCGGTATACCCTCCAGGTCTCATCGTATATCTGTTTCCATTCCTTATGATAATCCACGGTCAGGCGGATATCGCTCATAGGCACCTGCTTGTCGGCCTTGTATCCCGAAGTGGATACCACATAGTATTTGCCTTTATCGGAAACTAGGGCCTTGGAATGATCCTGAGTCATAGCCAGCACACCGTATTTTGTCACATCGGTGGACTTGAGGTCGCTCAGCGAAAGCTTCTTCACTCCATCTGACGAACGGTAATACAGTGCTCCGTCGTATGCAGCGAGGGGACGGGCATAGCTGCCTTCCACAGGCAGTGCTACAGCCCTCTCCACTATGCCGTCGAAATCCACTTTCATCGGCTCGGCGGCAGCGGTTTCCTTAGCAGCACCTTTCTTGCCTTTCTTCGAGGCCGCAGGCTCTTTTTCCGCCTCAGGTGCTGCGGGAACATACTCATCGCCTTTTATTACGGTCGGGTCTCCGGCGTCCTTGGTCAGGGGCAGGGCGAAGAGATAACTTCCGAGGGAATATGCCGCATTCCATTCTACAGATGAATAAATGGCATTGAGATCCCTTGCGGATGTGAAGAACAGGTACTTGCCGTCCTCGGAGAACATGGGCGATGAAGAGTTGTACCAAGAAGAGGTGACGGGGGTGCTCTCTCCAGTAGCGAGATTCATCAGATAGATGACGGATGCTCCGGATTCGGTACCGGCGCCATATGCAAGCCAATTCCCGTCATACGAGAAGTCGAATCCGCGGACTCCGCCCCAACGGCCTTCAAATACGGTCCGGACTTCCTTGGTCGCGATGTCAACTGAAATGAGCTGCTTTTTCTCAGTAGTCAAATAGAGTTTCTTCGAATCGGGAGTCCAGGTCAGCGAGGAAGGATATCCGTTCTCGAACGAGGTCAGGCAGATCTTGCCTTCAGGGTCATCGTAGGGCATGACATAGACCTGATATTCCCCGCTTTCGTCGGACAGCCATGCTATCCACTGTCCGTCGGGAGACCACACGGCGTCGCGGTCATGCGCGCCCGGGGTACGGGTAAAGTTGTAGACAGCACCCTCAGTTGCAGGAACTGAGAACACATCTCCCCTGAAAGTTGTCAGCACGCGGCTGCCGTCAGGCGAGAGGGAGAATGAGGAACGGCGGTTCCGGGAGCCGTCCCATGTCTTGACCTCGTCACGGGCGAGGATTCCCTCGTCATTGAGATAAACAGACACCTTGGAGCAGCTGCCGTCCTTTACGGAATATTTGTAGATGTAACCGCCGTTCTCGAAGACAATCCAGTCCTGGGAGAATGAGGGGAACTTGCAGTCGTACTCGGTGAAGTCCGTCACCTTCCTGGTCTGCTTTGTTGCAGTATCGTAGCAGAAGAGGTTCATGATCCGGTCCCTGTCGGATAGGAAATAGATCTTGTCCCCTATCCACATCGGAAATATGTCCTGGGCATCATTGTCAGTGATGTTCTCCAGTTCCGTAGTGCCTACGGTATTGATCCAGATGTCATCGGCCTGACCTCCGCGGTAGTATTTCCATGTACGGAACTCACGGTACATACGGTTCATGGCCAATTTGGAACCGTCGGGGGAATAGGAGCAGAAGCTGCCTTCGGTGGTAGGAATCTGCACCGGCTCACCGCCTTCGGCAGGCACTGTGAACAGCAGTCCCCTGAGAGAGGAGAAGGCATACCAGCGTGTGCGGTAAATTATGCTCTTGCCGTCGGGAGTCCAGCCCATTACGATGTTGTTGGGACCTACGCGGTCACCGATATTGTCCCGGTCAACAGTGGCTGTATAGGTGATTCTCCTGGGGACACCGCCCTCGGCAGGCATTGTATACACTTCTGTATTGCCGTCATACTGGGCAGTGAAGGCTATTGTCTTACCGTCCGGAGAGAACCTTGAGAAAATCTCGTAACCTATATCGGAGGTAAGCCTTACGGCCGTACCGCCTTCTATAGGGACAGTGTAAAGATCACCGGCATAGGTGAACGCAATCTGATTCCCTCCCACTGAAGGGAAGCGGAGCAGACGGGCCTCCTGCGCGTCGGCAAAAGCCAGGACGGGAAGGGCGGCCAGCATTGCAGTCAAGAAAAAACGTCTCATAGGATCGAAATGGTTAGTAGTCAGTTATAGAATGTTGAGCACTTGCTCCTTTATCTTTTCCAGCTCGTCCTTCATCCGCACCACGCAGGCCTGCATACCGGCATGGTTGGACTTGGAGCCGAGAGTGTTTATCTCGCGGCCCATCTCCTGGGCTATGAATCCCAGTTTCCTGCCAGGACACTCTTCCTGTTCCATCGTTTCTCTGAAATAACGGCAATGCTGGCGGAGCCGTACCTTTTCCTCATTGACGTCCAGTTTCTCCAGATAGTATATCATCTCCTGTTCAAGACGATCGCTGTCATGTATTTGCGACAGCTCCTCAAATCTTGACACGATCCTCTGCCGGACAGCAGGAATCCGCTCCGCCTCGAACTCTTCCGCCTCAGACAGAATGGACTCTATATTGCCGACCCTTGTCAGCAGATCCGCCGCAAGTACTGTCCCCTCGTCAGTACGGAAAGCTATCAAGGCATCTACAGCATGCTGAAGTGCCTTGTATATTGCATTCACGCCATCTTCCGTCAATTCTTCCTTATCAGTGGAAACCACGTCCGGCAACCGCATAATCGACGATATTAAAGCGGCCGATACCATATTCTCATACGGATCCAGTGCAACAGATGACAATATTCCGGACATCTGCCTGTAATAATCCATGAACACGTCCCCGTCTATCCTGCGGGCTTCCGTACCGGAAACCGTCTCCACTGTCAGGAACACATCAATGTTGCCCCGTACAAGCCGGCGTGAGACGTACTGTCTGAATTCCAATTCTTTGTCCTTGGGGAGAATGGATGACTTAAACGATATGTCACCACTTTTCCCGTTGAGAGAGCGTACCTCTATCAGATACTTTTTATTGCCGGACACGACCTCTGACTTGCCGTATCCTGTCATCGACAATACCATAGTAATGTTGCTGTATTTATTTTAACTGTCTACCTTTTGTTGAACAATTCTTCCGAGCGTTCCCTCCACTCAGCCGCGACATCCTTGAGCTCAAGAATCTCACATGCCACCGATATATTGTGTGCCGCACAGGCCGCCTTGCGGACATCCGGACTTCCGGCATACTTCATCCAGATATCCATCGCTTTCTCCCACTCGAACAGATAAGCCAGACGGCATGCCTCTGTCCACTCCGAATCATCGTACACATACAGAGTGACATTGACTGTCTCCCATTTCGGAGTCAGACCTGACACCATAGTCAAGCCCATTGACCTGAAATACTCCTCAAGACCGCTGTTGACTTTTTCAATGGCTCTCAGTGAAGTGATCGGCGCATCTGCCAGCAAGGCCCATTCAAGGACATCAGCCTCGCTCAGGACAGCAGCAGGTGCCGCAGAATCAGAATCGAACAGTCTGACCCTCACAGAATAAGGTAACTGCACCTTGGTCTGCTTCATAAACCTGCTCTGCATGTAAGCCTCCTCCTCCGGCCATGAAACAGCGAACTCACCCAGCTCCAGCGAATCGACTATAAGCAGCACATCCACCCCGGTCAACGCATGCAGGTAAGGCAATGACGTGCTGTCCTGCAGACTAATGTCCTCCGCACGCATTGTATATACAGGTACTGCGCCTGAGTCAAGTCCAAGATCAATCTCCAGTCCCTCCGCGAGTCCGTTAGCCAGGGCCGCCATAAGTACAGAATCATTGTCACGGGCGTCCAGAACAAGTACCCCGGGAAGGGTATTGAATAAATCCACCTTAACTGATGAAGGCGACATCCTCTCAACAGGCAGTGTATATGTCAGAGGGGCACATGAGACTGCTGCCGCAACTGACACCAATGCCAAGAAAATTCTGTTTCTCATATATCGGATCTCCTTAATACTCTATCAACTCACCTGTGAGGTCGTACTCGTCCGCACCGGTAATCAGTACCTTGACGAAACTTCCGGGAGCCGGCATGCCACCTCGGCACGCGACATTCACTTCCCCGTCCACCTCCGGACTCTCCTTCGATGTCCTGCCGGTAAAAGTCATGCTCTCCGGCTGACACGAGTCCACCAGCACCGACTCCACTGTTCCGATACGGCTCTCATTGTACCTGAGAGAAACTGACGCCTGCAGCTCCATAAGCTCATCCAGACGTTCCTGTTTTACGTCCTCTGGTACAGAATCCTTCAAATTCTGTGCCCCCCATGTGCCTTCCTCTTCCGAATACGCGAACGCTCCGAGACGCTCGAACCGGTATTCCCTCACGAAAGAAAGCAGGTCATCAAACTCTTCCTGGCCTTCCCCAGGATGACCGACCATCATAGTTGTACGCAGGGCGATACCCGGCACAGTCCGTCTGACATTCTCCACAAACCTCCTTGTACCCTCTCCGTCTATTGCACGGCGCATGGCTTTGAGCACATTGTCCGCCGAATGTTGCAGAGGAATATCCAAATACCGGCACATCTTCGGAGAAGAAGCCATGATTTCCAGGACATCCTGCGGAAAACCGGTCGGGTACGCATACAACAGGCGTATCCACTCTATACCGTCCACACCCGTCAATCCTGTCAGCAACCTGCCCAGACGCCTTCCGCCATATAGGTCCAGACCGTAGCACGTCGTATCCTGAGCAATCACTATCAGTTCCTTAACGCCATTGTCAGCCAACGACTTGGCCTCATCCAGCAGTTTTTCCTCCGGTACAGACACATGAGGTCCTCTTATGCCTGGAATGGCGCAATATGAGCACTGACGGTCGCATCCTTCAGATATCTTCAGGTAAGCATAGTGCCCCGGAGTTGTAAGGAGACGTCTTGTCTCAAGACGCGGGTCTGGCTCGACAGAAAGTCTGGAAAGCAAGGGCCCGATAGAAAAAGCTCCGAACCAGCCGTCCACCTCCGGTATCTCCAGCGGCAGTTCATTGCGGTATCTCTGGGAAAGACAGCCCATGACGTACACCTCGTTGACGACACCCCGCTTCCTGGCATCCACTGCCTCGAGAATAGCCTGAACAGACTCCTCCTTAGCATCCAGTATGAAACCGCACGTATTGATTATCAGGACATCCACATCAGCAGTCTCGAGTTCCTCCTCTTCAGGAGAGACTTCATAGCCTGCCGCAGCAAGTTGCATGAGGAGATGCTCGGAGTCCACACGGTTCTTCGAGCATCCCATTGTCACGACACGGACTCTTTTCCTGCCGTTCCTCATATGCCTATTCCTCAGCCTTTTCAGCCCCTTCCTCAGAAAGATGGGCGTCGTCTCCGGCACTGTCCCTTTCCTCAAAATCAAGTGATGCGTACTTCCTCAGCATGTTGTACCAGCCAACCACTTTCTTCATGTGCGAGGTATAGAAACGGTCCTCATCATAACCGGGCAGGACCTTGTCGAAAAACGCCTTGAGTACGGATGCTTCTGACTTCGGTTCCGGTGCTTCATTGTCTCCGAGTTCTTCCTTCATCTTCAGGAACACTTCTTTAAGGGGAGTCTCACCGTTATCCGTGTAAATCGATATGTCGGACAGGGAAGATACTCTGGCCTGAGGCCCGAAGACACTGCGTCTTCCCGTAATGAATGATTCTGCAATCATTCCGTTCCTGGCCTGCGACACATAGGTGAACAGCCCCTGCTCACCTGTTATGGCCAATATTTTCTGTAAATCTGTCTTCATGTCTTGAATCTTTATTATTTGTAATTACCTGTTTTCTTCATTTTCTCATACACATTGCATACCTGCGGCAGCAGAGGATGCCTGAAATCCGAGACTATTACAAAGTCCGAATGTCTGACCCTCATACTGTCCGGCCATTGGTTGTTTATCCTGGCCTGCACCTCCTCCCTTGTCAGGCCGGACCGGTCCATCACTCTGGCGATTCTCATCTCTATCGGACATGTTACGGTAAGCACCGTATCTGCCATACCTGCGAGGGACGGTTTCTCAAGATATACGGCAGACTCCATTATCACAAATGGAACCCGTGACGGCTGCAACAGCCTCCATTTGTAGAAATCCCGGACAACCGCCGGAAACACAAGAGCCTCCACCTTGTCGAGCATATCCATGTCAGAGAATATCCTGTCCGCCATGTACCGACGGTCCAGCACTCCGTCACGGACAAGCCTGTCCCCCATGAGAGCCTTGAGAGAACTTAGCAGGGCTTCATCACTGTCATACAGGTCTTTAGTCCTTGAATCCGCATCATAGACCGGAATACCAAGTGCGGCAAATATCTGTACCACATAACTCTTGCCGCTGCCAATACCTCCTGTTACAGCAAGTGTCCTCATTTCTGCGAAGTGTTCTCCTCCAAAAGTATGCAGTCCACGTACCTCGGACTTATCTCCCATGATATTACACCATCCGGACACACTGTAAGCTCCGGTACCAGCTCAGAATCCATAGTCCTTATAAAATCAGCATAATCCACGGAAAGCACAAAATCCTCGGCAGAATAACGGGTGCTGCTGAACACCCTCCGGAAAGTCAGCTGCACAGTGGACGGAAGGACTATCATGTCCTTGCCGTCCGGGACTCCCGTAGCCGTAACAGGCAGGGTCATGGACTCCTCTATATAGCGAACTACATTCATGGAGTAATACACTGTGTTCTCGGAGAACTCCACACGCCGCACAGGTACGATGCCGCAGACACCCTGTACCGGCCCGTCCACTCCGGTGCCGGTGATTGTCTCCGTCCATACTGAGTCAATCGTACCCAACAGGCCTGCATCACCGTATATTTCAATACTGTCAGGTCTCAGCCCTATATCTCCAACCAGCATATACTGGCTGTCAAAAGATACGGACGACTTAGGCACGACCGGTACCTTCTTGCTCGTAATCCGGGGGAAACTGAAATCCAGGGACTCAGTCACTATGAACTCCAGATCCACGTTAGAACCGAGAGCCTCCACTATGTTGCTCTTTATCTCCTCACATCTAACATAGAAAACATCACCTTCCCTATATCGGATATTTGCGGGAGACGCCTGTACCCGCAGTGTCTTGCGCCGGCCTATCCGCTGCCTGAGAATATAATAACCGTCCGAGCGTCCTCTTACAATGAGCACATTTTCCGACACCGAAGAACGCACCCTGCCCTCAAGCGAGGAATTGAGTTCCACATTGTATTCCAGAAAAACGGAATATTGGAGCGAAAGGCTGTGCAGCAGCCATATGATGAAAGCCAGCAGGATAGAAAGGAGCAGCAGAAGCAGCTCCTTTCTATCCTGCCACCGGCCTGATTTCTCACTTTCCGATATCCCGTTTCTGAAAGTCATTGACCGTATCTTCCTTATTTGTTCTGGATGTCAGTAATATCCTTTACAACGGAAGACTTGTCGACACGGATTTTCACATTGTTGTCAATCTCAATAATGAGAAACGTGTCCTTTACCTCAGATACGGTACCGTATATTCCGCCTACGGTAACAATCCTGTCACCTTTTTTAAGGGACTCTCTCCATTTGACAATTTCTTTCTGCTTCTTCTGCTGCGGCCTTACCATGAAGATATACATGACCACGAACATAAGGATTATCACTATCAATAATCCATACTGCTGAAAGAAAGTAGGCTCGACCTGTGCCTGCGTCTCAAGCAAAACTGTAGTAAGATTCATTGTTTAATAATTAAATGTTTGAATATTTTGAAACAAAAATAATAAAAGTCCGGTTGTCTCCAACATCAATTGTCAATCAGACCGCGCCCAGTCTTCACCACATCTCCTGAATCAACCATCTTCCTCAGGATTCTGTCAAGCAGTCCGTTCACGAAAACCTTACTGTTTCTCGTACTGTAGAACTTTGATATATCCACATATTCATTGATTGTGACCTTGAGCGGTATGTTGGAAAAACGCACCGCCTCCGCAATTCCCTGAACAATGAGAACAAGATCCGTCGTCACGACTCTGTCCGGATCCCAGTTGCTGGTATTCTCCACCACGATATCCATATATCTGCGATAGTTCACCATTGCAGCCTTCAAAAGCTCGAATGCAAATTCCCTGTCATCATCCTTCAGGAACACCGATGGAAACGGCATTTCTCCCTGGGATCCGAGTACCTCGAGATTACGGATGACCGTATTGAGCACGTACTCGAGATCATCTATCCAGAAAAGGGACATATCCTCAAGGAACGACTCCAGCGTCTCGTTGTCTTCAAATTCCTCCGAAAATATCCGGATGAACAGACGGCAGTCCTCTGCCAGCGAACTGGTCTCTGACGCCATATATTCCTTGAAATAATCTTTCTCGCTTATGGATGCGTACATCTTCTTAATGAAGAGCCCGAGGTCCTCTGTCCACATGAGGCCGTGATCCCCGCAGTACTTGAGAAAAGCCTTGTCCTGCTCCAGCCATGCAGAGACACCGTTCTCCACGAACTTGCGGTTGGGATTACTTTCCTCCAGCGTAGGATTGAATTTCTTGAGACCCGTCTCTATCCTGGCTTCCGCGGCATTCCTGAGAGCCACGGCGGCATTGAGAATAAAATAATACAAGTGAAGAGTCTTCTCGCACGAATACTTCAGATTCTTCTCCGCTTCTATCAGAGAATCAGAGCCTGAAGCCACCACACTATAAAGAACTTTA
This sequence comes from uncultured Alistipes sp., assembly GCA_900544175.1. Lineage (GTDB taxonomy): Bacteria > Bacteroidota > Bacteroidia > Bacteroidales > UBA932 > Coprenecus. The sequence goes on from UQUN01000007.1 coordinate 47,159, forward strand.
AAGACTTTTATCCTTATCAAACGTCGATTGAGCATACAATATTGTTAAAACATTTTGCAAATATAAGCTCAACATGAGAAAAAACTCTATATTTGTGTCAAATTTTGTAAAATTTAATAAAAATGTACGCAGAAGATATTGATAATTCAACAGCTATGGAACGCAGCGGAGATGATGTGTACTCAAAACCGGTGCGCGCGGGAAAAAGGACATACTTTTTCGATGTGAAAGCGACCAAAGGCAACGACTTTTATCTTACCATCACGGAAAGTAAGAGAAGAATAGAAAAAGACGGCCGGTTCGCATACGACAAACACAAGATATTCCTCTACAAAGAGGATTTCGAAAAATTCTCACAGGGACTTCAGGAAGTCATTGCCTACATCAAGGAGAGATGCCCCGTAGTCGAGAGAACGGAGGATGACAGCCGGCACAGTGATTACAGCCACAAGGAGAGCGACGGCTCACAGCAGTTCTCCGATGTCAACTTCGAAGAGCTTTAACAGTCTGAGGACAGGCGAGCCTGTCCTCAGAACATATCCTTATAAGGTCTGAAAAAACGGCCTCCCCAATTCCACAGCGGAGAAGGTATCAGGCGCATTACAAATCCAAGAGCTGCCCAGCGTCCGTCTATCACCGCTGTTTTTCTATTACGCCCGATCGCACGTACAATCAGTGCAGCGGCCTTTTCTTTCCTTATGGTCATTGGAAAATGCCGACCATGTATAAAGTCAGTATCAACAAACCCAGGCTTTATAACCGTAAACCGGACATTGACACCGCGTATAGCGGCAAGCTGCCTGAGCGATTGCGCATAAAAGGCCTCGAATCTCTTGGTTGCCGAGTATGCCGGACAGACACCGAGAGGCAGTATTGAAGCGACCGATGATATCACCGCCAGATGCCCTTTCCTGCCGCTTCCGGCCCAGTAATTGAACAGCCATATGGCACAACGCACGAATCCCTTTGCATTCACATCCACCTGACCAAGCTCAAGCGAGGGTTCCAGGACAGTGTTGGTATGACCGTAACCTGACGAGTACAGGCAGATGTCCACACCTCCCATCTCATCCACCAGTGCGGCAAGAGAATCTGCGGCGTCATCGGCCGAGACATCGAAAACCTTCATATGGACATCACTTCCTGCCCTCTCCACGATATCTTTGAGCAGGTTCTCCCGCCGGCCGGTCACACCGACTTTATGTCCTTGACTGATGTATATCTCGGCAACCGCTCTGCCTATACCGGACGTGGCCCCTATCACTATTATATTCTTACTGTCCATATTTCCCCAGCATATTCACCAAATCCTCCTCCGATATCTCAAGAACATCGGATATCGTACCGGTGTCGATCCCTTTCTCCGCCATCCTACGGGCCGTCTCCACCGTGCGGCTGTCCGCATAACCGTCCTGCAGACAGGCAAACACCCTGCCGACTATCCACCTGAGCAGTTTTGCGAAACCGGCCCGGCCGCTTTCCGTATTGAGGTCAATCCCACAGAAAGTGGATTTGTCCTTGTGCATATACAGATAGTATACTCCGGCAATCAGCAACGCCGTAATTCCACGTATGTCAATACCGGAATCCTTGAATATCTTGGAATAATAAACCAGAAGGGCCTCGTTTTCCATTTCCTTGAGTCCGGCAAGTCTTGAAGCAGCTTCCGAATCCGACTTCAGTTCCCAGGCAAGCACATCCCTTGTAAACTTTGATTCGTACAGCATTTTTGCCAGTTTCAAAACAGTCTGTATATAGTATTCTTCCGGTCCCTCCTTGTTTATATCCTTATACGGCAGCTTACCTGCAACCCAGAAATCCTTATCACTTATATACTCGTATATCAAGTCATCAATGGAAGTATACCTGTTGTAAAACACAGGACTCTCTATATTGGCCTCGGCCATAAGCATATTGGCCGTTATCTTCAACAGCCCCTCCCTCTCCACAAGTTTGTCCATGGCCGTCGAGATGGCATTCTCAACCTGTAAATTAGTTCTTCTTATTCTTTTCTTCTCTTTTTTTGCTTCCATATGCATCGATTTTATACAGTACAAATATATAAACAGAATTCCACTGCTGCAAATTTATCCATATCCTCAAGCCGTCTTCCGATAGCTGAGAGCACGGCCCACGTGCCGAAGAAGGCATCAAACCCGAGCAGGGCGAGGAGCTGTGTGCCGAGGTCGGCCAGAGTGCTGCCCTGAAGGTAGACGCCGCGGAGCATCTCGATGAAGTAGCGGGGCGGGTTCAGCCATGTCAGGACCTGAGCCCAGCGGGGCATGGAGGATATGGGTGTGGGGAGAAATTGACAATCCCCACCCCGAGGAAGACCAGCACCGCAGCCACTCCCTTGGCCCACGTCATCGTGTCCATGCCGGCGGCAAGGCTGATGCACATGGCCACCACCGGCTGCACGTAGGAGTACATGCACACTAACATGGGCTTCAGGCGCTTCTGCCCTATGGGTATGAGGAAATAGGAGATGAAGGTCGCGCACACCACGACGAAGAGCACCTGCCACACGATGGCCGGGGTCATTGACTGGAAATCCGTCCGCAGCAGGCCGGGTGCGAACGGCAGGGCATACACGGTGGAAAATACGAACATCCACTTCATGAAGGTGATAACGCTGTATTTCCGGATAAGCGGCTTGAAAATGCCCACGTAGCAGGCAAAACTCAGGGTATTGACGAACATCAGCAACACTCCTACGAGGGTGGTCCTGTCCGCCCCTCCCGTAGAGCCGACCGAGTTCAGCACGATGAACAGCACCCCGGAGAAACTGACAGCCAGTCCGATAATCCCGTGAGCCGTAATCCGGTCCCTGAGCGCGATGGCCGCCACTATCATCGTCATCACCGGGGTCATCAGGCTCAGCACCGAGGCATCCACGGCGGTAATCATGGTTATCGCCTCCAAAAACGAGAACTGCGTCAGAAACAACCCCAACATCGACGCCAGCGCAATCTTCCACAGGTCCCTCACCTCCACCCTCTCCTTGATGCGGGTCACCGTCGAGGCTATGCAGAAAAGCAGCAGAGCCCCGACCGAGCGCAGCAGGAACAGCGACATCGGCGACACATTGCCGTCATTGGCAATGTTCTTGCAGAAAATTATATTGAACCCGAATATTAGGTAAGCCGTAAAGCAGGCCAGATTCCCGGTCAATGTATCTGTATCTTTGGTTGCAGTTCTCATCTCTCGCTATTGCTGAAAACGGCCGCAAAAATACATATACTCGCTCAATTGTAGACGGATTTCGAAAGAATCAATAGGTCTTTGCAACGGAATGCTGAGTACTGTAGAACAGCAAGGCGCGAGAGCATTAGAAAAATCTCAACTTTTTACCGCAAAACGGCAAATACATTTCAGCAACTCACATTTTTGTGATATATTTGCATTGTCAAACAAAACATCTAAGTTCTATGAAATGGAATGAATTTGCGAAATTAGCAAGAAGCAGAGGGTGGTACTGCTACCGGAGCGGCGGCAACCACGACATTTACCGACATCCCGAGCGGAGCGGTTCCCTCGTAATAGAGCGGCACTGGTCTCAGGAAATAAGGCCCGGACTAATGAAAAGATTGATGAAACAGATAGGGGAAGAATGATTCCCATATCTAAGACAAAAAGGATATGAAAAAGACATTGGCTATTATTGAGAAAGACGAGAACGGATACGGCATTTATACCCCTGACCTGAAGGACACGGTCATTAGCGGTTCAGGGATGAGTGTAGAAGATGCAAAAGCAGACTTTCTGACCGCTTACAAAGAAGTCCTGAACAGCTACACCGAGAATGGGGAGGCAGTTCCTGACGAGCTGAAGGACCTGGCATTTGAGTACAAATATGACGTGTCGGCCTTCTTCAACCAGTTCGACTGTATCAACGCATCAAAGTTTGCGGCACTCGCCGGGATATCTCCGTCACTGATGAGACATTACAAATCAGGCGACCAGTACATCTCTGAGAAGCAGCTGGAGAAGATTGAAAGAGCGGCCCACGAATTAGGCCGCAGGCTTCTGGCCATTTCCATGTGATGTTTTGTTTGACGACTTCATCTATGGATGCAGCCCCGGACAATCAAGCCCGGGGCTTTTTCAGTTCATGCTTTCATATGATCTGAAACTCATCATGGCGAGGACGAAGCTGAGCGAGATTATGTACATCTTCTTCGCTGCCTTAGCTTCATCCGTCATTCCCTCTATTCCCTTTATTACTCTCTCAAAATCATCATCCTCATTTACTCCCCCATTTACATCCTCATTGCCTTTCCCTACTATAAAGCAAGTTATTGAAAACTAAGGATATGGAATTATTAGCAGCAATCCATTGCGGGCTTCCAAAACCTAATCTTTGGCATTCTGATATCATGCGAAGTATTCCGCTTCCCACGATTTCCACATATTTGCGAATCAGACAACAATGGGCTATATCTGGGTTCCTACCGAGCCACCGAAGGATGAGGTTTCGACAAAGTATTAACCGTTATGCCCTCAGGTAAAGTTCCCGGATTGATAATTTCTAATCTGCCAGCATACAATACTTTGGTAAATTTTTACCGAAGTATTGTACGAAATATGACAGCAAGGACACCAATTGTTACTGCGTCACAAACACTCTCCAGCTGCCATCCTTCCCGCCTCGCTCAACGTATTTTTTCTTTATGAGTTGATCGAGCAGTTTCTGAATGGCAGCGATGCTGATGCCTGCGATTTCTTTCATATCGGCCAAAGTAAGTGTCGGTTCTGTTCGCATAGCATTCAGAATCTTTGTATAATTGGGGGTTCGGAATGCAATGCGCTCTCCATCATACCACCACACATTTTCATTCTTTTCGCTTACAAACAATACATCGTTATAAACCTCTGTCGCAACCAAATTATTGAAATATTTCAAAAATGGACGAATATCCTTAATCTCTGCGTGAGCCCCATCACCAGGGACAGGACCGACTTCAAGATCGGCTTGATGCAGAGCCTCCAGATATTCACTCTTCTTGCGACTGCGAACAACGACCATCGGATAATTATGGCGAGCTAGAATAAAGTTTACCATCAGCCTAGCAATACGGCCATTCCCATCCTCAAAGGGATGAATGCGTATATAGCGGTAATGAAATAACGCTGCCAACTCCACAGGAGAGAGTTTTCCTTCTTGCTCCGCCTTGTTATACCAATCCACCAAGTCTGCCATCAGGCCGGGTGTTTCTTCTGGCGAAGCATACTCAAACCTATCACCGTATCGTGTAATGACACTATTGGGTCTTCTCTTATACTGACCAGCGTGTATTACATAACTTGTCTGCACGGTGCCGGGAAGATTTCGATATACAGTGTAGTCCTCACGAAGCAGAGTCTTGTGTAAAGTTCTGATAAAATTCTGAGTCAAAGGAGTTTCTTTCAATCTCGCTTCTTCAGTCATCATACGAAGGCCAACGTTACTTGCTGCCATCTCCTGCACATCACGCACATCTGCCTCACCAATCACTTTACCAAAGAGCAACAAAATTTCCGTTTGACCATAGGTCAGTGTATTACCCTCAATATGGTTGCTGTTGTAGTTGAAGTCCACTGTAAAACGACGGCTAAGCCTTTCTCTATCCTTATCGGATAACGGTTGCAACTCCTGCCACGCAGCCAATGCTTTCTTAATATTTAGGTATTTCATACGCCTGAGCATTTATTATCAACGATGCGAATATACAAAAAGTTTTAATATGGTTGTACAGATACAACCTTTTATAGTTTTTTGACAGCATATTGGATAGTAAGATCAGAGAATTATCGTGCAGAGTTTGCCCTTGATGTCCTGTAGATAAGGAGCATCCAGCGGCTTCCGGTTTCGTCTATATTATATAATACGGATCAGTAGAAATTAAGTGTGGATAAATTTTTGTCGGTGTACAACTGCATGCTGTGCAGCACCTTGTTTTTGTATATTATTGATTATAAAACCATTATAAAACACAACTGATCTTTTCGCCATGTTTTTTCAGGTCAGGAAGAGCACGATTCTTTCTCAATCATCTGTATGACAGTAAGTTGCAAAACAGCAGTGCGCTCCTGCCTACCGTTGCTGCCGGGCTGTCTTCGCCAATGGCCTTTATTCATGTCTCCGAAGCGGTATCCAGTCCCGTCCGTTTAATCGGACTGCGTTTTGCAAATCTTTCGTAAACACATCCCTGACGAATACGGAAAAAGCCTTGCGCAGCATTTTCAACTGCTTCTTTGTCAAATCCCCTTCAAGAGCGAAGAAGCTCCTGTCTATGGCCAGGTCCATATCCTCAGAGAATCGGAAAATCAGATTCCAGATTTTGGACAGGGACGATCCGCCTTTAAACACCAACGCATGGGCATAAGGCAGTGTAAATACACTTGACGGGCATTCGCACCTTCACCGGCGGCCTTACCGGAGCGAGACAGTAACGGAGGAACCCCAGACAAGGGAGGCGCCGCCGTCAGTGTTCCATAAACATTCGCGGGCGGTGAGGCGGCCTGTCGCGGTGTCCAGTACGACCACTATGTACGAGAGCAGGGTCTCGTCCTGCGCCGAAAACTCCCCCTTCATGGGAGAATCCACCCTGATGACCGGCAGGGCGACGGTGCTGTCCACCCCGTGCCAGGTGTAGAACTCATTGTAGTTGCAGTCGCCGTGGAAATACGCCTTTATCTCCGGATGCCCGGCGATGAAACGCTCCAGGGCACGCCAGTTTCCCGACGGCAGGCTGTCGATGCTCCCGACGGCGCAAGTGTCGGACAGCAGGTTCTCGAAGCGGTCCGCGGGATTGATGTCATAGGGACAATGGGGGTTGGTGAAATGCTTTGCGTCCGCTCCAGGAGGATCATGTGTGAACAGCAGCACGGGAAGGTCATCTCCTGCCGTCACGGCACTGCCGTACCACTCCCGCATGCACGAGTCAGGCCACATGCCCATGAACACGAAGCGTACGCTGTCTACGACAAATGTGTAATGCGTCCTGTCCGTCCCATAATCGAAAGTCTCCGCACTGACCGTAGTATCCGGATGCATCATCATATCGTAGATACCTGCAGCACTGGAGGCATCCCGCTCAGGGCACATCGGCTTCGGATATCCGATGGCATTGGAGATGTCGTGATTGCCTGGGACAAGGTACAGGCGGTCCAGGTATTCCGCCCAGTCCCGGAGAAACTGCCTCCACGATGCCGACGCCGGCTGTACTCCGCTCTCCATCCTGTTGGCGATATCCCCGGTACAGACGATGAAGTCGGGCTTTCCGAACACTCTGCCCCCGCCTGCCCCGCCGTCATCCGGCAGTACCGCATTTTCCAGAAGGCCGAACGACCGCAGCATCGCCCGGCTCACCGAGTCTGCCGGAACACTCTCCGCACCGCGGAACTCCCTGTCTATGCCGTAATGCAGGTCGGAGCAGTACACAAAACGGAGAATTTCCCCGTCCTGCGCCCCAACACAGCCGCAGAACAGGGAAATACTCACTAACACTAACATTAACCTTTTTACCATTCTATCTTAGAGCCCTCAACTTTCTCGGCCGAAGCATTGCTGCTGCCTTCGGTTGCCGTCATGATGTACCAGTCACCGGTACCGTCCACATCCCTGGCGAAGGAGCCTTTGTCCTTGCTGTCGAACATTCCGTCATCCTCGCCCCAGGTCTCGCCAAGGGCCTTGCTCAGGTTCTTGAACAGATCTATCGAGGTTCCGTCCGGAGCGAACAGCTCGATCTTCACCGACTTGTCGGCCGAGAGACCGAACTCGAAAATCGGGAAATCCGGATTCTCGGTGCTCTCCGCCTTGTCGGATTTCTCGGACCAGACGGTCAGGAAGCCGTGGGCAGGCACAACTGTTCCGGCCGCAGCCGTGAAGGTATCCTCGTCATCCTTGGTGAAATACACTCCGGCGATGTCAATGTCGGCATCGGAAGTGTTGTACAGCTCGATGAACTTGTCATTGCCGTTCAGTTCGTTCAGTCTCAAAGCTGTATAATCGGCCGTACCAGGCTCGTCCCCGCCAGCGGAAGAGTTGCTCTCGCCGGGAGTAGGCTCGGTGCATACGCTCCAGTTGTCGGAGCCGTCGGGAATACGGGCATATGAGGAGCCGTCGTCCATTGCGGGATACTCTACCGTATCCACGATATCACCATTGGCATCCAGCACTGTCACTACGTCTCCGCCGCCACCGAGACCGAAGGTGAAGGTCTCGTCCTTGTAGAAGACCATTATGGCCCCGGCCTCAAGGACTGTACCGTCTGCGATTACATATTCCTCCTCTGAGCCCTTGTCGTCCTGCAGCCTGTAGCCGCTGATATCCACTGCCTCTACGGAAGTATTGATAAGCTCAATGAAGTCAGTCTGCTCCCCGTCGATAGTGGCGCCCTGCACCTCATTGATCAGCACGGAAGAGTCTGATGTACCCAGCTCGTCTCCAGGCTGGTCCGGATTATCGTCAGGAGTGCCGGTGTTGGAACGACCCTTTGTACCTCCCTCTATGACTTCCCAGGAAGAGCCGCCGTCCTCCGTGCGGGCGTAGGTGAATCCGTCCTCCATCGCAGGCACGATGACCTCGTCTATCTTCGCATAAGTCTCGTCGAGCACTGTGATGGCATCTCCGTCACCTGATATTCCAAACTGGAAAGTACCCTCCTCAATCACTAAAAAGCCCTTTGCCGGGATAGTAGAACCATCCGGGAATGTGTATTCCTCGTCAGTCCCCTTATTGTCCTGCACGTGGAAACCCGTCAGGTTCATCTCCGTCTCTCCGGCATTGTACAGCTCTATCCAGTCCGTACCGCCCGAGCATATCTCATTGATAAAAAGACCCTGAACGTCCGAAGGCTCTGTTCCAGGCTCCCTGTCGTCCTTGCAGCCTGTGATGGTAAGTGCCGCAGTCAGTGCAGCGGCCATGAAAAAGAATCTACTGCTTTTCATATCTATTTGAATTTAACCTTTTTACTATTAGAATGACACCATAAGCCTAAGCTGCAGCACATGGAAGTCGATGCCCTCCGGCCTGGCCTGGCTCAGAGGCATGTTGCCGGCGGTAATCTGTCCCTTGGAGTCGGCGTACTTGTCGTTGTCCATGAACAGATAGTTGAGACCTATGAGAATATTGCTTACCGGATACCAGTTCAGGTTGGCACTGTAGGAATAGGCCGAGCCGCCGGTTATCGGTGATGACATGTCGTGAAAATCATTGAGGTTCAAATGGCTGACTCTCGCGCTGACCTCCAGGTTACCTCCTTTGCGGTTAACCTTGACTCCTCCGAACTCGGCATCCGACGGGCTGTAGCGTCTCTGCTCCCCTATGATCATGTATGACGCGGTGGCGTACCAGCCCATGAACTCCGCATCCGCAAGCGGCTCGCGGACATCGCCGTTGTATTTGTAGCGGTCCAGGGTAGTGAAAAGATACTCGCCGTATGCCAGGAACTTGTTCCACCTGAAGGCCAGCTCAGCCCCGAAAGTGGTGTAATGGTTCACGTTGCCCACCTCGGCCTGCACGAAACGCCTGCGGTCGGTGCGGCTCTCGGGGAAAGTCCGGAACAGGGCGATACGGTCCTCCTCGCCACCGGCATCCGGTCTGCGCCAACTTGCATAACCGCCGACGTGCAGGGTGATATCGTCATTGTTTATAATGGGCACGGCCACCCTTCCGGTAAATCCGTAACCGTCACTGCCCCTGTTGCGCTCCTTCTGTATGATGTCGACCTGTTGTCCGAAGACTCCGCCGGATACCCACCAGTATTTGCCCCACCATGTCACCGCCACACCGAGACGACGGCCTCCGGCCAGAGCCTCGACCGCCATAGGCCGCTCATTTGCCATAATATAGCGGGAACTGGTCACTCTCTCCATACTCATCGGCTCCTTGAAGTGACCGGCCTGGACGGACAGATGCTCGCTGAAATTGTACCCTAAGTACATATCCTTGATTTCCACCTCGTTGTATGCGAAATCCAGGTCGAACTCCGCAAACCACTTCCCGTACAGCTCGGCCTTGACCGCGAACCTCGCCCGGCGGATACTGGCACCGTTGCTGAACCGGAACACCCCGTCATCCTCCTCCAAGTCATTGTTTATCTTGGATGTAAGTCCCTCCACGGACTCCGTAGGCAGATAGAACGACACATCCGTGTAGATGCGGTTGTCGAACCATAGATGGAACTTATTGTCTTTCGTAGAGAAATTGAGCTTGCCGTCCTTGATATAGGCTCCGGCCTTCAGTTCCCTGTTCTCCAGTCCCTGAAGCCAGGGGCCTGATGTGAGAGTGTCCCTGCCATTTGACTGTGCGGATGCCGTAACGGCGGCGGAACACATCATCGATACTGCAACTGCAGCTGAAATTAACCTGTTCTTATCCATAACGTAAATAACGGCCGCAAAAGTATGGAGTCCAGGTTTCAAAAATATGACAGGTCATTGTCATAAATATTTCCGGACTGTTAAAATTGCATTACGGAGGAGGGCCTTTCCTTGTCGGAGTTCATTTAAATGCCTATTTTCGCGGAAGAAATCCAAAACATCAGAACAATGATCAGAATCTACGGCATGCACACCTGCCCCGACTGCGCCTGTATCGAAGAACAGGTCAGGAACAATGACGGATACGAGATAATCGACATCGGAGAGCACGTACGGAACCTGAAGGCCTTCCTCCGCCTGAGGGACAGCAGCCCGGTCTTCGACGAGGCCCGCAGGAACGGCAGCATCGGCATTCCCTGCTTCGTGCTGGAGGACGGAAGAGTCACCCTCTCCCCCGAAGAGGCAGGTCTGCACCTGCACACCTCAGAAGCTCAGGCAAATGCAAAGCGAAGCCCCGGAATGGAAGATGCCGGAAGCACAGCCGCAGAAGGGGCATCGTGCAACCTGGACGGGAGCGGCTGCTGAAACGACAGCAGAGGCAACCGCAAAAGCAACTACCGGCCAACACCGGCCATACCGTAATCACACAAAGTAGGATAGCGGCTCCAGCCACCTGAGAGACCCGAAGCAACGGTAAGCAGAGCAGCGCCCCGATTCAACAACGCACTAACGTTCAATTAGTTATAAATACACCCTGTCACCAAGGGCCTGTCCGAAACCTACGAAAAGTTCTAGTCAAATTCACAATCCACTGTTTTTCTGCGCATTACAAAAACGGACCGCTCCTGCGCTTACCGTTACTCAACTTCTACCTATTACGCGCACAACATAAAAAGGCGAACCGTGAGGCCCGCCTTAAATGTTTTCACAACGGAATAATCCTTATTGTGAATTGCTTCAAACTTGAAAACAAATATAGCCCATTTTTCCAAAATGAGCAATTTTTTCTTAAATTTGAAGCATATTCATTTAATGCCAATACACTATGAAAAAGATACTAGGCCTAGACCTCGGAGTTTCAAGCATCGGATGGGCACTCGTTAACGAAGCGGAAAATCAAGCCGAGAAATCGTCTATCATACGACTTGGAGTCAGAGTCAATCCTCTGACCGTGGATGAAAAGGGCAATTTCGAAACCGGCAAGTCAATTACAACCAATGCCGACCGCACACTGAAACGCAGTATGCGCCGCAACCTACAAAGATACAAACTGCGCAGAGCCGCACTTATAGATACCCTTATGTCATACGGATGGATCAACGAGGGCAGTATCCTTGCAGAATCCGGAAAGGATACCACATTCCAGACTCTGAAACTGCGGGCCAAAGCCGCAGAGAAGGAGATTTCACTGGAGGAACTGGCTCGAGTATTTCTGAACATCAACAAGAAGCGCGGATACAAAAGTTCCCGTAAGCTCAACAAGAGTGATAACACCGATGAGGGAAGCCTCATAGACGGCATGGAGACCGCACGGATTCTGAGCGAAGAAAGCATCACTCCGGGAGAATATTCCTATCGGTTTTTATGCGAAGGCAAAGAAGAGAAGAATCTGCCGGAATTCTACAAATCTGACTTGGAAAACGAGTTTGAACGGATATGGGCATTCCAAAAACAATTCTACCCGGACATACTGACTGATATTTTAAAAGAGAACCTAAAAGACAGGAACGAGAAACAGACATGGGCCATCTGTGAAAAGCCTTTCAACATTGCCGGCACAAAACGCACAACAAAAGGCAAAGAGCTGGTAATAGAGAATTATCTATGGAGAAGTCAGGCTCTTAAAGAGCAATTGAATCTGGAGCAGCTCGCAGTAGTCCTGCAGAAGGTAAATGCACAGCTCAGGAACTCAGACAGCTACCTGGGGAGAATCAGCGACCGTAGCAAGGAACTTTATTTCAAGCACCGGACAGTCGGACAATACCAGTTGGCGCAACTGATGAAAGACCCGCATTCAAGTCTAAAGAATCAGGTATTCTACAGACAGGACTATATAGAGGAATTCGACCGGATATGGGAGACCCAGTCCAGATTCCAACCGGAAATGACCTCAGACAAAAAAGGGACATCAGAGACATCATCATATTTTACCAAAGACCGCTAAAAAGTCAGAAGAGCCTTGTTTCCTACTGTGAGTTTGAGAAAGGCCGGAAAGTGTGTCCTAAATCCTCTCCCGTATTCCAGGATTTCAAGATATGGCAGATGCTCAACAACCTCAAAGTTGATGGGGAATATCTTGACCTCAAATCCAAGCAACTGTTATTCAAAGAACTGAGCATACGAAAAGAGCTGAGCAAGACCAACACATTAAAACTGCTTTTCGGCAAGTCCAAAGGCCACGATATGAATTTCCGGAAACTGGAAGGCAACCGTACTCAGGCCGCCTTGTTCCTGGCATATTCCAAGATTCTCTCACTTTCAGGGCATGATGAGGTTGATTTTTCAAAAAGCATTGACGAAATTATGGACAAGACTGCATCAGTATTCTCTGCCCTTGGTATCAATACTGACATTCTTGCCTTCGACTCATCAAAATCCGGGAAAGAGATGGAAAACGAGCCACTGTACAGACTATGGCACCTCATGTATTCCTACACCGAGGACAACTCTAAAACAGGCTATGATTCCTTGGTCAGCAAACTGCAAGAAGAATTCGGTTTCACCCCTGAATATGGGAAGATTCTCGCATCCGTTACTTTTGAGGACGATTACGGCAGCCTCAGCACAAAGGCCATGTGCAGAATACTTCCCTATATGAAAGAAGGAATGGAATACAGCGCGGCATGTACCGAGGCCGGCTACAGACATTCGCAAAGATCACTGACAAAAGATGAAATAGAAAACAAGGAATATAGGGACAGGCTGGATATTCTGCCTAAAAATTCATTGAGAAATCCCGTTGTAGAGAAAATCCTCAACCAGATGATCAACGTTATAAACGGGGTCATCGATACTTACGGAAAGCCTGATGAAATCCGCATAGAGCTGGCCAGAGAACTGAAAAAGAATGCCGCTGAGCGCCAAGGCATGACCGAGGCCATCAACAGGTCCGCCAAGGAGAATAAGGAAATCGAGGAGAAGCTGAAACAAGACTTCGGCATGAGTCATGTTTCCCGCACCAGCATCATACGGTACAAACTCTATATGGAACTGAAGGACAACGGTTTCAAGACTCTGTACAGCAACACATACATCCCCTACGAGGATCTGTTCAGCAAACGTTTTGACATCGAGCACATAATCCCCCAGTCAAGGCTGTTCGACGACTCATTCGCCAACAAGACTCTGGAAAGCAAGGACATCAATATCACCAAAGGCGACATGACTGCTCTGGACTTTGTCACCGACAAATACGGTCAGGAAGGAGTTGAAAGATACAAATCCACTGTAGATATGCTCTTGGACAAAGGGGCAATCAGTAAGACAAAATACCACAATCTGCTCAGAACCCAGAACGACATCCCGGAGAATTTCATCCAAAGAGACCTGCGGGACACTCAATATATCTCCAGAAAAGCCCTGGAGATATTAGGCGACATCGTCAAATCCGTCGTTGCCACTTCCGGAGAGATAACAGCCAGACTACGCGAGGACTGGGGGTTGGTTGACGTCATGAAGGAGCTGAATTGGGACAAATACGACAAATCGGGGATGACCGAGTATTACAACGACCCCGACGGCCGCACAATCAGCCGGATCAAGGATTGGACAAAGCGTAACGACCACCGCCACCATGCGATGGATGCCCTGACCGTCGCTTTTACGAAAAGGAGCATTATCCAGTACCTAAACACCCTAAATGCCAAAGACAAAGAGCTACAGCAGGAGATTGCCTCAAAAGGCAGGCTGCTGCCTCCAATGCCTTTCGACGAGCTCAGGTGCGAAGCCAGAAAGCATTTGGACGATATCCTTGTCTCTATAAAGGCCAAGAACAAGGTCGCAACCCGCAACACCAACAAGACAAAACGAAAAGGCGGATTCAACGAGAAAGTCCAACTGACTCCCCGAGGACAGCTCCACAACGAAACTGTCTACGGCAGAATACTTCAGTACGATTGCAAAGAAGAAAAGGTCGGAAGCAGCTTTGATGCGGACAAAATCGCCACTGTAGCCTGCGAACGGTTCCGCAACGCACTTTACCAACGGCTCGCGCAATACGGAGGGAATCCTAAAAAGGCTTTCTCCGGCTCAAACAGTCTGGATAAAAATCCTCTTTTCACAGACATCCTGCACAGTAAGGAAGTTCCTCAAAAAGTAAAAACAGTCAGGCTCATTCCAGTCTACACAATACGTAAACAAATTGATCCCACTCTTAAAATCGAAAAGGTCATAGACAGTCATATCAGGCAGATTCTGTCCAACAGGTTGGAAGAATATGGGAATGACCCCAAAAAGGCATTTTCCAACCTGGATGAGAATCCCATATGGCTGAACAAGGACAAGGGCATACAGATTAAACGGGTAACAATCAGTGGTCCTACAAACGTCTACGCACTGCACGACAAGCGCAATATTTTCGGCGCACCCATCATAAACTGCGACGGAGCCACCATACCGTCCGACTTCGTCAGTCTGAGCAACAATCACCACATAGCCATATTCATGGACTCCGACGGCAATCTGCAGGAGCAGCCGGTACCGTTCATGGAAGCAGTTGCAAGAGTCAGCCTGGGAGACCCGGTCATTGACAAGACCTATAAGGTCAAGGATGGCTGGAAGTTCATGTTTTCCATGAAACAGAACGAATATTTCGTATTCCCGAATAAAGAAACTGGATTTGACCCCAATTCCATTGACCTGCTGAATCCAGTCAATTATCCTGTAATCAGCAAGAATCTTTTCAGGGCTCAGAAACTTTCGTCAAAATACTATGTTTTCAGACATCATTTAGAAACAAATGTCGATGAACCCAAAGACCTTAGAGACGTTACTTGGAAAAGAATACAAAACGTGAATGGACTCAAAGGCATCGTGAAAGTACGCATAGACCACTTGGGCAACATCGTCCAGACAGGAGAATACTGATGATATGATAAAGCGCACACTATATTTCGGCAATCCGGCATATCTGTCCCTCAAACTGGAACAGCTGATAGTGAGAATACCCGACAGTCTTGACTGCATGGAGACTGTCCGGACTATTCCTATTGAGGACATAGGCATCGTCATCCTCGACCATAAGCAGATAACCATAACACAAGGTCTTATAGAGAAACTGCTGGATAACAACTGCGCCCTGATTACCTGCTCGTCCAACCACCTGCCTGTAGGTCTGATGCTGCCGCTATACGGCAACACCATTCAGAATGAGCGTTTCCGATACCAACTGGACGCATCCCTACCCCTCCGCAAGCAATTATGGCAGCAGACTGTTCAGGCGAAAATAGCCAATCAGGCTGCAGTCCTCAAATACGCCACCGGCTCCATTCACAACAACATGCAGGTCTGGGCCACAGATGTCCGCAGCGGAGACTCTGCCAACATGGAAGCCAGAGCTGCCGCATACTATTGGAAAACATTGTTCCAGGACATAGACGGCTTTGTCAGGGGCAGGGACGAGGACGAGCCCAACAACCTGCTCAACTACGGATACGCCATAGTCCGTGCGGTCATTGCCCGCGCATTGGTCTCCAGCGGTCTGCTGCCCACACTCGGAATCCACCACCACAACCGCTACAACGCCTACTGCCTTGCAGACGACATCATGGAACCATACCGCCCGTACGTGGATAAAACCGTATTTGACATCTGCCGCAAAGGCGGACCTCTGAAACTCACAACCGAACTCAAGCGGGAACTGCTCTCCATCCCCACAACAGATGTCTTCATCAACGACAAACGCAGCCCGCTTATGGTCGCTGCCACTACGACAACAGCTTCCTTGGTAAAGTGCTTCACTGGGGAAATGAGAAAAATCTCATATCCAATTATGACTTAAACACCTATGAACGAACGGATAAGCGAGTATAGAATCATGTGGGTACTGGTCTTTTTCGATTTGCCGACTGATACGAAGAAAGAACGCAAAGCGGCGGCTGAGTTCAGAAAACAACTGATCAAGGACGGCTTCATCATGTTCCAGTTCTCCATCTATATGCGCCATTGTCCAAGCGCAGAGAATGCAAAAGTCCATATCCGCAGAGTGAAATCCATTCTTCCGCCATTGGGTCAGGTTGGAATTCTATCCATAACCGACAAACAATTTGGGGCAATGGAGCTTTTCTCCGAAAAGAAGGAGCGGCAACCACCCATTGACTATCTTCAACTGGAACTCTTTTAATGCCTACAGTACAAACAAAAAATCCGACATCACTGCCGGATTTTTAATTCTGCAAACACCTCGTAAATACCTATTGTTGTGTTCATTACTGACATTCTGCTGTTTGCAGTCCGTCAAAGATACAAAGTTTGAAAGCAATTCACAACTTAAATTAAATTCATAACTTTGTACAGACTGCTGTTTGCAGTCCGTCAAAGATACAAAGTTTGAAAGCAATTCACAACCGGCCGTCAACTTTAAAATAATTGAATTATGCTGTTTGCAGTCCGTCAAAGATACAAAGTTTGAAAGCAATTCACAACTCACTTCTTACGCGAACAGTATGTCGCGCTGCTGTTTGCAGTCCGTCAAAGATACAAAGTTTGAAAGCAATTCACAACAGATAGATAAAACTGATGCTGAAGCTGCTTGCTGTTTGCAGTCCGTCAAAGATACAAAGTTTGAAAGCAATTCACAACTTTCGGCCGTTGCTGATTTAGCTCCCTTGTGCTGTTTGCAGTCCGTCAAAGATACAAAGTTTGAAAGCAATTCACAACCAATCTTTTGTTTCTACCTCTCGCACTGTCGCTGTTTGCAGTCCGTCAAAGATACAAAGTTTGAAAGCAATTCACAACCAGAGGCAAGAGCGGTATCAAGTTCGACCAGCTGTTTGCAGTCCGTCAAAGATACAAAGTTTGAAAGCAATTCACAACGCGACCGTATAATATATTCTCGGACTTTTGGCTGTTTGCAGTCCGTCAAAGATACAAAGTTTGAAAGCAATTCACAACCTGGCAATGGACAGCGGTGCGGACCTCTCCGCTGTTTGCAGTCCGTCAAAGATACAAAGTTTGAAAGCAATTCACAACACAAAGTCTTCTCTTGTTTCCACAAAATTAGTAGAATCTTATTGAAATAGCATATCACCATCTTTGATTAACTCAATTTAACAAAGCGCACAACATCAAAAACACAAAATAATTTGACTGAAATTTAATCACTACTTTTGCAATCTGTTATGTATGAAAGAGATAAAAATATCTGAGCAGAATTGGAAGGGTTATCTGGCTACTGCAAGAACAAAGCCGTCGCTACTACTTAAAGGCAGCACTCCCCGCCTTATTGACGAATGGCAAGTCGCTCCAGTCATATGGGACGCAGTGCGTCATGCAGTTGATGAGCGGAGAGGGAAAGGACAGTTCATCCTGACAGGTTCTACAGTAATTGATGATGATGAGATAATGCATACCGGAACCGGTCGCATTACCAAGATGGCAATGTATCCGATGAGTCTGTTCGAGTCTCTTGAATCAAACGGTTCTATCTCGTTGCGCTGCCTTTTTGATGAATCGGATTACGATATTGACGGCAAGATGTCGCAACTCTCTATCGAGCAACTGATATTTGCCGCATGCCGAGGAGGCTGGCCGGCATCTCTTGATGAGATGAGCGCAATGGCAAAACTGCTTATCGCAAAAGATTATGTAGAAGAAATATGCAATAAGGACATTTCAAGAGTGGACAAGACACATCGAAATCCCACATTGGCCAGACTGATTCTGCGCTCCTATGCACGGAATATCTGTACTCTGGCAAAGAAAACGTCAATGGTTGCCGATGTCGCAGAGGAGATGGAAGGGACATCTATGCCCACTTTTGATGATTATGTCGGGGCATTGGAGAGGCTGTTCGTAATAGATGACATAGAGGCGTGGTCGCCAGCTATTCGTTCCAAGACAGTTATACGAACAGGGGAAAAACGCTGTTTCGTAGATCCTTCGATTGCCGTGGCTTCTTTAGGAGCATCTCCTGAGAGTCTGGAACTTGACCTCAAAACATTTGGATTCATCTTTGAATGTCTGTGTTTCCGGGACTTGAGGGTCTATTCGCAAGCTTTGGGTGGACGTTTATCATATTATCATGACCGCTATGGGTTAGAGGCAGATGCAGTATTGCATCTTGATGACGGGCGATATGCATTGATTGAATGCAAACTCGGCAGCCAGGAAATTGAGGATGGCGCAAAACACCTTCTTGAGATCAAACGCCTTGTTACCGAAAAGAATAAAACAGAGAAGCAAATAAGACTTCGTGAACCTGATTTGCTGATTGTCCTCACAGGTGGGGAAATGGCATACACCCGCGAGGATGGAGTGAAAATAATTCCAATAGGTTGTTTGAGAGACTGATTACATTGTTATAAAAGAATAAAACATACTTCCGAATTGCTTGGCGGCTCTTCATGGCTGGATCATTCAGATGATTGGCATGTTGGTTTAAGGACATTGATTGAAGATCCATATGAAGGTGGTTCCGATAACCTGAATGGACGGTATCGTTTTCAATGTACAAGATAATGGAAAGATCATAAACAAACGTGAGTATTAACTGTTTGCAACCCGTCAGAGATACATGGAATAAGGCCGCCTCATCGATATCACCTTGACATGCAACTCTATGTCGGATTTTCCATCCGCCCAATTCCCACACCGCCACCTCTATTTCCCAAAAACTGCCAAAATTGAAGTGTCGGTGCACTACGCAAAATTGAGCATCTGACTATCAAGAAGTTACAAATCGGTCTGCACATTTGCTCATTTTCAAAACCGTCAAATGTGCACTATATTTTCTAATGCACTGATAATCAATACCTATTTTACAGCCACTGCACCACTGCTTTCAAAAATTCGGGTCGGTTTCCGCTTCTCATCCTTTGTCGTGGTAGCAGGTATAAGGCGGACCGTTTCCGGGAGTGGCTTCACTCAGGGAAGATGAAGAAACAATCACTCTGAGCATCTCTCTGGTCCTGCATACCGTCACCCTGTCATCTTCCGGATCCGCCCGCCATTCTGGCCTTTTTCTCCCCGTCGAAGGTGCGCATATCCTACCGGCCTGGCTGTTTGCAGCCCGTCAAAGATACCCAGCCTGAAAGCAATTCACAATGGCATATACATCACATTGAAGATTTTTCACTATCTTTGACAAGCATATTTACAGACAGAAAAACGAACCGGCATGCTCAACCTACTCGCAGTCACATGGGATGTCAACCCATTTATCTTCACTATCGGAGACTTCGACATAAGATGGTACAGTCTGTTTTTTGTAGCCGGAATATTCCCTATCGGCTACTACATCATGCGCTCGTTCTACAAAAGGGAAGGCCTGCCGACCGAATCGCTTGACCCTCTCCTGATAGCACTCTTCATAGGTACAATCGCCGGAGCCCGCCTGGGCCACTGCCTCTTCTACGATCCGGAATACTACCTGTCCCATCCATGGAAAATATTGATGATACGGGAAGGCGGCCTGGCTTCGCACGGAGGAGCGATAGGCGTCCTGCTGGCCATGTGGTGGTACGTACACAAATACGGAAAGAAATATGGGTTCGGATATATCCAGATCATCGACCGTCTCGTAATTCCCGTCTGCTTCGCCGGAATGATGATACGCCTTGGCAACCTCATGAACTCCGAGATATACGGTACCTGCACAGACCTCCCGTGGGGATTCATATTCGTAAGAGACCCCTGGGCAGACGGTCTGCCGCATCATCCGACCCAGATATACGAGGCACTCAGCTACTGCATCCTCGGGCTAATACTGTTGTGGCTGTACCGCACCAGACTCGACAAGCTGCACACAGGTACCATCTTCGGCATCTTCCTCATCGTTCTGTTCGGCATGAGATTCCTCATAGAATTCATCAAGCAGGACCAGTCCGCCTTCGAAGCAGGCATGGTCTTCAACATGGGACAATGGCTGAGCGTACCGTTCATACTGACCGGCATCCTGCTCCTGATATGGAGTGCTGAGAAAGGTGCTCCTGCGGCAATACAATCTTCCTTAAAGCCACGCAGATAATCACCACAAATTACTGCAATTGCAGATTGTACGGATGGCACACTTTTCGATAGATACAGAATCATTATGACAGATACGGAACACACCATCATAAAGAAAGAAAAGATTGCGTCTCCATCGGACGGACTGGAGATCAGTATCCTCCTGTGCGGACCGGCAACAGGCAAGCCCAAGGGCATCGTCCAGATAGTGCATGGAATGTGCGAACATAAGGAAAGATACCTTCCGTTTATGGAATATCTGGCGGAAAACGGATTCTACAGCATTATCCATGACCACCGCGGACACGGAGAATCCATACGCTCCTCCGAAGACTTCGGGTACTTCTACGAAGGAGGCTGGACTGCCATAATCGATGATATCAATGCCGTCACTGGCAGAGCACGCACAGAACATCCTGAACTGCCGCTGATACTGTTCGGACACAGTATGGGATCAATGGCTGTCCGCTCATACGCAAAACGCTATGATGACCTGATATCTGGTCTGGTCGTCTGCGGAAGCCCCAGCCGCAATTCCGGAGCGGGAATCGGAAAGCTGGTCGCACGGTCTTATGCCTCTCTGGCCGGAGAAAAATGCCGTCCGAAGATCATCCAGTCCCTTGCCTTCGGTTCCTTCAACCGCCGATTCAGGAGTGAAGGCTCTCCCAACGCATGGATTTGCTCTGATCCGGAAATTGTACGGAACTACGATGCCGATCCGCTGTGCAACTTCCAGTTCACGGCACATGGTTTCCTCAACCTTTTCTCTCTCATGCAGGACGCCTACAGCATCTCAGGGTGGAAGCCACGCAACCCCGATATGCCGGTACTGTTCATCTCCGGTGAAGATGACCCTTGCATGTTGAGCCGCAAAAAATTCATGCAAGCGGTCAGAACCATGCAAAGAGCCGGATACACCCATATCACATCCCGACTCTATCCCTCCTTGCGCCATGAGATACTCAACGAGAATGGAAAGGAAGCCGTATGGCAGGACGTCCTCGAGTTCTGCCAGAACCTTACCGACTGATTGACAACTGTACCGCACCCGACAAGACCATGAATTACACTATATGGACAGGCAAATCCGCCGGACTAACCCCCACCACCTCCATACCGGTAATCTACATACACTCGTTCCGCGGAAACGGGGAGGATGTATGGCAGGCTTGTCGGGAAGTGTCAGGCTGCCCTCCGGTGGTGCTGGTGTCTGTCAACAATCCGGGCGGAGGGCTGGATGACGAGTTGTCTCCGTGGCCCGCTCCGGCTGTCTGGAAGGGGCAGGCTCCATATAAGGGCCAGGCAGCAGCACATCTGAAATGGATGACGGAAGAATGCATGCCTGAGGTAGAGGTCCGGCTTAGGGCAATGGGTATCCTGCAGCAAATTCCGATGATTGCCGGCTACTCCCTCGCAGGCCTGTTCGCCCTTTGGGCTGGCTGGACAAGCGGAAATTTCGCCCGTGTGGCAAGTGTCTCCGGCTCGCTCTGGTATCCCGGATTCACGGATTTCATAAGGGACAATGCTCCGGCAGGGCATATCGGCAAGGTCTGCATTTCTCTCGGAGACCGGGAGAGCCATACCCGCCATCCCCTTATGAGCCAGGTGGACAATTGCACCGCCGCCGTCGTGGATGCAATAAAAGCCAGGGGCATCGACACCGTATTCGAATGGAATCCCGGCAATCATTTCGACCACCCCGAACGCCGCATGGCCAGGGCAATCGCAGAAATGGTCAGGTAAGTTCCCTCCTCCCCCATCCTCCTGTCCGTCAGCCGATATCCAGGTCTTTGCCTCGTATTCGGGAATAAGGTTCCTGAACTCGGGCAAGTACCTTAGCAGGTCCATATCCTCGTCATTTTCAATATACTTAAAATGCCTGCACCCTTTGTGTTCAAAGCCACTTCCAAGGCACTGACAGCCATGACGAGAACAACCGCAAAATCCAACAAAAAATTGGCTGCGGTCCTGCAGTTCCGTCTACTCCCCAGCCAGATAGCGGTCATAGGCCACCATATCAACCAGACCGTGGCCGGAGAGACAGAAAAGTATTGTCTTTGGGATACCTTCCTCCCTTGCCCTGAGGGCTTCCCTGACTACCGCAGCAATGGCATGGGCGGATTCCGGAGCCGGCACGATGCCCTCTGTCCGGGCAAACATAACTCCGGCCCTGAACGACTCTTCCTGCCCGATGTCCACGGCCTCTATCCTTCTGTCGCCGAGAAGGCGGCTGGCAATCGTTCCCGCCCCGTGATACCTGAGACCTCCGGCATGGATACCCGCCGGCGTGAAAGTATGACCTAAGGAGTACATGGGCAGCAAAGGAGTATAACCGGCCTCATCTCCGTAGTCGTACATGAAACGGCCCTGCGTCAGCTTAGGACAGGCGGCAGGCTCCGCGGCCACAAAGCGCATGCCTACATGCTTTCCTTGGAGACAATGCCGCATGAACGGGTAGGACATTCCCCCGAAATTGGACCCGCCTCCGAAACAGCCGACCACCACATCCGGCCACTCCCCTGCCATCTCCATCTGCTTCTCCGCCTCCAGCCCTATGACAGTCTGATGCAGAGTTACATGGTTGAGCACACTGCCAAGAGCGTACTTGCATCCGGGGACAGTAGTCGCCAGTTCCACTGCCTCCGAAATAGCCGTCCCCAGGCTTCCCTGATGATTCGGAGTCTGCGTGAGGATACGCCTTCCGGCCTTGGTCGACATACTTGGAGAGGCCACAACCTGAGCACCCCACACCTGCATCAGCGACCGGCGGTAGGGCTTCTGCTCATAACTCAGCCTGACCATGTACACCGCCAGTTCCAGGCCGAAGACTCTGGCCGCATATGCCAGAGCCGTTCCCCACTGCCCCGCCCCGGTCTCGGTAGTAATATTCGTAAGTCCTTCCTGCTTGCAGTAATAGGCCTGTGCCAGGGCAGAGTTGAGCTTGTGCGACCCCACCGGACTGACACTTTCGTTCTTGAAGTAGATATGCGCTGGTGTGTCCAGAGCCTTCTCCAGGCTATATGCCCTCACCAGGGGCGTAGATCTGTAGAAGCGGTACTGATCCCATACTGCCTCGGGGATGTCAATCCAGCGGTCAGAGATATTCAGCTCCTGTCTGGAGGCCTCTACCGAAAATATCCGGCTCAGCTCATCCAGTGTTACCGGCTGACGTGTAGCAGGATTCAGGACCGGCATCGGTTTGTCCGGCATATCGGCCACGATGTTGTACCATCTGCGCGGAATATCGCGCTCTTCGAGAAAGAATCTTTTCCCAGGTTTCATAAGTGTAATGATTATTAAGGTAAAATATAAAGAAAACGGCCCGCCGTTTAAGTAAACGACAGGCCGCTATACCGTATAAGTCCGTATCTCTATGGCCAATACACACATTCAGGCCGCACCATGCCGTTTACCCGGAAAGGAGCGCGCCACCACCAGAATAATGTATTGACCAAAGTATTCATGATTATGTTTTGCTGTGCGAATATAGCTAATTATCTTAAATGCAGAACACCCTCCCGTCATTTTTTTAGCCGGGCCAGCATCAGCACGTCATTGTCCGTGGGCTGCAGGCTGGAGAGGATTGCACGTACCTGCCTTGCCGCAGAACCGGTCAGTGTCCCCTGTTTCAGGGCTTCAGGGGCTGCTTCCAGGAACTCCTCCGCCGGAATGCTCTGGACCAGATAGCCGCACTGGATAGAGTTGTCTCCCTGATATCCGCTGTATCCGCCTATAAAGTCATTGATGATCTCCGTAGGATAACTTACACTTTCTCCTGTCCTGAGGTCAGTAATGACACTTGCCACTGGCTCCCCTATGATGATGCGCGGCATATATTCCCGCATTTCTATCAAGGTGGACAGCACCTTGCCAGGCAACAGCGTGTTCATCATGCTGGAGCCGTCCTTCAATGTCCTGGTGTTTACCGTAAATACCGGCCGCAGCATATCTCCGTCAAGTACATACAAGGTATCAGGCCAGTCTCCCTGAGAGCTGAACGACACATCCAGCACACCGTCCACATTGAACGACGTACTGACAAGTGTGTTGGACGGATGCCGCGAGCGCTCCCTTCCGGTCTCCGGTATCTCCCACAGGATATTGCCCGCCATGTCCTGGCACCAGGTTATGGTCGGGTTGGAATCCTCCTCGTAAGGTATCGCCACGACCGTCAGCGTACCGGCCCGCCCGTCCACCATAAAACTGGCCGGAGCCGACACCAACTCGTCCATCAGCTCATATGCCAGAGGAACTTCTCCGAGATATTTTCCCGTCGTTATGTCATAGGTCTTGATATGATCAGCCGCATCCATTATCCATACCCTGCCCCCGTCCTCATCCACAAAAGTCTGCAAGGAATTCAGATACTCCCCGGGACCGCGCCCGAGATGTCCCACGTTGCAGATGAACTTCCCGGTATGCCGGTCGAACACCCTGACCGGAGTTCTGCTCATCATTGACTCTGCATCCTTTACAATATAATTTTCAGTAATAAGGACCGAGGCAGCTTCAAACGCATCTATGGTATCGCTGTCCAGCGCGATGAACTCCGGCTCCGAGGCCAGATCCGAAAACCGCAGGGTATCTCCTGCCTCTTTCATCTGTGAATAATCGAATGTAACCATGCCGTCCTCACCGAGACCTCCCCTGCTGCAGGAAGCCGACAGGAGCACCGCAACTGCAATTGTAAAAAATTCTACCGTTTTCATTTCTTACCGTTTATTCTGTTATCAAGGTTGAACATGTATTTGCCCTGCTCGGTCCTGTCCGTGAAAAACCAGAAGGATGCCATCTCACGGCCAAATGCACGGAGTGATGCCGTAATCTCCTTATAGTCCTTCACATGCAGATTCTCTGACGAAAGCGGGCAGAAAACGGTTATTCTGTCTGTCCCCTCCACATCGGCCAACCGGCATATTCCGCGGTACAGCACCTCATCAGCGGATCTCAGGACTATCGAGAAAAATGGAATATCCTTCTTGCTGCATTTTACCTCCAGGTCAAAACACACCAGCACCGGATTGACCTCCACCTCGCCGCATATCCGGTCAAAGTGAATATCCGAAAAAAAATCGCTGTAATGGCGGTAATCCGTCGATCTGTCGAAATACAGTTTTCCGCCAATCGGCTTCCTGACTTTCAGATATGCAGAGTAAGGCACAAAGGCTTCCTCCACCGGCATTGCAAGCCGGAAGAAGTTAAAGCACGCCCATTCATTCCACCGCTGCGGAAGATCACCGTTTTCAATAATGCCTATCCGGTAAACTGTATCCGTCTCCAGCTTTTCGATGTCTATGGGAACTGTCAAGGCAAGCACATCCGTTTCCCGTCCTGCCGGCATGGAATAATCCATCTCCATACTGTACACTATTTTCCCGGCTATCTCCCCGGCCGACTTCCGGGATGCCTCACCGTACATTTCCAAGATTTTCCGGTATGAAGCACTGTCCATCTTCATATACGACGGCACATTGCCGTCCCCCTCCTGCCACTGACAATATCTGCTTCTCGCCTCCGCAAACGCCTCACAGTCCTCATTCTTGATAATAACCACTTTCACCTTGACCTGCCGTTCCTCATTTACGTTCCCGTTGCTGTACACATCCTCCAGCAGGGTAATCCCTTTTATTTTGTCATCCCATATAAAGCTCCTGCATCCCGCCTCCGGGACCGGCTCACGGCCCTCCCGGCAGACATCGATCCGGGAAGACTGATGATCGAAGAAATATTCACGGCTGTTTTCCATAATCTGACTTTTATGCTATATCTGCGAATATACGCAGAAACTGAGAGTAAAAGAAATTTATTTACTTTACCGAAGTGCTACAGTATATGCGGCGCAGCCGAATATACGCAGAAGCCGAGAGCAGAGCAAATAATCTTTACAAATTTTTATTGTTTTTCGATAAAATCACTATATTTGCATATCGATTAACAATAAAAATTTACCGAATCATGAAAAGAAGCACAAGAAATCTATTGGTAACTGCAACGGTGCTGGTCTGCCTGATATGCCTGATCAACGCGGCTTACATCATCATCCAGAGCGGCGGCATGGCCGGGCTTTACGGGGAGAATATGGAACGGGCCCAGTGGAACGGAGAGATTCTCGGCCTGCAGCGTTTCATATTCTGGGGCTGGCTGACAGCGGGACTGGCATTCGACGCTCTTCTGACAGTGTTCATGATCCGCTCGCTGCTGGCTGTCCGCTCCGGAGTCCTGTTCCCGAGAGTCAATACGTTCCTTCTGATGGGAGCCGCGGCAATCAATCTCGTCTACAATATCTGCCAATCCAACATAGGTATCGTGCTCCATCAGGAAAGGCTGTTCCAAATCAATAATGCCGACCTACTCCTCCCGCTGATACTCATCGCCTTCTCCCTCATCTACGGCCTCGCTGTTAGGGTCTCTGAGGAAAACCGGCTGACTATCTGACAATTTCGGTCTGAAAAACCACAAACAAAACGAACATCATGGCAATAATAGTCAACATCGACGTAATGCTCGCCCGCCGCAAGATGTCCTCGGGCGAACTGGCCGCGAGAATCGGCATCACTCCGGCCAACCTCTCGATTCTCAAGACCGGCAAGGCCCGCGCCATCCGCTTCTCCACCCTCGAAGCCATCTGCAGGGCCCTCGACTGCCAGCCCGGCGACATCCTCGAATACCGCGTGGATAACCATTAAGCACCTCAGCCACTACCGGCATCACATTTCCAATTAAAATTCACATCCTCATGACCCGCCGAGAAGGACACTGCTTCATAAACACGACACTCGCCGCACCCCGCATTGACCTGCCGGTATACTTTCTCTGCGGCCCGGAGACCATGAGCTGGGGCGAGACCGTGCTCATGCTCGTCAAGGGATACCGCCTCGGCACTGTCATAGGCACGCCCACTGCAGGAACCAACGGAGACGCCACAACATTCATTCTCCCGGCATTTCCCTTCGGCATGACCGCCATCAAAGCCGTCAACCTCGACGGAAGCCGGCATCATGGAATCGGAGTACAGCCGGACATCCTGACCGAGACCGATGATTATGAAGAAGCCGTGAAAATAATTGAAGACCTGCTCCAAACCCTATGAAACTTCCGGCCATAAGCCTGCTTTCACTCTGCATCTGCTGCATTCCTGCCATTGGACAAAGCTTCAGCGCAACCGATTTCAGGCCTGTATCCACGCTCCCTCCCTCTGCCTGGGAATGGCTGAGAGATACCGCATCCTATTCTCTGGATACAAGTGTACAATTCAACAACCGTCCGACTCTGAGGATGTCCGGCTTCTATCCGTTGGCCGTTGTTTCAGGAAAAGCAAAGTCCCACGAGGGGAAAATGAATGTAAGCGGACACATCCGCATCGACTCACTCGATGGAGAAGTGGACATCGCGGTAAGATTATGGGAGAGTCCAGTACGAAAGAATTCTCAGCATATTGCGGAATTCCACTGCGTTCTGTCAGCAGCCTCTCCCGGTCAGTGGCAGGAATTCTCGCTCGAGGCTCCGCTGTGCAGGCAGGCTGCGGCATTTGACTGTGAAGTTAAAATCAAAGGGACCGGGGACATCCATATAGGAGAAATGACAGTATCGTTTCCGTCAACTGTGCGGGCCATGACCTCAAAAGCTAAAAATACACACCGTACGTATCCGGGAGGCAGCGGAGTCTGTCTTGCCGACCCGGAACTTTCCCCGGAGCAGGTGGAAAACCTTGCGGTATTGGGGAAAGTCTGGGGCTTCCTGAAATATTTTCACCCGACTGTCAGGGAAGGGATAATAGACTGGGATTCAGAATTATTCCGGATGATTCCGACAGTCTGCAATGCTGCTCCGGCCGAGAGGAACAGTATTCTGGCAGAATGGTGCCGCAGTCTCGGTGACATACAGACATCTGAGGACACAGCGTGGATATCTTCCTGTGATGCTCTCAAATGGATATTCGACGAATATGCACTGGGCCGGGAACTTTCCGCTATCCTGAGAATAACAGCGGCTGCCGGACGCAGCCCTTGGAGCCGGTATCTGTATCAGGTCCCGTATATTCAGACCATAGAAGACCGCAATGAGAGGAGCTACCCACGTATGTCCTTTGATGACGCAGGCCTGAAACTGCTGTCTGTCTTCCGCATCTGGAACTACGTGCAGTATTTCAATCCCTACCGGCAACTGGCCGACCGTCCATGGGAAGAGGCTCTCATGTATGCGGTACCGGCAGTGGTGCAGGCATCTGACAGGGATAGCTACGGGAATGTCCTCAGAGCCATGGCAGTATATACCGATGACTCACATTCCTTTGCAGCATACATGCCGGGCGGGTTCCTACGGCAACTGATAAGACTGGCTGCTATTCCCGAAGATATGAGGTATGCCGCTCCGTTTATCTCCACGCTATATGCCGACGGGAAATACATTGTAACATGGACATGCCGCTCAGACACCTGCGACCTGCATCGAGGAGATGCCGTCATTGCAGTCAACGGAAAGCCCGTAGAGTCCTTGATAGAAAAAAACAGTCATGTCATACCCTCCTCCAATCCCGGCAGTATCCAAAGAGAGACAGCCTTGTCCATATCATTCTCAGCCGGGGACAGCGCAAGCTATACCGTGATCAGGGACGAAAACACCTTGACGCTCAAGCCTGAGATGATGCCTTTCAAAAAATTCAGGAGAGCGTTATACTCCAGTGGAATAAGACAATCAACCCTGACATGGTTCAGAGGAAAGGAACTTTCGCCTTTTGATGTCATCGGTGACTCAGTCGCATACATCCATGCCGAAGACATATCGGCGCATGATTTCCGAAAATGCCTGGAGTACCGCCGGCTGATAGTAGACCTGCGCAACTATCCTATGAATATGGTACAGATGTGGCTGATGTCCCTCATGCCCTCCACCAGTCCTGTCGCACTTGCTGTCACACCGGATTTTCTAAAGCCCGGCTCATTCACCCGAAGGATATCCGACTTTACCGGACGCGGACACAATTTCAGTCCGGACAGAAGAATCGTACTTCTGGTAGACAGCAGGACCCAAAGCGCGTCCGAATACCTCGCAATGCAGATGCAGTGCTCACCGCAAGTGACGGTGGTCGGCAGCACGACAGCCGGAGCGGACGGCAATGTCGTACAGCTTTCCCTGCCGGGAGACTTTGTCTTCCAGACCGGCGGCGCAGGAATCGAATATCCGGACGGAAGCCAATGCCAGCGCAATGGAGTACGGATTGACCACTTTGTCCCCCAAAAAACAGAAGACTTGGCTTCCGGAACCGATACACAGATAGAATATGCGCTGACTATATTCCAGAGCCCCACTGCAGATACCTCGGAGGCATATTTCAGGCGGAATCGGCCAAGTAGGCCAGCAGACTTCTGAGACTTATGGAGAGGTCCAGCAGTTGAAGCTTTGAGAAACACCTGATAACCAGCTTTCTTAAAAACCGGCAACTGTTGGACTGGGGATAAAATGGCGGTTTTGCGGCAAAATGCACGGGGTCCAGCAAACTGCTTAAATTTAAATAGCTGACAATAAATGCAATACGCTAGGACAGCATGCTGGACAATGCAAAAACAACGACAGCAAACCTGGCACGACCGCTTGCCGCAATGGCACCGAATCACGGAATATGCTGCCAGTGTGGAAAAGAACCGGATGAGGAATCCGTTCCAGAGAGGTCTGTCGAAAGGGCGACTGCTAGACAGACCTGCCGCAACGGCACCGAATCGCTGAAAACACTGCCGTTGCGGAAAGATGTAGAATCTGTCACGGAAGATTATTAAGGTTGTTGCAATTACTGCCGGCAGTAGCCATACCGCACCAGGTCGCTGCGGTCGCGGACAAGATGGACATAGCCGTCTGAGAGCAGGAGGACCTCGTCGGCCACTTCGAGAAGCGCGTTGTAGTTGTGGTCGGAGAGAATGATGCCTTTCAAGGGTTTCTGACGGCGGATCAGTGCCTGTATCCGCTCCACTGCCACAGGTGCCAGAAAGGAAAACGGCTCATCTAGGATGCAGAACGGAGCCGGAGAACACAGCACCAGCCATATCTCGGCAATCCGCACCTCCCCTGAAGACAGAGCATTAACCGGTGTGTCCCTGTATTGCCCGAATTTCGGGAATTCCTCGACAAACTCCACGTAATCCATTGCGAAATATTCAAATATCCGACCCAGAGTCATCTTCGGCGGCAGGAAACTGCCTTGCGGAAGGTATTTGACATAGCGGGACACGCAACCTTTCCGGAAGATGTCTCCGGCAACGTGTCCGAACATCCATGACATCCTGCCACCGCAGCCTGAGCCCGGAATTGCCTCATCATCTATCCGCACAAAGCAGTTCTGGGCCTTCAGCTGCCCCATCACGGCCCGGAACATGGAGGACTTGCCGCTGCCGTTGCGCCCAAGCAGCCCCGTGACCCGGCCCGTCTCCGAACGCAACCAGGCTCCGTTCAGGATATTCTTCCTCCCGAAAGAAAGGGTTATGCTGTCGGCAAGCAGCGTGTGCGTATTCATCTTATGCGTCTCAGTACAGCAAGGCATTTTTAATCACGATTATCAGGGTGAGCACCACAGCATAGACCGCAAGATCAAGAAGCGCTGCCGCTACCATCATCCGGGACGGATAAAGTCCGAGATTGATATAGAAAAACCCGCGGTCGCTTCCGCTGCGTTCCAACCTCTTCAGCAGCACCAGGACCCCTGTCAGAAACAGTTTCACCAACGACAGCATCGCGGCCACCGAGACTGTCTCGGACTTGTCCGCATCCATAGCAGCCACAGCAATGAACGAAGACAGGCTCACTATTCCTGACACCGTCAGGAAACTCTTGGCATACAGTGCTGTCAGACACAATTTCTGTTTAAAGCTCAACATCATAGCGCATTTTACCATAGCTTTGGGACTTTTCGTCAGAACCGCATTCAATCCAACTGAAAAAGCTCGTTCACCGTCTTACCGAAATAGGCTGAAAGCCTGAGGGCCAACTCTGTAGAGGGAATGAAACGGCCGTTCTCAATGGCGTAGATGGTCTGGCGGGAGACTCCGACGGCATCGGCCAACTGCTGCTGCGATATGCGCAGGACGGCCCTTTCGACGCGGATGTTATTCTTCATGGCGGCACCTCCGTCTATTAATCCACAGGCTCACCTTGAAGATGACGATGTAGAGGAAGAACATAGGGAGGACTGACAGATAATTGTCCACCATGTAGAATACCCACCGTTTCGTATCATCAGCCTCGTGCATGGGGAAATACATAAGGTTTATACTGCTCACGCAGAACCATATGACGGACAGCACAAATGCCACGCAGGCCGCCGCCACAAGAGACCGCCCGCGCAGAGACCTGATAAACTCGTCCTCCTGCCTCTCTTCCGAAAAGGCTATCATCAGCAATGAGACGCCGATTATGACATACACCCCAGCAATCAGCAGCTTGAAAGCCGCTTCATCCATAACACTCCAGACATCAAATCCGAACAATAGATTCACCACTACAAAGACAACAGCCAGGAGTATCCATCCTGCCGTCTGCCACCTGTGTGGAAGAAGATAATGCTTTGTTTTCATACCATATTTGTTTTATGTAAATTTTACTTGCACAAAAGTAAAGTACTATTTACATATTTCCAAATTTTCAAACAAATTTTTGAAACTTGCAGAACCTGACAAACTACACTTTTCACCCGACAATCTCAATCCAGCAGAAAAAGTTCATTGACAGGCTTTCTGAAATAAGAAGAACATATGCATTGTTTCGTCCATCTTCACCATATTTTATTGCAAATACAATAATTGCATTTGCAATAAAATAAAATCACTTTGCTTGCAGTAGAGCATTTTTCCTATATTTACAATGTAAAATTATACGTAATGCAGCCCTTTCCATACCATTGGTTTATCATAACCGTCATCATATCAGTCGCTGGCCTAACCGGTTTCGTCCTGTTGGACTGGAGAAAAACAGGCAGACTGAGGGATATCCTGCAATTCGTCAGCCATCCCGTGGAAGACTGCTTTATTGACCTGAATATAAGGAGTATCCTCATGACTCTCCTCTTGGTATCTCATCATACAATATTTCTTTAACTTTTCCTATGCCGGATTCATTGACAGAGCATTGTTTGATGCCCCATTCCCCAAGAACAACATCAGCGACGCAAGCTCTGCATTCCCTCTATGGTTCATCCTGCTATGCCCTCCGTTGCTGGAAGAAACCGCTTTCAGGCTTCCGCTGAGACGGAGACGCATCCTCATCACTATCTCCGCAACCACCATTGCATTCATACTCTCTGCCGGAATATTCTCAATGCCAGTCTACAGCGTTACATGGCACCGGGCTGCAGTCTGCACAGGGACAGCATTGCTTTTCTGGAATGCGGGATATAAATGGATACAGAAAATGCCATTCCGCACATGGTTCTGGCTCATAGCTGTTCTGTTCTCCTTCACGCACCTGATAAACTACAGTGTCACCACCCTGACAGCTACAGGATGGATGCGGATTATCCTGAGGGAAGCTTTCAAAATTCCCGGAGCACTGGTATTAGGTTACGCACGACTCCATCACGGCATATTCGCCGCAATCGCGATACACATGGTCAACAATCTTATTCCACTCACAATACAGTCACTGACAAGCAACTAGGATCAAATGATGAAAACGACACTCCGCACACTCGCCTCACTCTTCGTTCTGTGCTGCCTCACGGCCGGCGCATACGCCATCAATCCATTGAAAGAATACACCTACACCCCTAAGGACCTGGGACTGGAGTACACCGAGGATTCGGTCATGACTTCGGACGGGTACAGGATCCATATCTGGAACCTGCCGGGAAAGGAGGGGAATGACAGGTCGGTGCTGATAGCTTACGCAGATGCAGGCAATATGGGACAATGGCTGAGTGTCGGGGCCACTCTGAATCTGCTCGGGTACGATGTCTGGATGTTCGACTGGAGGGGCTTCGGAAACAGTCAGGATTTCGCAACGGACAAGGACCTGCTCTACCATAGCGAGTATTTGCTGGACTTCGGAGCGGTACTCGGTCATGTCGCCACTGTCCGCGACAGACCGGTGGATGTCCTGGCACTCTCTATGGGAACAATCATAGCCGGAGAGCATCTGCGGCAGTACCCTGGGAACAAATCTCTCATCAGGAGCTGCATTATGGACGGATTCATCACCGATCCGTCCGAGACAGTAAGAATCCTGAACGAGGACAGCGGCAAGTCAGTACGCCTCCCCTCCGCACCGCAGCTGCTTTCTCCCGGCTTCAATTCCAAGGATGTCTCCCTGCCCATGCTGCTGATCCATGCCACCGGGGACACCGTCAGCCCCCTGCGTCTGCTCCTGCCCCTGACCACCGATACCCGTGTCACCCTCAAGGAATTCGACTGCCGGCACCTGCAGGCCGCATTCACCCATACCGAAGATTACTTCACGGCCATAGACGCCTTTCTCAAGGCACATTGAAAACAACTGTGCCATAATAAGCTACGGCTCGACTGCAACCTTGATGACCCCGTCCGAATGCGAGGCGAACAGGCTGTAGGCCTCCTCTATGCGGCTGAGCGGGAAACGGTGGGTGATGAGGGGCGTGGCATCGATACGGCCCTCGGCTATGAGACGGAGTATCTCGGGGCAGTCGCAGCCGTCCACCCCGCCTGTCTTGAATATCAGGTTCTTGCCGTACATGTCGGGCAGTGGAAGGACTTGGGGACGGTCATACATGGCGACAATGGTCACTACGGCATTGGGACGGGCACACTCCCAGGCCATGCGGAAAGTTTCCTCCGTACCGGCCACTTCCAGGACGGCATCGGCTCCTCCATGGGTGCTCAGACTCCGGACCGTCTGCAGACAATGCTCCGGATCCGTTACCGTTACTTCGGGATAATGCTCCAGGACAAAATGCCTGCGCTCGGGGGATTTCTCGCACACGATGATGCGGCGGGGCCTGCGCAGCATCGCGCAGAGCAGGGTGCAGATACCGGTAGGACCGGCCCCGATGATCAGGACGGTGTCTTCGCCGGAGGTTATTTCCGCAATGCGGGCCGCCCAGAATCCGGTGGCAAGGAGGTCGCCGGTAAAAAGTGCCTGAGAGTCGCTCACCCCGTCCGGAATATGGGTCAGTCCCTGATCCGCATAATGCACCCGGACATACTCGGCCTGCCCTCCGTCAATTCGGCAGCCGAGAGCCCAGCCTCCGAGCGGGTCGCTGCAGTTGTTCACATACCCGTGGCGGCAGAAGAAACATTCTCCGCAGAATGTCTCGACGTTGACCGCCACCCGGTCGCCAGGCCGCACAGAACCCACTGCGGAGCCTACGGCCTCCACCACCCCCACCATCTCATGTCCGAGGGTGATGCCGGGCACAGCCCTGGGCACGCTCCCGTGCAGGATATGCAGGTCACTTGTGCAGATGCTCCCGAGAGTCACCCGCACCAGGGCGTCGCGCGGCCCCTGCAGCTGCGGCACCGGCCTGTCGAGCAGCGCAGCCTTTCCTTGTCCAAGATACGTATAAGCTTTCATAATCTGTCCACGACAGGTTCCACAGTACAGCCGTAAGTCTGCAGCAACCGTATAAGTCCATAATCTCCAAGCAGATGTCCTGCACCTACTGCAAAAAGGGCAGAAGTGTCACGCATGGCATCCAGCATTATGGGGATCCATTTCTGATTCCGTTCATGCAGCATCAGCCTCACTTCATCTTCCGTCATGTCCTCCATTACAAGACTGTTCAGGTACTCTATATTCTGGTTACGATAGGCTTCGTTCATCTCATCCAATAAGGCAAGCATCGCCTCCTCTCCTTCCCCAGCCATCTCCAGCAGAGCCTCAGCCTGTTCATCAAGAGGCTGGTTATAAAGCAATTCTACTTGTTCCTCATAAGTTTCCAGTCCCGCTGTCCGTTTGCCATTCTCCATCGCCATCCGCTGTATCACCATATCCAGACCGCCCTCCGTCATAAACGAAGGGTCTGACTTGACCAAAGCCATCTGCGTCATAAGAGTACCTATGGCAGCCGGAGTCATGTCTCCAAGAGACTCCAGCCCTGTACCCATGACCGATTCGACGAATGAGCCGACTGTCTCCATTTCATCCTCAGAATACAGACTGCCCAGAGTAATTCCTTCCGGCAGCCTCATGGCCTTCATCATCATGTTTTGTATCCGGGGAGAAGAGGCACTGTCAGCCACTACCTCACCATAGACCACATCTACCTTTCCGAATGCGTCCCTGAAACCGTCTATACTGTCAAGCACAGCCTTAGGTGCCGCATGATGCGTCCCGAGCAGCCACGACACTCCTTCCACACCGTCGCCTGTTATCTTCCATAGCAACTGCGCTCCTGCCTCTGACGGCACACAGCACACACCAGCCATAATGGATACCATCCGCAAAATTCTTCTTACACTCATATACACATATCTTCTGTACTGATGCAAAATTATAAAATTTTATCGCAAAGCCAAGACGCCGCAAGTATCCAGACAAGACGGAATGGCTGCTATTCAGACAGACGGACCACCTGGTTTCCGGCAGGAGCAGATACGGCACCGTAGAAAGAGGGGCACGAACATTCCTGTTTGATGATGCGCAATGCCTTGATGGCGGCAAGGAAGCCGATATATGGAAGGCACTGGATGACCGCGTCTCCTGGCAGACCTTCCATAACCGAAGATATACCACCGGGATACAGACTGTCCTGTATTGTCTTTCCGGCCTCGTGACGTGTCTTCTCCGTCACGGTTCCCTGTTCCTCCAAGGGCAGAGAAATGCCGCGCTCCTTGAATATCTCGTTCACCGTTCCGACCGCATTGAGCACCTTCGGGAAACCTATGAACGGTGCAGTCATATACATCGCTTCCCGCAGTTCCACGGGAGTGACACCCACATTCAAAGCGGCTCCCGCATGGGCCTTCAGTTGCGGAAGCGTCTGCATGGTGGCAAGGGTGACACAGGTAATCATTTCACGCTGTTTCAGGCTCAGGTTGCCCGTAGTAAACACTTCGCCGAAGATGAACTTCTGCAGGATGTCCATCATCTCCGGGTCCGTGCCCTGCCCGGTCAGGGCCTCACCGTCGAAAAGGGTACGGTAATTTTCCTTGCACGTTTCTATTCTATCCATTGTTCCGCTGTTCTGTGCCTTTGCCGGCATGATTCCTGCCAGCAACAATACCGGCACAATTATCAATCGATTCATATTCATCATTCTTCTGATTATTGCTGATAAAGCACTTTTTTAAAGTCCGGTCATTTTCTCCTGATCTTCGGGGTAGCGTCCGCCCAGGATTTCGATGCCGTCCAAGTGATTACGGATATCGGCAAGTTCTTCCGCCGTGAAGCTGATGTCCGCCCCGCCGATGTTTTCCTCGATGCGGCTGATGCGTTTCGTTCCGGGAATGGGAACAATCCACGGCTTCTGCGCCAGCAGCCAGCCGATAGCGATGCGCGCCGGAGTGGTCTCTTTCTTTTTCGCCAGAGCCTCCACGTAGTCCACCAATTCCATGTTGTGCTTCAGGTTCTCGCCCTGGAAGCGGGGAATGGCGGAACGGAAGTCGGTCTTGTCGAAGGTTGTCTCGCGGTTGAAGCGGCCGGTCAGCATCGCCTTGCCAAGCGGACTGAAGGGGACGAAGCCGATACCAAGTTCTTCTAATGTGGGCAACAGTTCGGCTTCCGGCTTGCGGTACCACAGGGAATATTCGCTCTGCACGGCGGTCAGAGGACAAACGGCGTGGGCACGGCGGATTTGGGGAGGAGCAAGACCGCTTCTGTCGGGGTTGCCGAGGTAAAGACGGCTTTCACGTTCATCCCTTCGGGCAAGAAGGGGGCATCCGCGGCAGTGGCAATGACCTTTTCCGACTGCGAGACCTCATCCATCGTGGCCAGCGGAGCCTGCACCGTAGCCCGGAGGCGTGTCCCGTCGGGCAGTTCCAGCGTGCAGCGGCTTCCGCTCCGCGCATACTTCCGCTGCTCATAAGGCACGTTTATTTCAAACACAAGGCTTTCGGCATCGGCCAGTGTGCAGAGCGTCGTGCCTTCTGTCAGATAGTCGCCAGCCTGCGCCTGTACCATTGCGTGAAACTGCCCGTCTGCATTCCCCCGTCCACAAACAGGTCCAGACGCGGCCTGTACTGCAGGTTGAAAGAACGCAACGATATTTCCGCGCCCAGACTGTCGAGGCGGTACTTTTCCATAAAAATGCTCTCATCCCCGGCGACCGGAGCTGTCAGGTTGATATTCACGTCAGTTATGACGGCCGCTGACGTATCGGCTATCCCGCACATCAGATTCAGAGCCGCCAGATGGCTCCGGTAAGACTGCTGCAGGGAAAGACGCTGCTCCTCATTGGCGGCCAGCTCCACCTCCAGCAGATGGAGGTCCGACTGCCTGACAATGCCGCTTTCCGCCAGACGGCGTACAATATCCGGGCATCAGCCTCATACTGGTCCCGAGCCACCTTATAGGACGAATTGCCCAAAAGCGGCTGCGTCCACGTCACTCCTGCATGAAGATGCCCGCTGCTCTCCCCGAGGTCATATCCATAATAATCCGCGGCATCCTGCGCATTCCACATGAACGACACCCCTCCGCCGTCTTTCGAGACAACGGGGACAAACAGCCAGTCTCCGCTCAATTCCAGACGGGAACGCCTGTACATTGCTTTCAGCCGCTGTAACCCGAATCGCCCGGTTTGTATCTGATTACGGTAGTCATTTAGCAGCGGGCTGTGCTGTTTGGCTGATTCAATATAATCAGACAATGACCTGCCTGATATCTGTCCATATGCGCACAGAGAAACAAGATACAATAAGAAAGAAAATACGAATCGTGTCATGGCCCGCTTCCTTTTGTTCCGGCAAAAGTGGAGCGCAAGTTTGAGGAAAGTTTGAAGACAAATTCCCGCCAGTCCTGACTTGCATTTGACTGCAGCACGGCACCTTTAACCTCTCCGTCCTTAACTCCGCAAGCATCTACACCTTCCACATGAGTATCCGCAGGCTATGAAGACCCGATAATCTAAAATCGCACAGGCGAATCCGAAAGAACAGTCGTACAAAATGTTTTTGAAATAAAATATTTTTCTATCTTTGCAGCCGCATTCGGGAAACAGGCGACGTATCGTACCCAAAAGCGTACCAAAACGTGCGAGCCCATCCGAATGACTATGGTCCGGTAGCTCAGCTGGATAGAGCAACAGCCTTCTAAGCTGTGGGTCTTGGGTTCGAATCCCAACTCAATCACTCGAAAGGGAAGCAAATTTTTTGCTTCCCTTTCGTTTTTATACGACTTTATTAATTCTCTCCCTATCCCATCTACTAAAATTTCACACTCCTCCGCTGCCGTGTCCCGTGGCATTACGGGGTGTCGCAAAGCGATATAGGTGCACTTCTCTGCAATGAATAGAGGGTTATTTACCCTCCTCCCTGCTGTGTCCCGTAGTATTACGGGGTGTTTTTGCGTTGCAAAAACACAGGGGAGAAGGTTAGAATGTTTTGTCTTGTTGTATAAAAACCTCGTTGGACTGTAACGAAATAGGAAATGTGTCTCCCTCTTCTGCGCATGTATGTACGATAGGGTAGATGTACGAAGGGCGGAGAGGTTGGAAAATACCGGCAGTGGAGTTAAGTCTCGTCCACCTTTTGTTTATCATAAATGAGGTGGAGTGTACCACAGGACGAGGGAGAAATAAATATACAAAAGCTCCCCCTGCTTAGCAACAAGTCGAGACGGGCTTGAAATAGAAATAAGATTCTTTTTGGAGGCGAATTTTGTAGAGAGATTTAGGCTTAATTCACCGAAAAGGAAGAGCTTTATGGGTTTATGTAGGGTGCTTATTCAGCAATCGTTGCTGTCGAAACTTTCGACTTTCACCCGTTTGCGTGATTTGAATACCAGCATATCCGCTACGAAATAGTTGAACAATCCCGAAATAAGCAGGGCGGCAAGATTACAATAGATAACGTCCCAGCCGAATATCTTTTGGAAAATGAGTAGAAAAAACATTTTCATTAAGAAGCCGGCTCCCGATGAAAGATTGAACATGAGAAAACGAATACAGAAATCAGACGTCGAACGACGGCCGATTCTACTTTTCCATATCCAAAAATAAGAACATAGGAAATTGCTCAATACGGCAAATTCAAAACTGATGATAGGGGAAAGGACATATACCTCCCAGTAGCTGCTGAATATAAAAGTCGAGCATATCCACAGTATCAAGGTATCGACACCTGTGCCCAATAGCCGACTGACTACGAATTGTAGGTAAATACGCAGCTTTAACACCGTATCTTTTTATTATTTTTTAGGAGAATAGGGTTTCAATGGATCTTGTTTGGACAAAACGCGACGGTCGGTGATGAATTGAACCAACCATGCCACGAACAAGAAGCAGGCAATGAACAATCCGGCTACATCGAATATGCCCAATGTTTGCCCTTCGATGGTCCACTTTATTTCCGAGAGGGAAGTATACATGAACACCGTGTTGATGAGAATAACGATCAATCGGAATTCAGTTGGCCCGAGGCTGCCGTAAGTGAGCAGGAACTTACCGCTTAGGATTGTCGAGATATACGTATAAATAGAAAGAACCAAATAACCCACTAATACCAGCATCGCTACATCGAGCCTGAACATGGGCGAAAGACCGGCTCCGATACACATGATACAAATGGTGACGGCATCGAGCGTATGGTCGATAAAAAATCCATAAACGGGTCTTTGCGCATTCCTTACTCTGGCAAGAGTACCGTCGAGGCTGTCGCCATACCAGTTAATTACCAACCCGAGAGAAGAAATCCACAGGTAGTTTTTATCTATATGAGCCAATACGAATCCCACTGCGCATACGAGAGCTCCTACTACGCCGGTGTATGTGAGGAAGTCCGAAGTAACCCATGCCGGTTGTCGTTGAGCCAGCCAAACCAAAACTTTTTTCTCTGCTGCATTGAGCACAGAAGTCTGTATTCTTTCAGATGTTTCTTTTCCCATTTCCTAATTTTTGTACAAAAGTACAGATTATTTAGCAAACCGAGTAAAAAAAGTGTATTAAATTATTCATGTTTTTGAAAGATTCGGGTATTCTGCGGAGAGCAAGGCGGGTAACTAAAACAAGTTCTTGGGTTCTGTTTTTATCCCATGAAGTTGTCGTCATGCCATCGACCGGTGTCATATCGACCGTCCGGGTAATACATGGTTCCATAGCCTTCTTTACAGCCGTTGACGAAATCACCTTCGTATCGTTCTCCGTTTTTGTAGAAGAATACACCCTTTCCGGTAAGTTGCCCGTTTACGAAGTCGCCTTCGTATCGCTCTCCGTCAGTCCATATATAGATTCCTTTTCCATGACTTATCCCTTCTACGGAATCGCCGTAGTAACAGTCCCCGCCTTTGTGAATGAAAACACCTTTTCCGGTACGTTTTCCTTCGATAAAATCTCCTTCATAGCGATCTCCGTCGGCCCAGAAAAAGAAACCTCTTCCAGAGGGTAAGCCGTCGACAAAGTCTCCTCTGTAATATTCTCCGTCTCTCTGGGTATAGATCCCTTTCCCGGTCTGTTTCCCGTGATCGTAATCTCCTTCGTAACAACTGCCGTCCGACCATGTAAAAACGCCTTTCCCATGTTGTTCCCCGTTTACGAAATCACCTTCGTAGCGTTCTCCGTTTGCCCACGTGTAGATACCGCGACCTTCGAATTTGCCGTTTGCAAATTGGCCCTCGTATCGGTTTCCGTTTGGCCAAGTATACATACCGGATCCCTCGAACTTTTCATTGACGAAATCTCCTTCATATCGTTGTCCTTCCGGGAATGTCATTATACCTTTGCCTTGTATTTTTCCGTCTTGAAATTCTCCTTCGTATATAATCCCGCAGAGGTCGGTAAGTGTGCCCCAACTGGGTTTGCCATCTTTGAGAACTCCTTTGAATGTACCGTCCGGGAGGCTGATACCCTCTCTCGGTGTTTCGCTGTAATAAGTCATGGTATTCTTTTATTATGATATCTTCAATCGCGTATTCGAGATAACGATATGCGAATATAGGAAAATACAGTCGATTTTCCAAACCTCTCGGCAGAAAATTATATGGGTCGCGTGACGGATAAAATGATTGTGATTTAATATGTATATATCTTATAATGAATGTATTGTGTCCGGTTTTAACCGCAGGGCTGTTTATGCCGATAACCTTTTGTTATGAATGGTAAAAAAGAATGATAATCAAAATCAGGTTTCGCTTGTTATATTTGTAACGGAATAAAGAAAACTCATCATTTAAATATAACGAATATGGAATTTTTGACGAATGAAAAACTCACGATCGTGGGTGCTGCCGGTATGATCGGTTCGAATATGGCACAGACTGCATTGATGATGCGTTTGACTCCCCATTTATGTTTGTATGACCCTTATGCTCCGGCTTTGGAAGGTGTTGCCGAGGAATTACGTCATTGTGCATTTAAAGGGGTAGATATAACCTTCACGAGCGATGTGAAAGAAGCTCTTACGGGAGCTTCGTATATCGTATCTTCCGGAGGGGCTGCTCGCAAAGCAGGAATGACAAGAGAGGATTTATTGAAAGGAAATGCCGAAATTGCCGCTCAATTCGGTAAGGATATACGCAGCTATTGTCCCGATGTGAAACATGTGGTCGTCGTTTTCAATCCGGCCGATATTACGGGGTTGATCGTATTGCTTTATTCGGGTTTGAAACCGTCTCAGGTATCCACGCTTGCGGCGCTCGATAGTACGCGTTTGCGGAGCGAGTTGGCAAAATATTTCCATGCGGTAGCCGATGAAATCGAAAATTGCCGTACCTATGGAGGGCATGGCGAGCAAATGGCGGTTTTTGCTTCGACGACAAAAGTAAAAGGAACTCCGCTCGCCGAGCTTATCGGAACGGAAAAATTACCGGCCGAAGACTGGGAGAAGATACGCCAGCAAGTCGTTCAAGGAGGCAAACACATTATCGATTTGCGAGGACGCTCTTCTTTTCAGAGCCCGGCCTATCTTTCTATCGAGATGATTGCTGCGGCAATGGGTGGAAATCCTTTCACGTGGCCGGCAGGTGTTTATTTGTCTGACGGGAAATTCAACCACATACTTATGGCGATGGAGACGATTCTCGATCGTTCGGGAGTACATTATAACCCGGTGTATGGTACGCCGGAAGAAGATAAAGAATTGGAGCGCAGTTATAAGCATTTGTGCGATTTGCGTGATGAGGTGATAGCGATGGGAATCATTCCCCCGGTTTCGGAATGGAATAAACTGAATAAAAATATCGAATAAACAGCGTTGTCGAACCTGTGGGATCCTGTTATAAAAATAGCGGCTTTTTGCGAGAAGCCGCTATTTTTATCTTTATATTATACGGGAACCGGTAAATCAACGTCCGAAGTTAAATATGTCGGAGTGTATATGCTCCCGATCCATAATGACTTTCAACTCTTCCACTTTGTCGGGATAAGTATTAGCTAAATTATTGTCTTCATGCGGGTCTTCGGCAATGTTGTACAACTCATGAGTCGGGTTTCCGTTTTTGATATTTTGTCGAATCAGTTTCCAATCTCCGGCTCTTACGGCTTGGCGACCGTTTTCCTCGTGAAACTCCCAATACAAGAAGTCATGTTGCCGTTGTTCTCCCTTTCCGGTCAGAGTAGGGAGTATGGACAATCCGTCCATCGCCTCTTCGCGCCAATCCGTATCTTCACCCAACAATTCTACGAAAGTAGGCATCATATCCCAGCCGGCTGCCATCAAGTCGCTTATAGAGCCGGCCTCGATAGTCCCCGGCCAATAGGCGATATAAGGCACGCGCATACCGCCCTCGTACAAAGCTCGTTTCAATCCTCTCAGTCGTTCCTCTGTGTTGAAGAAAGTCGGATCTGCTCCTCCCTCGTTAT
Source organism: uncultured Alistipes sp. (assembly GCA_900544175.1). Classification (GTDB taxonomy): domain Bacteria; phylum Bacteroidota; class Bacteroidia; order Bacteroidales; family UBA932; genus Coprenecus. The sequence continues at coordinate 90,534 of UQUN01000007.1, forward strand.
GAGGGCCGTTATCGCTCGTGAATATAAATAAAGTCTTTTCGGCGATACCCAGCTCTTCCAGTTTATCGATGATTTGTCCCACATACGTGTCCAATCGGGTAATCATAGCCGCAAATTGTGCGCGGGGATTAGTTGCTGTGCCATAATCTCCATTGTCGTACCACGGGTGGGGCTCTTGAAATTTACCTTTATACATATCGACGATACTGTCTTGCGGTTGGCACAGTTCGGCATGGGGAATCGTATATGTGAAATAACCGAAAAATGCCTTGTCCTTGTTGTCTTCGATGAATTTCATCGCATGTTCGTGTATGGCATCTTGCGAATAACGTCCGTTTTGATACTCTTTTTCTTGGTTGTTCCACAAATACTCCGGGTAGTAAGAGTGCGCTTTACGCTGACAGTTGTATCCGTAAAATACGTCGAATCCCATCTTGTTAGCTTCTCCGCCCGAACCGGGATAACCCATACCCCATTTACCGAAACAACCTGTCACATATCCGTTTTGTTGAAACAGATGTCCCAACGTTTCTACGTTCGGATCGAGAGGCTCTTGTCCTTCGGGTTGTATTTCTTTATTTCCCCGTATTTTGGTATGTCCGGTGTGTTGCCCGGTCATCAACGAAGCTCTTGATGGAGCGCTTACGGCTGTACTTGCATAAAATTGAGTGAAACTCATGCCTTTATTTACGAGCCTGTTCAGATTGGGAGTCGATATCATTTGTTGGCCGTAGGCCTCTATATCGCTGTATCCCATGTCGTCGCAAAGCAAGTAAATGACATTGGGGCGTTCTGTTGTGGCGACAGCATCTCTTTCTTGGGCGAAGCACAAACCCGAAGTAAGGAGCAGGCTGCTTGCAGGGTATATAAATTTATTGGTATTCATACGTTTTATAAAGGTGTTTAAAGTTTGCTATCGAGAAGTTTGAGTGTGGTCGTTTTCCCGTTTTCCGGTTCGATGACTAAGACGATAAATCTTTCGGGATATTTCAATTCCCCTTCGAAGACGGTATCGGCAGAAAAGTAATTTCCTAACAGTTGGCCGGAGAGGCTCACTGCTTTGATCGTGTTGCGTCCGTCCAGTCCGGTTATGCTCAGTCGTCCGTCGTAGAGGTGGGCTTTGGGTGCTACGCTTCTGTCTCCGTTTTCAATTCCTGTGGGGGTTTTTAAAGGCACTCGATAAAAATACCACCCCGAACCTGTT
>UQUN01000008.1 GCA_900544175.1 uncultured Alistipes sp.
CATATTTTTTATAACTTGCCACTGTTTATCAGTCAGGTTGGTTGGGTACTTATGCGCAACTTTAATGTCTTGATAACCACAAAGTCACGAAAATATTCCAATCAACTTGCTGATTTACAACCAATTATAAATAAATTTAAACAGATTCTTAATATTCATAAGTCTTGCAAAGTATATAATATGAAGCAATTTAAACCTTTAGATTTAGTCCCAATATCGGAGCTAATATCGTCAGATTTTAATTTCTACGTCCCATCGTATCAACGAGGTTATAGATGGGGTGCAGATCAAGTAATTCAACTAATTGAAGACTTAGAGGAATTCGAGAAATATCATTATAGTAGTGACCAAAACAAGTTTTACTGTCTTCAACCTTTAGTGGTGAAGGAACAAATCATACAAAAAGAAAAGGGTAATCAAATAGTAAATGTGGAGGGTCTGGAAGTTATAGACGGCCAGCAACGCTTGACTACTATTCTCCTTCTTTTACAAGCATTGTATCTACGCAAACGAGTCCTTGAAGGAGATGTCCCATCAGAAGTAAAAGCTTGTCCTAATGTTTACTCCATACAATACGAAACTCGCGAAGATAGTAGTGTATGGCTGCCCCATCTGAATAAAATCATTGAAAATGATTCATCTTGCATGAAAGAATTTGTAGATGCGAATTGCGATTACTTTCATTTTGCCGAAGTTTTCACAACAGCCTATAATAAGATGAAAGATTGGGATGAAGACCAGATAGCAGATTTTGGCAAAGTTCTTCGAAGAGGGACACGGTTTATTTGGTATTACCCAACAGAATCCGCAGGCACGAATACAGATATTTTTGACCGACTGAATGCTGGTAAAATTGGGCTGAACAATGCCGAACTGATCAAGGCTTTGTTTGTTCAGAATGGCAATTGGGCTGCCAATGATCTGGCTTATGTCAAGTCGTTAGCTTTGGAATGGGACTCCATGGAGAACAGATTGCAGAATAAGGAATTTTGGGGATTTATCTATCGTTCTCGTCACCCTTTTGCTTATGACACTCATATAGAATACTTATTCGATTTGTTACAGAAGAAAGATGAGTCGCATCGTGATACCACGGCCTATACCTTTAACAAGTATTTAGACTCTTATCGACAGATGATGTATACCAATCTAGCCGGGCAAAAAGGGAAGGCTGAATGGGTCCGCCAAAAGTGGACAGAAGTGAAAGAATTATTCGACACGTTGAATGAATGGTACAATTACAAACCAGTATATCATCGTGTAGGTTTCATTCTTGAATATGTGGCGAGTGAAGACGTGCTTTCGTTACGGAGCAAGCTTGATGGAAAGAAGCATTCTGAACGAATAGAAATTCTAAATAGTATCATCCGGGAAGAACTGCAAAAAATAAAAAGTCAGCAATTATTCCATGGAAAGGCTCAAATGTCTGAAGTTCTATTCTTTTATAACATTTTACTTGAAGACCGTAGAATTTCAGATAATGCCCGTTTCTCTTTTGCCGACTACAAAGAAATCTATAAAAATAAAGGATGGGATCAGGAACACGTAGCATCACATACCGACTTCTCTGCAGATGATAAGAAAGCCAAACAATTAGCAGCCGACATAATTGAACTTATTGTAGGTATTCAACCTGCAATAGATGATGAAAGGGGGTATTTTATTGATTACGAAACCTATCCAGTCGATGAACAAGAAAAGAATCTTTGTGAGAGAGCTCTTCGAATTTTGAATGTGGATATTCAGGGCGATAAGCCTTCGGAAAATGATATTCAGGAAGATGAAGAAACGGACATTGCTAAATTGTATGAATCAGTACAAGAACATTTTAAAAGTGATGAAGATGAATTTGGCTCGGTGACCTTGCTTGATGGGAAAACTATAAGAGAGGAAAAAGATTTTATATGGAATTTTGTTCTCCTGAATGCAGGGACGAATCGGAGCTATGGCAATCATATATTTCCGGTGAAACGTCGCCGCATCTTGCAGGATGAGTTCGATGTCTATACACCAATAGGAACCCGAAATGTTTTTGAAAAGGCCTATTCTAGAAAAAGTGATCAAATACTTTATTGGTCGAAAACTGATGCAAAGTCTTATTGGGAAGATTTGAAATCAGTATTAAGTCCATATATTCAACTTTCACTACCTTTCAATTATAAATCAAATAAATAATATCACTCGTGTCCGGTAGAATTCCGGACTAGTTATTAAAAAGTTTAACAATTAAAACAAAGTAGGTTCGGTAGAACCATCCAGTTCATTGACAATATTGCAGTTAGGTTTTGCAAAGAGGTCTTTTAGGCAGATAGTTTCTGTAAGTGAGATGCTTACAAGTTGGAGCACCTCGTAGATTGACCGTTCGATACTCATCTTTTTCTGCACAATCGCTATCATACAATAGGTGGTTATGGCAGTGTAAATTTGGATTCTTACGGCATTCTCGGTCTCGCCCCAGAATTTTTTAATCTTCAGATGCTGCTTCAGCCATTTGAAGAACAGCTCTATCTGCCATCTGTTGTGATACAGTTCCGCCACTTTCAATGAGTTGATGTCCAGGGCATTGGTAAAGAAGATGAACTTCCTGTCCGATTCGGAGTCAAGGTAGATGATTCGCCTTATCTTCTCCGGATATTTGCTCATTGCCAGCTGTCCGTCCATGTATCCTATGGCATCGGAGAGCACACCGGACGGCAGCCTGCGCTTCCACCTCATCGGCCTGAAGTAGTTGTTCTTCTTGCCCCTGACCACGAAGTATGCCCCGACACTGTTTATGGTGAAGAGCCTTCCGAAGTCATTGTATGCGCGGTCGAAGATGTAGAACGAGTTCTCCTCGTATGGAATGGCATCCATCGCTTTTGTATCATGCAGCCTGGCGGGCGTGATATGGAAGAACGTCGGTATCTGGGTCTCAATATCATAAAGTGTATGTATCTTGACTCCTCCTTTCTTCTTCCGGAACAAAGCCCACTCAAAGACGCTTAGACACAGGTCAATCGTAGTGGAGTCAAAGGCATACACCTTTCCTCCGAGCTTGAATATCTCGACCGCCCGACACTTCTGGGCTTCTGCCATAACTCTGTAGGCGAACTCCTCGAAGATACGATAATCGCGTTTGGTGTTGGCATCTGCAAGAGTGCTTTTAGAGGCGTATTTCCCGAAGCCATGATGAAAAGCCTTGTTTGCGTGCGCCTGTGTCGCAAGAACTAAGTCTCTGAGGCTCTCACGGTTGGACAGCTGCCCGAACATAATGACTGCCAGCTGATTCCAGCAGGTGAAAGACTTGACATACCGATTTCCATTGTATTTGTTTGATATTCTTAAAAATACATCCTTATCAAGGAAATCTAAAAGCTGTGAGAACACGTATTTTCCTTTATTCATGTGCCATTCTACGATAGTCTGGCAAAGATAAATTCAAATCGGCGCGCTCGTCCCATCCTTGTAATTACCTATACTTCAATATTTTCAAAAAACTTTTGCGATTTTTTACCGGACACTAATGACCTTTCAATTATAAATCAAATAAATAATATGACTTCTCAAGAAATCTCATTTATCGATATATTTGAAACTTTTGGCTATAGCATATTGATTCCAGCCATTCAACGAGATTATGCTCAAGGCCGAACTACTGCGACTGCAACCAAAATCCGCAAGGATTTTGTAGAAGAACTAAAAGACTATCTGTTGGATGGAACTTCTCATAGTCTTGACTTTATCTATGGCTATGGAACGGATAAATTCTTTATTCCGTTGGATGGACAGCAACGTCTGACGACACTTTGGTTAATGCATCTTTATTTGGGTTGTATGACTGGTAGAAGTGAACAAATTAGCACATTTGTCTTTAACTACGAAACCAGGGACTCATCTGCCCGTTTCTGTAAGAAGTTATTGGAAAATGCAGGAAAACTGCTAACACCAGACATGCTCCAGAAAAAAGAAGAGGAAAATACAAAACCAAAGCCTAGTAAAATTATTAAGGATGAAGGTTGGTGGTTTACTAACTGGACGGACGACCCAACAATTAGCGGTATGCTCACTATGCTAGATGAGATAGATGCGCAATTTTATGATACTAAGGAAACTAAATATACATCTGTGATTGAAGCCGGAAATAGCCTATTCGACCAAATGAGGAAACCTATTGTGTTCCAATTTATGTCGTTGAACGGTTTTCATGATATTGACGATCTATACATCAAAATGAATGCTCGTGGACTGCCTCTTACTCCTTTTGAAATATTCAAAAGCAAACTGATAGAAGATGTTGAAAAGGAGTTTGACTTTGAAAGCCAAAAAAATTTCAAATCGAATATCGATGTGGTTTGGTCCGATGTCCTGTGGAAGTATAGAAAAGAAAATACCAAAAATATTGATATTTTTCTAGAACGAGCATTACGAATCCTCATTGCTAATGAAAGTGTTTTGACTACCGATATCAAAGCTACCAGTGATTTGGATCAAATATTCGAAGCTAATGGCCAGCACTTAATCTTTGCACATAATTGGTACGAAAAAAAAGGAATTAAATTCAATGCTATTTTGTTGAAACGTCTTATTAGCGATCTTAACATATTGTTCAATCCAAACAATAATCTACTCAACGCTACTGCCGTCATTCCTGAATATGATATTTATTGGTTTGATATATCCTCTGCCATACGGCAATGGATATTACATGGGAAAAACATCAATGGCGACGAACAATTGACTTATGATACACGTCTGAAATTACACGCTTATTTAAAATATAAGAAATGTTTTCCGGACACATCCTCAGATGAATTAACTGCATGGATGAGATTGATTCATAACTTAGTAGAAGCGACATCCATTGATAATACCGAAGATATTGTAAAAGCATTGAAAGGCGTGGAAACCTTACTCAACTCGTATAAGAATGACTATACTGAGAAAGGTGTATCATTGGATAAATGGCTGGAATCACAAGAAGGCCATTCGATTGATTTCTATGCTTCGTATCAATGGAATGAAGAAATCGACAAAGCGAAACTAAGACTGTTGAGTCCGGAATGGAGAGTTTCCCTTGATATGGTAGAGAAGCATAGCTACCTTAACGGTCAGATTGGCATAACTATGTATTTAGCTGGAGTTTATAAGGATATATTTCAGAGCCGAGAGTTGAGTGACACTATCACAGCTAAGGAATATAATGATTGGATAGAAATTAATTTGCCTCTTTTTACTTACATCGGTAATGCAGACTCCGAGATTGTCAAACAATATGCTATGGTGAAAGCAATGCTCGCTAAAGGAGATTATATGCCATGGCTATCCAGCTGGAGAAAGAATTTCTATAATCGCCCCGGACACAGAGATTATTCTTGGAAACGACTTTTCCGCGTAGATGAAAAAACTAATATGGAAGCATTAAAATGCATAAAGAAAATCATTAATGACCCTATATATGATATCTCAACTGAACAAAAAACTCTTGAATCATTAAATGCGATTGGGAATGCATATCAAGGTGATTCCAATTGGAAAAAGATCTTGCTCGGAAAATATGGAACATCCATAATGCGCCGTTCAAAACAAGGTTTCATTGCGTTTGACAATAACAATATTTTAATTTATCATGCCAGTCAACGAAATCATTACCATTCTGAATTAGAAACACTTGCATTATATGAAGAGTTAAAACAGGTTTATAATGTTCAAATTGAGAATGGTGATATAGATATTAGCTATAATTCTGTAAAATCAGGAGAGGATGATGCATACACCAAAGTCAACAACTACTATGTTTATCATTGGTCTCGTGATAAAGAAATTGAGCCATGGACAATCGAGTGGAATACTATAGATGAATATGGTCGAGATAATAAGCATTCTCAGAAATTTTCTTCTATGGTAGATGTTTTGAGTTTTATACAAGAAAAGCAAGGCATATAAACATCAAAGAAAATTCTATCTTATGTGTAATTTTAACAAAAATAGGTACTTATGAGCAACGTAATTATATACAAGCCAACAAAGTTTAACCATGAATAAATGATAAAAGGATGTTTTTAAGAAGCAACTGGTCTTTAGTTTTGCGCAAAGGTGCCTAAATCATCTCTAATAAAGTTTCATCCATGAACTTTTATTCTTATATTTGTTGCGATAAATATCAAATTTGATATGTTAAGCAATATATACATACTGACAGACACCGAGCTGTGCAACAGGATTGCTACCAAAATAAAAACGGTACGCCTGAAGCAGAACATGTCACAGGCCGAGCTGGCAGACAAGAGCGGTGTTTCCATTTCTACCATAAAGCGTATGGAAGACGGGGAGGTGAAAAACTTCGAGTCATTGATCCGCGTCCTGCGCACCCTTGGCAAGCTCGACATCTTCGTCCCGCTCGTCGAGGAGGAGCAGTTGAGCCCGAATGAATACTACGAGTTGGCCAGCAAAGCAAGCAAGCCCAAGCGCAAGCGGGCATCCAAAGGTTACACAAAAGAGAATAAGGAGGATTCGGAATGGTAGACGTCGCCCGTGTCAATCTATATGGCCAGCCCATTGGTTCGGTGCGCTGGGATCAAAAATATGAAGTCGCGCAGTTCGAGTATGATCCGGGCTTTGTGCGGCAGGGAATAGAGCCTTCGCCGCTGATGATGCCCGTAAGGGAGGGACGAGTGTACAGTTTCGGAGATCTCGACGAAACGACCTTTAAAGGCCTGCCCGGAATGTTGGCGGACTCCCTGCCGGATACATACGGTCGGGCTCTTTTTGAGAGATGGCTGGCCCTGACGGGCAGGACAAGCGGCAATTCGATCGAGGCGCTTTGCTTTCTTGGCAAACGCTGCATGGGCGCCCTTGAGTTTGAGCCGGCCATCGACGCAGTCGATACGGATATCCGGATAGAGGTCGATGCTTTGGTGAATGTGGCCAGAGAAGCCCTTGCCGACAAATCAAGCTTCAACGTGAACATCAGTTCCGACAAGAAGGCGGCTATTGCGGAGATTCTGCGCCTCGGTACTTCTGCCGGCGGACAACGGGCCAAGGCAATTATTGCCTACAACAAAGAAACTGGGGAGATCCGTTCGGGACAGGTCGAGGCGCCCGTCGGGTTCGACTACTATATCATCAAACTGGACGGCGTATCAGCCACAGCCGGATTCCGGGAGACTGAAAACTTCGGCCGACTGGAGTACTCTTTCTCACGTCTTGTGAAGGAATGCGGCATCGAAATGACAGAATGCTCGCTGATTGAAGAGAATGGAAGAGCACATTTCCTAACAAAGAGGTTCGACCGGATTAATGGGGAAAAAGTGCATATGCAAACACTCTGCGCCCTTGCACATTTCGACTATAGGCTGCTTAGAGCCTACTTCTACGAACAGGCATTCGCTGTGATGCGCGGACTGCGGCTCACCTACAAGGAGGCGCAGGAGATGTTCCGTAGAATGGTGTTCAATGTCGTGGTGCGCAACCAGGACGACCACACGAAGAACATCTCCTTCCTGATGGACAGAGGCGGAAAATGGCGCCTTTCTCCGGCCTATGATATGGGCTACGCCTACAATCCCGACGGCCAGTGGACCTCGGCCCACCAGATGTCGATAAACGGCAAATTCAGCGGCATAACCAAAGACGACCTGCTCGAATGCGCGGCCAATAACAACATCAAGAATGCCGCACTGATTATCGACGAGGTTTGCCAGGCGGCATCCAGATGGCCGGAGATCGCCCGGGAGTGTGAGGTGCCGCAAAAGATGATTGAGGCAATCCGACCGAAAATGGTTTTCTTCTGATTTCCATAAAAATAAGATTTTATGAAATTAGGATATATACATAGCAATAGAGAGGAACTGACACGGGTCATGCAGGTATTGAAAATGACCTCGGAATCTGTAGCACTCGACGAACTCGGCATTGGTCGTATCCGTGACGCCTTCGCAGACCGTATGTTCCCCGGGATATCTACCCTGCAAAAGCACATGAAATATTTCTCGCTCATGCCGCAACTCTATCGTAAGGCTACTGAAAAACGATACAACCGTTTGTCAGAGGTGAAAACGGAAATTATCCGGCTGGAACGCATCATGACAAAGAATCTCTACGAAGGCAGTACGGACAAGCGAGGCATTACCGGAAGTGAGATGATCGGTAAAAGTGGAAACAATTATGTAAAATATGATCCGGCATATATCTACAATTCTGGGTTACAGACCTTTGGCATCTTACGCAGCCCACAGTTGTATGAACTGATTTATTATACATCAAAGACTTTGCATAACGCTCCCAAGGTGACCAAGACCGATGACGAAGATACGAATGACGATGCGGATGACAAGGTAGGCTTGTTGCAGTTCTGCTCTTTCCCCAATGTGGATTATGATTTTACACAAAAATGCGCATTAGACCTGACCTTAGAGGATAAAAACTTCATTGTGGAGCACATACTGAACGCAGAAGCATGTCAAGGAACCTTATTACGTTACATCGTGGATAATCCTGACTTTGCGATAGCCGATAAGTTTGAGCAGATTCCATTCCGCCAATTGCCGCAGGAAATTGGGAAATTGCATGACCTGGCAAAGCGTTTCGCTGATTTCATGTATATGGTGCATATCCGCTATAACTATATTTATTCGCAATACCAGGATGAAGAAATGCGGATCGAATTTCAGGAGAAACTCGAAGAATACCGGAATAGTGGTACGGATATGGGCGAAGTGCTGAATGCTGTAAGCATACGGGAGAACAGCGGAAAATGGTTCTGCAAAGAGGTTGCGGAACGTATTGCAGCCAATGATATTAAAGAAGATGGAGGTTTGGATCAGTTGATAATCAACCGTGAACGAAGAGTAAAGGGAAATCGTCGAAAAATTGGAAATCCTGCATATATTTACGACAAGAAGAACCGCATACACTATTATAAACTAACCTACCGATGGGAAACGGTAAAGACCTTTGCCGAGGAATTAAGAAAGGAGGCTATCAATGGCTGATGCGTTATGGAATGATATTGTCTATACGGATGTGTTGCAAAGCGATGGTTTTGTAATTGACTATGCGGTTTGCACCACCTACAGTCTGGACATGCCATCTTTATTGTCGGTGCCATTTATGTTGGGCACGATGACCGATTTGACGGAGACGGCTATGCGTTCTCCTCATCTGATATTGGAGACTGTCAATCAATCGGCAGGCAAGTTTGCTGTTTTCTGCAATGCCGGATGTATCGCAGTACCGCAGTCCAATTCCAAAATATATTCGCTACTAGAGCAGAGCGTTGTACAGGTAACACTGCAAGCAAAAAGGGGTGGTTTCGTCAATTTTCATCCCAAGGTATGGATTATCAAAGAAACGAATCACGACACAGGTACTCAGCAGATCAAACTGATTGTCCTTTCCCGTAACCTAACCGGCTCCAACGACCTGGACGTTGTATGTGAACTTATAGGTACAATCGGCGCTAAACCGGCTACCCGAAAAGCACAAGTCAAGCATGCACCGCTTTTGGACTTTCTCACATGGTTGATCACCAAAGCTGATAACCGTACCATCCGTAAAAATATGCGTTCGCTCTGCAATGATTTCGATTACATTGAACGATTTGACCTTGCCGACTCTCCCTTTGAGGATTACGAGTTTTTCCCTATGGGGATACCGGGACATGATGGATATGCAGAGTGCTTTGAACAAAGTATGCTGAATCATGCGGCGGAAATGCTGGTCATATCCCCCTTCGTGAACAAGAATATTTTGAATAAGATGGTCAGTTGCAATCCTGGTGCTAAAAAGACACTAATCACACGGCATACTTCGGTTTCACCAGAGATAATAAACTTGTTTAAAGACGGTGTCTACACTCCCAAAGAAGTACTGACCGATAAGGTAGAAAAAGATATTGCTGTAGATTTGCACGAGAAAGTGTATTTCATACGCCGGAACGAAGGAAATGTTAGTTATAACCATCTGTACCTCGGCTCAACGAATGCTACAATGAATGGATTCGGTCGAAATGTGGAATTTTTACTGCACCTGAAGTTTGCCCCCTATAAATCTTCGTATGAAAAATATCGGAGTGAACTGATCAATGACAGTAAAGAATGTATGTTCGAGCAGGTTCTTTCGGTGCCTGAGGAAGACGGTGGAAAAGAGGATGTCACCAACGAATTGATGTTGCGTCGTGCTATTGCGGCCATTCAGCAGGCACAAGTTGTATCTGACGACGGAGGCTATACCGTCACCATAAAATGCTTGACTAACAGAATGCCATCGGAGCCTGTTTTTCTTTATCCTTTAGGTTGTGGCGGCAAGGAACAAGTATTGGCCGACGGTCTGACATTTAGGGAGATACCACTGGATTCATTGACAGAGTTCTATACGATACGGATTGGGAATTTGAACCGTCTGATAAAGATACAGACCGAGGGAATACCGACCGATGAACGGGACAAAGCGATATTCCGTTCCTTTATCAATACGAAAGGAAAGTTCATCAACTATCTGGCATTCATGCTGACAGATGAGGTGGAGCAGTATATATTGGAAAGCCAGCAACTGGAAAAGGATCTGGCCAATGACAACGCGTCTTCTCTGGAACAGCAAATCAGTACCTCGCTTTATGAAGACATGGTGAAAATGGCCTACAAAGACCCTGATCGCATCGCTTCTATCCGGCAAATCGTAGAAAAAGCGGACGATACAGTCATCCCGGACCATTTCATGGATATGTACAACACATTTGAAAACGTTATTAAACAGATCAAACGCTTATGAGTCAGGAAGTAAAAGATTTCCAGCGTGCCACTGCAGATCGTATCCTGCACATCTATAAAGAATTAGGTCACCGCCGGGTATTGCTCGCCGACGAAGTGGGACTGGGCAAGACGTTTGTAGCCAAACAAGTCATCAACCTGATCCGTGAATGGCACAAGCAGGAGAAGGATGACTTCTTTAAGGTGGTTTATATCTGTTCAAATGCCAACATAGCCGACCAGAACATTGAGAAATTAGGGGTCGAAAATCGGATGAGCATCAGCGAGAGCCGTCTGTCAATGCAGCATCTTTATATCACATTGGCAGAGAAACGAATAGCAGAACAACGCGAGAATGGAGAAATGCCTGAATCAATTATTCCTCTGACTCCTTCCACTTCCTTCCGTTTTTACAGTGCACAAGGAACTGCCAATGAACGTGCCTTGATGTATGTTATTTTATGCGGGCTGACTCAATTTAAAGAGTATAAGGAAATTATCAGTGATTTTCTTAGCTGTAACGTAAAAAACTGGCAGGAACTTATCCATATTTATAACGATAAAATCAAAAGATGCGGAGAGAATTATCTTTGTGAAATACATGGAAAGTTACAGGCGAGCCTCTCTGATAGTATTATCAATCAACTGATTGAGTATGCACAGAGTGGCTGCAACAATCGTCAGCGGGCGGACATAATTAACAAGTTGCGTCGTATTTTCGCAGAAATCAGTATAGATATGCTCAATCCGGACCTGGTGATCATGGACGAGTTTCAACGCTTCAATTCGCTGCTTGAACAAGGCGATGACGAGCAGTCCATGCTGGCCAACAAATTCTTCGACAACGAGCAATCCAATACAAAGATTCTGTTGCTTTCCGCTACGCCCTACAAACCATATTCTACCCTTGAAGAGTTGAATACAGATGGTAGCGACGAACATTATCAGGACTTTATGAAAGTAATGGACTTCCTGTATGCTACAAAAGATAAAACCGATCGCTTCAAGTTGATATGGCATACATATTCTGCCGCACTGAAGCGTACTGATGTGGTGGATTTGGCACCGCTTGTAGCAGCCAAGAATGAAGCTGAAGAAGCACTGTATGGAGTGATGTGCCGCACGGAACGGTTCAACAGTGGCATTATAGATGATTCCCATGTATGCGATGTGCAAGTCATGCCGGAAGATATCCTTTCTTTTGCGGAGGGGCAGCATCTTATGGATTGTCTGAATCATGAAAATTTGGGTAATCTTCCCATGGAATATGTCAAATCTTCGCCTTATTTGCTGTCCTTTATGGATAAGTACGAACTGAAGAAGCGAATTGTTTCGGCTTTACAGCATTCGGATTTAACTAGATATGGCAAAATGGATGCACTGCTTCTATCGAGATATGCCATCAACAATTATCGTTCAATTCCTGCAGCCAGTGGAAAATTAAAGTATCTCCACGACCTAGTATTTGGCGCACGTCATGAGAAGAAATCACAGTTATTGCTTTGGGTTCCTGCCTCCAATCCATACTATAATGCCGGAGGTGTGTTCGAGAGTAATGAAGCCCGCAACTTCTCCAAGATTATCCTATTCTCTTCGTGGGAAATGGTACCAAGAATGATTTCCATCATGATGTCATATTATTCGGAGTTATATACTTTTGGAGAGTTAAAGAAAACAGAACCGGAGATACGTTATACTTCTCAAAAGAAGAACCGTTACGGTGAGAATCGTTTAAGAACCGACGGACTATTGGAGTATCCTTGCCGAACCTTAGCCGGTCTTTTCTCTCCTGCCGCATTTTATGGAGAGAAACTTTCTTCAATCCGGAAAACCATAAAGCAGAGAATTCAAGAAGAATTTGCACGGAATACGCTCATACGAGCCATTCCACAGCAAGGGCGAAACAATGCCAGACTTATTCTTATGCTCATGAAAATACTGGATGGAGAACCTGAGATAGATTTGACCGGCTTGTATGTACCTTCAAATGCATTGGATGTGATGACGGATATTGCCATCGCTTCACCGGCAGTATGTGCTTATCGGCAATCTGGCAATGAAGAAGATGCCCAGATGGTAGCCAAAGCTATCATCTCAATATTCAACAAACCTGAAAGCGCAGCTGTGATAGACCTGATGTATAACAAAAAGAATGATGAAGATTATTACGAATCGGTCCTTGATTACTGTGCGATAGGCAATCTGCAGGCTGTACTTGACGAATATCTGCATATGGCACAAACAAAGGATAAAAAAACTGGGACAAGTGGTTACAGATGCCATTATCGGCACAAGTAATCTCAGCATAGACACCACTGATTCTTTGGGTAAGGAAGAGAAAAAACAACTGGTGCGTTGTCACTTTGCCATCCCGTTCATTGATAAAACAGTTACAGACAAATCTGTCGCACGTACCACCAATATCCGTAAGGCATTCAACTCTCCTTTCCGACCGTTCCTGCTTTCCACGACCTCTATTGGTCAGGAAGGTCTTGATTTTCATTGGTATAGTAGAAAAATTGTTCACTGGAATCTACCCTCTAACCCTGTGGATCTTGAGCAACGGGAAGGCCGTATCAACCGTTTTAAATGCCTGGCTATTCGCAGAAATGTGGTAAAATTGTATGGCTGTGAAACGTATCTTACTTGGGATGAACTGTTTTACATGGCCTATTCAAATTTGAAAGGTACACATTCTGACATTGTTCCTTATTGGTGTCTTCCTGTTGCAGAACTGACTGAAGAACAACGGGCAAAATTGGAATACATTGAGCGTATTATTCCGCTTTACCCGCTCAGCCGCGACCGATATAAATATGAACGCCTTATCAAGGTGCTTGCTTTGTATCGTATGACATTGGGACAGCCACGTCAGGAAGAACTGTTGAACCTTTTGAAAAATATGCATCTCTCGGATAAACAGCTCAAAGAGCTGACAATCGATTTGTGTCCATACAATAGAATTGCAACAAAATATAAAGAGACACAATAGTATGAGTCAGCCAAAGACTATAGCATGACACCATTTTATGTATACTATGATAAACATCTACAGCCTCACTTTTATTCAAGCCTGCCTTTGTTGCAACAGTGAAAATATCCTCTTCCGTTGGTTCAATCATACCATTGATTGAAGTGGTACGAAAGCTGTTGATGCCATCGAAAAGATTGCCAGGAAAAAGTGCAGCTGTACCAGAGTGTAGCCTATTGGTTAAAGACAGAGTACTTCGCAAAATGACAGGAATCGTGATTTTTATTAAATTTGCCAAGAATATATAATTCATCTTCAATTTTATAATCGGTTGAAATTTTACATTTGAATGACTATGAGCAATGATTCAGATATTCAGGAGATAATGGAGAAAATCGTCCGGTTCACGGAGGACAGGGACTGGGACCAGTTCCATAACGGCAAAGACCTTGCGCTGGCCCTCTCGATCGAGGCTGCGGAACTGAATGAACTTTATCTATGGAAAAAGCCTGAAGAAGTCAATGTCGGGAAGGTCAAGGAGGAACTTGCGGACATTCTGAATTACGCTTTCCTGATAGCAGATAAATATAAACTGGATATCAAAGAGATAATTCTGGATAAGCTGGAGCGCAATGCCCTGAAATATCCTGTTGACAAGTCGCGGGGCAATGCCCGGAAATACAATGAACTATGATAGTGTATCACTCCAGCAAGAAAGGATTCGTTGATGATGTATTCAACGGCACTATTGCAGACGATATTGACCATGCCTTTTACGTTCACCTCGGGAGGCATACATCTCCGAACGAAGTTATGTCATGGAAGAACTCCATGATGCACATGTACAAGGTGATAGACACGCCTGATATTCCTGACAACTCCAGCATTGCCATTGAATACCAGATACCTCTCACCTCGAAAAGGATTGACTTCATCATCTCAGGCTCGGATGCTGACGGAAAGTCCAACATTGTGATCATAGAACTCAAGCAATGGGAGCATGCGCAAATATCGGATAAATCCGATTTAATCGTAACCAGATTCCAGCATGGAGAGACTGAGACCATACATCCTTCCTATCAGGCATGGTCCTATGCATTCATGCTGGAGAACTACAACGAAGCGGTTGAGTCCTGCCATATAGCTCTGAATCCGTGTGCTTTCCTGCACAATTACGCAGATGACGGCATCATCTCAAATGCCCGCTACTCTGAATATATCGGGAAGGCGCCGCTGTTCCTCAAAAATGATGCTGCAAAACTCCGTGAATTCATAAAGAAGAATATCAAATGCGGCTCCAGACACGACCTCATATGGCTCATTGACAAAGGACGCCTCCGTCCTTCCCGGCAACTTGCCGATTCCCTGGCAGCAATGCTTCGCGGCAGCCGGGAATTTGTCCTGCTTGATGATCAGAAAGTAGTCTACGAGACAGCATTGCGACTTGCGAGAGAGTCCAACGCCCACGACAGAAAGCACGTCCTGATAGTAGAGGGAGGCCCCGGAACCGGAAAAAGCGTAGTGGCTGTCAACCTGCTGGTCCAACTGACAAAAGAAGGAATGGTCGCAAAATATGTCTCGAAAAACACTGCCCCCAGGGAGGTATATGCCGCCAAATTGACGGGCAGTTATAAACGCACATTCATAAACAATCTTTTTTCCGGCAGCGGATGCTTTTACGATGTGGCAAAAAACACTTACCAGGCATTGATTGTCGATGAGGCCCATCGCCTCAATCTCAAAAGCGGTTTGTACGGAAACAATGGAGAAAATCAGATAAAGGAAATTGTAAATGCGGCCAAATTCTCGGTATTTTTCGTAGATGACCGTCAGAAAATCCATATTAAGGACATCGGCTCGAAAGCCTCTATTTCGCTATATGCCGAATCGTGCGGAGCTGTTGTTCATCATGCAAAACTGAGCTCACAATTCAGATGCAATGGATCAGACGGATATCTGAACTGGCTGGACAACACTCTCCAGATAAAGGAGACCGCCAATACGAGACTGTCTCCGGAAGATTTTGACTTCCGTATCTTTGATGATCCCAACGAATTGTTCGACACCATCAAGGAGAAAAACCGCATAAACAACAAGGCGAGAGTAGTAGCCGGTTACTGCTGGGACTGGAACAGCAAGAAGGACCCTGCTGCGATGGATATAGTAATTCCTGAGCATAATTTTAAAAAGCAGTGGAATCTCAACTCTCAGAAAAACTTGTGGATTATTGACAAAGATTCTATAGAGCAGATAGGATGCATACACACCTGCCAGGGACTGGAAGTCGATTATATAGGGGTAATAATCGGTCCGGACCTGAGATTTGAAAATGGCCGGGTAATCACTGATATCACAAGACGTTCCGGTAACGATAAGTCTGTAAATGGTTTCAAAACCAGATTCAAGTCAGATCCGGTACTTGCAGCCCGGGAGGCTGATGAAATTATAAAAAACACTTACCGGACTCTCATGACCAGAGGCATGAAAGGGTGTTATGTATACTTTTGCGACAAAGCTTTGGCAGAGCATTTTGCCTCGTCAATGGATATCGTTGAAGAGAAACCATCCGCCGTACGTATCGAACCGGCCATTAACGATGATGTCAAGTTCATCGACTTCCTGCCACTATACTCTTTACGTGCTGCCTGCGGCTACTTCGGAGAAGGAGAAGCCGTAGAGGAATCCGGCTGGATCAAAGTCGAAGGCATGGGCCGCCTCAACCGCAACATGTTCGTCGTACGGGCAGAAGGCCGCTCGATGGAGCCCCTCATTCATGACGGCGACTACTGCGTTTTCAGAGCCGCCCCAGCCGGCAGCCGCATGGGCAAGACCGTACTGGTCCAGCACCGTAACTTCTATGATGCCGACTATGCCGGCAGTTATTCCATCAAAACATACACAAGCAAAAAGACGTATGACGACTTAGGCAACTGGTCCCACGAAGAGATAGTCCTCCAGCCAAAAAATCCTGAGTTCAGCCCCATCGTCATACACGAAGATGAAGCGGATGAGTTCAGGGTCATAGGAGAGTTTGTAGGCTGCCTGCCTAAAGCCGGCATGTTCCGGGACCCTCAGTAACTGACCATTGACAGGCAGGCTATCCGCAAAATACCTATGTAAAAGTCCAGACTGTCTCTTGATTTTGGGCAAGTGATGTGCAGAATATCACCTCCATTCCCCTTCTGCCACCATGAAGACCCGGCCGCCTACGTGCGTCGAGTAGAGTCCGGAAACCGGATCGTACACGGCATCTACATAGAGCCGCGAAGGCCGTCCCATCTCGCTGCCCTGACTCACCGTATAGCTGAGACTGCGTCTGTCCCCGAAGAAGCCGTACCGCAGCAGCCAGCATGCCAGGTCGCCGTTGGCGCTGCCGGTGGCCGGGTCCTCGAGAAACCCGGGATCCTCCATGAATACCCTCACCCTCAGGCTTCCGTCCTCGGACGGCGCGAAATACAGCAGGCTGCACGCATAGTGCCGGTCAATGAACCTCTGCCGCTCGTCGTAATTGACCCTGCAGCGCTCAAGTGCCTCCACCGACTTCAGAGGGTTGATTACTGCCTCCAGCCCGGTGGACACCCATTGTACCGGGAAATCCTCCCGGACATCGTCCGCCGAAAGCGATACGGCTGCAACCGCCGCCTCCCGGGGCAGAACCTCCCCGAATACGGGCTGGTTCTGGGTCATGATCCCCCTGCCGTCCGGGGTAAACTCCACCGGTATCTGTCCGGCTTTCAGATTGAGTATCACCTTCGACGGACGTCCGCTTTCCAGGATTTCCCTTATGACATACGCTGTCCCGAGCGTAGGATGCCCGGCAAATGGCACCTCGCAGGAGGTCGTGAATATCCGCACGTCGTAGCCGCCGTTGCTCCGACGGCCGGACATGATGAATGCCGTCTCGGAAAAGCCTGTCTCTATGGCTATACGCTGCATCTCGCCATCGTTCACCGGCCGGTCGGGAATAAGCACGGCCAGCTGATTGCCCTGGTATTTCGCCTCCGCGAAACAATCCGCGATATAAAACTTCATACAGATGATTTTAACTCAGCAAATGTAGCACAAAATCTCCTGCAACCGCACGATAAGACTGCTTATATCCCGAAATATGCATGAGAAAGAATATCCGGTTCAATATTTTTCGTAACTGGGGCAAATGAAGGCAATCGGTCTGGATCAACGGGGACTCATACCTGTAGCCGGTAAGGCTGGAAAGACAACCGGGTACACGGGAAAGAATGGTCCAGGGAGCAGATAGCACGCTACTGGGCAGAGACTTACCATAAGCCGACCGACCAGACACATCCTGAGACCGATGACTACAGCGGCCTGCTGCAGGAAGTGCACCTGTTCTTTGACCTCGGATACCGGCTGGCACAGGAAATAGCCAGCCGTCCTCCCCTACCCGTAGGTCTCAATCAAGAACTTCACAAACTGCGGATCGCCGAAGTTCACCGTACCGGCGTCATGCTGGTTGAGCGTACTGATCTTCCGCATTTCCTCCTCACTCAGAGTGAAGTCGAAGATATCCAGGTTCTGACGCATACGCTCCACGTGCGTGCTCTTGGGGATGGCCACGATGCCCCGCTGCGTGAGCCAGCGCAGCGCCACCTGTGCGGCGGTCTTCCCGTAGCCCTCACCGATGGAGGCGAGCACTCCGTTCCTTACCACTCCGTCGACACCCTCGCCGCCGAGCGGCCCCCAGGCCATCATCCTCGTGCCGTGTTCCTCAAGAACCGGTCCGATGCCCTGCTGCTGGACAAGGGGATTGCATTGCAGCTGGTTCACCATCGGCTTGATGTCCACATAGTGGGCGAAGTCGAAGAAACGTCCAGCCTGGAAGTTGCTTACGCCGATGGCGCGCACCTTGCCTTCGCGGCAGGCTTTCTCCATAGCCCTCCACGAGCCGAACACGTCGCCGTATGCCTGATGGATGAGCAGCAGGTCGATGTAGTCAGTCTTCAGCTTGCGCAGGCTCTCGTCGATGCTTGCCGCTGCTTTCTCCTCGCCGGCATTCGATATCCATACTTTCGTCACTAGGAAAATATCCTGCCGGGGGACACTGCTCTTGCTGATGGCGTTCCCCACGCCTTCCTCGTTGAAGTAGGCCTGCGCCGTGTCAATCAGGCGATAACCCACGTTCAGTGCATCGCTCACGCACCGCTCGCATTCCTGCGGGGCGACCTTGAACACACCGTAGCCCAATAGCGGCATTTCCACGCCGTTGTTCAATTTAATGGTATTCATCATCATTCGTGTATTTTATAAGTTCCTATTCCTCTTACTGTCTGCAGGTCCATATCGTCATAGATAGGACTGCGGCCGGTATCCAGTCCGGCAATGGCCCGCATCTCCTCCTCCGTCAGGGTGAAGTCGAAGATGTTCAGGTTCTCTATCATGCGTTCGCGGCGCACGGTCTTGGGGATTACCACCACATTCCGCTGGTTCAGCCAGCGCAGGACGACGTTGCCCACCGTCTTGCCGTGCCGGGCGGCAATGGCTTTCAGGACGGGGTTGTTCCAGATGTCGTTCTGTCCTTCCGCAAACGGAGCCCACGCCTCGTGCTGTATGCCTTCCTGACGGAGAAATGTGTTGGCTGCCTTCTGCTGGAAGAACGGATGGGTCTCCAGCTGGTTGACGGCCGGTTTCACCTCATTGTGCAGGAAGAGGTCCTGCAGACGCTCGCTGCTGAAGCTCGTCACTCCGATGGCACGGATGCGTCCCTCCCTGTAGAGCCGCTCGGCTGCCCGCCATGCCGCATAGTAGTTGCCGTAAGGCTTGTGCAGCAGGTACAGGTCGAGGTAATCCAGTCCGAGTTTCTTCATCGAGAGGTCGAATGCACGCAGGGCATCGTCATACTCATAGTCCTGCACCCACAGCTTGGTGGTCACGAAGACATCCTCACGCTTCAGATCGCTGTGCCGCAGGGCATTACCCACCTGTTCCTCATTGAAATAGGAGGCAGCAGTGTCAATCATCCGGTACCCTGCCTCAAGGGCGTCGGTCACGATACGTTCCGTTTCATTCACGGGAATCTGAAAGACGCCGAAACCGATGGACGACATCATCACTCCGTTGTTCAGTCTTACTTGTCTCATACTGTTGTCTTGTTTTGAATCACGCTGCAAAATTACAGGCGGCAGGTGATCCGGATGTTGCAAAATCGGGGGATATATTTTCACATTTCGTGGTTTTTGCCTACATTCGTACCGCAGACCGGCAAACAGGGGAAACGTATGGAACAGCAGGAAAAGGACAGAATATTCTTCATGGATTCGATCAGGGACTTCGATGTCAGGGAGCATCCCCAGAGCGTAATCCATATCCTCTGCACGAGGGGAAGCATGAGTTTCCGCTTCCAGAATGTCAATTACAACATCGTTGCGGGCGACTACGTCATACTGACCAATATGTCGCTGGCATCCGGTTTCTCCGAATCGGATGACTACAGCGCCCTCACGATGGGACTGTCCGCACAGTTCGTGATGTCAATGGCCATACGCAACAACTACGGCATCATCGGACACCTCAGCCTCTTGCAGAATCCGGTGATGAAACTCTCGCCCCACGACTTCCGTAAATGCGTCTGCGACATGGAACGGCTCCGGGAAAGGCTGACGGACGGAGGGCCGCATCTGTTCCGAGAGGAAATGCTGGGCTGCCTTATGACAGCGCACATCCTGGACCTGTACGACATCCACGCTCGCGGCCAGGCAGTCCGGCAGGTCTCGGAACATACCGCCAGGCTGCTGCAGCAGTTTATCGGAATGCTTTACAACGGGGAGTACATCCAGCACCGGGATGTCCCCTACTATGCCTCCCGCCTCTGCGTCACTCCCCACTACCTCTCCGAGATTTGCAGGAAAGCCTGCGGCAGGCCGGCCACCTACTGGATAGACCGCTTCACCCTGCATGAGATTGCGAACCTCCTGTGCCAAAAGGAGCTGCCGCTGTCGGAGATAGCCGCCAGGCTGAACTTCTCGTCCTTTTCCTATTTCAGCAGGTACGTATCCAGGCATTTCGGCATTTCCCCCAATGCCTACAGGGAATCCCTTAAGAGGAAATCATGCTTTCCAATATCAGTCTGATGTATGAGTCCTTATGCTTCACATCTTTCATCTCAGTATTCGCCTGTATTTTTTGCATGTTTGCGCTTCAGGCATTTATGACGGTAAAGTTGCTATCTTTGTCCGATGAAAGTGTTTAAGCGAAATCGAACAGCAATACCATGAAACAGATAATAACCCACTTCACAGACGATGACCTGTACAAGTTCACCATGTGCTGCGCCGTGATAGACAACTTTCCGAGAGCGCAGGTAAAATACACATTCATTGACCGGGACGACACTGTCTATCCTGCAGGCTTCGCAAAAGAGCTGGAAGAACAGATAGCCATGCTGGAATCCGTGACCATAACGG
Source organism: uncultured Alistipes sp. (assembly GCA_900544175.1). Classification (GTDB taxonomy): domain Bacteria; phylum Bacteroidota; class Bacteroidia; order Bacteroidales; family UBA932; genus Coprenecus. The sequence goes on from UQUN01000008.1 coordinate 21,117, forward strand.
ATGACGAGATCGAGTTCATGCAGAGGAAATGCAGCTACATACCCGGATGGTTCCATACTTACCTGAAAGGATACAGGTTCAACAGAAAATGGGTGGAAATACGACAGGATGAGACAGGCCGGCTGCACATCGGCATAGAAGGGAGCTGGGCCGGGACCATTTTGCTGGAAGTAAAGATACTTGCGATAATATCAGAGCTTTACTACATAATGACGGGGCAAAACAAGCGGTTCGACTACGGAAAATACTACTGGAAGACATACAGAAAAGCAGAGAGACTGCTTGAGGCCGGATGCGTATACAGTGATTTCGGAACAAGGCGAAGAGCGTCTTTCGAAGCCGAGGAAACCGTAGTGAGAGCAATGAAGGACTGCAGCATGAGCCGCAGATGGGACGGGAGCTTTGTCGGGACAAGCAACGTGTATCTCGCTATGAAATACGACCTGCTTCCGGTGGGAACCATGGCACACGAATTCGTCTGCGCCATAGGAGGCATGTTCGGTCCACAGATGGCCAACAATATTGCTATGAACTTGTGGCGCAAGACATTCCGTGGTGCACTCGGAACATTCCTATATGACAGTTTCGGCTGGGAGATATTCAGTCTCAATTTCTCGGAGGATTTCGCAAATCTTTTCAAAGGTCTGCGCGTAGACAGCGGGGACAACAAGGAACAGCTTGACCTCATAGTAAAGAAATACAAGTCCCTGGGCATTGATCCGCGGACAAAACAGGTGATATTCAGCAATGCCCTTGACGTGGACAGTGCCATAGACATCCAGAAATACGCAGTACGGTACTGCCAGCCGTCTTTCGGCATAGGCACCCACCTTACCAATGACTTTGAGGACATCAAGCCGATGAACATTGTCATCAAGCTCATAGCTGCGAAGATAACCGAATCATGGACATTCTACAACGACACCTGCAAACTGAGCGAGGACAGCGGAAAGCATACCGGCAGACCCGATGTAGTCCACCGGTTCATGAATGCGCTCAACATAAAGGAAAATCCCGACGTATCAGATAAGTGACAGCAGGAAATTCTGTAGCATATAGACTAATATGCCGGCAAAATACCCCATAAGGGCAAGCAGGCTTATATGCTTGAAATACCAGATGACATTGATGTGCTCCAGTCCCATGGCCACGACACCGGCCGCCGATCCTATTATTATGATGCTTCCACCTGTTCCTGCACAATAAGCCAGCATATGCCAGAATGTACCGTCCACTACGAAATTGGACAGATACGCTGCATCCGCGGATGCAGCCAGCCCTGCCATGTCGACTACAGGAAACATTCCCATACTGGCCGCAACCAGAGCAGAGTTGTCTACGACAGATGAGAGCAGACCGATAATGGTACTTATGGCACTGGCATTATGCACACCCTTGTTAAGGGCATCGGCCATATCCGTCAGCACACCGGCTGTTCCAAGAGCCGACACCGACATCAGGATTCCGAGCAGAAAAAGCACTGTTGACATGTCTATCTGCTTGATTATCTTTGACACCTTGTTTTTAGCCGACTCTTCCACAGTCTTTTTCTTACGGTACATGAGATCTGTGTATATCCACATTATGGCGAGAGCGAACATCACCCCAATATAAGGAGGGAGTCCGACAAGCCCCTTGAAAACCGGTACCATCACCAGAAGGAAGACACCGAGGACAAGAATCGTACGGCTCTCCCGACCGCTTATGAAATCCGGACGGAACGCTGCGTCCTCATTGGTATGCTGCTCCGCAATAACACCTTTGAGGAACCTTGCGGCAATGGCTGTCGGAAGATACATGCACACCAGACAGGGGATGACAAGTGACTTCATCAGTTCCAATGACGTCACATTGCCTTTCATCCACAGCAGTATCGTCGAGATATCCCCTATGGGTGACCATGCTCCGCCACAGTTGGCCGCAATCACGATTATGGAGGCGAAAAGCCATCGTTCCTTATAATTGGTTATCATACGCCGCAGCAGCATGACCATTACTATAGTGGTGGTCATGTTGTCGAGGACTGAAGACATAAGAAAAGTTATGGTAGCAATCAGCCACATCAGTCTCGTCTTCCTGCGCGTAGTGATATGGCGGGTTATGACCTCGAATCCTCCGTGGGAGTCTATGATATCCACTATTGTCATCGCACCTATCAGAAAGACTATGATCTCACAGGCACCTCCAAGAGCGGAAAGCAGACTTTCCATGACTCCGGCATGAGTCATGTCCGGATCAATATTCTGCGAAAACAGACTCAATATGCTCCATAATACACAGCAAAGAAGCAAGGCTACTGAGGATTTATTGACGTTGAGCCGGTTTTCCATCGCTATGACCACATACGCCAATACAAAGATTATTATAAGGATATTTGCAATTCCCATAAGGAATAAAACAACTTAGTTATATTGTTTAACAATTTAGTTACGCGGTTCTCGGTGCTGTTTCCGGTCACTGGGAACGCGCGGATGAATGCAAAAAATGAGCCACAGCCTCGGCTACGACATAACTGCTTCCACCGATAAATACAATATCCTTATCCGACGCACGCTCTAAAGCGATATCAACGGCCCTTCCGACATCAGGCACGTCCACCGAGTCCAGCTCCTCCTGCCGCATACCACGGCGCAGCATGGAGCGGTCCAGCAGAGTCTTGAGATCCGCAGCCGGCATGGCCCTGCTGCCTTCAGCCTGAGTGAGAACATACGAGGCACCTGAGGGAAGAAGCTCCACCACCGATGCCACATCCTTGTCTCCAGCCATACCATATACCATTATTATATGCCTGTCACCGGCCTCTTTAACAAGCTGTTTCATGGATACCGAAAGGGCCTCTACATTGTGACCGATATCGCATATAACCTCAGGAGACACTGAGAGTCTCTCCCATCTGCCCCTCAATCCTGAAATATGAGCCGCATGAGTGACAGCCCGGAAAACCTCATCGTGCAAGCTCACTTCAGAAGCACGGAGCACGCGGAGGGCCGTAAACACTGTGGCAATGTTCATGGACTGGCAATCCGATCCAAGGTCCGCCTCCTTCGCCGCCGCCGCCACCACGGGACTTCCGCCATAGGCATCACTGCTCCGGTAAAGCCTGCATCCGCGCTTTCCGGCGACTGACTCCACTACCCGCATGGCCTCATCCGGCAGATATCCTGCCACCACAGGCACGCCAGGCTTGATTATACCGCACTTCTCATAAGCGATACTGGAGATTGTGTCTCCAAGGATATCCTTATGGTCCAGACCTATAGATGTAATTATACTGAGTTCGGGCATGATGATGTTCGTAGAGTCAAGCCTTCCCCCCAGCCCGGTCTCTATTACTGCGGCATCCACACCGTGCCTCCTGAAATAATCGAATGCCATAGCCGTTGTGATCTCGAAAAACGAAGGACGTCTATCTTCTATGAACTGCCTGCACCTGCACACGAAGTCCACCACCTCGTCCTTGCCTATCTCCCGGCAGTATCGGCCACCGGAATCCGGTTCTGACGACACTGTCCTTATCCTCTCCCTGAAATCCAGCAAATGCGGAGACGTGTACAGCCCTATGACGGAACCGGGACGGCTGAATGCCAGAGCGGATGCAAGCATATGGGCAACCGACCCCTTGCCGTTCGTTCCGGCAATATGTACAAACACCCCACCTTTATGAGGATTTCCAAGAAAATCCGAGAAATCCGACATGGTTTCCAGTCCAGGATGATAGCCTGCAGTCCCGACTTTCTGGAAAGACGGAGCGATGGAACAGAGCATTTCCACGCACCTTTCATATTCATTGTCCAATCCAACAACTGACATATTCGAAAAATTGCGCACAAAAATGGCAATAATTCTCAACAATTGGCAAAATTTCCCTATTTTTGACAGTCAAATCATAAACAAATATGGTATATTTTTTCCGATCCCAGGAGGGACAGATCATAGCAGTAGACTCTCAGACAAATATTTCCGCTGAGACATCTGAAACATTGAGATGGCTTTTCTCTGATGCCGAACTTCTGAAAGACACATCCGTCGACGGGACATTCATCGGTCCCAGACGGGAGATGATAACACCATGGAGTACCGCGGCCGTAGAGATAACTCAGAATATGAATATCACCGGCATCAACAGAATCGAGGAGTATTTCCCTGTGGACAGGAAAAAGTATCCGTCCGAATCTGACATACCCTACGACAGGATGCTGCAGCGCATATACAACGGCCTTGACGGCAGCATATTCACCGTAGAGCACAAACCGGAACCCATCCTTTACATATCGGATTTCGAGGAATACAACCGACAGGAAGGACTGGCTCTGTCCGAGGATGAGATCCTGTATCTAAAGAATCTTTCCGAAAAGATAGGAAGACCGCTTACTGACAGCGAGGTGTTCGGATTCTCCCAGGTCAATTCAGAACACTGCCGCCACAAGATATTCAACGGCACATTCATCATTGACGGAGTCGAGAAGGAATCCTCGCTTTTCAAGTTGATAAAGAAGACATCAGCGGTCAACCTGGGAAGAATCGTATCAGCCTACAAGGATAACTGCGCCTTCATAGAAGGTCCGCGGATCAGGATGTTCCACCCCGAATCCGCATCCAGACCCAGCTTTTTCAAGACCGAAGAGCAGAAAACCGTCATTTCGATGAAGGCGGAGACTCACAACTTCCCTACCACCGTGGAACCCTTCAACGGTGCGGCTACAGGCAGCGGAGGAGAAATCAGGGATCGCATGGCCGGTGGAAAAGGATCCTTCCCCATAGCCGGAACTGCGGTTTACATGACATCCTATCCCCGCATCGACCAGGACAGGGCATGGGAGGCCCGTCCACCTCGCAAATGGCTGTACCAGACGCCTGCAGAGATACTTGTCAAGGCTTCAAACGGAGCGTCCGACTTCGGCAACAAGTTCGGCCAGCCCCTTATTTGCGGTTCCCTGCAGACATTCGAGCACACAGAGAACGATCCTGACGGATCTACCCGTGAATACGGATACGACAAGGTTGTCATGCTCGCCGGAGGAGTAGGTTTCGCGAAGAAATCCGATGCGGCCAAGAGCCGTCCGTCAAAAGGAGACGGTATCGTACTGCTCGGGGGCGACAACTACCGCATAGGCATGGGTGGAGGCGCTGTCTCCTCCGTGGCTACAGGTGAGTACGGCAATGCCATCGAGCTCAATGCAATACAGCGCGCCAACCCGGAAATGCAGAAAAGAGTATACAACACCATACGCTCCGTAGCCGAAAAAGAGCACAACACCATCATCTCAATACATGACCACGGTGCAGGCGGACACTTGAACTGTCTGTCGGAACTTGTGGAGGAAGTCGGGGGAGACATTGACATATCCAAACTGCCGATAGGAGACCCTACCCTGTCCGACAAGGAAATCATCGGAAACGAGAGTCAGGAGAGAATGGGTCTGGTGATGAAGAAATCGGATACCGAAGAGCTGAGAAAGATAGCTGAAAGGGAAAGAGCGCCGTTCTACGTGATAGGAGAAGTAAGCGGAAAGGGCAATTTCACACTAAGGGACAGCCGTAACGGAGACACTCCCATAGACCTTGACCTGTCCGACATGTTCGGTTCCACACCCAAGACCGTCATGAGAGACTCGTCTCCGAAAGGAGGAGCGGACGGTCATGGCGGATTTGTTCCGGTCAAGGATTCCGGCATAATGCCGGCCGCCGATATGACCAAAGCCATAACGGACGTGCTTCTGCTGGAGTCCGTGGCATGCAAGGACTGGCTCACCAACAAGGTCGACCGCTCCGTGACAGGACTCATCGCGTGCCAGCAGTGCTGCGGAGAGATACAGCTGCCACTCAACGACCTGGGAGTCACAGCTATCGGCTATGACGACCCCGAGGGCATCGCAATTTCCATAGGACATGCTCCCGCTGCCGCGATGATTGATCCTGCCGCCGGATCGAGACTTGCCATAGCCGAGGCCCTGACAAACATCATATGGACTCCTGTCAAGGACAACATATACGGAATATCCCTAAGCGCCAACTGGATGTGGCCATGCAGGAATGACGGCGAGAATGCCCGGCTGTATGCTGCTGTACAGGGAGCCAGTGACTTCGCCATCGCCATAGGAGTGAACATCCCGACGGGAAAGGACTCCATGTCAATGACCCAGAAATATCCTGACGGCAGGAAAGTGTTGTCTCCAGGAACCCTGATTGTATCTGCGTCAGGTGAGTGCAAGAATGTCAACCTTACACTGCATCCGGTCATGAGCAGGGACACCGACACTACATTATTGTACATACCTTTCGTACACATAGGCAAAGGCAACAGCCATTTCCCGCTTGGGGGCTCCGCTTACGCCGCCACAGTCAGCAGAATTGGAGACAAGGCTCCTGATGTGGATGATCCTGCATATTTCAAGACCTGTTTCATGCACCTTCAGGATGCAATGTTCAATACAATGGACAATCCTGTCGTAGCCGGACACGATATCTCTGCAGGCGGCATGATCGTGACGCTGCTGGAGATGTGCTTCGCAAATACTGACGGAGGTGCAGATATCGACCTGAGGGAATTCGGGTCATCGGATATCCTTCTTTCGGAGATACCCGGCGTTATAGTTCAGGTGAAGAACAGTGGGAAAGACGCGTTCCTGAAGGATCTCGGTCCCGTAAAGGCTTACAGCATAGGACACCCCTCTGATGGCCGCAATATGACTGTCATTTATGGAACTGAGACCGAGCCCCACAGACTTGATCTCGATATCGATGCCATGAGGAACAGATGGTACAGGTCGTCCTATCTTCTGGACTCCCTGCAGACAGCTCCGGAATGCGCTGAGAGCAGATTCGCCAACTACGGGCGCCAGCCTCTCAAGTTCTCTTTCCCGAAGTATTTCGACGGCAAGTATACAGAACCGTCAGTGCGCAATGTCAAGGCAGCCATTATCCGCGAGACCGGATCCAACGGAGACCGCGAGATGGCCTGGGCACTTCACATGGCCGGTTTTGCAGTAAAGGACGTACATGTTACAGATTTGGTATCGGGACGCGAAACACTCGATGATGTACAGATGATCGTATTCGTAGGAGGATTCTCCAACGCCGACACTCTCGGTTCCGCGAAAGGCTGGGCCGGAGCACTTCTCTACAACGAGAAGGCACGCACGGCCATCGAGCGCTTCTATGCCCGCAAGGACACCCTGAGCCTCGGAGTCTGCAACGGATGCCAGCTGATGGCCGAGATGGGTCTCATAACACCTGACAACAAGGAGATGTCTCCCAAGATGAAGCACAATGAGTCCCGTAAATACGAATCCGCATTCGTAGGAGTCACTATTGAAAACTCCCCGTCCATACTGCTTTCATCGCTTCAGGGAGCCAAACTCGGAATATGGGTCGCTCACGGGGAAGGACGTTTTACATTCCCAAGACCTTTGGAGGAATACAACGTGGCTTTAAGATTCAACTACAACGACTATCCTGGCAATCCAAACGGCTCTCCCGATGGCATTGCCGGAGTATGCTCTCCCGACGGCAGGCACTTAGCCATGATGCCCCATCCCGAAAGATGTCTCAGGCCGTGGAACTGGGCATGGTATCCGGACAGGAAGGAAGATACTGTCACACCATGGATTGAAATGTTCATAAACGGAAGAAGATGGCTGGAAAAACGATAAGACATTACAGGAACGACCTGAGGACGATGGACAACCGCCAGACCCGGCCGCCCAAGATTTTTGTTCTGGACACCAACGTCATCCTGCATGACAGCCGTTCCATCTTCAACTTTCAGGACAATGACATCTACATCCCGGTAAGTGTCATTGAGGAGCTGGACAAATTCAAGAAAGGGGACGACAACCTCGGCTACAATGCCAGGGCCTTCGTCCGTGCTCTTGACAAGATATCGGACAATACCCTGTTCGACCAGGGCATCAGTCTCGGCAAAGGCCGCGGACACATCAAGATAGAGATGGGACACGGCTACACACAGGCCATGAAAGACTCTCTGATAGACGATATCCCGGACCACCGCATCATAGCCACGGCAGTGTGGCTGCGGGACAATACGCCGGACAGGAAGGTCATCCTGGTCACCAAGGATGTCAACATGCGGCTGAAAGCCAAGGCTCTCGGTCTTATGGCCCAGGACTACCTGTCGGACAAGGTTGAGGAGAAACGGGTAGTCAAGACTGAAAAGGAGGTACTGACAGTCAGGAATATGAATGACCCCCTTATCCGCAGGATTGACTCCGCTAAGGATGGAGTTCCATACTCTGAGCTCGGCCTGCGGCGTAGACCAGCCTGTAACCAATACTACAAGATTTTCGACAGTGCCCGCAATGTGACGCTTGCAAGATATGACAACCAAAGCCGCTGTATCATCAAAGTAAGACCGCAGGCGGCATTCGGCATAGAGCCGCGTAACGACGAGCAGATACTCGCGCTGGACGCCGTTCTGAATCCCGACATCAAACTGATAGCCCTGACAGGCCGGTCTGGTACCGGCAAGACCCTGCTGGCTCTTGCCGGAGCCTTGGCCCAAGCAGGCAATTATGAACAGATACTGCTCTCACGCCCGGTGATACCTCTTAAAAATCAGGAAATAGGATTCCTGCCCGGGACGGTTGAGAAAAAGACAAGCCCCTATATGCTGCCGCTGTTCGACAATCTGTCCGTCATCAAAAGCTGCTACGGACCTGGCAGTAAGGAAGTGGCCATGATCGACGACATGCTGAAATCGGAGAAACTGGTCATCAATCCTCTGGCCTATATCCGCGGACGCAGCCTCGGCAACGTCTTCTTCATCGTAGACGAGTCCCAGAACCTGACTCCGCACGAAGTCAAGACCATCATCACCAGAGCCGGCGAGGGCACCAAGATAGTCTTTACTGGTGACATCTACCAGATAGACCAGCCCTACCTGGACTTCTATTCCAACGGTCTGACCCACCTGTGCGACAAGTTTTTCGGCCAGAGCGTCTTCGCCCACATCAACATGACCAAGGGCGAGCGCAGCGAACTTTCCGGCCTTGCCGATAGACTTTTATAAGCAAAGGCTTGTCGATCACAGATTTAAATAATCCAGCCTTTGTAAGCAAGTCTCAGTGCCGGTACGGACTCGCACATCGAACTGTCCTCACTTCAGGAAATTGGAAACGGATGTGCAGTCCGAATAAATCGCCCTTGATTTACAGCGTGTTACAAAACACATTGCACATTTGCCTATTTTAAAACCCTCCAAATGTGCAGCATGGTTCATAACTCACTGATTATCAGATACGCAATTCGACAAGATGCACACGCATTTCAATTTCTACAGTGACAATGTATATTTAAATCGTTATACATTTAAACCATGGGAAAAATTGCCATCGCCTTCATTTTGTTAATTTTTAACTAAGGAGCAACGGCTTACCGTCCACCTCGCATTGAAAGTCTATCGCACAGTCATAATTAGGTGCAGCCGGATCATCCTTCGTGATAGGAATCTCGCGGATATATCCATTGACGTTTGCGCTGACGGACTCATAGCCGCTCTCATTAAAGCTGACAGCGCAACTGTCTGTGGTGAAGTTAAATGTCACATCTCCTGCTTTTCCGGAAACGGGAATGTCTTCGACAGATAGTCTGATTGTAGTGTCTCCCCAACTTATCTGGCTCATATAGTCGGTAAAACCGTCCAGAACTTCTCCATCATAAGAGCATTCCGCAGTGAAGTAGTATATCTGTGTTAAACTGACAGAGCCGGCCAGAGTAGTATCCCTCTCGATTCCGAGTGTCATTTCGCCATTATCGGTATTACACGATTGAGCCGACATAAGGCAGCAAAGCAGACAGATTGTCGGTATTAAAAGATTTTTCATGGTCTTCAATTTTAAAAAGCATCGTTATATGGCTGCAGAAATTTGGCAAGTTCACTGCTGGTGTAATATACACCTACGTACTCTTGAAGTTTTGACTGAATGGCACTTTTATCTGTGCATGTGGCTGCCATTGTTTGAATAGTGGTGTGCGGGAAGTTTTTTATAGTGTCGTAATTATAGGGACCAGAAGTGGATGCTCCCTGATTGTAATTGTCAATAAGATCTACAAAAAGTGGAGAATAATTAGTTGGTGCTGTCTTTTTCCACCCTTGACGTCCCTGCCCGGTGAGATTTTCGTTAACAGACGTTTTTGTGTAGCCTTGGGATCTGTAATAGCTCTCACCTAAATAGTATCCAACATAAGAAGCATAACTTTCTTGAATTAGCCGATGAACTTGATTGAATTCTGAAGCACCGCCTCTTTCTCCATACATGGTGAAGTGTCCCAGTTCATGCAGAACTGTACCTATTCTCCAATGCCTTTTCTTCTCATTGTTTGCATAGATACTTATATAGGCTCGATTGTACTTAGAGTATGTGAAATATCCATTGCTGGTTTCGTTTTCCTTGCTCAACGCCCTTATCCTTATTCCTTCATCGTAATACCATCTCCTGATGGAATGATTGCCATTGTAGTAGTAATTTACTGCCCTTAAAATTTCATATACTGGAAATTCTGCATAGCTATACGAATTGAATGTCTTCTCAGTGTTATTATGCCATACATCTTGCACTGTTCCCGAAGTGTATGAGATAGAGCTTGTGCTATTTTCTAAGGTTATCTTCCACCTTGGATGTTGGAATATTTCCGAGTAATAGGCCTCCAACGGTATGGCATTTGTTATACTGAAGTACCAGTCGGATTGAGTATATGTCTCCCAGATATTTGAGCCTAATTTGAATTGAATCTTGAGGTTTGCTACCGGTAAGTTTTTCATTAGATCATCGTGACAATACAATCTTCTTGTCAAAGTTCTGACGACAGATGAAGATTTAGTCGTTGTTTCGTTATTTGCAGGTTTACCGAGTGCGAGGCTTATTGCTTCCTGCTCCAGTATATGCAGAGCATCCGTGCTTAATCCGGACTGGCTTAAATAATTTGAAAAGTATCCCGGGCATGGTTTTCTTACCTGCGCTGGGATTATTTTCACATATTGCCCAAAAATATTTGCCGGACCTATATACGGTATTTGAAAAATAGTTATTTTTGCGACTGACAATTTACAGTTTTGGACCAAAACTAACAAATTATCTAATATTTATGTCAAACAAACGAGTTTATTTCTTTGGAGGTAAAGAGGCCGAAGGAAACGGTTCAATGAGAAACCTCCTTGGCGGCAAAGGTGCGAATCTCGCTGAGATGTGCACACTCGGAATGCCTGTTCCCGCAGGATTCACCATTACCACCGAGTGCTGCACCGAGTATTACAATCTGGGATGCAAATATCCCGCAGATCTGGAGAAAGAGGTCAATGAGGCACTCGCACGCGCAGAGAAGATGATGGGCAGAAAGTTCGGGGACAAGGAGAATCCGCTCCTCGTATCCTGCCGCTCCGGAGCACGTTCCTCCATGCCCGGAATGATGGAGACAGTTTTGAATATCGGACTTTGCTCCGCAACCATACCCGGGATGATCGCAAAGACGCAGAATCCCCGTTTCGTATACGACGCATACCGCCGTCTGATAATGATGTACTCGGACGTGGTCATGGAAAAGGCCGAGGGCATCGAACCCACTGAGGGTCAGGGCATCAGAGTCCAGCTTGACCGTATGCTCGGCGACCTGAAAGCAAAGAAAGGCTACAAGAGCGACACAGACCTGACCGAGGAGGACCTCAAACAGCTCTGCGAGGACTTCAAGACAAGAGTAAGACAGGTTCTCGGCAAGGAATTCCCCGACAACGCATACGAGCAGCTCTGGGGTGGGATCGGAGCCGTTTTCAAATCCTGGAACGGCAAGAGAGCAGTTGCTTATCGCCGCATTGAGGGCATACCTGATGACTGGGGTACTGCAGTGAACGTACAGGCCATGGTATTCGGAAACATGGGCGACAATTCCGCTACAGGAGTAGCATTCTCCCGCAACCCCGCAACAGGTGAGAACAAATTCTATGGAGAGTGGCTGATCAACGCACAGGGTGAGGACGTGGTCGCAGGTATCCGTACCCCCAACCCTCTGAACGAGGCCACCAAGAACGAGCACAACCGCAATCTCGCATCCCTCGAGACAGCCATGCCCGAAGTATACAAGGAACTGGACGATATCCAGAACCATCTGGAACAGCACTTCAAGGACATGCAGGACATCGAGTTCACCATTCAGGACGGCAAGCTCTGGATGCTGCAGTGCCGTGTCGGCAAGAGGACAGGTCTGGCCGCTCTCAACATGGCAATGGACATGCTCCATGAAGGTCTCATAGACGAGAAGACCGCCGTCATGAGAGTAGCTCCCAACCAGCTTGACGAGCTCCTCCACCCCATCCTCAATCCCGCTGCCGAGAAGAAGGCCACCGTTATCGCACAAGGTCTGCCCGCAGGTCCCGGCGGTTCTGTAGGAAAGATCGTTTTCACGGCCGAGGATGCCGTAGCCGCTGCAAACCGCAAGGAAAAAGTCATTCTCGTACGTGAGGAGACCAACCCCGAAGATGTAGAGGGAATGCGTGCTGCTGACGGTCTGCTCACAGCCCGCGGAGGCATGACATCGCACGCCGCTCTCGTTGCACGCGGCTGGGGCAAATGCTGCATCGTAGGCTGCGATGCACTGCATATCAACCTGGAGACCAAGACGCTTACCATCAACGGAAAGACATATAAGGAAGGAGACGTATTCTCCCTTAACGGAAGCAAGGGCTTCGTATACGATGTGCCCGTAGATACAATGGACGCATCTGAGAATCCCCGTTTCGTGGAATACATGACTCTCGTGGACAAATACCGCAGACTGGGTGTGCGCACTAACGCAGACACTCCTGAGGGTGCCGCACGGGCACTCTCTTTCGGCGCCGAGGGCATCGGCCTGTTCCGTATCGAGCACATGTTCTACGGTGCTCATTCTGAAGCTCCTCTGTCCAAGCTCAGAAAAATGATTCTGTCCAAGGACACTGCCGAGAGAAAGGCTGCCCTTGCTGAACTGGAACCGTACATCAAGGATGCAGTAAAGGCCACCATGAAAGTAATGGACGGCAAGCCTGTCACCTTCCGTCTGCTTGACCCCCCTCTCCATGAGTTTGTTCCTCAGACTCCCGAGAAGGAAGCCGAACTTGCCAAAGAACTCGGTGTATCCATCGACGATATCGAGAAACGCGGCGAGAGCCTGCATGAGGTCAATCCTATGATGGGACACCGTGGAGTCCGTCTCGGCGTCACCTATCCCGAAATAAGCGAGACCCAGTTCCGCGCTATCTTCAACGCTACCGCAGAGCTGATCAAGGAAGGTCTCAACCCCAGACCAGAGATAATGATTCCGGTAACCATCATCGTACGCGAGCTTGACTTCCAGAAGAAAATATGCGACCGCGTACACGATGAGGTCGAGAAAGCCACGGGCGTGACAATCAACTACCTCTACGGTACGATGATTGAGATCCCGAGAGCCGCACTGCTGGCCAACTTCATGGCAAAGACGGCCCAGTTCTTCTCATTCGGAACCAATGACCTGACTCAGATGACATTCGGCTTTTCACGCGATGACATCGGAGCATTCATGAACGACTATCTGGAAAACAAGCTCCTCGATGCCGATCCGTTCCAGACCATCGATGTGGAGTCTGTAGGAAAACTGCTTGAGATCGGTGTCCAGGGCGGACGCAGCACCAACCCGAAACTCAAAGTAGGTATCTGCGGCGAGCACGGCGGCGACCCTGCTTCCGTAGAGTTCTGCAACGGAATCGGAATGGATTACGTTTCATGCTCTCCTTTCCGCGTTCCCATCGCACGTCTTGCTGCCGCGCAGGCTGCCATCAAGAGCGGAATGAACAGATAAACGCGGTTTACATACCCGTTATACAGAGGCTGCACCAGGACATCCTGATGCAGCCTTTTCTGTAAAATAGTGTCACATCACACCGATATGTTCATTTTTTAGTTATATTTGTAACATATTGATAAATCCTAAATTTGCAATCGACATGAAACGAATTCTGTTACTGTCTCTCATGTGTCTGATTACCTTTTCGGCTTTCGGACAGGGAAAACTTATTGAAAGCAGTGAGGACAAACGTCCTGTCTGGATCAAGAGAAATGTAGACCGCTACGACCTCCTGAAAATCGACCAGCAGAGCAACGTAAGTCTCCAGGATGCCAGAGACAAGGCATTTGAAGAACTTCACAATCTTGCCTCCAACGCCATCACCGCGTACCTGATGCAAACTCTCGTAGAGGGCGCCGATGTGGAGAAAGTACGCAACGACGTAGAGAACTCACAGTTTATCCGCAACATATCCGAGGCCACGTCAGTCCAGACCTACTGGGAGCACAGACTGGTCAAGAAACAGGATGTCTATTACTATTACATCCTTTATGATTTCAACGACACCGAAAAGAAGAAAGTCGCACTTGAAATAAACAAGGACAATTTCCACGACAGACTGGATGAAAAATTCTAATACCTGACGATATGAGAAAGTTACTATTTGTCACGGTCCTTGCTTTCCTTTCTACAGCAATGTTCTCCCAGGCAAGGAAGCCGGTAATAATGGTTATCCCGAGTGACGCATACTGCGTAAGAGAAGGATATGTAATGACTTATGATGACGGAAACGGAAGCACCCAGAGTGCGCCGGACTATTCCAAAGCCTTTCTTTCCGATGAGAATCTAAGACTGGCGGTATCCGAACTCTCCAAGATCATGGCTGACCGCGGATTCCCTCTGAAGGACCTGGAGCAGACACTCAAGAGCATGGAAACCCAGCAGGCGGAAGCCGCCCTCTTCTCCGGAACCGGCGGGGGCACCATCACCGAATCCCCCTTGGACAAGCTCAAGAGAACAGCGAAAGCCGATATCATCATGGATCTGGATTTCAGCATCAAGTCACGCGGTCCTCAAAAGTACATATCCTTCAATCTCCGCGGAGTAGATGCCTACACCAACAAAGTCATCACTGCAGCCTCAGGCGACGGGGCCCCTTCTACGGCAGCTACTGTCGGTCTGCTTCTGGAAGAGGCTGTGCTTAATTACATGGACTCATTCAATGCCGCCCTCCAGTCCCACTTCGACGACATGTTCGCCAACGGCCGCGAAGTAACCATATCCGTACGCATGACCGACAACTGTCCGCTGACCATGAATGACGAAGTGGAATTTCTGGGCGAAGTGGTCCTTCTTTCGGACGTATTGGATTACTGGATGGACGAAAACACTGTCAACCACCGATTTTCAAGAGTTTCCGGGGGAGACAGCTTTGTTGACTACGAACAGGTACGCATCCCTCTGTACAAGACTGTACTCGGAAAGGAAAGAGCCATAGACACCCGCGGTTTCGCTATGGATCTGGCCCGTTTTCTCAACAAGGAACCGTTCAATCTTCCTTACAAAATCAACGAGAGAGGACTCGGCAGTGTATGGATCGTGCTTGGTGACTGACATTTGACTGACATTGTTTAACAAGATTGAAGATTATGAGAAGATTTTTCACAGCCCTCCTTCTGACACTGTCCGCAGTTGTATATATTCATGCCCAGGAGCGCCTGACTGTCAGTGTTGCGGTCCCTGACGGCATCTCCAGCGAAAATGCCGTCACTACGCTCACATCCAATCTCAAGCAGGCGCTGGTTCTCAATGACGCGGCTGCGGACAACAGTCGTTTCGTACTGCAGGCCAAGGTTGCTGAGCTGTCCAAGGACGTCACCTCCACGGCTCCCCCGATGTTTGTCACAGAACTTGAAATATCCCTTTTCGTCACTGACACCGCATCCGGAGATGTTCTGAGCCAGACATCATTTACTGTCAAAGGTATAGCGGACAATGACCAGGCATCCTGCATGGACGCCGTAAAAAAAGTCAAGGCCCGCGACCCAAAGCTCAGAGCCCTTATCAATCAGGCCAAGGAGTATTTCGATGAGCATATTTATTAGACATAGACTGACGATATGAGAAAATTTCATACATATTTCCTTGCTGCGCTTGTACTTACTCTCGCCGTTGCTTTCTCGGCATCTGCCCAGAAGAAGGAATTCAAGGTGGAGGAGTCCAGTGCCAGAAACATGCCGGAATGGGTCAATTCCGTTGAACGGGACTACCTGATAGCAACAGCATCAGGCGGGGACATAGAAGAGGCCAAGGCAGCAGTCATAGAGAATATCAAGAAACAGATCGCCCAGAGCATTGCCACCCGAATCGTCTCGGAGTCCAGTCTCACCACCTCCTCATATCAGAACGGAAGCGATTTCAGCATTACACAGAGTCTGGAGTCATCCATCCTTTCCCGTACGGCCAAACTTCCTTTTATCGGAGAAATCTCCTTGTCAAAGGCAGCCGACTACTATTGGGAAAGAAGATACTACCGTTCCACCGGCAGATATGAGTACTTTTATGCCGTCAAATATCCGTTCAGCGAGTTTGAGATGAAGAAGCTCGTCATGGAGTACCAGGAGCATGACCGCGGACTGAACGAGAGACTTGCCGCTTATCAGGACGGCATAGACTTCATTACTTCCATAGAGGAGATTTCAGAAACACTGAGCAGTCTGAGGGCTTTTCAGGACGAGTTCGATGTCCAGGACCCGAGATTCAATCAGGTACAGGGCATAGCCAACCAGTACCGCCAGCTTTACGACCAGATTACCATTGACTGGTTCCAGGAGAAAAAAGGAGTCGCAGTCGTCAGCCTCTCGCTGGCAGGACGCAGCATCTCTACCAGCCAAATGCCTCAGATCAAATCCAACTGCGCCTCCCAGATATCCTCGTCATACGAGGGCAACACCCTGGTGATCAAGTACAATGACGAATATTGCTACGAGGATGACCAGAACTGGATAGAGGTACGTTTCCGTGCCGGCAACAAATACATCAGCGGCAAGATCTATTTCAAGAACAACGTGGACATATCCATCACCGGTGTAGTCTCCGACGCGGCCACAGGTCAGCCCCTGCCCTATGCAAGGCCGACTCTTATCCCCGGAGGCAAAACGGTCACTACCGGTCGCAATGGTCTGTATGTGTTCAACGACCTTGCATCCGGCACATACTCCGTCCAGGCTGTCAAGAACGGATATTCCGCAGGGGAGGTGCAGGCTTCCGTAATCTCCGGGACTACTGTCAGGGCCGATATCAGCCTTACCTCAGACGGTTCGGCCACACCACAGCCTGCTGTACAGCCCCAGGCTGCCACAGCTCCCGTACAGGAAACGGTCCCTGCCGCAACCAAGCCTTCCCAGGATCCGCTCAACACAGTCCGCAACGGTCTTGCGGCCTATTTCCGGTTCAACGGCACGACCCGCAGCGAGGTATCTGCTGTACAGGGCAATCCAGTAAACAATCCCCAGTACACCACAGGAGCCGACGGCACACAGGCCATCGCTGTAAGTTCGATAGACGGAAGCCAGATATCTTTCCCCAAGCCTCTCATCGCATACCCCAACATGAACTACAGCATCACTTTCTGGATGAAAGGATTTTCCGACGGGCACGTATGGTCAATGGCTAACGGAGACAGCAGATTCAATCAGCCCAAACTGACAATCCGGGATGGAAAGTTCTACATCAACAACAGTTCCAACTACAACGGCTCCAGCTTCACTCACCCCCAGCTGGACTACAACTGGCATTTCATAGCTGTAGTCGTAAGGACTGAAGACAATACTGTAATCGGCTCGCTTTATATCGACGGAGTGCTGGTAGACTCGCTGAGGCTCTACGGCTATACCGAACGTACCTGTACCAAGTTCCTGCTCGGAGGTGCCAGTGAGTCAGGAGACAATGCGATAGACACCAATTTCGATAACCTACGGATATATAATTCGAGAGCCCTTTCCGACGAGGAAGTGGCTCAGATCTATATGTCGGAGAAATAGTTCAGCGTTTACCGAAATGTACGGAATCTCCCCATTGGCCCCAGCCGATGGGGATTTTCATTTCCGCCAGTCTCCGCTCGGTCCTGGACGAGGAGATTGCGGCATCCTCCCCTATTCCGGGCTTGTTCTGATAAATCTGGTAATTCTCCCTCACTTCCGACAGGGTAAGATTGGGCATGAGAACATTGGCTCCGGCCATAATGGCTTTCTCACGCCCATAGGGATCTATGGCCTGCATGGCTGTAGTGGCCGCTATATTTATATCTGGCATAAGAAGACGGAGCAGAGCCACCATGGTAACCGAAAGCTCAAGCCTGCGCTCCTGCGGAAGAAGAAGATGGCGCCATCGGTACAGCGGCGTCTGAGAGTGCTCCAGATATGGTCCCATGCCGCACATGTCGATATCCATTTTCTTAAAGAAAAGCAGGTCATCGGCAAGATGGGCTGCTGTCTGGAACGGCAGTCCTATCATTACGCCGGTTCCTACCTGATAACCGGCCGTCCGAAGATCCTTCAGGGCCTGCACTCTCGAGTCATAACTGTGCGTTATGTCAGCCGGATGAATCTTTTCATACAATTCCCTGGTGGAACTTTCTATACGCAGCAGATAGCGGTGAGCCCCGGCCTCGAACCATTCCCGGTACACTTCCAGCGGCTGCTCACCGAGAGACAGAGTAATACCGAGCGGCCATCGCTGTTTAATTTCCTTCAGCAGCGATGTTATCTTGTTGATAAAGGCCCTGTCCGTCCTTTCCCCTCCCTGAATCACCATTGACGCATACCCTTCTCTATAGGCGAACTCCGCCGACTGCAAAACTTCCTCCGAGGATATCTCATAGCGTCCCGCTGCATGATTGTCCCTGCGTATGCCGCAATAAAGACAATTCTTGCGGCATATATTGGAAATCTCGACCAGACCGCGGAGATACACTTTGTCCCCGACTGTTGACACCTTGGTTCTGTATGCCTCGCCGTACAGATGCTCGAGACGGGAAGTGTCCTTTTCCTCAAGCCATGATATCAGCGTATTGCGGTCAAGTTCCATAGACTACCTCAGCAATGGCCTCAAGGCCCGTTCGTATATACCTTTCATATATGATATCGCCATTCCGTAATTGGACACAGGTACTCCCGCCCTTATCGCAGGAAGCAGTCTGGAATACAGCTGCCTCTTGGTGATCATACAGCCTCCGCACTGAAGCACCATTGCGTAATCCGTCACTTCTCCCGGTATCCTGTCAAGGCCGCCTACAACCTCGAACTCAAGTGATTTTCCCGTATACTTGCGCATAAGGGCCGGTATCTTGACCCGTCCTATGTCATCGCACGAAGAATGGTGTGTACACGACTCCAATATCAGTATCCTGTCACCGTCTTCCAGTCTGTCTATTCTGGAAGTTCCCGCGCAGTATTCCTTGAAACAGCCCTTGCTGCGGGCCAGCAGCATACTGAAACTTGTAAGAGGCACATCCTCAGGGACTGTCCTGGCGGCTTCCGCGAATGCCTGGCTGTCAGTGACTGCCAGACTGAAACCGGGATTGCCGTTCCGGAAGATATCTTCAAGGCCGGAAGGCTGCACGACTGTCGTATACGCCCCGATGTCAAGCAGGTTACGTATGGCATTCACCTGAGGAAGTATCAGCCTGCCAGTGGGAGCCTCGCTGTCTATGGGACATACCAGAAGCACGTGATCCCGCGAAGACACAATTCCGGAAAACATCGGAATCTCAGCATACTCCGCAGAGGAAGCAGCTGCCCTGATCCTGTCAACCAGAGCATCGAGCATCTCCTTTCCGGTACGTTCATCTGCATGCCCGCCTGCCGAATACTCAGCCACATCGAGACCGTACTTCTGTCCGATACGGTCTTTCAACTGCTTGTCTGCACAGGAGATGTCCGCTTTATTGTGCACCAGCACCACCGGCAGGGAATACTCGGAAAATCTTTCAATCAGACTTTCCTCCCAATCTCCGAAACTGCTGCCGCTGAACACCAGCACTGCGACATCTATCTGGGCGACGATATCAAGTGTCCTCCGTACCCTCATCTCACCGAGACTCCCGCAGTCATCTGTTCCGGCTGTGTCTATCAATACGCACGGCCCGAGACCGAAAATCTCCATACGCTTTCTTACCGGATCAGTAGTTGTGCCAGGTATGTCCGACACTATCGCCACGTCCTGTCCCGCCAATGAGTTTATTATGGAAGACTTGCCTACATTCCTTCTGCCGAAGACTCCGATATTGACTGTATTCATACCTATAATGCAATTTTATCAATGGCAAAAATATATCATTTTAATCTTTATTGCTATCTTTGGCGAATGATTAGTTGTTTTCTGACACGGATACTGCAGAGGAGAGCCATAAAAAGGATCAATAATCCGCATATTGGGCAATACATCTCCTTGAACAACTCCCACAGGATCGGAGCCGTCACCGATGCGGAAGTGCCTGGTTCCTCCGAAGCGGCCGGGATACTGAGAAACGAGGCGAAGCGGAACGGTCTGGAATTCCATCATCTGTGCATCGACTTACGCAAGAATGCGGAGAATGGAGACAATATCATAAACAGAAAGGACGTGAACTGGTACGGTATCCCAGGTACGGAAAAGACAGAACAATTTCTATCCAAGTCCTTCGACATCCTTATAGACCTGTCCAAAGACAAAAGGCCGTTCGCGGTCGAATATCTTATGAGAAGCGCCCGCTCGTCCCTGACAATAGGCATAGAACCATCCAGGAGACAGGAGTACGACATCGTAATAAGCAGCAGCGACACTGCAGTGTCCATACAGCATGTCACGGAAAGTATAATAAAATATCTAACTTCTATACGTTGAAACAATGAGAACATTTTCATCTTATGCAATGATATGCCTTAAAGGTATAGGCATGGGAGCAGCCGATGTCATTCCAGGTGTATCCGGCGGAACAATCGCTTTCCTTACCGGCATCTACGAGGAGCTTCTCGGCTCCATCAAGTCTATAAACGCAGAGGCGCTCAAACTGCTTTTCACCGGTAAAATAGGAAAGTTCTGGAAACATATCAACGGGAATTTCCTGCTGTCGCTCATCCTTGGTATCTTGATCAGCTTCTTCTCTCTGGCAAAGCTGATGCAGTACCTTATGGTGCATGAGCCTATTCCCCTATGGTCCTTCTTCTTCGGGCTTATTATAGCCTCGGCTGTTCTCATTATCAAGGATCTGGATTTACGGAAAATTCAGAATCCCATAGCCATGCTGCTCGGAGCAGCCGGAGGTGCAGCGATATGCCTCGTCTCTCCTACCCAGACTCCTGACGCCCTGTGGTTCATATTCCTGTGCGGGGCCATCGCGATATGCGCCATGATTCTGCCAGGAATCTCCGGAAGCTTCATCCTGCTCCTGCTCGGAAAATACGAGTACATGCTGCAGGCTCTCACAGATCTTAACATCGTACTGATTTTGACATTCGTAATCGGAGCTGCTGTCGGCATCATATCCTTCTCGCACTTCCTCACATGGCTGCTGAACAAGTACCACTCCGTCACCATCAGTGCTCTGGCCGGTATCATGATCGGCTCGCTGGTGAAGGTATGGCCCTGGCAGCTTGAACATGACGGCGTCTCCAGCCCCGTACTTCCGTTCAATCCGTCCCTGGGACCGGTCGACTCCGGCCATATAGGCCTGGCTATCCTGTTTGCAGCGATAGGAATTGTGCTTGTGACATCGCTTGAGCTGCTCGCCAGCAGAAAACAGAAAAGTAAGGAATCCTAAACCAACGCACTATCAGAGCTGTCAGAAAAATATTGACCGGTCTGCTGATACTTGTCTGTATCATCCCCTTTGCCGCCTATGTGGCCCTGCAGTTTCCACGGCTGCAGACATCCATGGCGCAGAAGGCCGCCTCTGCCCTCGGCTCCAGAATCGACGGTGACATCAGGATAGGACGGCTGTCCATAGTGTTCTTCAACAAGATTATGGCCTATGATGTATCTATCACTGACTTGAAAGGAGACACTCTGGCCGCCTTGTCGAAGATATCAGTGGACATCTCTCCCAAAGAATTCGTGAGAAGAGGCCAGATAAAGGTGAGCAGGATAGTCCTGGAGAACGGATGCTTCAATCTTGTGAATGAAGGTCATAAAATGTCGAACATCAACCGGATCTTCAGAATCACCCCAAAACCAGACTCTCTCAAGAAACCTGTAAGGCTGCCGGACCTTACCATTGACCAGCTAAGTCTCAAGGACATGAGATTCTCCCTGCTCAATACCATGAAAGACAGCCTGGGGCAAATGAACGGACGATTCAACTACAACAACATGTCCATAAGCGGCATAAGTGCACGTATAAACCGCATCATAATCGAGGACAATACCGTTTCCTGCAGGATCAGAGACCTGAACGGTACTGACCACTCCGGATACGAACTGCGCTCTCTGGCCGGGAATTTCCTGCTTTCATCCAAGGAAACCAGACTTGACAACATGCATCTCACCGACTCGTACTCGGAGATCAACGCCGCTCACCTGTCTTTCGGATACAACAGCAGTAAAGATCTCAAAGACTTTGTCCACAAAATAGTCCTGAGCGCGGATCTAAACAATACCACACTGGATCTCAGGAGTATCGGCTTCTTCGCCAAAGGTCTTGAAGACGACAGTCTGAAGCTTGATATAACAGGAAAAGTAAGCGGTCCTGTATGCGACCTGCATACTTACGACCTTCAGGTCCTGACAGGAGACAGCACCGGCATACGTATCGGAGCGGCCGTCAAGGGTCTGCCGGACATGGACAGCACATTCTTCAGTCTGAACATAAAACATGCCCACACCGCAACCGCAGAGCTCGGAAAGGTTGTTTCATCGTTCAGCCACAAGAAAAACGGCATGGACAAATTTGCTCCCGGCACAATGCTTAACCTGTCCGGCATTGCTTACGGTACGATACATGACATCTACTCCATAGGCCAGATCACGTCCGGTATAGGCAATCTCGGCTACGAGGCCAGACTTGCGGACAGGGACTCGGCACAAGGCAGGAGCCTGGACGCGTCACTATGGGCCGAACGTCTCGATATAGGAGCGGTAGCCGGGACCGGTATCGTGGGGAAAACTGACTTCAACACGAGAATATCATCTGCCACAAGCCCGTCCGGAGAATTAAACGCCCTCATAGACTCACTCAGGATATCCAGGCTTGAAATAAACGGTTATCAGTACAGGAACATACTGCTTATGGGCGAAATGCAGGACCGGAAGGCAAACGTGAGACTCGTAAGCAACGACGAGGCATTTCCTACCATGTTCCAGAGCATAATCGACCTTGACAGCAGCGGAAAGAAGATTGAACGTGTGAAACTGTATATAGATGTTCCCTATGCAGACCTCAAGGCCATGAACATCATAAAGAAGGGATCTAAGTCAAGCCTTGGAATAACCGCCGGAGCGGACCTTTTATTCTCCAACAACAGTATTCTGGGAAGTGTTCTGATGGACAACATCAGCTACGCCAACGAGAACGGACAATACCATATCGACTCCCTTTACATCCGTTCCGTAATAATGGAGGACCGCAATGTCGTGACAGTCAATTCACCTGTATTCTACGCAGACTATTCCGGAACAGATTCTCCGGCAAGAATCATCGAGAGACTGAAACTTGCAGCACAGGGGCAATCCCTGAGAGATATGATAATGGCCGACACTTCCATCATGGAGAAAGGAAGCGGCCAATACGATTTCCATCTGAGGACCTCGGACATGTCCCAGATATGCGAGATCATCATGCCTGGCCTCCAGATTGCGGACAATACAACCGTGGACATAAGGATAGACTCCGCCAATGCTCTTGACATAGATATACAGTCCCCGTACATATCCATAAACAACAAGTCCGGCAAAGCATATACCTTGAACGGCATCAACCTGAATGCCGGAAATCCTGGAAATTCACTTTCAGGCATACTGAGCGTCGGAGGCATACGCTCGGAGAACCTGACCATGGACAACTGTCGCCTGGAGGTCTCCGAAAAATCAGACACCCTCATGCTGGACCTGGCCTACAACAACGCAGACACCGCAGGCATGCATCTGGCCGCAGGCATAAGGTTCACACGAAAGGCAGGAAAGCTTATGACCGAGATTGACATGCTGCCTTCCGACTTCAACCTGCGCGGATACAGATGGCTGCTTGAGCCGTCCTCCGTACTTATAGCGGACAGACTCATAAAAGTGGACGGTTTCAGGATACACGGTGACGACAACGAATTACTGGTATCCGGCACAGCATCAGACGATCCCGAGAATGCATTGACCGTAAATGTCAACAATTTCGACCTGTCCGTCCTGAACGCATTCACGACGAATGACATGGATATAAAGGGCTTCCTGTCCGGCGAGATGGAACTGTTCAACTGCTTCTCCGATATAGGAATATCGATGGAGGTCAGTGCGGACAGCATAGGCATACTCGGGAACAGCATAGGCAGTCTCAATATCCTGAGCCGGAGAGACCTTGCCCGAAACAGGATCAACGTCCTCATCAACAACTACAAAGGCGAGAACAATCCCATAAACATAAGCGGATATTATATTCCCGAACGCAACTACATGAATTTCAGTCTGGCCCTTAATGCTCTTCCGCTCAGCTACCTGTCTTCCATAACCAAGGACTTCGCCGAGATATCAGGAGGAAGCCTGAGCGGCGACATTGCAGTGTCCGGTCCACCGGACATGCTGATACTCAGCAGCGAGAACTGCCACATAGACTCACTTGACATAGTGCCAGTATTCACAAAGGTCAGATACACACTGAACGGACCTGTAAGACTAAGTCAAAGAAGCATCGACATACCGGAACTTCTGATCACTGACATGCATGGAGCCACTGCGTCCCTCAGCGGCAGCATAACCCACAATTCGTTCCGCAATCTGTACACCGACGCCAGCCTCACATTCAGTGACCTCATGTGCCTCAATACAGAGAACACAGACAACGACAAGTTCTACGGTACGGCCTATGCATCCGGTATGGTAGGCCTGTCCGGATACCTGAACGACCTTTTCATTGACGCACAAGTCCGTACCGAGGATAATTCCTCTATCCACGTACCTCTGTCATCATCTTCATCAGCAGCGTCCACAGAGCTCATAACGTTCACTGACTTCAGCCTGCCTGCAGACTCCATCCTGCTGGCCGCTTCCAGTACCGGAAGCAGTGCCGGAACCGGAAGGACACGCAAAAGCAACATTGAGATACAGGCACAAGCCAGCATAACCCAGGGGACGGAACTGCTTATAGAAATGAACAAACAGATGGGCGGCATCATAAGATGCTCCGGAAACGGGGATATTGACCTGACTCTCAATCCAAGCAGGAACATCACGGACATCAGGGGCGACTACACTATCTCTGAAGGAAGCTTCCACTTTGCCCTGTCCCAAATCCAGTCCAGGGACTTCATCCTGGATGAGGGAGGCTCCATCAACTTCAACGGAGACATCATGAACACCAATCTCAATTTAGGAGCCACCTATAGGACAAAAGCATCCATTTCCACCCTCATCGCAGATACGGCATCCGTAGGCAGCAGACGCAATGTAAATTGCGGCATACAGCTTCAGGGATCCCTCAGCAATCCCCAGATATCATTCTCCATCGATATTCCGGATCTGGATCCTATAACAAAAGGAAGCGTCGAGAGCGCCCTGAGTTCTCCTGACAAAGTACAGAAACAGTTCATGGCACTGCTTATCTCAGGCAGTTTCGTCCCTGACGAGCAGTCCGGAATCATAAACAACTCCACGATCCTGTATTCAAACGCCAGCGAAATCGTATCCAACCAGGTCAACAATTTTTTCCGGCAACTTGATATCCCCCTGGACCTCGGCCTGAACTACCAACCTGGAACGACAACAGGCAGCAAAGACATGTTCGATGTGGCGGTATCTTACCAGGCATTCAACAACAGGCTGATAATAAACGGCAATGTTGGCAACAGCGAGACATCTTCCAACTGGGCCGGAGACTTCGATGCCGAAATCAAGGTGGACAAGCAGGGTAAACTGCGCATAACCCTGTTCACCAGATCCGCAGACACCTACTCCAACTATCTCGACAACACGCAGAGAAGCGGATTCGGTATCACGTATCAGGACGAATTCGACTCATTCGCCGACTTCTGGAGGAATATCTTCTACACCAGAAAGCGCAAAGAGGAATACGAGCTGGAGATGATGAAGAAAGCCGAGGAAGACCTGTTGCGCGAGGCGGAAGAGGCCAATATAATAAAACAGGAGATACTCAAGCCAAAGGAAGACCCGCTCAACCTTATGGAGGAAAGCGGGTACATAGAATACAGGAAAGAATAGCGCTCCGCTCAGTCCAGCACTGTCCTCACGATCTCCCCGATAAGAGACGGATCATACGGTCTCTCGACCTTTATATAATTTCTGGTATACCCGAACATCATGCCGTTCTTTGCCTTACTCTCGAAAAGCACCTCCTCCTCACGGCCTCTGTTCTCAAGAATGAACGCATCATGAAAGTGTCCGCTCATCTCCTCCAGCACCTCCACCCTGCTGGCCTTGACCGTCTCGTCTACCTGATCCGGCATATCCGCAGCCGGTGTTCCGGTCCGCCTTGAATACGGAAAGACGTGTATGAACGCCGGACGTATATCCTCCAGGAATCTGCAGGTGGCACGGAACTGCTCATCTGTCTCTCCCGGAAAACCCACTATCACGTCTATTCCGAAAAAGACATGTTCCATACGCTCGCGCACATACTCTATCTTTCGTCTGAAATCCGCGGTACTGTACCTCCTGCCCATTCTCACGAGCACGTCATCGCATCCGGATTGGAGAGGTATGTGAAAATGCGGCAGGAACTTGGTACCGGATGATATCCAGTCCACTATCTCATCTTTAAGAAGGTTCGGTTCGATGGAGGAAATCCTGTAACGCATTATCCCTTCCACACCGTCGAGAGCCTTCAGCAGATCCAGGAAACTTTCCCCGCTCTTCCTTCCGTAGTCTCCCGTATTTACTCCGGTAATGACAATCTCCTTAACCCCAGCCGCAGCTATCTCAACTGCCTGGGAGACCAAGAGTGACTTCGGAAGACTGCGGCTCGCTCCTCTTGCATACGGCACGGTGCAGTAGGAGCACTTGTAGTCACATCCGTCCTGAATCTTGAGAAAGGAGCGCGTACGTTCCCCTGTGGAGAACGCCGGAAAGATGTCTGTCACCTCATCTATCGTGGTTATATCAATAAAGGGATGCCGCTTCCTTCCTGAGGAGAGCAGTCTTTCCACCTCATCCACCACATGCCCCTTGCTGCCTGCACCAAGCACTATGTCCACTCCGTCCATAGAGGCGATACTGCCGCCCTTAAGCTGGGCATAGCATCCTATGACTGCAATAACAGCCTCCGGTGACTTTCTGTGGAGACGCCTTATCAGATTACGGTCCTTCTTGTCACTGTGTGCCGTAACAGAGCACGTATTGACTATGTAGATATCGGCATCCTCCGTATGCGGAACCACCTCATACCCGCGATGCGCGAACTCACGGGCCACAGACGAGCTCTCGGCATAATTCAGCTTGCAGCCCAAAGTATGTACAGCTACCCTCATCGCTCTGAATGCATTGTCACCCTGGATGCGGCCACTTCTCCTCCGAGAGGGGGATTCAGTTTTGAAACCGAAACGGTCATGCGGCCGGCTGCCGGGAAAATGCTGCGGCATCTCTTCAGGATCCTGGCAGATACATGCTCCAGAAGATTGGACGGTACGGCCATCTCCTCCTTTACAATATCGTATATCCGCTGGTAATTCAGGGTATCCTCAAGAGCATCGCTCTCACCGGCGGCATCAAGATCCGCCTCGATGGAAAAATCCACTACAAAATAATTGCCTATTGTCCTCTCCTCGCTGAAACATCCGTGATGCGCGAAGAACTTCATGCCTTTCAGTTCAATAATTCCCATAATAACACTTTATGCCGATATCAAAAATACCGCCGGTCTCTTGTCCATGACGGCCTCCGTTTTTTTCCAGTCTTCAACAGTCTTAGTCCTGATGAACTGGTCCGCCGCAGTCACATCCACGGCGATGCACACCCTTGTGGACGGACTGCATACAGCAAGTATATCCGCCATCAGAGCTCCGTTCCTGTACGGGGTCTCGATTATAATCTCCGTTTCGGAAAACTTTCTGGAACGTGTCTCCAGTTCCTTGATTCTCCTGCGGCGGACCTCGCCTTTCACCGGCAGATATCCCGTGAAGGCAAATCTCTGACCGTTCATTCCTGATGCCATAAGGGCCATCATCAGAGATGACGGACCTGAAAACGGGACTACCTCCACATCAGCCGTATGGGCAAGTGCCACCAACGCCGCACCCGGATCAGCCACAGCCGGCAGGCCAGCCTCGGATATCAATGCCATATCCACACCCCCGCGCAAAACCTGGAATATCTCCTCGATATCCTCCTGCGTCGAATGCTCACTGATTTCGTAAAAAGTCAATGAGTCAATCATACCCTTGAAACAGGTTCTGGAAAGATACCTGCGCGCTGTGCGTATGTTCTCCACGGCAAAATGCCGCACATGGGAGATACTGCTGAAAACATAAGGCGGCACCACTTCCTCAGGAGGATTATCGCACAATGGTGCAGGAACCAAATAAAGTCTGCAATTCATAGTTCAAAATTACATAAAATTCCATAACTTTGGGGTGCAATGAGCAATAAAATAGTCTTTCTCGGCACAGGAACCTCGCAAGGCGTGCCTATCATCGGATGCGGATGCAGGGTATGCCGGTCCGATGACTTCCATGACAAGAGGCTGAGAACATCGGCCTACATAGAATACGAGGGACTCAGGCTTGTCATAGATGCCGGTCCTGATTTCAGACAGCAGATACTGCGCGAAGGCATAAGGGAGCTGGATGCCGTCCTGCTAACCCACATGCACAAGGACCACACCGGAGGTCTGGACGATGTACGCGCATTCAACTATTTCATGAACAAGGGATTTCCCGTATATGCCGAAATTCCCGTCCAGGAGTCCCTGAAACGTGAGTATTCCTACGCGTTCGGCGACAACAGGTATCCCGGAGTACCAGATTTCATACTCAACACCATCGACGAGAACCCTTTCTATATAAACGGAATTGAGATCATACCGGTACGGGCCATACACTACAGACTGCCTGTTCTCGGATTCAGATTCGGCCGACTGGGCTACCTGACTGATGCCAACTATATATCGCCTGAGTCAATAGAGAAATTCAAAGGTGTGGACATATTTGTCATAAGCTGTATAAGGCGGGAGAAACATCTGTCCCACTTCTCGATGGACGAGGCACTGGAAGTATGCCGCAAAGTTGGAGCAAGGCATTGTTTCCTGACCCATATGTCCCACCAGCTGGCCACCCACAGCGAACTGAGCGGCCTGCTGCCCGAAGGTGTGGAGCCTGCTTACGACGGACTGTCACTGACTTTCTGAGATTTATTTGGACAAACGGCCTTTTTTTCCTATCTTTATAGGACTAATTCTAAAATCTCTTGCTATGATCAGAGTTCATGACACCTATGACTACAACACCATCTTTACAGAGAAAGATGCTGAAGTCTACGCCAAACTGACTAATGACTACAACCCTGTCCACATAGACAGGACATTCGCCACCCAGACAGAATTCGGCAGACCTGTCGCACAGGGAGTACTGATTCTATGCGCGTTCGCCAAGGTATTCGGCACCATGTGGCCGGCGGACAAGCTCGCCTATTTCATTTCCCAGAATGTAACTTATCTCAGACCTGTCTACATTGACGAGCCTTACCATATAAGGTTCGAGTGCACAAATGTCGACCACAAGAGAATGATCGGCACTATTGTAGGCACCATGATGGACAAGGACGGCAACTCTGTCGTCATAACGGAGGCCAGGATTTTCTCCAAGGAACACTTCTCAGCTCCCATGATGTAAAGACCGGACTGCCATAAGAAGATGACCCGAAAGCCGAAAGGCAATCGGGTCATCTTCTTATATTGCAGTCAAACCGACATCAGTCCGCATCAGGACGCTGGTTACGGCCAAGCGATATCGTGAAGCCGAAATTGAAATCTATGAAGAGATTTGAGGGTACAGGAATCTTTATGCCGGAAAAACTGAGAGCGTCATATTTCAATGAAGTATAGTCACTGCCTACAAACAAGCCTATTCCCTTTTTCGGAGTAAATGTTATAAGCCATCCTATCGAGGATGCATTGCGCAGGAAAGAGTAAGACAAGGCTATGTCG
This sequence comes from uncultured Alistipes sp., assembly GCA_900544175.1. Classification (GTDB taxonomy): domain Bacteria; phylum Bacteroidota; class Bacteroidia; order Bacteroidales; family UBA932; genus Coprenecus. The sequence goes on from UQUN01000008.1 coordinate 51,262, forward strand.
AACTTCTTAGAAGGAGCATAGTTCCATGCAAGAGTAAGTTCATGATCAGTCCTGTACCTTCCGAACCTGGCCGAATACAGCAGGCCGACGTTCATCTTGTCATGCAGGAACGTATAGTCTATACCGCCGTACAGAGTGGCGGCCAGCATCCTCGTCTGATTGCCGGTTACATCCTTCTTCTTAAAGGCCAGCATCGAATAAAGATCATCCATAAGACCGGACAGTTCTCCGTTTATATCCATGTCAGGATCGTTAATATGGTCCACTCCCTCAAACTGTATTCCTTCCGCAGACTCTACGGAAGTCGTCATGTCCGCCATGTGCGAGATGAAGCCGAGATCAGTGACTGACACAGAAAAACGCAGGCCGTCAACCGGAGTTCCTTCCGATATGGTATATTCCGCCCCGATATCGAAAGACGCCCCCATACCACTTACGAATCCAGTAGGCGAGAATGATGTCCTGGACAGATCCAGCATCCCGCTTTCATCAAATCCAAAGTCCAGAAGTCCGGAATAGATATTTGCATATGCCTTGGATGAGGCAGCCCATTTCCCCGAGCTCATATCGATATCCAACTGCTCTATATTCATGTCCACGCTTGATACACTTGCAATGAACCTGGCCTTTGCACCCACTCTAAGTCCGTCAACAAGTTCCTCCAGATCTCTTGAATAACCTACGGACACATATGCGTACACATCTCCGGTCATACTCAGATTGCGTATACTGTATGACGAGGGATCGGATGTCATACCTTCTTTGAGAAAACGGAATGCTTCCAAAGGCAGATTGGCATCCATATCCACATCCAGTCCCATGTCCACACTCCAGAACGAATGCTTGCCGGTGAACCAGCCGGCATTGATAAGGCTGTATGATAGACCCATGTTTACAAAATTGTTCTTCACAAGGTTGCCGAGAAACACTTCGGAAGGAATTTCCTTATTGAGGAACAGTCCGGTTGTCCCGTCCTGAAGGTTGTAGAGGAAATCCGAGGGTCCGAGGTTCGAGTTGAGATCAAAATCGATATTGCTCAGGAAAGGGAATCCGACATACCCCTGTTCGGGCACAAATGCGGCATTCATATTGTGGCTTTGGGTGGAGTTGCGCACAAAATAGCTTGTCCTGTTCTGTCCTGCAAGACTCAGGAATGCCGATGACAGCAACACCGCAGTGAATATAAATTTCTTCATAGTCTTGTCAATTATTTCCATTATCAAGGTCCATAATATCCAATGTTATTCCTCCAGGGGCCGATATCGAGATATCCGCCTGCAAAAATGCCTTGTTGGAGAAAGACACACCAGGCTCGTCTCCGGGAAGCAGAGTGAAACTGAGGGCCACAGCGTGTATATCCTCTACCGTTCCCGTACTCTTGACTGACAGATCCAGAGGTGTACTTACAGGAATGCCGTCACTGCCGCTGCTTGCTATTGTCTGGGTCGAGACCATGATATCCAGAGGATTGTTATTGGAATCCAAAAACTTGGCCGTTATCTCCACCGTAACGGGGAAAGTGCTGACAATATTGCCTCCGATTGTTATGTCCGTCATGGCAAGAAGCTCGCCCACCATAGCGTCAAGCCCTTCCATAGTCTGCTCAACGGAGAGATAGAGGTTTTCTCCGAAAGCAAACGGCACATACATGTCCATCCTGCCTGATACATGATATTCCGCATCACATTCCACATAGTGCAGTTCCTCGGAATTATCATCAGTGGTAGGCAGCACTATAACAGACACATTATCAGGTATCTTACTTATCAAAGACGCTATATCGGCCTTTCTCCATTCGGCATCACCGATATTCCCGGGTCTGTCTTCTGACAGATAGTACAACACGGAATCCGTGATGTCCGGATCGTACGAATACGGTACCGGCAGGGAAAGCTCGATGCTCTCCTGTGTTCCACCGACTGCAACGATAGATGCATTCACGGTCACAGGTATGCCAGCGTTGGTACCGAGCATCAGCTCAGCATGAGGATTGTAGAAGTCAAGAACAAACTCGTCATCCTTCATGAAATCGGGAACGCCGTCCATACTCAGGACCTGCTGTATAGGGTCCATGTTCAGTTTCATGCGACCATAGAAAGCGGACGGCATCAGCTCGTCTCCGCTGTTTTCCGAGCCGACGTTGACATTCAGGTCCACATCCAAATCGCCTCCCTGCACTGACGGCATGTCTTCTTCACTGACTATAATGGACAAAGTCCTGATAGAAAAGTCGTCTACGAAAACAAATGATTCCCCTTCCTGAAGATCAAACTGGATCTCCATTATATTCACCGGACTGAAGTCCACAATACCGTTTTCATCCATATTGCCGTAGAACACTACCGTATTGCCGTCAATCATGGGAGTATCCTCGAAAACGTATTTTTCCGGAAACTCCACCACTACCTCGACGCCCATGCCGACAGGCAAGTCGATCGCCGAAGCGGACATATCAGCCGTCACCGACAATCTGGCATCATCGAAAAGCACACGCTCGATATCCTTAAGCCCCGCCTCGGCAGCCCTCTCGAAAGAATACTCCAACGAGAAGTTCTCGTCAAAATCCATCGACAGCCTGACATCCGAACGCACGGTACCGGTCTCACCCATGTCCGGTATCCTAAGTGTCTTGCTGAAATCGATATTCACACCATCCACCATGATGTCGTCGGTATAGTCCGTCAAATCCACAATTTCCTCAAAATCCTGAGAGAACACCAGATAATAATTGCCGTTGTCATCTGTCTTTAGCATATCAATATCCTGTGACTCGATGAAAGTCGTAAGTCTGATACTGTCCGTGGAGCCCAGAGGGAATGCCAGTGAGTCGCCGCCTATGGTCACCTCACCGTTTATATTCTCAAGATCATACTCATGCTGACATGAGTACAAAGAGGCCACCATTACGGAGACCATGAAAGCAGACATGCATCTGCCGAATAAGAATTTCATAACTTAGTTTTTATATTAAAATAATGTATAATCACCGGCTTTTTCCGCGACCACGGCCTGAAGCTCCGATTTGTCATATACCTTGTCCGCAAACTGTATAACTGCCTGCGCAGGTTCCAGTGTCACTACAGCCTTTACACCGGGAAGAGATTCCAGCGCACTTGCGACATGTGCCGCACAATGCACACATGACATTCCGTCTACATTATAAGTCACCTCTTTCATATTATTACTGCTGCTTCATGCTTCAATCTGCAAATATAGGCAGAAGCCGAGAGCAGAGCAAATTTATTTGTTATGCCGAGGCGTGAACAGTATATGCGGCACAGCCATTTATGTGAATCAGGCAAAAAAAGAAGGCGGCAGAACAAAATCCGCCGCCTTCCCGTTTCTTGCATTGCTGCACCACTACAGCTGGTCGGGAGTAAGGCCGGTATTGAACTCTACCTTTGTGACCTTTGCCTCGACCTCGCCTATCTGAGGCATGTTGACCTTCTGCACCATCGGATAGATGATGCCGTAGGGTGTCTTCTGGTAATCATCAAAAACCACTTCCTGAGTCTGTCCCTCTGAAGCGGCTACAGTCTTTACCTTAAGACCGGTAGCCACATCATAGTAGCTGTAGGATACGGCACCGCCCTTATCCTGCTTTACCTTGTAGGTATCACTGCCGTTCACATTCTCGATGCCCTCGAGCGTGAATACATATCCCTGTTCAGCTCCGAGAATCTCGGGGAAAGGATAGATGTCACTCATGGACTCTACCTGCTCCGGATCAGTGATTTCCTGCTCCATACCGCCACCCGAGATCTTGATCTTGCCGTCACGCAGTACGATATGGGACATAAGGCTGCCGTTCATGGCCTGAGACATCGAGAAGCACTTCTGGTCAAGTATGCGTCTGGTAGAAGTGGTCACGCTCATACCCATCAGACTCATCTCCACATCCTCTGACATGTCCTTGATACCCTCTACAAGAGCACGGCCTCCGACAGCATTGATATAGTCCTCGAGAACCGATTCAACAGTGACATCTGCAGACACTTCCTTGCGCTCGATGGGATTGCCCTCGAAATCAAGTTCCACTACCACTCCGTCTGAGTCGTAGGCGGCCAGAGCGGGAATTACGGAAGGATCACCTACACAGAACCAGTACATATTGTCCGGATCGAAATACTTGGCGACCACTGCACGTATGTCGTCGAGGGTAAGAGCATCCAGTCTCTGAAGATATGTGGCGTAATAATCCTCAGGCAGGTTGTAGCGCTCTATCATGTAAGCATAGTTGGCGATATTTCCGGATGACTCCAGGGAACGGGAGAAGCTGCCGGCATACATGGTCTTGAATTTCTCAAGGTCATCCTCGGTATAGTCTCCGTCCATCATGTTCTGAAGCTCATAACGCATCTGCACGAAAGAGCTGTCGGTAGCGTTGCCGTTGACATCACCGCCTGCATAGAACGAGCCGGATATCTCGTCATCATTGATATTGGAATAGACTCCGTATGTATAGCCATGAGTCTCACGGAGATTGCGGAACAACTTGGCATCGAATCCGCCCCCGCCGTAAATGGCATTTGCGATGGAGAGAGCCATAAGATCTTCGGAGCCCGGAACAAGAGTGATGGGGGCCATCATCTCAATGGTGGACTGTACGGCACCGTCCTTGGGCGAGAACACCACTTCTATACCTTCGGGACGGTTGACTGCAGGATCCTCGTGTGTAAGAATCTCACCTTTCTCCCACTTGCTCAGATACTTATTACAGATAGACCTGGCTTCCTTAATATTCATGTCACCGACGATAACAAGAATGGCGCTGTTGGGTATGATGTAGTTCTCATAATACTCCCTGCAGTCATCAGTGGTGATCGCATCCACCGTCGCCTCTGTCATGATATCGCTGTAGGCATGTCCGTCAGGATACACCGTAGCCGTGAGAATATTGTCGAGAATGGAACCGGGAGACGTACGGGACATCTTGAGTCCGCCAAGAGCCTGGTCCTTGATCTTGTCCAGTTCTTCCTCGGGAAATGTAGGGTTGTACAGCACATCGGACAGGATTTCCATCATCTTGTCAGTGTACTTGGTCAAAGTCATGAAACCGATGGAACGGGAACTGGTCCGGAATGTCGCTCCGAGAAAATCCACCTCCTTGTTGAGCTGCTCTGCGGTACGGTTGACAGTACCCCTGCCCCAGAGATCACCGAAGAAAGATGACTCACCGGCTTTGTCTCCCTCTACAAAGGGATCAACTACGAACGTGATGTTGAAATTCACGACAGGACGGTCGTGGTCCTCTACAAGAATAACGCGAAGACCGTTATCCATGGTGAATTTTTCAAAGTTCCCGAACTGCACTGTAGGTGCGGGACCGGGTTCCGGTGCCTTGCTTCTGTCTATCTGTGCGCTGAGCTGGAATATGGACAACAGGGCTGCCGTCAGTGTGAGTGTAAGTATCTTTTTCATATTGTTGCACATGTCTTAAAGTTAGTTCTGTTTGGGAAGATAGTAAATGGATATCTTCTGATTGGGGTCAATGTATTTTCTGGCGACATCAAGCACTTTCTCTTTGGTCAGACTGGAATAGTGCTCCATGCCCTCGTTGACGAAATTGGTATTCTTCAAATAGGTATAAGCCGTTGCCATGCTCTCGGCAATGCTCTCAATGGTGTTGTTGCTTAATGCTTCGCCCATCTCCACCATATTCATAACCTTCTGGAACTCCTCATCGGTCATGCCGTTCTCAAGCAGGCCGTAAACCTCAGCGTCTATATCAGCCTCCAGGACAGAAAGGTCCACACCGTTAGGGATACCCTGAATCATGAACACACCCGGATGCTCGAAAGGCATCACGCCACCGGCAGCCATCAGACCTGTCTTCTTGGTGTCCACAATCTGCTTCTGCAGACGTGCCGAATTGCCGGAAGACAGAATGGCATTGAACACTGTCATGGCAAAATAGTCCTCGGTCCCGAATGCGGGAGCAGGATAAACCTCGATCAGCATAGGCATCTGGATGTTGTCATATACAGTATCCTTGACGGGAGCAGTGCGCTTGGGCTCCATGTTGGGATCCGGACGGCGGGGCTCCACTGTACCGGCAGGAATATCTCCGAAGTACTCCTCGATCCACTCCTTGGTCTGCTTGGTATCGAAGTCTCCGCATACTACCAGCACCGCATTGTTCGGTTTGTAGAACATGTCATGGAAATCCTGGAAATCCTGGATAGACGCATTGCGGATATGTTCCTCCGAGCCGAGTACGTCATGATTGTAGGGATGCACCTTGAACGAATTGGTAAGGATCTTGGTGAAAGCCGTACCATAAGGCTGGTTGTCGCGTGTCTGGCCCATCTCCTGGCATACCACGTCCTTCTGGGTATTCACTCCGATCTCCTCGATCTTGGGATGCAGCATCCTCTCGGACTCGAGCCACATTCCGAGCTCAAGCTGGTTGGACGGCAGCAGCTCGAAATAATAGGTACGGTCATTGGATGTGTTGGCGTTCAGAGAACCGCCGGCTTCCGAGACGTATGTGGCATACTCGCCGCGTCCTATATTCTCGGTCCCCTCGAACATCAGATGCTCGAAGAAATGGGCGAAACCGGTCAGATGAGGCTCCTCGTTCTTTGAGCCGACATGATACATTACGGAAATCACGACATTGGGGGTCTTGTGGTTCTGCGAGAGAATCACATGCAGACCGTTGTCAAGGTCGTACTCCTCGAACTTGATATTCTGCGCCGAAGCGGCAAAGGGCAGCAGGGCTGCCGACAGAATAAGGGTTAAAATGCTTTTCTTCATACTTTTTTATTGGTTTATTGATTCATTTTTGATATTGATCCTTTGTTCAATTTTCATTCCACAATACTCACCTTGCCGTCCTCAAGCCTGTATTTCTCACCAGTCTCAGGACAGACTGCCATACCGTCAGGTCCGAAATCCAGCCTGTAGCCGGCCCTGCTCATCCAGCCTGTCTGACGCGAGGGATTGCCCACCACCAGCGCAAACGGAGGAACATCCTTGGTAACCACCGCCCCTGCCCCGATGAAGGCCCATTCGCCGATATCATGACCGCAGACCACCGTAGCATTGGCCCCTATCGTCGCCCCCCGTCCCACATGAGTGCGGAGGTACTTTCCCCGGCGGTTGACCGCACTGCGGGGATTGACTACATTGGTGAAGACACAGGAAGGCCCGAGAAACACATCGTCCCCGCAGGTGACTCCGGTGTATACAGATACATTGTTCTGCACCTTGACATTGCGGCCGAGGACAACATCCGGGGATATGACCACATTCTGTCCTATATTGCAGCCCGGACCGAGCACCGCTCCCGTCATGATATGGGAGAAATGCCATATCCGGCACCCATCTCCTATCGTGCATCCGGGGTCAATGACCGCAGTCTCATGTGCGAAATATCTATGCTCCTCCATGTTCCTGTGTTATGAAAAATTCATTTACGGCTTCCGCAATCCGCTCCTGCTCCCACCTGGTCAGCTCAGTGTGCATCGGCAGGGACAATACGCTCCCGGCCAGAGCCTCCGCGACGGGAAGGGACAGCCCATCCTGACGGTAGGCCTGCTGATGATGCAGCGGCAGAGGATAATATATCATCGATGGGATTCCCCGTGAAGCCAGATGCTCCTTCAGTCCATCCCTGCGTCCGTCGGCCACCTTCAGAGTAAACTGGTGATACACATGGGTGCTGAAATGCGACTCGACCGGCAGTTCGACACCCTTAGTATCCGAGAGCAATGCCCGATAGCGGGCAGCTGCCTCCTGACGCGCGGCACAGTACTCGCCGAGATGCCGCAGCTTAACTTCCAGAACAGCGGCCTGGAGGGTATCCAGACGGGAGTTGCAGCCTATCAGGTCATGATGGTACTTCACCTTCTGACCGTGATTGGCAATCATTCGGATGCGCTCTGCAAGTTCCTGGTCATCGGTAAAAACAGCACCTCCGTCACCGTAGCAGCCGAGGTTCTTCGATGGGAAGAACGAGGTACAGCCGACGTGGCCGATGGTACCGGTATGCCTGCGGCGGCCGTCCGGGAATGTGTAGACGGCTCCGAGGGACTGGGCATTGTCCTCCACCACATAAAGACCATGCGAGGATGCGAAATCCATAATCGGAGCCATGTCGCAACTCTGTCCGAAGAGGTGGACTGGAATGACGGCCCGCGTCCGGGGTGTAAGGGCCCGCTCCATGCAACGGATATCCATATTAAAGGTATCGCGGTACACATCCGTCAGGACAGGTCGGAGTCCCAACAGGGCTATTACCTCGGCCGAGGCCACGTAGGTGAACGCCGGGACGATGACCTCGTCGCCGGGCTTCAGGCCGAGGGCCATAAGAGCTATCTGGAGGGCATCGGTACCGTTGCCGCATGGAATTACATGGGCGGCTCCAGTATATTGTGCAAGAGCCGAGACAAAACGTCCGACAGCAGGACCGTTGACGAATGCCGAACTGTCGATGACCTCCGTCATGGCTGCATCCACCTCTGCCTTGATTTTCAGGTACTGACCGTGAAGGTCCACCATCTGTATCCTATGCTGCATTGTCCCGTCCATAATTTTACCAGCCGAAAGGATGAGGTGCCAGAGGCAGTCTGGCCAGAGGATGATAGTCCCCTTTGAGCCCTACGGGCACGGCAGTACGTATCTGGCTTACTGTCTCGATGCAGGGTCTGGCCTCGCTGATACGGAACCCCTCCCCTGCCAGTATTTTCTCATAACTGCGGGTATGCAGCTCGGTAAAGCCTGCGCTGAACTCGAACTCCTCCCCGTCAATCATAATCGTGCGGTAAGTCCTCTTCTCGCCCTGAACGGCATTCTCCGGAAGATTGTCAGCGTTGATACTCAGGAAGTAGCGCACGCGGGCCTTCTTCAGGCCCAGATAGCCGGCCACACGATCGTGGCTCTTGACATGCACGATATTCTCGCTCACCGGTCCGAATATCCACTGCAGCATGTCGTAAAAATGCACGCCGATGTTGGTGGCCACTCCCCCGCTCTTGTGCTCGTCGCCCTTCCATGAGGCATAATACCAGTTCCCACGGGAAGTGATGTAGGTCAGGTCCACATCGTAGACCTTGTCTGCAGGCCCTGCATCTATCTTCTTCTTCAGCGCAACTATGGAGTCGTGAAGACGGAGCTGGAGAATATTGTAGGCCTTGTGGCCGGTCTCCTCCTCTATCTTCATGATAGCGTCTATGTTATGGGGATTGAGCACAGCCGGTTTCTCACAGATGACATCGGCCCCCAGCCGCAGACCGTAGCGCATATGGGCGTCATGCAGGTAATTTGGTGTACAGACCGACAGCATCTCTATCTGACGGTCTGTCCCCTTAAGTTTGGAGCAATGGCGGTCGAACAGCTCCTGCTCAGTAAAAAAAGCAGCATCGGGGAAGTAACTGTCCATGATCCCGACACTGTCGAAACGGTCGTAAGCCGCCTGTAGAATATTTCCTGTATCTTTTATTGCCTTAAGATGACGTGGAGCGATGTACCCCCCCACGCCTATAAGGGCAAAATTCTTTTTTGGCATGTCATTTTTGTTTTAAACAACATACAAAGATAATAAAATAAAACACCATGACAACAATTAAATTAAAATTCCGAAGATCCACTGTCCCAGGCAAACCTGGCACGCTTTACTATCAGATCTGCCGCAGGCAGTCCTACAAAAGAATAAACACCCGGATGCACATCTACTCCACCCAGTGGGATCCGTCATCATGCAGCCTCCTGCATGACAAGGACAATCTGGGGATACTCGCAGAATATCAAAAAAATATCGACAAAGACCTGCTTGTGCTTAAAAACATTGTAGACAAGATGAACGCATCCGGCAGGGACTACACGCTTGATGACGTCATCAAGCGATTTACGGACAAAGAGCAGGAACTGTCAACCGTATTTTTCATGAAACACGAGATTCAGTCCCTGACCTGCGCCAAAAAACTCGGGTCTGCCCGCAACATCAGGAAGACCCTCAACAGTTTCTCCGCATTCCTCCAGAACCACGACATATCCCTTTCTGACTGGGACTGGAAACTGATCTCCGAATACGAATTCTGGCTATACCGCCGGAACGTGGCCAGAAACACCGTATCGTTCTACATGCGCATACTGCGCTCAGTATACAACAAAGCCGTCAAGTCCGGGCTAATTGTCCAGAAGAATCCGTTCAGGGACGCATACACAGGTATAGAGCACACAAGAAAAAGAGCTGTGGACGAGAACGTGATGCTCAGGCTCATCACTATGGATCTTGGATTCTCCGAAGCACTGACTCTGACCCGCGACATGTTCGTGTTCAGCTACTGTGCAAGAGGAATGGCATTTGTAGACATGGCATTCCTGCGCAAGAGCGACATCTCATGCGACAATCTCAGATACGTCAGAAAAAAAACCGGGCAACAGATGTGCATCAGGATAGAACCCTGCCTGCGCCGTATTATTGACAGATACTCTGCCATCACAAAAGGATCTCCGTACGTCTTCCCCGTCATCAAGTCCACAGACATAGCCGAAGCCTACCGCCAGTATCAGACCGCACTGGGATACTACAACCGTAAACTAAAGAGACTCAGCCGACTGCTCGAACTCGACACTCCGCTGTCCTCCTATGTGAGCAGACACACATGGGCAACCACGGCACGTAATCACAACACTCCGCTGTCTGTAATCAGTTCCGGCATGGGGCATACGTCCGAGCAGACCACAAGGATCTACCTGGCAGCCATCAACGACTCGGTTATCGACCAGTTCAACCACAATATACTTGACCCGCTCAACAAGGCTGTCGAAGACATATAAGTCCTGGATGACGGAAAATAAAAAGGCCGGCTGGAACTGATCCGGCCGGCCTTTCCTTGAAGGGAAACAATCTCAAAATATCTATTTAGGGCATCCGTCTATTCAATGGTTACTGACTGGTTGCCGCGGCCTGTGAACGGCTGGGCGTCAGGACCTGCTCCCTTGTATGTGAGCTGTCCGGCGGGCACACCGAGGCTTACGAGATAGTCATATACGGACTTTGCGCGTTTCTGTGCAATAGAGATGTTGTTAGAGCGGGCACCCGTGCTGAAGTCAGCATAGCCGGTGATGGTGTAGACATAGTCCTTGGGACCGGCGAGCATCTTCCCGGCCAGTTCTTTCAGTGCAGTCATGTCCACAGCATCGAGTCCCCATACCTCATATCCGAAGAATATGGTCTCCTCCGGAGTGGCGGCATCGAGGGCCTGCTGCTTCTTGAGGGCTTCCAGCTCGGCCTGTGCGTCAGCAAGCTGCTTCTCTGCCTGTGCCGCACGCTGCTGTGCTGCAGCCGCCTCCTTCTGTGCCTGGGCCAGATCGTCGCTCAGATCCTCCTTTGCTTCCTTCTCGGCTTTCACCTGAGCCGCTACCATTTCGGCCTCAGCCTTCAGGGCATCCACATCCTCCTTTGTGTAACCGGCTGCACCGCGCTCGAAGTCACGCTGACTGAAGCGGTAGGTAACACCTACAGAGGCATCCAGACCGTTGAAATATGTACCTCGGCCTGCATTGATCGTCGGATTGACGGCCGCCATACTTACAATACCCTTGAGATTGAGGTTTATGTCAACACTGTTGGACACACGGAACTTGTTCATCAGACCGTATGAGACCGCGAAGTTACCCATTGTGACAGGAATACCGTTGATGGACTTGGTGCCGTCGGTAAAGTTGGATGCAAGGTATCCCATACCTACATAAGGGATGGCATAATAGACACGGCGCTCCTTGTAGCCTCCTATCCAGTTGGACAGGTTGAGCATCAGGTCTGCATGCAGGAATGCGTAGGGCCAGGTCATGCGGGTGAGGTCATCGGTGAAGTTGTTGTAGGTACCCATCTGCAGTTCACCTCTAAATCCTACCACAGGATGAAGCCATTTTCCTACGGATATCTCGCCAAAGCCTCCGATTCTCTGGTTCGAAGGGCCTGGATTACTGCCTCCGTTCAAGGCTGTTCCGACACCGCCGCCGATGGATATCTCCCAATTGTCCCAGAACCGGTTAGAGACAAATCCCTTGAAACTCGGCTTGGGATCGACAGCAGAAGTGCTGTCTTTCACAGAATCCTGCGCCATCAGCGCCGATGACGACAGGAATGCAACTGCAAGAGCTGCAAGATAAATTTTTTTCATTGCAAAGAAAATTTAAAAAGTTGATATTATTTGTTGTCTTTTTTCATATGTAATTGTCTGTCAAAATACACCGAATACACCGCTATCGCAATAAAACACACCAGCGGCAGCAGGAATCCTTCGGACATCCTCGCCTTTCCTATAAATCCCATGAGCACAGGTGAGACTGCCCCTCCGACGATGGACATAACCAGGAATGAGGAGGCCGTCCCCGTCTGTCTGCCATGCAGACCGCTAAGGGACATGGAGAATATGGTCGGGAACATGACACTCTCGAAAAGATAAGTCAGACAAAGGGTGATGACACCGGCCGGTCCTGGACAGGAGACCGTCAGGACCATGCACACGGAGGCTCCTGCAGAGCACGCCGTCATCACAGCTGATGGACGGACAGTGCGCATCACGGCCGAGCCGACCAGGCGGCCCAGCGTGAACAGGCCCATGCCGCCGAGAGAGAGCATGAGGGCGGCCGTCCGGGCTGAAATATCCGGATCCGACTCGATGACATAGTTGATGAAGAAGGAGTTGATGCCCGTCTGCGCCGCCACATACAGCAGGAGTGCCGGGACACCGTAACGGAATGTGCGGACCTGCCATACGGACATATCCTTTCCGGAAGCCCGCATATTCTCCGCACCCTGTCCTGTCTCTTCAGACTCCGGAGACGGGAGTCTGAGTCTGGAGAACACCAGCCCCATCGCCAGCACCACTGTCCCGATAACCGCATACGGCAGCGATATGCCGCTTTCATCTCCGAGAATGAGCAGACCGCCGGCAAGAGGTCCGACAATCCAGCCAAGCCCGTTGAAAGCCTGTGCCAGATTGAGCCTGCGTGCCGCCGAATCCCTTTCGCCCAGCACGGTCATGTAAGGATTCGCGGATGTCTCCAGGCAAGTAAGACCGCAGCCTATGACGAACAGGCTCAGCAGGAAGAAAGGGAATGACATCATCCTGCCTCCGGGAATGAACATGAGCGCTCCGGCACCATACAGCAGCAGTCCGGTGACAATGCCCGTACGGTACCCCCACCTGCGGATGATCCTGCCCGCCGGAAGGGCCATGATGAAATATCCGCCGTAGACCATGGTCTGCACAAGGCCGCTTTCAGCCTTCGATATCACCAGCTCATCCTGGAAATGCTTGTTCAACACATCCAGAATGCTGTGAGCGACACCCCACAGGAAGAAAAGTGAAGTAACCAATATGAACGGGACAAGATAGCTTCTGCCATTCCTGTCCCTGAACATCCCGCCGTCCATATTGCTAAAGTTTGAATATCCGTTCCATCAGCTGCCATTTACGATTGGACGGAGTTTCCGGGGAAAAGCCCTGGAAACGGGAGACATGTGCCTCCCATTCCGCCTGTCCAGGCAATTTTGACAGCCTTTCATTGTCCTTCTCCCAGTCAAAACCGTCCACCGTATCCACTATCATGAACAGAATATTGTCTTTCCGGTATATCTGCATATCCAGAATTCCCACCGAACGTATGCCCTCCTTGACGACGGGCCATACGTGACGGTGCTCCTCCACATACGCCTCGATGGACTCCGGATCGTCCACGAGGGAAAGTATCTGACAGTAGCGTTTCATGTCTATTTTCTTCGTATACTCAGGCGGATGGAGTCCTCGAGAGGCCTTTCGCACACCAGGGCGAGGTATCCGCCTCCGCCTGCCCCGGGCATCTTCCATGCCAGCACTCCGCCCATGGATGAGTAACGGTCGATGTACTCCTGAACACCGGGCTGCAGCATACCGGGGAACATCGCCACCTGGGCCTCGAATGAAGCGCGGTAATAGTCCGCGAAAGCCGTCAGGTCCCTGCGCATGATGGCGTCCCAGCAGGAATCTGCCGCCCGGGTAAGGGCCTCCACATGCGGCCTGTCAATGATACTGCCCTCAATCACCGAGCAGCCGGGACGGCGGGGAAACATCGGAACCATGCACAGATGTTCCTCCAGCCAGCCCAGCACCTCCGGGTCAAGACAGCTTTCGAACCTGCGGGGCCAGTAGTGCCCGTCATACCAGTGGCGGACAAGTCCCGGCATGCAGATGCCTATAGCGTCCTGGGCACCGGATATGATGCCGTCCGAGCGCTCCGGGTCGTTCTCGAAGCAGAATACCAGCTTGGCCAGCATCTCAGGGTCCATGTCGGGCAGCTTGTATGGCCAGATATTCCTTATGCAGTTGCGGGTAGAAGTCGAAAGGCCGCAGCGCTCGCGGATCTCGAACGTAGGCTCGAGAGACACCGTTATGGCCCAGCCGGGAGCGTATCTCGACACATAGGGCTGGTCTATCCATGTGCCCGCCAGGTCCAGCCTGGTAGGTATGCGGCACGTCTCCCTCTTGAGGGACGTGCTCGACCGGGCATCCAGTCCGTCAGCCGGAGTACGCTGAAGTACGATGTAATCTATTCCGTGCTCGCGGCAGAAACGCTCTTTCTCCGGGGTGGAACCGTCCTCGTTCACTACGAGCATATCCGGCTTGAGGGCCTCCACGGTCGGGACGAAGTCCATGATGCCGCTGCCGGCGTTGATGAACGCGTCCTTGACGTACCTTATCGCCTTTACCATGAAAAGGCGCTCCTTCTCAGGATATACGGTGTGATGGTGCTTGTATTCCAGTATCGTTGCATCCGAGCCGATGCCCACGTAAAGGTCGCCGTACCGGGCTGCCTGGCGGAAGAACTCCACGTGACCGCTGTGAAGCAGGTCATAGCAGCCCGACACGAACACTTTCTTTCTTGACATTTTTGGTGATTTACAGTATTTATAAGCTTATATATTTATATTATGGCTATTCATGCTGTTTTTACGGTGCATTTCCGACAGAAGCAGTCCCGGAAGGGACGTCACGATCCCCAAGCACCGCCTCAACTGCTTGCGCGGCTCTTTCAGGATACGGTGTACGAACTCCAGATGGCAGCGGATCATCCATTGAGGTGCCCTCTTCACGTCCGTCCCGCTGTAGAACTTGAAAGCAGCCCCTACCGCTATCATTACACCGCTCCGCAGCCACGGTTTGAGCATGCTCATGAATATCTCCTGCTTGGGAGCCCCGAGAGCCACCCAGACGATCTGCGCCCCGTCCTCCTCTATTGTCCGCGCAATCCCTGGATAATCAAAGTCCTGCACATCCCGGTACGGAAGGGAGACGAACTGCATTCCGTCCACATCCGGATTGACCTCGGTCAGCCTGGCTTTCAGACCCTTTAGAGTCCCTGGAGAAGTGCCCATGAATATCATCCTGTATCTCCGCGAACGTACGATGTCCATGAATATCTCGCTGCCGCAGTACTGCCCGTACCGCCTGCCGTATATCCATCTGATATACAGCGGTACGAAACTGCTGTCACAGATCGAGAACATCGCCCCGTCCACCACCCTCCTGTAGTCCGGGTCTTTCTGCACCATAGAGACTATCACGCCGTCAGCCACACATACGTAGCCCGGCTCACCGCTGCCTACCCGGCGGTCAATGGCTTCCGCCACCTTCTGCCGGTCCAGCTCGTAGCGGATGTTGAAGTAGGTTTGCATGATGAATATGATAAAGAATTAGTCTACAAAAAGCCAAATCAAAGCCCGGCCGGGCTTATCAGTTGGCAGATAGAGGTCAAAATGACTTTTCTCAGTAAAGCAAAATAGTAAATTCTATTACAGTTTAGAGCAGACGTATGTCTCGAAATCTACTTCCGGAGGAAAACTGCCCTTTGAGCGTACTTCCTGTATAAACTCTACAGCCTGCTCTTTTGTTATGATACCGCGACTGATATCTGGTTAAGTAACTCCATGTAGTGACCTTCCGATATTTTCCCGCATTCAAACAGAGTTCTGGCCTTTTCTCCGAAGTCACTTATGACCAGACCGTCATTCCCCGGCTCATACAGCGACAAGTCATATCCGTATTCCATTGCAGATTTCTTGACTGGAATGGACTTCATCTCCTCAAACTGAGCTTGTGACAGCAGATTAAGTTCTTTAAGGCGTACCAGAAGATTTATACGGGAAACTTCGTAAAGCTGCTCCATCCTTAGGATAGTGGAAAGGGCTATATTCCGGGAATAAGCCTCCTTTGGACTCAACATAGACAAAAGTCCTTCGCGTGGCAGTAGAAGTGCAGATGCAAAGAGATTGGCATTTTTCTCCACTTCGGACACGGAATCCATACACATATGAGGAACCGGAGACTCATCAAAGTACAGATGATACAGTTCATGCGCGATGGTAAAATGCTGCCGGCCCCGCGTGGAGTTGCAGTTAATCAGCATGAACATCCTGTCGTTCTTGGATTTGCAGCTTATGCCGTAGGAATTTTGGGATAACGGTCTGTAAACAGCCGTTATCTGCAATTTGCGCAGCAGGGTCTTGGCCCCGACAGGCTCCGTGAGACTCAAGCCGGCCTTTGACCGGAAGACATTCGCCATCAACTCAGCATTCTGGACAGTCAGCCTATTCATTTCCCAACAGATAATCCATTTTAAGATAACTCTTGACGATACGCTTGAAGTCTGCTATCTGAGCCATATCCTCCGCTGAAAGATCATCAACTCTGAATGCTGTGGCAAGCATACTCTCCATCACGTCCATATTCTCCTCATACAGCGTGAATATATCGCAGCCGTACAAGTCGGCCAGCTTCTCCATGACGGGAAGAGGCAGCTCCCTGTCCCCTGTCTCGTAATTGGAATAGGTTGAGCGCTGTATCCCAAGAAAATCAGCCACATGCTTCTGTGTGAAACCGCTTGCCCCACGCAAAAGCTTGACATTCCTCGCTATAGTATGTCTCTCATCCATCAGCAATCTGTTTTTTATCGTTTGTCGTGGCAAAGATACGCATCATTTTACATATAGCAAATATTTTGCCACATCGATGTGGTTTTTTTGCTCATGCGGCATATCATTCTCAACTACAATCAAACGCTTACCTTGATTATTGCAATATAGTTTACAAAAGGATAGCCAATGAACGTATCAGGCGGCGATACGTGGCTTTAAGATGATATTGTTTGTCATTTGTTTAATTTCAACCTTACCTTACTGCTGATTATCCGTAATACTTCAAAAGTATAAACAGAACCTATTATTGAAATTGTCGATGATATGACTACAAATACTACACTCTGAAGCACTGATAATGTTGATACGTGAAATAAGTACATTATAACACTTGCGGCAGCTTGAATGAAAAACATATGTACAAGATATATCTTAAAGCAATTTCTGGATATGTATACCAGTGTTTTGCGGATTACAGGCATTTTTATGAGAAGTAAGCAGATAGAGTATAAAGCTGGTATTGAAAGAAATGGTAACAGTATACGTATTGAATACTCCCCTTTGAGGTAAAATATGCTGGCCAATATGAAAAATAATAAAAATACAATACTCAAATAATAGATACTTGTGACATGCTCTTTCAATTGTCGGAAATGCCAGGCAGTGATTATTCCAATAATGAAAAATACGAAATATCTTGTGAGATAGTCTAAACACAAAATACCGCTTTCAACAGGAAACAAATACAGTACAATACCTATAACATAGATTACATGCAACCACTTGTCTTTCCGTTTCTTCACATAATCCAAAACAGGGTATATCATATAGAAAATAAAAAGCAGATAAATGTACCAAAGAAATGTCGCTTCCGACTGCTTTGGAGCTATAATCAATGCAATGAGGTTCTCAGGCACAGTATCCCAGCCCAACTTTATGGCAGCTAATAGGGTGATTACAAGACCGACAATAATATATGGCAGGAAGAATTTATGAAATTTTTTAGCGATATAAGTGCCGTAATTTACGTTTTTATACGAATATGCAATGAGAAAACCGGATATGGAAATAAAAAATGGCATATGGAATGTGTAGATATACGTATGACACAGCCTATACTCCCCGGGCATAAAATCAAATAGATGATGCCCGATTATAACAAGAACCATCGCCAGCCCCTGCATTACATCGACTAATGTCAAGCGATTATCTTCTGCAACAATCTTAGCCATTTGTTGTAAATAACTTCAGAAGAATACTCCTGAGTCAATTTTTGGAAAGCTTTCTGCCCGAGTTGAGTTGTCAGCTGCCGGTCATTGTACAGCTGTACGATTTTCTGCTCCAGATCATTGACGTCACCCGGTCTGAAGAGAAGCCCGATGGCGTCATCACCTTTGCCGATAATCTCGGTGAAGCCACCGTGGTCGGGGGCGACAGACGGCTTGCCATTGCACGCGGCCTCGAGAATAGCCATGGGAAATCCTTCGTAGCAGCGGCTTGGCATGACTATGAATTTAGAGTTGTGGATAAACTCTCCCAGCTCTTCCTTGCCCAGGTATCCTCTGAATACAATGTTGTCAGGTATGTCATGGATATCTACATTATCACGTTGGGCTCCGGCAAAATGAAAATTGATTTCCGGATGCCTTCGGGCGATGTCAATGAGTATGTCATACCCTTTCTCGTAACTAAGCCGGCCGATGTATGCCACATAGTCCCCGTCATTGGCCGTGTATTTCTCAGGAGCATCTATGCCGTTCGGAATTACACTTATCCTGTCTGCATCGAAACCGGCCTCAATGAGTTTCTTCCTCTGAAATTCCGTTATACAGGCAAATGCGCTTACACACTTCATATAAGCTCCTGTCCGGCGGGCATACGCATTTCGCAGGGCGTAGCCGGTGGATTTCAGCATGGAGTGCTCGCAGTTGTAGCGGATGCAGCTCCATTCGTTGCCTCTCTGCAAACATGTCTCGCAAGGCATGCCATCGCGCATGAACAGTCCTGTAGGGCATATAAGCCGAAAATTGTGCACGGTCATCACAACAGGGACTCCAGCCTTTTTGCATTCAAACAGCGCAGCAGGGCTGATAAACGGGTATAGATTGTGGACATTGACAACATCCGGCTTTTCTTTTTCCAACGCCTCCCTCATGCCTCTGACTCCGGAACGGGAATAGATACCGGAGAAAAAGCCCATAATATTTCCTTCCAGACTGTCCCGGCTGCCCTCGCTGGTCATGCGGTAGAAGCAGACCTGATGCCCATGCTCCTGTAGCATCGTGGCCATTTTGTCTACTACGGCTTCTTCTCCGCTGTATTTGCCGTAGTTGTTGTGGACGATGAGAATTTTCATTCAACCAATTTATATTTAGGATCTCTTACATCACCGATTTTCCTTGCTGGATTTCCGATAATAATAGAGTAATCATCGACAGTTCCTTTTACAACAGCCCCTGAGCCGATAAGACAGTATTTGCCTATCTTACTGCCCGGGAGAACAATCGCACCTGCACCAATCAATGAATATTCACCAATAAAAACCGGTTTAAATGCCTGATTTTCAAACGAATATCCACCAGGAGGAGTAATATTGCGGGCCCGATATCGTCTTAAAAAAGACCAATCGTGCGTGAGAATTATTGCATTGACAGATATCCCACATCCTTCGTTTATGGTGAGCCCTCCGGATGGATCAATATATGCAGAATAATCAATGTAAGCAGGTTTGCCAACAATATTGACGCCATTGGTCTTATGAGCCTTTACAATAAGCCTCATGTACAACTTGTGGCTGAAAGCCTTGCAGATGATACTTAATGTTTTAAGGAAATAAAAAGCAAATCGTCTCATTATCTGTAATTGGAAATAATGTGCGTTCTCAGTTTTAGCGGCATTATTGAGAGAAATAAAAAAGGCAATACCTTATAGTTTGTCGGATTGTAAAATAGCGATATGCACACCTCTTTAAATGTCTCTTTTCTTTCTCCGAAACGAATAGCTGTAGAAGCTCTCATTTTATGCCAATGAGAAATATATTGTTTTATATCAGCCGGCATGTAGGAGTGCAACAATTCCACAAGACCTTTTCCGACTGGATCTCCTGTATCCTGTCTTCTGGGGGGGCACTTTGAGAAATCGTCTTCTAGATAATAAATACTCAAAACATCAGAACAATACGCAATTGAATAGCTTGCTGCCAGCCTAGCCCAAGTCAGCAAATCCTCCCCGGACTTAATGCCTACGGGAAACCCGCCCACATCCTTCAATGCAGATTTTTTTGCTACTACAGCAGAAGTCCACAACGGCGGATGTGAACAGGACGCCACCTCGAAATAGTTGCTCAGGATGCCGTCGGTTTCTTGAAACAGGAGTTTGCGTATTATCGTTGGTCTGACATTCCCGTCTGCATCCCTGAACTCATAATTGCAGGCGAATACACTGCATTCAGGATATTTCTTATAAAGGGAGTATTGCGTTTCCAAGTACGACGGTTTCCATTCGTCATCAGCATCCAGAAATGCTATCAAGTCATATATGGACTCTTCTATACCTCGGTTCCGGGCTGCGGAGACACCTGCATTAGCCTGGTGTACAAGCCGTATGCGCTGGTCGTGAAATCTCTCCACCTCTGCGGCGCTGTTGTCGGTGCTGCCATCATTGACGACAACTATCTCGAAATCCTGAAATGTTTGATTCAGAACACTCCTTAAAGTATTCCCTATCTGTTTTTCTTTGTTGTATAAGGGAATGACTACTGATATCATAGTGCTGATTTTAATTCTGTGAATCTTTCAACAAGCTCCTCATTGATTACTTTCTGTCCGTCGGCGTTAAGGTGGATGGGGTCGAAGAAGAGCTCATACCGTTCGGAGTACTTCGGGTTCAAGTCCCAATAGAATACATTGTCAGAAGTGGCGTCCGTCTGTTGCATGTAGTCTGTGAATCTGCGGTATTTCTCCGGCTCATAATCGTTGAGGGGCCTGGCTATCGGGGTGTTTACAAGAATGACAACAATCCCTCTGTCCTCAAGCATTTCCAGGGTCTGTTCAAAGTATCCGATAAGTTCCTCTTCGAACTTTATGTGCCTTTGCTTGTCTGCTGCGACCTGTTCTGCCAGATTGTCAACATCCAGATTGCCGAATTTATAGTTGCTCCA
This sequence comes from uncultured Alistipes sp., assembly GCA_900544175.1. Classification (GTDB taxonomy): domain Bacteria; phylum Bacteroidota; class Bacteroidia; order Bacteroidales; family UBA932; genus Coprenecus. Next base: position 72,330 of record UQUN01000008.1, read on the forward strand.
GTTGTGCATCCATCCCCTTGCCGCACTATTGAGAAGAGCATCGGAGTAGCGTGTGGTACATAATACCTTATGCAGAAAATAGTCTTTGAAGTCTGTGGAGGAAAGGATGTAATCATTCATCACCTGGTTGTCTATAAAAGGGTAGAACAGCTTGTATGAGTTGGCACTGAGTCCTTCTCCTGTAAACATAAACTGGTCCACTCCATAGATGACGTATCTGAGAGAGTCACTTTCAGGAAGAGACAGAAATTGACGAACCATCTGGTATCTGTCTGCGACATTGACCCCCTCGCGGCAGTATTTGGAGACAGTGGTATTCGTCCGGTTCTCGAAATCAGTTTTGTCAACTGCCAGCATGAGGTGGGAGTGCCCTATGAACAGGACTTCCGAATGCTGGTCCAGCCCGAAATAAGTGCTGAGCCCCTTATTGAGGCAAAGGCCGATAATACGGTCGCAGGCCAGAAGCACCACGATGAACAGCACGGTATATAGAATTCTCCTTTTCATGGCTTAAAACTGAAAATACACGAATTGTTCACTCGACATTCCCAGCAGGCAGATACAGAGTATAAGGATGATATACTCTACCGGATGCTTTTGCGGGAGAATGTTTTTGTACATGAGGTATTCCCTGACAAGGAAAAGCAGCAGCAACAGTATTGTCAGCAGTGTGCTGAACATGGAGCTTCCGCCGCTGATGGGAGAGGCGAGGTCTGTAAAGATTTTGGACACGACAAGCCATGCTGAGCCAATGTCCTCCATCCTGAAAAATATCCAGGCTAGGGTTATAAGTATAAATACAAATATGTGGTATAGGAAATTCGGCTTTTTAGGCCCAAGGTAGTATTCCATAAAATAATATGCTGCATGCAGTGCGCCCCACAGCACAAACGACCAGGTGGCCCCGTGCCATATTCCGCTCAGAAGGAACACTGTGGCTATATTCAGCATCCAACGGGGTTTGTGACCCGGTTTCCTCCCATTGAGATGTAAACGTACTCCGTAAACCATGAGGTGAGGGAGATATGCCATCTGCGCCAGAACTCTTTTATGGTATTGACACAGTATGGGAAATTGAAGTTCTGCATGATTTTGAATCCCAATATTCTCCCGCTGGCAACCGCCATGTCGGCGTAGCCGCTGAAATCGCAGTAAATCTGGAAACTGTAGAATACCGCAGCGAGAGCAAGTGTGCTTCCGCTCTGGGCCTCAGGATTGAGGTACGCTAAATTGACATATTCCGCAAGTCTGTCCGCAATCACTACTTTCTTAAACAGTCCCCATATAAAAAGTCCTGCACCAGAGGTTATATTGTCCCAGCAGACAGGGGTTCTCTCCCTAAGTTGCGGCAACATGTTGCGGGCCCGTTCTATCGGACCTGAGAGCAGAGTCGGAAAGAAGGATATGAAAAGGGCGACATTGACAGGGTCGTTTTCCACCGGTATCTTCTTTCGGTAAATATCCACCGTATATGTCAGGGCCTGAAAGGTAAAAAAAGACAGGCCGACAGGAAGCAATATTGAACTGTCGAAAATATAGGCATACTTAAAAACAATCAATATTGCCAGCGACAGTATTACAGAAACGACAAGACCCTGTTTACCTGTTTCCCCGTGGCTCTGCCTCGAAGCAATCCACCTGCCGCACAGATAGTTTACTGTAGTCGTATAGAGCAGCAAAAGGACAAACCACCAGTGCAGACATGAGTAGAAATACCATGAGGCCACCAATAGGATGACATTGCGCAGCCGCAGTGTTCCAGTCCTGTTGGTAAATACGAACAGAATAAAAACAGCTATGAGGAAAACTATGTATTCGAAAGAATTGAAAAGCATGACTTTATTTGCCTTTTTCTTTGGCTATCATTCCTAGCATCATCCCATAGAAGCCGCAGGGATATGAGAGAGTAGCCATTGAGTAGTTTATAACATTATCGGTATAAAGTGTTAGAAGCATTCCAGCAGCAGAAGCCCCGGCAACTATGGCACAGATTCTTATCCCCATAGCATAGCCTTTGTTATTGTAAACTACAAAACAATGAACAATCAGGTAAATAAAACATAGCCCGAATAATATCAGACCGATGATTCCGTTGTCACAAAGAATCTGAACGTAGTCGTTATGAACAATCTTGATTGTGCCAAAAGGGTGTTTAAGCGAATAGAATACTTCTTGAAGATTTCCTGTCCCCGAACCTATAATTTCATGTCCTACAAAGAATCTCTCAGTGCTCCACTCCCATACGGCCAGACGTCCATTGGTATTGATGTCGTCAATTGATAAATCGCCTGATTCCAATTGTGCAATGGAGACATTGTCATCTCCGTAAAACATTTTTTCCTTTATGGATGGTATAAGAAATACCATAGCAACTAGAATAGCAACAGTCCCCAATATGAAAGGTATAGACCGGATTTTGTCTTTGAAGAAGAAAAATGTAATTGCTGCCATAACAGTTCCCATTATGCTTGTTCTGAAAACCCATAGGATACAAGGCAAAATAAACACTACACAGAGTGCTAGGTTTTTTCTTTTCTCGTTAGTGTGATAGTACAGCGCCAATGACAGGACAAACATGGCTATATAATTGATAGCACTTGCTGTCCCATACCAGAAAACACCAGGAAACAGGATTGTGACAAAAGGAATAAAAAATACTCCAATAGATATTAATGCTATGGTTCTTGCCGCTATACTGGCTTTTAAAAAAACTTCAACATCTCTTACGACTGCGGAGGCAAAAAGCATTATAAGTAGAGGATATAGGTATTTTAGTATAACCCTAAATCCGTATGATGAGGCTGGGGTGTATATGAGTCCGACACAAAGCCATAATAAGTATATGATATATAATATAATAGTCGTATTCCAAATAGCTTTATGACGCGTAAGGAATAATCCGGCAATACAAAATATTTCAAGAATAAAAAGTCTGATAGACAAGATATTGAATACTCCACCCGGTGCGGCGAAAGCAAACAGGCCAGTAGCGAAAGTCAGCACCCAAAACCGCTCGGGCCCGTCCAGCCACATCTTCTGGCTGCGGTTGAGCGGATTGGTCATGTATCCGCCTTTGGAGGTCAGCCAGATGTATCCGATGGCCGTAAGGATTATGAAGTAGATGTAATTGAGGATATACATTGGGAATAAGGGTTTACCTGCTCAGTTTGGGGTACAGGTCATTGAACAGCTGGGTGTAGCGGTCAAGGGAATATTGGCCAACATGCTTTACAGCATTGGCGGACAGCCTTTCCATGAGTCCGGGATTGGCTATAAGCTTTTTGACTTTTTCCACTATGTCGCTAACAGATTCCGAAGTGTGCAGCAGCCCGACCTCACCGTCCAGCACTACTTCCGGCAGACCTCCGACATCAGATGCCACAACCACGCACCCGCTGGCCATGGCCTCGATGGCCGTAAGACCGAACCCCTCACTTCTCGAAGGCATCAAAAGCACATCAATCCTGCTGTACCATTCCTGAATATGCTCCTGAGGCTGCCTTCCGGCCCATGTAATGGAAGAGTCGCAGTGTAAGGCGACAGCCTGCTGTTCCAAAGACTGCCGCAGGGCCCCATCACCGACAATTATCAGTTTTGTATCCGGAAACTCTTTCAGTATCTCCGCGTATGCCGAGATTACCAGGTCCATACCTTTGATATGCTCGAGACGGCTTACGACACCTAAGACTATCGGTCGTCCGAATTCCCGTGGAGTCTGCGCTATAGCAAAATTTTTAGGCAGGGCATTGTATATGGTGAAATGATTGCGTTTTTTCAGTACCAAGTCCTCACTGTAAAGTCTGGAAGTGCCGAAAAATGACTTCTCGGCTGTCTCGGTAATGCATGTGAATGCCCGCACGCAGTGCCGCTGGATAAAATGCACAAGCCGGAGACTTGGATAAATATCGGCAGCGGTGTGTGTGGTGGCGATAACACAGCGGCATCCCAGCAGTCTCAATATGACAATGGGAATCGCTCCTGGAGCCATATACTGCACATGCGCGACATCTGGATGTATCTGTCTGAGGGCCTTGCGCAGGCCTTTGAACAAAAGCAGTACATCCCTCCAGCCTCCTGCCCTGTTCCCTCCTGAACTCAGCAGGATTACCTTGCTGCCGGCTTTCCTGTAGCGTTCCAACATCTCTCCACTGTACTCAAAGTAGCACAAAGTCCACACCTCATGCCCACCCTCCGTCAGGGCATGCACGAGATTTAGTGTCTGTATTTCGGTTCCGCCTGTCATAAGGCAGGGGATGCAGAGGAGGACTTTCATTTTTTAGTTATGATATAAAAAACGCCTAAATTCAAGTATTTTGAATTTTAATTCAGATACCTTTCGTTCCTGTTTAAAATGATATGTCATTACGGAATCCGATCCACTCGCCCATCCTTGCTTGTATGCTTCATCTCCGCGCAGATGATCATATTTTGTATACTTATTCTCTATTGCGCGCTTGATTAAAAAGTATAAATGTATCTTTACTGGAGAATACTTGGAGTAAGATTTTTTTCCAGCGGGCATATAATAGTAATATGTACCTGCAAATTCAAAACCTAAATGCCATGATATAGGAATATTGCCTATGTTTAGCGATGAAAAATGGACAATGGAACCGAGTCCTGTTTTTAATAAATTCTCATGAAAAAATGGAGCCTTGTATGCATTTGGCCACTTTTTTGTATGTTCTAATATAAACTCTTGAAAAGTATCTTTTGCATCATCAAAAGATTCGTATTCATGGTAATTCAAAGAACCTAATTCATTCATTCTTCTAATCTGTCTTCTGATATCACCACGCAAACTGGTCGAGAAAAAATTTATCAGATCATTATCGGACAGCATTCCCGACAAATCTAAGTACGGACATATTTCATTTGAATCTTTTATAAAACCAGGCAGGTTGCAATGGAGTCCATCCAGTAATATTTCGTCATATTGGTATCTATTGAGACATTTGTGCAATTCTATCCAAAACGATTGTAAATGGTTCTTCTCTAATTTATATTTAAATATAGGGTCATGATAATCAAAATCAGAGTACCCTGCCGGAACAATAACCTTTAAAAATGCATTTTTCCAGTTTTTATGCCACAAGATCAATGGAAAGAAAACCTCATTGTCACCAAACTCTCCCCAAATGAAAACCGGAGATATCTTTCTTAATGGAATATATGTCTCAACCCATGCTTTAATCAAAGAAGGATGAAAGAAGACATGTGAGTTTGGGGATGCATTTAACAAGTCCAACCACTTCCTCTGATAATCCTCATCCCAGATATCTTCCCAATGTTCGGTTATGTGAAAAGTCCAGTTCATTTTACTTTGAAATAGAGTTCCTTATTCCATCTGTTTGCCCAAACAAAGACTTTGGGCAATACTCCGCTCCACGGCTTGCCACATGGAGCAAGCGGCTTTATGTATGCGTCCATGGCCTGTAATTTCTTTTTGTGCTGTTCTTTGGTCATGGCGACAATCCTTGCGTTTTTCCAGTCTATATTCCAGACATTGTAATACCAGAACCAGACGCAGTACTCATATATTTCAACACTCTCGTTATCCTTAAGCAGGGACTTCACGATATTGCTTGCTTCTACATGGTCACTCCAGCCTTCTCCCTTGTGTGGAATAAATACTGCATCGGGTTTTAGCTCGCCAAGAAGAGCTTTTAATCTTTCAGTCTCATGACAATCGAACGCAATGCCTCCATCCGGGTAGTCGAGGAAATGGAGATTACTCCGAGCAATGCCCAGAATCTCAGCCGCATTGCAGGCCAATTTCCGTCTCTCTTTGATAATGACTTCTGAATCAATTTCACTCAAACTCCTGCCACCTCCGGTCATATAGACCACATCAACCTTTTTGCCAGCTTCCAGAAGTTGGCGTATCAATCCTGCACAGCCGATGGCCTCATCGTCAGGATGAGGAGCGATAATGACGCTCTTTATCGTCTTTATATTTTTTACGTATAATGATCGAAAATGAATAAATACAACTCTCAATTGACGCAATATCCTTTTTACCATATTATTTCACCCGATTAAAAACTTACCTACTTTCGTTTTCAAAAGAATCCAAGATGCAAAATAAGATACGATAAAAGTGATAATTGTCAAACATAATGGAAATAAAACAATATGCTCTGAGGCAAGTACTGGTAAATTAAACAAGCGTTGTGATGTCTTGGAGACCAGGTATAATGCCACCCAATTGTGAAATATAAAAATTCCAAAACAATATTTACTGAAATATGTAAAGAAACTATATTTCTTGGCAGTGTTTTTCAGTCTCTCATGTAAAAAACTCCATATTAGTAAAAGTATTGATATCTGAGAGATAATGGAAAACCATGTCCTGTCTCCATATTCTACTGGGTGAATTATTGTTGGAACTAAATATACTATTAAAAGAGGCATACTCAATCTGTACCTTAAAATAAACTCACATATTTGGTTTTGAAAAATAAAACATAAGGAGCCTAATAGAAACCAACAGTACCAATTAGGGATAAATTGAGTACCCAAAATACCGGGTAAATCAAAATGACACAACGACAGAATATAAAATATAGTAAGAAGGATTATTAGAAGCCAAGACTTTAACTTAAGTTTAGTCAAACCGTAACTTATAAGAAAACACCAGAATAGCATAGGTAAAAACCATAAATGCCAATACCCCCCAGATAATAACTGTATGGGATGAAAATTCCCAGTAGTGGCCATCATTATCAAGCCGAAAATAACATATGGGAGAAGTATTCTGATTGATTTTTTTTTCAATAATTGACAGATGGAACTATATTTACCCGAATTTAATTGAGATTGAAATAAAAAACCTGATATAAAAACGAACATAGGCATTCCAATGTTTATAAAAATACATTGATTGACTATGTAATATGTATCGTAATACAGTTGCTTGGTCTCAGGGAAATGCTCTGCATACATCATTCCGTAGACATGAAAAAAAACAACAATAATTATTGAGACAACTCTTAATATAGATATGTCTATATAGTAAGTCTTATTTGATGCCATCGCTCTTTTGTATGGTATTAAAAAGCTTATTGAAGATTTTTACAATGTTTTCTGCTGCGAATTGTTTAAACAGCAAACAGCTGCTATATTCTTTAGTTATTGTTTGTTTTTGCCATGATGAATAAAGGGCTACAATGCTTCGCTTTATGGATTCACAATCACTATTGTCTGTGGCGATTCCTCCTCCGTATTTTTCCAACATGGAGCGTGCGAATCCTGTTTTAGGGGATATAGCAAGAACCGGCTTTTCCAACTGAGAATAATCTGTAAATTTGCTGGGAAAGAAGATACCATCGGGCATAACCGCCTCAACAAGTACAAGTGTGTCGTACTCAGCCATTTTCACTAAAGCATCCATATAAGGGAAACTTCCGATGAAATGGACGTAGTCATTAAGACCGTACTTGTTAATCAATACCTCTGCGTAATCATTCGCATATCCCATTATATCGAGCCGTATATTTGTAATACCTTCGTTGACAAGCTCTTTAATGGCTTTAAAAAGCAATTCAGGATTACGCTCATTTGAGAGGTTTCCTGAATGACACATCTTGAAAGTATTGTCTCTCAAATAAGAAACATTTTTAGGGAAAATCGTATCGTGAAGTCCTATATGTGGTATAATTGCAGTTCGTTCCATATTTAAAAATGGATAGAACTTTCTGAAATGATGCATCAAAGACTCTGATGGAAATGAATTATATGTGGCCCGTTTCAAACATTTCTGCGTATATTTGTTCAGTGCATTTCTTTTCCAATTTGGGAAATATTGGGTGTACGGTTCCGGCCATATTGTAGCAGCAGGGTCATTCCAGTTAGCAAGCCATTTAATATCATTAAACTTACGTGTAAATCTCAAACCTACATAATGGGATATATCGTTTGGAGACCTTGTCAGAATTGCGTCATAGTGCTTTTTTTTATGCAATCTGACGGCAGACTGGTAAGAGCGTCTCATCCACCTTATTCCTTCAACCGGCAGGATACGCATGACAAGACACGAGTAAATTATATCCAAGAGTCTTTGAACTATGTTGCCATTTTTATAAGAAATTTCATGGGTATATGGTCTCAACGCAATCCAAGGATATTCCCATCCACATTTATTATATTGCGGCCCCTCATCCTTTTTTGAAATAATATCAATCTCATATCCGGCTTTTACCAATGCATATACCAACTTGCCATTGCATAAGTTTTCCGAAAATGTATAAGGAAGAAAGCCCGTACATACAAACAGTAGTCTCATAGTATTTTGTTTCTGTGCATTTTACGAAGTCTACTCGGATGAGTCCACTTAATTTATCCCAAAAGTTTTATTATCTAAGTCTTTGTATTGATAATTTAATGCAGTTCTCATCTCCAGTCACGACTAAGCTGATCGATAATTCTGGCACATGCCTTGCCGTCTCCATAAGGATTCACAGCCTCACTCATACTTCTATAACAATCGGGATCATTAATTAATGATGAAACTTCGCTGACTATTTTATCGTAGTCAGTTCCCACCAGTTTGACTGTCCCTGCCTCGACCGCCTCCGGGCGCTCCGTTGTGTCTCTCATGACAAGGACTGGTTTACCGAGCCCTGGAGCTTCTTCCTGAATCCCTCCGCTATCTGTCAGTACAACATAGGATTTCTCCATCATATAGATGAACTCAAGATATTCAAGAGGCTCTATGAAGAAAACATTGCTGTATTCCATCTTTCCGAAAATATCATGAATAGGTTTCCTGACATTTGGGTTCAGGTGCATCGGATAAACGAAATCCACGTCCGGAAAAGTCTCTACGAGAGTTTTAATAGCCTTGCATATATTGACAAAGCCCTCTCCGAAATTCTCGCGTCTGTGTCCTGTGATTAGAACGAGTCTCTTGCCATTCTCCAAGCGTCCGACATCATAGCCGTTATCCTTTAATTTTTCTCTTAATGATGTTGCGAATGTGTTATCTGATTTAATTTTTTCCACAACCCAGTACAATGCGTCTATCACAGTATTTCCTGTAACAATAATCTTGTCTGCCGGAACCCCTTCATTGAGAAGATTTTTTTTGCTCAGGGCTGTCGGTGCGAAGTGCACAGCAGCTATGCGGCCTGTAATCTGCCTGTTTATCTCCTCTGGCCACGGACTATATATGCAGTGTGTGCGAAGACCGGCCTCCACATGCCCTACAGGAATCTGCTGATAGAATGCCGCAAGGGCTGATGCCATGGATGTTGTTGTATCTCCATGAACCAATACGATGTCTGGAGAGCTTTGCCTGAGAACATCTCTCATTCCCAACATCACCTTGGAGGTAATATCATATAGATCCTGCCCCGGCATCATAATGTTAAGATCAAAATCTGGTTTGATATCAAATATATCAAGTACTTGATCCAGCATCTCCCTATGCTGGCCTGTCACACATACAATAGTGTTGAACCTATCTTTATGACATTGCAGTTCTTTTACGAGAGGGGCCATTTTTATCGCTTCGGGACGGGTGCCGAAAATGAGCATTATATTTTTCATGCTGTCTTTTTCCTATTATACCATATTTTGAATCTACTATTGCTATATAATAACTTAAAA
>UQUN01000009.1 GCA_900544175.1 uncultured Alistipes sp.
ATATATTTGTATTCTAATAGTATCTTGTCTTGTTTGTTCTTGCAATAAGCAAGACAAGATACTTGATACTGACAAGATTAACAGAATAGTCACAAATGATATTTCTGTTAATCCTAACCCATGGAATTATGCATCTGAACATTCTGAAGCATTAGATTTTTTCCTTAACAATGCTTCTATTGATAAGAAATATTCAAATTTTTCCCATACTGAAGATCCTGGAGATATTACAAAAACTTACATATCATCAGTATTAGATTCTTTCAATTTTTCCAGGTTCCCCTCATTTGAGAAAAAGGTAGATATAAATAAGTTAAAAGCCTACATAGATTACTATTTTCCTATAATTTGTTCAGATTTATCATCTTATTCAGCCATACAGTCTAAGATAGATTATTACTTATTTGACAATAACAATCTTAGTATTGAATATCGCTTCCATACCCAATTGGCATTCCTTATTTTCCTTGACTCATATGATTATTGGATAGAAAATAATGGACTATATAAATGGGTGCATAAGATATACAGAACAGAGGACAAAAAAACAATTTATAAAATTTTGAATATCCCTGAAGCCATTTCTTCAGATCCTGTCAAACATTCTCCAGGAGACAGAATGATATGGAGTGATATTGCTAAAAGAGATGCTCAAAATGGAGGCTTTGTTTTTAAAGTATCAAAAAACGACCTCTATGGATTTTTTACAGCTCTTTGGGCAGGTCCTTTTTCAGCTAGCATAGGATATACTGCGGCATCAATTGGTGCCGCATCTGGACTGTTAGACTAAACAAATATTAAAAGGATTTATAAAGTATGAAAAGTATTATTAATAGATTTTTCGTGATTTATGGTATTTTTCTAACTTTTGTCCCGTATGTTTATCCTAACTCTCAACACTATAAATATGTTTTGTTCGCTTTTTTTGTAGCTGTTTGTTGTGTTGTGCTACCAGTATTGTTACACAAAAGAAAACAAAAAAAAGAATCAGATTAAAACTAATTTAAATACATAAAATATGAAAGAAGAAATCATCATAGCAGGATTCGGAGGACAGGGTGTCCTCTCCATGGGCAAGATTCTGGCCTACTCCGGTATCATGCAGGACCAGGAAGTGGCATGGATGCCCTCATACGGACCTGAAATGCGCGGTGGTACATGTAACGTAAGCGTTATCCTCAGCGACAAGAAGATCAGCTCCCCCATCCTGAGCAAGTTCGATACCGCCATCATCCTCAACCAGCAGTCTCTCGACAAGTTCGAGTCCCGCGTAAAGCCCGGCGGACTGCTCGTCTATGACCCCAACGGCATCACCCATCACCCTACCCGCACCGACATCTCCATATACAAGATAGATGCCGCTGACGAGGCTGCCAAGCTGGGTAATGCCAAGGCCTACAACATGATCGTCCTCGGAGCCTTCCTGAAGGTTAAACCCATCGTGAAGATGGAGAACGTGACAGCCGGACTCAAGAAGTCCCTCCCTCCCCGTCACCACAACCTCATCCCGATGAACGAGCAGGCCATCAAGGTCGGCATGGACGCTGTAGTCAAGGTCCGCTAATCCGCTAAAACAAACTGTAAGGGAGATGTGTCGAAATGCAAATTTTGGCACATCTCCTTTTATTTTCCGCCCCTCTTCACTTTATGCCTCAGCTTCATCACAGCAAAATTCAGCTCAATCTCTGTCTCCGTCCCGTTCGTCTGCAGATCCTCACCGAAGAGGTCAGCCATGATGTCCCCGCTTCTCTGCATAAGGGACTTCTGCCCGTACTTGTCCGGACAGGCCGACAGCTCACCTATTGTCCGCGACAGCTCCCGCAGCTTGGCGAACGCCTCGATAATCGAGATAGTCGCCAGCATATACAGGCCCTTTTCCGTAAACGCTTTTGGCAGCACAGATGAATACTTGAGTTTATCAAGGCGGTCAAAATTTTTGACCACCTCCTGCTTTTCATCGACTTCGGATTGTTTCTGACCGCCTGATTGATCTCCTTTGTCTCTACTCCGTAAATCTCCGCCACCGCAAAGTCCAGGATGACATCCTGCCCTCTCAGGCGCACGATTTTGTCTTTAACCGACTTATTTTCCAATATTCCCATAGTATCTGATTTTGCCACAAAATTACCTATTGCCAATAACCGAAAACAGAACCTAAAGATTCAGCGCAAGATTTACCTGTTTCTATAATTTTACGTTTTTATAAATTTCCACACCCTTGTGGTATTGGATGCAGAAGTCAGTGGAGTTGACACGGTGTCAGGGTGGATGCCGGACACGGATGTTGGTGCGGAGATTCTGTGTTTTTTTATAAATTTGCGGCACATTAACGTTCGTTGATAAAAATCCAGCAACGAGAAAAGACTAGCCGCCCTCGGCTCTAGAGGGAGGAGCCCGTCGCGGAGCGGTGGGAGGGCCTGGTCTTTTCGACTGCTGGATTTTTATCAGATTAACAAATAACAAACTAAATGGCAACAAATGATATCAAGGTCGGTATATCCGGCACATCGACAACGAAAGTATGCAAGGAGAACTGTGCCTCGCTCATGGGCTCAGGCGCATTGGACGTATTTGCCACACCGGCTGTAGTGGCCTACATGGAGATGGCCGCCTGCTACGCGGTAAATGACCTGCTCGAAGAGGGTTTCTCGACAGTAGGTACAAAGATTGACATCGCACACATCAAGGCTTCCCCGATAGGAGAGACCATCACAGCCAAAGCCACACTCAAGGAGATTGACGGCCGCCGTCTGGTCTTCGACGTGACTGCCAGCGACTCCAAGGGCGAGATAGCCAACGGCACACACGAACGTTTCATCATCAAGGTCGACAAGTTCCTCGCCAAGTTGCAATAGGAAGGTTTCCAAATGGATAAAGAGGATACCATATCCCGCTCCGGCAGTTCGGAGTCCGACGAAAAGCAGCAGCCTCCCAGGCTGTACGAGTCAGTACACGCCGGATTCCCGTCTCCTGCCGAGGATATCCCAGGCACGTCCCTTGATATCAACAAACTGGTGGTCAAGAACCCTGCATCCACATTCTTCGCGCGTGTTAGCGGAGACAGCATGGAGGGCGATGGCATACGTGACGGGGATATACTGGTCATAGACAAGTCCGAAGAGCCGAGAGACGGAGCCATAGCCATATGCTTCATCAACGGAGAATTCACGGTAAAGCGTCTGAGAATCCAAGGAAATGTCATCACACTCGTTCCATCCAATCCAAGGTACAGGCCCATAACCATAAAAGATGGAGACGAACTTGCAATCTGGGGAATAGTACGTTACGTCATCAAAAAAGTCTGATTCCGCGCATGTTATGTATGCTTTGGCCGACTGCAACAATTTCTTTGTGAGCTGCGAGAGGGTCTTCAGACCGGATCTGGAAAAAAGTCCTGTAGTTGTCCTTTCCAACAACGACGGCTGTGCCATAGCCCGGTCAAACGAGGCAAAAAAACTGGGCATAAGAATGGGACAGCCGCTTTTCGAGTTCAGACATTTGGTAGAATCAGGGACGGTCACGGTCTTCTCCTCTAATTTCGCATTATATGGAGATATGTCAAGGAGGGTGCAGACAATCCTGTCACTATACTCGCCTTCCATAGAAGTCTACTCGATTGACGAATCTTTCATTGACTTGAACGGGACTGTGCTTGATACCGATTTCGGCAAATGGGCCAGGAATCTCTCGAAAGAATGCCGCAGGTGTACGGGCATACCTGTCAGTGTAGGTGTCTCATCCACAAAAACTCTTGCCAAAATAGCATCTAAACTATGCAAACTCTATCCTGCCATGCACGGAGGATGCTTCATGAAACAGCAGCAGGACGTGGAGAAAGTACTGAAGATATTTCCGATTGAGGATATCTGGGGTATTGGAAGACGGTTTGCCGGACGTTTCAAGGAATACTTCGGGTTACACACGGCCTATGATTTCTATATAAAGGATGAGAAATGGGTCAGCATGGAAATGGGTATCGGAGGCATAAGGACTTGGAAGGAACTTCACGGTATACCTTGCATCGGTTTCGAGGACTCCCGACAGACGAAAAAGCAGATTATGGTCTCCAGGACTTTCGCCAAAGAGATTTCGGACAAGGACGAGCTCGCAGCACAGATATCCATGTTCAGTTCAATGGCCGTGGAAAAACTGCGCAGACAGGATTCGTGCTGCAGTAACGTAACTGTATTCATCACTACCAACAGGTTCCGGAAAGAAGGAAATACACAGTTCGCGAGCCGGCTTTTCCAGTTTCCAGTTGCGACCGACAGTACTCTTGAGATAAATACAGCGGTCATGAATACAGTCTCCGACCTGTTCAGAAGCGGTTTCCAATACAAACGGGCAGGAGTGGTGCTTGGCGATATAATACCAGCGGACAAAGTCCAGATGTCAATCTTCGATCCGGTGAACAGAGAAAGGCACTCGCGTCTCATGAAGGTAATGGACAGCATAAACCGACGTGAGGGGCAACACACTATCGGTGTAGCGTCCCAGTCTCTGGATGGTATAAAAATGAACAGGGAGCACCTGTCTCCCTGTTACACTACTGATTGGAAAGATATCCTTACAGTCCACTGCTGAGTTACTGGTTCCTGGCCGGATCCGACGGATAGTAGCTGTCGTTGAAATAAAGATAGAACCTCATGTTGTAAAACGACATTTTAGCATTTGCTGACTCTCCGGTCACGGCTTCAGTCAAAGTCATTCTGACCGAACCATGATACACGTCTCCTGAGACAGACGAGGGGACACGGGAATACGTATATTCCCCTTTGTAAAGGACCGTATCCATGACTGCCGCCGAATCCTGATGCATGAACAGTAGCCTGACGTCTCCGCTCTCCACAGACGATCCATCCTCATGCCGGCTGACCGACACTTCTCCAGAGCAGCCGAAACACATCTCGATCACCTCGTGACGTGCAATATTTGTACCTACCCATACTGATTCCTGAAGTGACTCCGGCGGCCCGTCCCCACGCCACTCTCTGGCACACGACACGAACAGAAATGCCGGAAACAGCAAGATAAGCAGCCTGCACATCATGCGTCATGTTATTTTGCAAATGCCACTGAACGGGTCTCGCGGATAACGGTGATCTTGACCTGTCCCGGATATACCATCTCGTTCTGGATCTTGCGGGCGATATCGTTGGAGAGCATCTCTGCCTCCGAATCGCTCACCTTGTCAGCGCCCACGATAACCCTGAGCTCACGTCCCGCCTGTATGGCATAAGTCTTGGTAACTCCAGGATAAGACAGAGCAATGGCCTCCATGTCCTTGAGACGCTTGATATATGACTCTATCACCTCGCGGCGGGCTCCGGGACGAGCACCTGATATAGCATCGCCTACAAGGACTATGGGAGAAATGAGCGAGAGCATCTCGACCTCCTCGTGGTGAGCACCGATAGCATTGCACACCTCCGGTTTCTCCTTGTATTTCTCAGCCAACCTCATACCCAGTATTGCATGAGGCAGTTCCGAATCCTCTTCCGATACCTTTCCTATATCATGGAGCAGACCGGCGCGCTTGGCGAGTTTAGGATTGAGCCCGAGCTCGGCAGCCATAGTCGCACAGATGTTGGCCACCTCCCTCGAGTGCTGCAGAAGGTTCTGCCCATAGGAAGAACGATATTTCATCCTACCCACCATCTTGACAAGTTCGGCATGAAGTCCGTGTATTCCGAGATCTATACAGGTCCTCTTTCCTGTCTCCATAATCTCGTCGTCAAGTTGCTTGCGGACCTTCTCCACAACTTCCTCAATACGGGCCGGATGTATACGACCGTCTGTAACCAACTGATGCAAAGCCAGTCTTGCCACTTCTCTTCTTACAGGATCAAAGGCCGAAAGCAGTATGGCCTCCGGAGTGTCATCCACTACGATCTCGACTCCTGTAGCAGCCTCCAGCGCCCTGATGTTACGGCCTTCACGCCCGATGATACGGCCCTTCATCTCATCATTCTCGATATTGAATACCGTTACCGCATTCTCAATGGCAGTCTCGGGTGCTATCCGCTGTATCGTGTTGATGACAATCCTCTTGGCTTCTTTGGTAGCGTTCATTCTTGCCTCATCCATCACGTCGTTTATATAGGACATCGCCTGAGTCTTGGCCTCTTCCTTCATTGTCTCCATAAGGGTCTCCTTAGCCTCGGCTGCTGACATGCCGGCCAGATTCTCGAGTTTCTCCACCGCCTCCTTCCGCAGTCTGTCATACTCCTCAGACTTCCGGCTGACAACCTCCATCTGAGCCTTCAGGTTTCCCCTGACACTATCGGTCTCCTTTTGTTTGCGCTGCAGGTCAGAATACTGCTGTGAAAGCTGCATCTCTTTCTGTTTCAGCTTATTCTCCGACTGTTGAATCTGTGAGTTCTTTTCGCTGATGTAACGTTCATGCTCCCCTTTAAGCTGAAGGAACTTCTCTTTTGCCTGGAATATCTTCTCTTTCTTGATATTCTCTCCCTCCTGCCGGGCCTCCTTTATGATCTTATCCGCCTGTTTTCTCCTTGCTGTACTGAAGACAAGAACAGTCAGTCCCACAGCAACGGCAGCCACGGCAATCAATAAAATAATAACTGTTATAATGTTCATATTGTGTTGGTATATTATATTGAGTTAAATTTTCTCAATCATAAAGAACTACAACACGAAGACTATAAATAAAAAGCCGTTAGAGCACTGTTTATCAGAAAAACCTGAATATTAGGATTTGAGCTCCGTTTCGGAATCAGACTTCCAACGTCCGGTAAAACCGAATCCCCTTGCGGGTCACCCAGGCCTGCCTTCATCCATCGAGTCCGCTCAGTATTGTTAAAAAATGTTGATTTTCGCAAAGAGCGATCTAACGGCTTAAGCTGTTTATGACATTATTTTCAATATAATCATCAAGTTGGGCATCCAATTGCTGAATATCCTTTGACAATGCTCCCAAAGCTGCCTTCAACTGGGCCTTGTCGACAGCATACTGGACCAATGCCACAGTAAGAAGGTACTGGTTGTCCTGATAATTATGCCGCCGCTTCAGGTCTGCCAGCTTGTCCGATATGCCTTTGACCGCATTTCTTACCAGACTCTCGTTCTCCGGCTCAATCCTGTATGTCAAAGTCCTGTCCAGTATCGTCACACGACACGGCAGTAATCGTTTTTCCTCATCCATATCAATTATTCAGCAATGAAATACATTTGTCTATCTCCCGCACAAGTCTGCCAATATTCTGCCTTGCTTCTCTAATATCAACCGCAGACACCTCAAAGGCACCTGCCAACTGCAATTTATCAATCTTCTGTTCTAATTCCTTAATTTTGTTGTTACTGTTTTCCAATTTCTTCCTGCAGTCTTCTATCTCGGATTCCCCTCTCCTGAGCGCATCCTCCAGTTCTCTGTTCCTGGCAAGAAGATTCTCATACCTGGAAATAAAGTATTCGATCTTTCTCTTATGCGCTTCAAGTATCGTATTAAAACTCTGGTCCATAATAAAAGCCTACCGGAGTACAAAGTTATAAAAATAATTCAATATACTGCCATGAAACAGCCTTTTTCATCACCACAAATTGTTACCGTATCACAATTTATTGATTATAAACAATTTCACATATAGGCTACGGCAACAGTCCGAAGTTGTCCGCATCCATCCATGCAGGAAACTTCTCTCTGAAACGACGCAGCTCACGTATGTCCAGAGCCGCGCTCAGGAAACCTCCTCCCGATCCTGTGAGGCCATCCTCATGGAAAATTCCTACGGAACGGCCCTTATAGTCTATTATGAGAGAATTACCGCTGTAACTGTCTTCAGGACTGTTTCCTACTCTGTTGCAGAAAGCAAACCAGCACTGGTTTTCCACGGCCCTGGCATACGCCAGTACAGAAGCCGCTCCAACCCTGGAAGAAGGCCATGAGGCAACATTCAGCATCAAGTCGTAATCATTGAGCGGAGTACGCCTGGTCCACACCGGGAAACGCAGGTCATAGCATACATTGAGACCTATCCTCCAACCAAGATACGACACGACTTTCGGGCTGTTTCCTGGAGTGAACACATCGTTCTCACCACTCATCCTGAAAAGATGCCGTTTATCATAATGTTCTGTCCTGCCGTCCGGCAATACCATATACATCCGGTTGTACACCCTGCCTCCGGAAGACACCGGCACAGAGCCTGTCACAGCCGACCGGGATGAGACCGCCAGAGACCGCATCCATTTCAATGCAGGACCGTCCTCTGTCTCGGCAAACGCCGTATTTGAAGTAAAACCTGTAGTGAAGAATTCCGGCAGCACTATCATATCCGGCCTCATGTCTTCCCGGCATCCTGTCAGATACCCGGATATGAAACGGTGCAGGCGGGTCATGTTCTCCAATGGGGACTCCCATTGCATCCCACACTGGCACAGGACAATATTCAGTATTTCTTTCATCACAGAACGGATTTGTCAAAATCTTGCAACTCTAACGGCACTGGCCGCTCAATTACTGCCGGCACCTAATTAATGAATTTTGGCCCAAGATAGCAATATTTTTCTACCTTTGTATGAATATAGACTGATTCTGACATGGAACACCGCAAGATAGTGATAATACCCACATACAACGAGAAGGAGAACATAGAGAGAATGATCCGGAAAGTCATGTCCATGCAAGGCGGATACCATATTCTTATCGTAGACGACGGTTCTCCTGACGGCACAGGGACTATTGTCAAGGGCCTGCAGGACGAATACTCCGAGTCCCTCTTCATTATCGAGCGTGAGGGCAAGCTCGGGCTCGGCACCGCATACATCGCCGGATTCCGTTGGTGCCTGGATCACGGATACGACTACATATTCGAGATGGACGCCGATTTCTCGCACAACCCTGATGATCTGGCAAGACTGTACAGTGCCTGCGCTGAAGACGGTGCGGACATGTCCATCGGCTCACGCTACGTAAAAGGCATTGCTGTCAGAGACTGGCCGCTCAGCCGTATCCTGATATCATACGGAGCCTCCTACTATGTCCGTACAATATTGGGCATGAAAGTGTTCGACTCCACTGCAGGATTCGTTTGCTATAGCCGAAAGGTACTGGAGACCATCTATTTAGACAAAATACACATGAAAGGATACGGCTTCCAGATAGAGATGAAGTACAACGCATGGAAACTTGGCTTCACAATCAAGGAGGTCCCCATCATATTCGTAGACCGCAAGGAGGGCAGGTCAAAGATGAGCAGTTCCATTTTCGGCGAAGCATTCAGAGGAGTCATAGCCCTTAAATTCAGAAGAATAACACCAAATACCAACAACAAACAGACATGTTGAAGACTCTCATAAAAGATATCGCCATAGTAAACGAGGGCAGGACTGCCGCAGGCAGTGTCCTGATAGAAGGCCGCAGGATAGGCAGGGTCATCCATGCATCAGATCCGGATTACGGAGAACAGCTCAGAACAGCCGCTGCGGAAGCGGACGATATCATAGAAGGCGGACATGACGCTTGTCTGCTGCCAGGAGTCATTGACGATCAGGTTCATTTCCGCGAGCCAGGAGCCACTCACAAGGGATGCATAGCCTCAGAAAGTGCGGCAGCCGTCTTGGGAGGAACCACTTCATTCATGGACATGCCGAACAACAACCCGCCTGCGGTCACATTAGACGCACTTGAGGAAAAATACGGGATTGCGGAACACGATTCATACGCCAACTATTCTTTCTACATTGGAGCCACAAATGACAATATAGACGAACTTCGTCACGCAGACAGCCACCACATATGCGGCATAAAGGTATTCATGGGCTCGTCCACAGGAAACATGCTTGTAGACTCAGAGCAGGCACTCGAGGATATATTCTCCATTAAGCACATGCTCATCGCCACCCATTGCGAGGACGAGACCACAGTCCGCCTCAATCTGGAAAAGGCAAAGGCAAAGTACGGCGAGGCCCGCATACCGTTCAGTGCGCACCCCAGGATCCGCAGCCGGCAGGCATGCCTGATGTCATCGGCAAAAGCAGTAGAACTGGCAGAAAGACACGGTACCAGACTGCACATACTTCACGTCAGCACTGCAGACGAGCTGAAAATGATTGCTGATGCCAGAAAGAGCCACCCGGGGATAAGCGCCGAGGTGTGCGTCCACTATATGTGGTTTGACAACAGGGACTACGACAGATACGGGTCTTTCATAAAATGCAATCCGGCCATAAAGGAGCCTTCTGACCGCGATGCCATTACGGCTGCCGTCCGTGACGGACTTGTCCAGGCCGTCGCCACGGACCATGCCCCTCATCTCCTGCGCGAAAAACAGCAGGACTATCTGCACTCCCCCTCGGGCCTGCCCACTGTCCAGCATTCACTGCAGATGATGCTCCAACTGGCAGAACAAGGACATTTCTCCATGGAACAGGCCGTACGGATGATGTCCCATTCCCCGGCAGATCTTTTCCGGACAGACCGCAGAGGATATATTCGCGAAGGGTACTGGGCTGATTTGGTCATTGTTCGCAGGAGACCGTTCACAGTATCCAAAGAGAATACAGCATACCGTTGCGGCTGGTCTCCGCTCGAAGGCGTCACATTTGACTGGACAGTCACCGACACATTCGTCAACGGCGCACAAGTCGTCAGGGACAGTCGGCTGACCGGCCTGCGCTCTCCAATGCGCCTGCACTTTCGCTGATTAAGGAAATTCCACTTGACAAGCCCTAATCATTACCGTCAAATACCTGCGACAGACAAGGCAATATCTTCCGAATTCGGATACTTGAGAAACCAACCGATATCACTCCATTTTCAGACACGACAGTCCCGATGCGACAAAATTGAAACGCCGGTGCACCTTGTCAAATTGCATATCTGGTTATCAACGAGTTGCAAAAAACACTGCACATTTGCCCCGTTTCAAACCGGCCAAATGTGCAGCATACAGTCACAATATCCTGATTACAAATTACTCTCTTCTGTATACCGCACCGCTGCTTCCAAAAATTCACGGTGGGTAGGAATGTTTGTAGAATATACGCATCCAAGCACTAACGAATAGCCGGTCAGTTGATGAGCTCAAGGGCGATGCGGCCACGCTTTAGATCCACTTCCACAACACGGACACGGACATGCTGGTGTACCTTGAGTACATCGGAGGGACGGGCTACCCGGCAACGACGGCCGTCAGGGCCTGCGGCACCCATACGTGAGACGTGGATCAGGCCGTTCTGCTTGATGCCGAAGTCCACGAAGGCTCCGAAGTCGGTCACATTGGTCACTATGCCCGGCAGTTCCATACCGGCGTGAAGATCCTCTATCGTATGAATATCCTCCGCAAACTCCAGCACCTTATAAGATGCACGCGGGTCCCGGCCAGGCTTGTCCAGTTCCTGCATGATGTCGGTCAGGGTCGGCATGCCCACTTCCTCCGACACATAGGATTTCAAGTCTATAGAATCACGCAGATCCTTGCGGGCAATCAGTTCGGCCACATCCACACCGGCATCGGCAGCCATTTTCTTCACCAATGCATACCTCTCCGGATGCACTGCCGTATTGTCTAACGGGTCAGCCGCCCCGGGTATGCGCAGGAAGCCAGCACACTGCTCGAAAGCCTTCTCCCCCAACCTTTTTACATGAAGCAGATCCCGGCGCGATGCAAATGCCCCGTGCTCGTCCCGGTACTCCACAATGTTGCGGGCCATGGCAGGTCCGACACCGGACACATATGACAGCAGATGCCGGGAAGCGGTATTGAGATTGACCCCCACATTGTTGACACAGTTCTCCACCACCTCGTCCAGACGCTCTTTCAGCAGAGTCTGGTCCACATCGTGCTGATACTGCCCAACTCCTATCGACTTGGGGTCTATCTTAACCAGCTCGGCCAGCGGGTCCATGATGCGCCGTCCTATGGACACCGCTCCGCGCACGGTCACATCATACTCCGGAAACTCCTCCCTGCCGACCTGAGAGGCCGAATAGACCGATGCCCCGTCCTCGCTCACCGAATAGACGCGAACACTCTCCGGCAGGGCTATCTTCTTGACAAACGCCTCTGTCTCGCGGCCTGCCGTGCCGTTGCCGATGGCTATCACCTCTATCTTGTAAGTCTCCACCATATTGGATATCTTCTTCATCGCCATGGTGCGCTCGTTGCGCGGCGGATGCGGAAATATCGTGTCGTTGTGAAGCAGCGCCCCCTGCGCATCCAGACAGACCACCTTGCAGCCGGTACGGAAACCTGGGTCTATGGCCAGCACCCGTTTCTGCCCGAGAGGCGGGGCCATCAGGAGCTGCCTCAGATTGTCCCCGAAGACGCGTATCGACTCTATGTCGGCCCTTTCCTTTGCCGCCTTCAGGGTCTCGTTCTCAATCGAGGGATGCAGCAGACGTTTGAATGAGTCCTCCACGGCGTAGTCTATCTCCAATGCCGCAGCGTCGGAAGGAGATGGCTTGCCGCGCATCACGGTAGAGTATATCCTGTCCAATGTACGTTCCTTGTCCACATCCACCTTAACGCTCAGGATACCTTCGCGCGATCCCCGAAGCACTGCCAGCACCCTGTGAGACGGCGCACGGGATATATCCTCGGCAAAATTGAAATAATTCCGGTACTTCGAGGCCTCCTCGCTCTCCTGATCCACCCCCGAGGCCACATGGGCAGACAGCCGACCGTACTTCGAGTAACTGCGCCGCATCATCTCCCTCACCGGCACAGACTCGGAAATCCATTCAGCCATAATGTCCCGGGCCCCGGAAAGAGCTTCCTCGGAAGACGGTACGGCATCATTGAGGAATTTTCCCGCCTCAGCGGCAGGATCCTTTACCTTGCAGGCAAATACAGCCGCAGCCAAAGGCTCCAGTCCCTTCTCCCGCGCCACGGAAGCCTTGGTCCGCCGCTTGGGCCGGTAAGGCAGATAAATATCCTCCAGAGCCACAGGATCGAGACACTCCTTGATCCGCTTTTCCAACTCCGGAGTCAGTTTCTCCTGCGCAGCAATGGTCTCGAGGACCGAGGCCTTGCGTTTCTCCAGCTCCTCGAATTTCGCGCTGTAGTGCTTGATCTCAGCCACCTGTGCCTCATCCAGACCACCGGTGCGCTCCTTCCGGTAACGCGAGATGAAAGGCACGGTCGCCCCCTCCGTTATCAGTTCGATACAATGCTCCACCCTCCAGGGCGCTACGGACATAAGTTCCGCGATATGATTGACATACAGACTTTCCATACAATTAATGATTTATATTTCAGTCGCAGGATACTTCCTGCAGCCGCTTGCGGTAAGAGGAGAAAATCTTTGATTTGGAGACAAATCCTATATACTTGCCGTCCTCGTCCACCACCGGGAGATTCCAAGCCTTGGTCCTGTCGAATTTTTCCATCACCGTATCCATCCTGTCGGTAACACGCACCATGGCAGGCGCGCTCCTCATCAACGAATACAGCCTGACAGTATCATAACGGTCCTTGTCGAACATTATCTCACGGATATCATCAAGACCTATGTAGCCCCTGTATATCCCGTTGTCATCGACTACCGGATACAGATTGCGGCTGGACTTGGCCACCACTTTCACCAGATCCCCGAGCGTCTGTCCCAATCTCACGGTCTTGAAATCCGTCTCCACAAGGTCGGATGTATGCAAGAGAGTCAGTACGGCCCGGTCGCTGTTGTGGGTAATCAGGTCACCGCTTTTCGCCAGACGCTTCGAGTATATGGAAAACGGCTCGAAGGCTCTCATCGTCGCGAAAGATATGGTTGAAACAATGATAAGCGGCAACAACAGAGAGTAGCCCCCGGTTATCTCCGCAATAAGGAAAATGGCGGTCATAGGAGCCTGCATCACACCGGCCATCAGCCCGGCCATACCCACAAGTGCGAAATTGGCCTCTGGAATAAGGTGGAATCCCATCAGATTGATGGTTCTGGCAAGAATGAAACCTGCTATCCCGCCTACAATCAGCGTAGGTCCGAAAGTGCCACCCACCCCGCCTCCGGCATTGGTGAACGACATGGCGAACACCTTGAGTACAAGCACGAGAGTAAAATATATAGGAATAACCCATTTGTGCTGGAATATGGACGCAAAGACAGAATTATCCAGAACGCTGTCAGGATGTCCCTGAAGCATATGTCCCAGGGAATCGTAGCCCTCCCCGAACAGAGGTGGGAAAAGGAATATAAGCAGACCTAACATTGAGGCGCATATCGCCCAACGTCTGAAGGGATTGGTTATCTTCTTGATACGGTCCTCCAAAGCCAGCGTTGTCCTAAGGAAATACAATGAGACGAAACCGCACAGGATACCCAGGAATATGTAGTACGGGATATTGCCCATGGCGAAAGCATCCACAGTACTGGTGAAAGGCACTTCCCTGCCCAAGAACAAGTACGACACAGTAGTAGCCGTCACAGAAGACAACAGCAGGGGCAGTATGGATGACATCGAGATGTTGAACAGCAGTATCTCCAGCGTGAACAGGATACCTGCCATCGGGGCCTTGAATATACCGGCTACAGCTCCGGCCGCCCCGCAGCACAGGAGAATGGTCATCTGACGGTAGGATAGCCCGAGAGTACGGGCGACATTGGAACCGATGGCCGCACCCGTATACACTATCGGAGCCTCCGCTCCTACAGAACCTCCAAAACCGATCGTCACTGAACTCGAAAGTATGGAAGACCACATATTGTGGCCGCGTATCCGGGAGTTGTTACGGGATATTGCAAACAGCACCTTGGTTACCCCGTGCCCGATATCGTCCTTTACAATGTATCTTACGAAAACCAGCGACAGAAGCATGCCTGCTCCCGGATACACAAGAAGAAGAAGATTGTTCCACGATGCATTGAACCATCCGGTGAGCAGGCCACCTATGAGTTCGACAAGTTTCTTCAGGATGACAGCCGCCGCGCCGCTGCCGAGACCGACAATGACAGCCAGTATCATCATCAGCCTCTGCTCCGGCTGACGTTTCAGCCAGATAAGAGGTCTAATCGTCCATCTGGTCATTATCTGCCTGCAATTCCTCTGCCTCATCAGGGAACACTTCCCCGTCGAGTTCCGGTACTGTCGGATCCTCAGCTACATCCTCATCGAAAAGATCGCTTTCCGCCTTCTCGTAATCGTCTATGTTCACATCGATCTTCACAAGATATACCGCATCAGGTATCTCTACGGACACTGCATAAAAAAACGTGCCGTCCGGCTTGTCCACCTTAAATATATCTCCCATATAATCGGCATAGCCCCTGGGATACTTTTCCTTGAACGCCGCCTGAAGCTCAGGTGACATATTGTCATAACGGACTACGGCCCTTTTCTTTGGATGTTGAGCCGAAGATGATCTTACATTCTGTGCCATGTATTTCAATACCTATTAAAAACGGTGCAATTATAATGCATTTTTTCTAAAAAAAAGAGATTTTTGGATTTTCTTTCCTGCCATGCTGCGTTCCACGAACACAGGCCGGCCGGACAGATCCTTTCCGGTATAGAACATCACCGAGGAGGCGGTCATGGGCGTAGGAGTGAAATCCTGCACCTGCTCAAGCTGTATTCCCCTGAGTTCCTTGTTCTTCGAGAGGGACTTCATATCCTGGAGGGTACATCCCGGATGCGAGGATATGAAATAGGGAACAATCCTGTAGGGCAGCTTCTCCCGGGCCGCGATCCTCGAGAACTCCCGCCTGAGGACGGAAAAGAGGGCGAAAGACGGCTTGGACATCAGCCTCAGTACGTGGTCCTCCGTATGCTCCGGGGCTACCTTGAACCATCCGGAGGTGTGCCTGGTCACCACCTCCCTCAGATACTGCTCCGAATACTCGTCGAGAAAGCCGTCCTTGTCCAGGAAAAGGTCGTAGCGGATGCCGCTGCCGACAAATGCCTTCCGTACCCCTGGGACGGCCGTAATGCGGCTGTACAGCTCCAGCAGGGCCTTGTGCGAATGCTCCATGTTGGGGCAGCGCGACGGGAAGAGGCAGGAAGGCCGGCTGCAGCGGGCACAGCGCGAGGCATCCCGTCCGCGAAGGCCGTACATATTGGCTGTAGGCGCACCCACATCCGAGATTATCCCCTTGAAATGCGGCATGGCCGTCAGGCGCTCCACCTCCGCCACTATCGACTCGGGGCTGCGGCTGCGGATAAATTTCCCCTGATGGGCGGCAATGGTGCAGAAAGAACAGCCTCCGAAGCACCCCCGGTGAATCGTCAGGGAGTTCTTTATCATCTCCCACGCCGGTATATCCTTGCCGCGGTAACGGGGATGCGGCTGCCGGGTAAAAGGCAGAGCGTAATAGGAATCCAGTTCATCTGTGGTCTCCGGAGGAAACGGAGGGTTGACCTGGACATAGCCCCCGGGATAAGGCTCAATGAGGGTGGAGGCATGCAGGCGGTTGGCCTCCCGCTCCTCCACATTGAAGTCCTCGGCAAATGCGTCCTTGTCGCGGCAGACCCGTTCGTGGCCGTGCAGGACAATCGTATCCTCACCCGCTGCTGGGCATGGCCCGTTCGAGAAAAATGCGGTCTGAGGAATGTCTCTCAGGTCCTCACCGGCGGCAATGGCACGGGCGACGGCCACCACCGGCCTCTCCCCCATCCCGTAAATCAGGAGATCGGCCCCGCTGTCCACCAGAACTGAGGGGAAAAGGCGGTCAGCCCAATAGTCATAATGTGTCAGACGGCGCAGGGAGGCCTCGATGCCTCCGATAACCACGGGCACATCGGGATACAGACGCTTCAATATCCGCGTATATACGGTCACTGCATAATCCGGTCTGTGTCCGGCCTGACCTCCCGGTGTATAGGCATCATTGCTGCGCAGACGTTTGGCGGCAGTATAATGGTTGACCATGGAGTCCATGGCTCCGGAGTTTACTCCGAAAAACAGGCGCGGGACTCCAAACTTCCGGAAGTCCCGCAGGTCGTCCTGCCAGTTGGGCTGCGGCACTACGGCCACTCTCCATCCCTCCCTCTGAAGGATACGTGCAATCATCGCAGTACCGGAAGCCGGATGGTCGATGAATGCGTCGCCTGAAAAAAGTATGATGTCGATATAGTCCCATCCGAGTCTCTCCATCTCCTTGACAGAGGTGGGGAACATATAGGCGGACTGTCCTTGCTCCGTCATGGCCAGCTACATCCTCTCGGGCAGACGGATTCCAAGTATATCCATGGCCTTGACCAGCACCGATGCTATAGTGCCTATGAGCATCAGACGGGCATCGCGCAAGGCTGCGTTCTCCTCGCGCAGTATGGACACGTCGTGATAGTACTGGTTGAACTCCTTGGCCAGATCGTATGCATAGTTGGCGATGAGGGCAGGAGACAGGGCCTTTCCCGCCTCGGCCACTTTTTGAGGATACTGATTGAGGAGCTTGATGATATTGATCTCCTTGTCGTTGAAAACGGCTTCCTCAGACACGGCTGGAGCGTATCCTGCCTCAACTGCCTTGCGCAGGATAGAGCGTATGCGGGCGTGGGTGTACTGGATGAATGGGCCGGTGTTGCCGTTGAAGTCTATCGACTCTTTCGGGTCGAAGAGCATGGTCTTCTTGGGGTCCACCTTGATTATGAAGTATTTCAGGGCACCCAGACTGAGGGTCCGGAACAGTTCTTCCTGCTCGGTCGCGCTCATGTCGGCCAGCTTGCCCAGTTCCATGGATGTCTCCTTAGCTGTATTGTACATTTTCTCCAGCAGGTCATCGGCATCGACAACTGTACCCTCGCGGGACTTCATCTTGCCCTCCGGCAGCTCCACCATACCGTAGGAAAGGTGGTAAATGCTGTCGGCCCATGCGAAGCCGAGCTTTTTCAGTATGAGCTTGAGTACCTGGAAATGGTAGTTCTGCTCATTGCCCACCACGTAGACATGCTCGTCCAGACTGTATTCGGTAAATCTCTCAACAGCCGTGCCGAGGTCCTGCGTGATGTAGACGGATGTGCCGTCCTTTCTCAGGAGCAGCTTGCGGTCCAGTCCGTCGGCAGTCAGATCGCACCATACCGAACCGTCCTCAGCCCGCTCGAACACCCCTTTACGCAGCCCTTCCTCCACTAACGACTTACCGTGCAGATAGGTCTGGGACTCGTAGTAGATACGGTCGAACGATACTCCGAGAGCCTTGTACGTCTCGTCGAAACCTGCATAGACCCATGAGTTCATCGTCTTCCACAGTTCCACTGTCTCAGGGTCACCCTGCTCCCATTTGACAAGCATCTGACGGGCCTCCTGCAGGATGGGGGCCTTCTCCTCGGCTTCCTCCTTGCTCATGCCCTGGGCCTCCAGCTGAGCCACCTCGGCCTTGTAGAGGTCATTGAACTTCACGTAGAAGTCTCCCACCAGATGGTCACCCTTCTTGCCGGAGGACTCCGGGGTAACTCCGTTACCGGCTTTCTTCCATGCTATCATGGACTTGCAGATATGGATGCCTCGGTCATTGACGATATTGGTCCTGATCACCCTATGCCCGTTCTCCTCCAGGAGCCTGGAGACCGACCATCCTAAGAGGATGTTGCGGATATGTCCGAGATGCAGGGGCTTGTTGGTGTTGGGGGAGGAATACTCCACCATCACGGTCTTCCCG
Source organism: uncultured Alistipes sp. (assembly GCA_900544175.1). Classification (GTDB taxonomy): domain Bacteria; phylum Bacteroidota; class Bacteroidia; order Bacteroidales; family UBA932; genus Coprenecus. Next base: position 18,553 of record UQUN01000009.1, read on the forward strand.
GTGGAGGGAAGATGTCCGAAACTGCCGTCAGCGGCAATGGAGCCGTAGACCTCCTTCCAGAAAGAGGGCGCGAACTTGATATTGAGGAAACCCTTCACTACATTGAAGCTCTCTATCTCCGGAGTATTGGCCTTCAGCCACTCTCCTATCTCCTGACCTGTGGCCTCGGGAGACTTGCGGGATGTCTTGAGCAGGGGGAAGGTAACGAGGGTCGCATCACCCTCGAACTCTTTTCTGGTCGCCTGGACCTGTATGGGCAAATTAACGCCAGAAGCCCCGTAAAGGGCTTCCAACGCACATTTTACCTTGTCTTGAATAAACTGTTCCTGATTCATATAGGGTATTGGTATTGACACTATTTAAGACCTCTGTTTGCGAGAAGGGGATCGATGCCTGGTTCCTTGCCGCGGAAATTGACGTAGAGGGTCATGGCGTCGTCCTCACCTCCGCGCTCGAGGATTTCCTCGCGGAACTTGCGGGCCACCTCCTGGTTGAAGATGTCACCGGTCTCCTTGAATGCCTCGTAGGCGTCAGCATCCAGGACCTCTGCCCAGATATAGCTGTAGTAACCTACTGTATAGCCTCCTCCGAACACGTGGGTAAAATAGGTAGAGCGGTAGCGGGGAGGAATCTGGGACAGCAGACCGCGGTCACCGAGTACTTTAGCCTCGAACTTATTGACATCCAGGTCGGCGGGAATCTCATCCATGATGAAGTAGTCCATATCGAGCAGGGAGGCTGCCAGATACTCGGTTGTGGCGAAGCCCTGTCCGTATTTGCCGGACCTGTCGAGCTTGTCTACCAGTTCCTGAGGAATCACCTCGCCTGTCTGATAATGCTTTGCATATACCTTAAGCACCTCAGGCTCGAATGCCCAGTGCTCGTTGATCTGCGAGGGGAGCTCCACGAAATCGCGGGTCATCGGTGCATTGCCCTGATACCTGACGTCCTGGAGAAGGGACTGAAGAGCATGCCCGAATTCATGGAAAAATGTCTCGGTCTCATCAGGCGTCAGGAGCGCAGGGACATCATCGTTGCTGCGTGTAAAGTTGCCCACGATGGATACGACAGGCAACACTCTGCTGCCGTCCTTATAATACTGTTCCCTGTATCCGGTACACCATGCCCCTCCCCTCTTCAGACCAGGACGGGCGAACATGTCCATGAAAAGGATGCCGAGCTGTGAGCCGTCCGCATCCTTGCACTCGAAAGCCTGCGCCTCCGGAACCGGGACAGGCACGTTGTCCAACTGGTGGAACGTAATGCCGTAAAGGCGGTTGGCCACATAAAAGATACCGTCGCGCACATTGTCGTATTGAAAATAAGGCTTGAGATCGTCCTCGGCGAAGTCGAATTTGGCAGCCTTGGCCTTCTCGAAGTAGTATCTCCAGTCAGCGGCTGTCAGTTCATCATTGACTCCCTGAGCCTTGGCGATAGGATACATATCGGCGAGCTCACGCTTTGCGGATTCCAGAGCGGGAGTCCAGAGCTGGTCAAGGAGACTGTAGACAGCCTCGGGAGTCTTGGCCATGCGGTCCTCGAGAACGAACTCGGCATAGTTGTCAAAGCCCATGATCCTGGCTTTCTGATTGTAGAGGTTCACCATCTCCACGACAATGGCCTTGTTGTCATTGCCATTGCCGTTATTGCCACGGTTCAGGTATCCGTCGAGGAGCTTTGTCCTAAGCATGCGGTTGTCGTCAAACTGGAGGAACGGCATGACACTGGCATTGTCCAGTCCGAATGCCCACCAGCCATCCATTCCCTTGTCAGAAGCCCTTGCCGCAGCCGATGCCACTGCCGATGCAGGCAGACCGGAAAGGTCATCCTTATTCTCAACCACCAGCGTGAAGTCCGCCGTCTCCTTCAGCACATTCTGCTCGAAAAGCAGCTGAAGTTCGGAAAGACGGGAATTGATCTTACGGAGCTCCTCCTTCTTGTCTTCCGGAAGAGTGGCTCCGGAACGCTCATAGCTTTTGTACGTCTCTGTCAGCAGACGCATCTGGTCCTGCTCCAGTCCGAGTGCGTTCCTGCTGTCATATACAGCCTTGATGCGCCCGAACAGCTTTTCGTTCATGGCTACCCCATTGAAATGGTCACTGATGACAGGCACCAGTTCTGTCTCAAGCGCCATCAGCTCAGGTGTGGCGTTTATGGACGTCCCGTTTGAAAATACGGCATAGATACGGTCCAGCAGCTCCCCTGAATTGTCGAGTGCCACTATCGTGTTCTCGAACGTGGGTGGCTCAGGATTATTGACAATCGCGTCTATCTCCCTGTCGTGCTCCTCTATAGCCTTGAGTATAGCTGGTTTATAATGTTCTGTCTTTATTTCCTGGAACGGGGCTACGCCGAAAGGCGTGTCCCATTCTTCTAAAAGGGGATTCCTGTCACATGATGTCATCATAAGTACGGTTGCGGCCAATGCCGTTGCGCTGATAAAATGTCTCATTTACGATAGATTCTGAAAGGTCTGTTATGGTTTTCCGATTATTATCCGAGATAGCTCTTGAGAAGTTTGCTCCTATTGCTGTGACGGAGACGCCTTATGGCCTTCTCCTTTATCTGCCTTACCCTCTCGCGTGTAAGTCCGAACTTCTCGCCTATTTCCTCAAGGGTCATCTCCTGAGTGCCGATTCCGAAGAAGTCCTTCACGATATCCCTCTCCCTCTCGGTAAGTGTGGACAAGGCTCTCTCTATCTCCTTGTTCAATGACTCGTTGACGAGCCCCTTGTCCGCATTGGGCGAGTCGTTGTTGACAAGGACGTCCAGCAGGCTGTTGTCCTCACCTTCCACGAAAGGAGCATCAACGGAGACATGACGGCCTGACACCCTGAGAGTGTCTGCAATCTTGTCCCTCGGTATATCAAGAATCTCCGCAAGCTCGTCAGGAGAAGGCATCCTCTCATTGTCCTGCTCGAACTTGGAGAGAGCCTTGTTGATCTTGTTCAATGACCCCACCTGGTTCAGAGGCAGACGCACTATCCTGGACTGCTCGGCCAGAGCCTGCAGAATGGACTGGCGTATCCACCACACCGCATAGGAGATAAACTTGAATCCACGGGTCTCGTCAAACTTCTCCGCTGCCTTTATAAGGCCAAGGTTACCCTCATTGATAAGGTCAGGAAGACTCAGCCCCTGGTTCTGATACTGTTTCGCAACAGAAACGACGAAGCGGAGATTGGCTTTCGTCAGTTTGTCAAGAGCCTTCTGATCGCCCTTGCGAATCCTCTGTGCCAACTCCACTTCTTCTTCCACCGATATGAGCTCCTCCCTGCCGATCTCCTGAAGATACTTGTCCAGAGAGGCGCTCTCACGGTTGGTAATCGATTTTGTAATTTTTAATTGTCTCATTATTTTTATAAACCTATTCCAAAATAATAGAGGTCACCGCTCGGATCAAAGCCCTCGATCAACAGGGATCTCCTTGCCTTCTTGACTTCAGCGGCCACATCCTGAGGAGAGGCTACAGGGGAATTGTTTATATAGGTAATGATGAATCCTTCCTTTATACCTGCATCCCTTATCTTGCCCTTGTCCACCGACACCACTTTCACACCTGCTTTCAGACCCAGCTTCTGCAGCTCGCTCTTGGGTGCGGGCGCCAGCTGTGCACCGAACAGGTTGACATTGCCCTGAAGGTTGTAGGCATTCATCTCCTGTGTCTCCCTGCCGATCAGGGTCGCAGTCAGCCTGAGTACCTTGTCTCCACGCATGATTTCCAGCTCGACCACGTCTCCTGGACTATGCTGGCTGATAGCCTCCTGAACCTCGGTACTCTTGACCACCGCCATACTGTCTATGGCCAGAAGCACGTCACCTTTCCTTACTCCAGCCTTCTCTGCGGCACTTCCGTTGAGAACCTCGTCTATATATACGCCATCTGATGTGGAAAGTTTCATTTTTTCCTTCAAAGTTTCGGTATTATTGAGCATGCTTATTCCAAGAACAGCTCTCTGCACCGAACCGTACTCCTTGAAATCGTCTGCAATCTTCTTGACTATATTCACTGGTATCGCGAACGAATATCCGGCATAAGACCCTGTCTGAGAGATAATCGCCGTATTTATCCCTATCAGTTCTCCCTTGATGTTGACAAGTGCTCCGCCACTGTTGCCAGGATTGACAGCCGCATCCGTCTGTATGAACGACTCTATCTTGAACTCTCCTGAATAGTTGGGCATGGAACGGCCCTTGGCACTCACAATACCGGCAGTTATAGTGGATGTCAGACCGTAGGGACTGCCTATGGCCAGCACCCATTCTCCGAGCCGCAGGTTGTCCGAGTCTCCCATCGGGATCACCGGAAGGCCCTTTGCGTCTATTTTAAGAAGTGCCACGTCCGTGGCAGGATCGGTACCGATGATATCCGCCTTGAATGTCTTGTTCTCGCCCACGGTCACCTCTATCTCAGATGCTCCTGACACGACATGGTTGTTGGTAACTATGAATCCGTCCTCGGAAATAATCACACCTGAACCTGTACCCACCTGTTCTCTTGGAATAGTGTTTCCGAATCCGAAAAAATAATCGAATATCGAAGACGGTCCCTGCGGCTGTTCACTCCGCTTCACCACCTTCACATACACGACTGCCTTCACAGCCGTCTCCGCCGCATAGGTGAAGTCAGGATACTCTCCCGATATGCTCACATTCCTTACCGCGGCGCCCGCTGTATCCGTATATACATATGTGCCGTTATCACTGCCGCCTGTCATTTTTGCGGCCACATAACCTGCAAGTCCTCCCGCTATGACGGCAGCCAGGACTATCAACCAACTTTTCTTTCTCATAATCTGTTAATTTTTGATTCTGTTCAACAATTAACTCAAATTATATGCCAAAATTTTTATACATTTGTGTCCTGGAACAGCAGTAAACACACATATAAAATGAACTTCACAATATCCAGCACAGAACTTTTGCACGGACTTGTATCCGGGCTTAGAGTGATTTCGAACAAGACGACAGCTCCCATTCTGGACAACTTCCTGTTCATACTGAGGGGAGCCTCCCTTGAGATCACCGCTTCTGACTCCGAGACGACACTCAAGACAGTCATACCTGTGGATGAGGTAAAGGAAGAAGGAGCGGCGGCAGTACCCGCAAAAATCCTCACCGATTCCCTGAAAGAGTTCCCCGACATGCCCATAGAACTTAAGACCCTCGAGGACAACAACACCATGGAGATAAGCTGGGCGACGGGTGCGCAGAAGATTCCGTTCTTTCCGGCCGAGTATTATCCTGAACTGCCTGCCATCGACGAAACTGCCGTATCGGTCAGGATATCGGCTGACTCGCTGTCAGCAGGACTCGGCTACACACTTTACGCCACAGCTGACGAGATTCTCAGACCGGTGATGAACGGCGTACTGTTCGACCTGTCTCCCGAGTCAGTATCCCTCGTGGCATCAGACTCGCACAAACTTGTATGCTACACGAGGACAGACATAAAATGCGAGAACAAGTCATCATTCATACTGCCTAAGAAGCCGGCGTCGATTCTACGCGGACTCCTGGCAAAGTCTGACAGTGACGTAACTGTCACTTTTGACGGCAAGAACGCACATTTCCAGTTCGACAGCTTCATCATGGTGGGCCGTCTTGTTGACGGGACATATCCGGCCTACAGGACAGTAATCCCAAAGAACAACCAGAACAAGATGCTGATAGGACGCCTTACACTGCTGAATGCGGTCAAGCGCGTGTCCGTATGCTCCAACCAGGCAACTTCCAGCATGAAACTGTCTCTCTCCTTCAACCAGCTGACCATATCGGCCCAGGACACAGGCTTCTCCATATCGGCACATGAGACACTGCCCTGCCAGTATGACGGAGATCCGATGGACATAGGGTTCAAGTCAACCTTCCTGATAGAGATACTGTCCAACCTTCCCTACGAGGAGATATGCCTCGAGCTGGCCGACCCTGCCAGAGCGGCGCTTATCCTGGCCGCCGAGGACCACAATCCCGACGAGGATATCTGTGCCCTGCTCATGCCAATCCGTATTCCCAACTAATTCCCATTCTGATGAAACTCAATCTCAAGAACCCGATAATATTCTTCGACATAGAAAGCACAGGCCTCAATGTGGCCAACGACAGGATTGTGGAGATATCCATGGTCAAGGTGATGCCTGACGGCTCCACCGAAGTAAAGACCAGAAGACTCAATCCGACAATACATATTTCGGAAGAATCCAGCAAGATACACGGCATACATGACGAGGATGTCAAGGACTGCCCCACATTCAACCAGATAGCCAAATCCTTGGCGAAATGGATGGAAGGCTGCGATATAGCAGGATACAACTCCAACAAGTTCGACATTCCGATGCTGTACGAGGAATTCCTGAGAGCCGGTGTCGATTTCGATTTCCGCAAGCGGAAGCTCGTAGACGTACAGAACATCTTCCACAAAAAAGAGCAGAGGACACTCTCTGCCGCATACAAGTTCTACTGTCACAAGGAGCTGGACAATGCCCACTCCGCAGAGGCCGACACCATGGCTACATACGAGATACTGCAGGCCCAGCTGGACAAGTACCGGAACGACGAGAAGGACCCGCTGCTGAACGACATTGCGTTCCTGTCCGACTACTCCTCCAAGACCCGGCTTGCAGACTACGCAGGACGCATAATCTACAATGAACAGGGAGTTGAGATATTCAATTTCGGAAAGCACAAAGGCAAGCCGGTAGCCGAAGTGCTCCACAACGAGCCGAGCTATTACTCCTGGATGATGAACGGAGACTTCACTCTGGACACCAAGAAAGTCCTTACAGAGATAAAGATCAAGTCATCGATAAAGTGAACATACTGGTCTCCCCATACAGCCGGGGGCATTTCTACTTCCGGTCCGACTCCACCCTGATAAGGATGCTGACTGACTTCTATGCGCCTGACTACGTTAAAAGTGTATTTGCCGTACCAGTACTGTGTTTCAGGTCAATGCGGTCAGGAAAAGCCGTGCCGGCCAGATTCGCCGAAAGATATCTCGGCCCTTTCTCATGCGGGATACTACTGCGTCCTGTCCTGAGCGAAGGCTATGCTGAAGAAGAGGACAGGGTATTCGTGGAAAACGCACTGGACTACACCACCGTAATCCCATACAGCCTTCTCCCTGCAGACAGGCTAAGGGACTTCATCTCTGCAAAAAGACCGTTCACGATAAAAATCAACGGTATTACTAAAGTTGAAATAACGACAGTACCCGAGTCAGAGAATATCCGTACCAGGTTCGAGGAGATCAGCAGGTACAGTTCACTAAGGACCGGGGATTTCATAGCACTCGAACTGTCCGAACCTGTACCGGTAGGAAGCGACGAGCATCTTACTGCCCGCTTTGGAGTTGAAGGAAATATCAGTTTCGTCGTACACTGACAGCAGCAGCCCTTACCGCAGAGACTGCGGTGGAAAATGCTATCTGCAGGTTGTATCCACCTGTATCCGCGTCCAGATCAAGCACCTCGCCTGCAAAATACAGACCTTTCACTATTTTCGACTCCATCGTTTTTCTGGACACCTCCTTCAAACTGACACCTCCGGATGTGACAACGGCTCTCGTATATCCCACATAGGACTTTACAGGTATCCTCCAATGCTTGAGCTTCACGGGCAGACTACTGACAGTAAGCGACGGTTCCGCATCCATGAACGGCTTGACGGCCTGGATCGGCAACAGCCTCTCCAAGTACCTTGACAACGCGACACCCGGTACATATTCCCTCTGAATACGGTTTTTCAGTTCCTCCTCCGTAACAGCCGGTTTCAGGTCCACCATCAGCTCCACTTTCTTGCCCTCGTCCAAAGCCTTTACTGCCCTGCGGCTTACCCGGAATCCGAGCGCTCCTTCCAGACCGTCCATAGTAAAAGTAAGTTCGCCGAACTCATTCTGCACCTCCCCTCCGTCAACTAACAGCGAAAGTCCCACATTCTTCAAGGTAAGACCTGCCAGCGAATAATTGTATTTTTCCGGAATCAGTGCTGTCAGAGATGGCCTTGTAGCTACAACAGTATGTCCGAAATCTCCTGCTATCCTGTAGCCGTCTCCTGTAGAGCCGGTGGCAGGATATGACAATCCGCCTGTAGCCACAATCACAGCAGCCGCACCTACAGTCTCAACCATCATCTTTCCTGATAAATCCAGCACTTCCAGACGGAAGCCCACTCCGTCCGCCCCTGCCTTGACTGAAAGCACTTCGTGATTGCAGAACACATCCACATTGGACGCCTCACGCACCCTGCGTTCAAGTGCATTTCTCACATCAATGCTCTTTCCCGACAACGGGAACACCCTCATTCCCCTCTCCACAACCGTCCTAAGACCAAGACTGTTGAAAAAAGCCACTGTTTCCTCATTGGAAAAGGCCATGAAAGCCGGCCTGAAGAATCCTGAATCGGGATGGACATGCTCCCTGAACTCCTCCCACTGACGCGCATTCGTCATGTTGCACCTGCCTTTTCCCGTAAGCAATACCTTTCTGCCCAACTGGCTGTTTTTTTCAAAAACGGCTATGCGGCATTCAATACCACTCGATACAGCTGCCGCCATCAACCCTGCTGCTCCTCCCCCTACTATAACAATGTCATATTCCTGCGTCAACATAACTACCGTTGTATTTATTTCGCAAAATTAGAATTTATTTTCTATATTTGCAGTCTCTAATCAAAAGCCTCTTTAGCTCAGCTGGTAGAGCAGCTCATTCGTAATGAGCAGGTCGTGGGTTCGAGTCCCATGAGAGGCTCTCTTTATTCTCATTTTTCAGCCATGAATTCAAGACTTCCTGCATCGGTCGTGATTGTCCTCATCTCGGCCCAGGTGCTTTTTGCCGCACCCAAGACCCGCACTGTCCAGTCTCCAGACGGCAGGCTTGCTTTGACAGTAGAGGTAAATGACTCTGTCTCATACAGTGTAGCATTTGACGGACACACCTTCATTCTACCTTCACCGGTCTCCATGACCCTTTCTGACGGCAGGGTACTGGGACAAGACAACCTTTCCTCCGTACGCTTCAGGACTTCATCCGTAAGGGATTCCGTGGACACTCCGCTTTACCGGCAAAGCCGTATTGAGGAGAGCTACAATGCGTTGACCCTGACTTTCCCGAGAGCAGGCTTCTCCCTGGAGTTCAGGGCCTACAATGAAGGCGCAGCCTACCGCTTCGCTACCTCGCTCAAGGACAGCATCACAGTTGTCGGAGAGGAGGCCGTTTTCCGTTTTGACCAGGACTACCAGGCATGGATTCCCTACAGCGCCAACACTAAGAATCCTTTCCAGACCTCCTTCGAGAGTCAGTACACCGTCTCGCCCCTGAGCGGATTCGAGACCGGACGCCTGTCCATCACTCCCATGCTCGTGGAGCTCGGCTCCGGAGCCAAGGTACTCATAACCGAGTCTGACCTGGAGTCGTACCCCGGTATGTTCCTTGATGGAGAAGGCAGCACCCTGCACGGAGTCTTCGCCGGACGGCCCACCACCTACGTGGACGGCTACAGATGCCAGGAAAGGATACTGCGAAACTCCGACACCCTGGCCGTCACTTCCGGCACCAGGACCTATCCGTGGAGAATCATATCCGTGGCAGAAAATGACACCGATCTGCCTGTAAACAATCTCGTATGGCTGCTCGGCTCACCCAGCCGCATAGAGGACATCTCGTGGATACGTCCCGGCCAGGCCGCATGGGAATGGTGGAACGACTGGGGATTCCACAACGTGGACTTCAAGGCCGGCATCAACACCGAATCCTATAAATACATGATAGATTTCGCGGCCGCAAACGGACTCGAATACGTGGTCGTGGATGAAGGATGGTCTCCCCGGACAGGAGGCGACATCATGAAGACCGTACCAGGATTCGACGTGGAGGAAGTGGCCCGCTACAGCCAGTCCAAGGGCGTGGGAGTGATACTCTGGGCAGTAGGATATGTCCTGGACGACAAGCTTGAGAAGGCCTGCAGCACATACTCCGCAATGGGAATCAGCGGATTCAAGGTAGACTTCATGGACCGCGACGACCAGGAAGTGGTGGAAATGAACTACCGCATCCTCGAAACGGCTGCCAAATATCGTATGGTAGTGGACCTGCACGGAATGTACAAGCCTACCGGACTCAACCGCACATGGCCCAACCTGCTCAATTACGAGGGCGTATGGGGTCTCGAGCAGATGAAGTGGTCAGAGGAGGACATCCTGACATACGATGTGACCTTCCCCTATATCCGCATGGCCGCCGGACCGGTGGACTACACCCAGGGAGCCCTGCGCAATGCCCCGATGAAAAATTTTGCCCCCATATACAGCCATCCTATGAGCCAGGGAACGAGAGCCCGCCAGGTTGCGCTGTACGCCATATTCGACTCTCCGCTTACCATGCTTTGCGACTCTCCCAGCGACTACATGAAAGAACAGGAGACCACGGATTTCATTTCTGCCATACCCACCGTCTACGATGAGACAAGAGTCCTTGCAGGAGAGATAGGCAAATACATCATAACCCAGAGACGTGCCGGAGACCGCTGGTACATCGGAGGCATCACGGGGACTGAGGGCATGACCATGACCCTTACCCCGCAACTGCCCGAGGGGGACTATACCATTACTGTCTTCCGCGACGGCGTGAACGCCGCTACCGTAGGTGAAGATTACGTAATCGAGACTTCAGGACTGCACTCCGGCCAGAGTCTTGAGATCGAGGCCGCACCAGGCGGAGGATTCGCTGCCGTCATTGAGCCCGCACCAGCATCCGCGCCTATACCTCCGAGCCGGTCGGTGACGAGACCGTAACGGCCCTGCTCAAGGCCGGCATGGCCGCCCCGACCGCCATGAACACACAGCCGTGGACATTCTACGTGGTGCGCGACAAGGAACTGATGCGATCCCTTGCAGAGGTGCTGCCCTACGCCAAAATGGCAGCCGATGCCGCCGTACTTATCGTACCGTGCGGAGACCAGGACAGGTTCCTGAGCGGGGAAGGTATGACATACTGGGTGCAGGACCTCTCGGCTGCTTCCGAAAATATCCTGCTGGCAGCACACGCCATGGGACTTGGTGCGGTATGGACCGGGGTCTACCCTATCCGCAAGCGCATAGCCGATGTCTCCCGTATCCTTGAGATGAAGGACAGCCATGTCCCGTTCTGCGTCATACCCATAGGTTGGCCTGCCGACAATCCCGAGCCCAAGGACAAATGGGATCCAGAAAAGATTATCTACAGGTAGACGAACAAGCCTTTAGCGTGTAAAAACATACGTCTGAAAAGACCAGGCCCTCCCATCGTGAGTGTCAGCTCGTTACTTCGTAACTCGGTGACACTCGACAACGGGTCCCTCCCTCTTGAGCCGAGGGCGGCTAGTCTTTTCAGACGTATGTTTTTACACGCAGGTAATGAACCGCTGATGTGCTGTATGATTTCTTTACAATTTTCAAAAAATTAGACACCTTGTGTATGATTATCATACACAACACGCGCCACGTTTTTATTACAAATATCTATAAATCAATCTATTACACATAATAGCACGATTTTTGTAAAAATACTCTGACAAAACAATCAGTACATCATGAAATCATTCCTCAGATTTATCTCCCACAACCGCCTCTACACGGTAATAGAGGTGGCAGGTATGGCCATTGCCCTTGCCTTTATCGTTTTCATAGGTACATACGTGACTCAGGAGAGCAGTTACGACACTTTCGTCGATGACGATGTTTACGTCGGCTCGGATTCCGAGTTCTTCGGTCTCAGCGGCAGCATCAAAGGCTCTGTGGAAGGCCGTTATCCCGACATTGAGGCCATATGCCGCCTTATAGGCCTCAAATCCCTCAGCGGGATGGAACAGAGCGTTACCATAGGCGATGAGACCATGGCCCAGAATGCCCTGTGCGTAGACTCCTGCTTCCTGTCCCTCATCCCCATACCCATGGCCGTCGGGGACAGGAACAGTGTACTCGAGACCATCAGTTCCGTCATTATCTCGCAGTCATTCGCCGACAAGTGGTTTCCGGATGGTAATGCCATAGGCAATACGCTGGATATCACGATAGACAAAGGAAAGGCCAGCCTGACTGTCACAGGCATCTTCGAGGATATGGAGCGGACAGTACTGCCGCAGTGCGACATGATATACCGGCTGGAAATGCTGGAGAGGCACGCACCGTACATCACCCGCAACGGCAACGGCACCACAGCTACCTTATATAAAATCAGGCCGGGAGCCGATATCCACGCCATTTCCAGCGGAATACTCGGCATCCTTAAGGAGAGCGACGCGCTGTATATGTCCGGTATCTGCACCGCATACGACCTTATACCGTTCAAGGAGATACACTATGGTATAGGCTCCTCCTTCCCCTTACCTTTCGAGAACATTGTCAACCGGGACATGTTGCGGATATTCACAGCTGCCGGAGTGCTGCTGCTGGTATTTGCCCTGCTCAACTACATTTCCCTCACCACAGCCCAGGTCGGATTCAGGGTAAGGGAGATGGCCACCCGCAGGCTGATAGGCTCCTCCCGCGGAGGCATTGTACTGCGCTACATCGGAGAGTCCTTCGCCGTGACTGCCGTATCGTTCATTCTCGGCTTCCTGCTGGCCGAGGCTACCGCACCCTTGTTCAGTACCCTCATAGGCAAGACCTACAGCCCGCTGTCGTCCCTTACCTGGTGGACTGCTGCAATGTGGGCCGGAGTCATAGTGCTGCTCTCCGTCCTGGCCGGTATCATACCCGCCCTGATGGTTTCCCGCTACAGGCCGCTCGACATAGTCCGGGGAGAGTTCACTAAGGCCAGCAAGATGATACTCGGACGGATATTCCTTGTGGTGCAGAACGTCACCGCCATAGGAGCCGTAGCCATTGCCATAGCCATGTTCCTCCAGCTCCGCCACATGGTGGAAAAGCCCATGGGTTATGTCCGGGACTCACTTGTCAATGTAACTGCAACCAACACCCAGGATTTAGATGATTTTCTCATAGACAGGCTGAAATCCCTGCCGTGCGTGGGGGATGTCGGTCTGATACAGGGATGCCCTGCCGGGAGCGCCAGATCCAGCTGGGGAATGGAACTCAATGGCAACCGGTATGCGGTAATCCTGTTTGACGGGGACACCACGGCCATGAGACTGCTCGGGGTAAAGGTTCTCAGCCAGAATTCGGACCCTCTGCCAAACACTTTCTATTTCACTCGCAGGACGGCCATAGCATTAGGCATGGATATGGATGCGACACTGTTCGAATACGACTTTGGCAGCATGAATGTATGCGGCGTCATAGACGACCTGTGGATGGGCAATGCCAACTCCACCGACAACGACCTGCTGGTATGGGCCGTACAGTCCTCCAGACCGGAGCAGCTCGTCAACATGCGGTCATTAGTTGTGAAAGCCAACGGCGACCCGGACGATGCCGTCCGTGCCATCAGCGAATTCTACGCAGCGGAAAAGCCGGAGCTGAAAGTAATCGTCGATACCTACGAGAACATATACCGCCAGACATATACCGCAGAGAACCGCAGCCTCAAACTTACAGGCATCTTCGCCCTGCTCACCATCGTCCTGACGGTCATGGCCATGGTCGCCATGAGCACCTACTACGCCCGCCAGAGGGCCAGGAGCACGGCCATACGCAAGATCATGGGCTGCCCTCGGAGCGAGATATACACCCATACCCTCGTCAGCTTCCTGTCGGCCTCCCTCATCGCGGCCGTCATTGCCGTACCTCTGATATATACCTTCACAGGACGCTGGCTGCAGACCTACAGCTACCGTATCGGCAACTACTGGTGGATCTACCTGCTGGCCCTGCTGATTGTGGCGGCCATAGCCGTCGTGACCATCACGTATCGGGCCGTACAGCTGATGAACACCAATCCGTCCACAGCCCTCCGCAAGGACTAGAGCGGCACGGGAATGCCACAACGGCAGCATTTTACGTTATTTGCTGCCACTGCTGATGCGACCGTATCTTCGGCATGATTTTTTCAATGCAGTATGACATTGATTATTAAACAGAGTTTAAATGGGTTTAGAACTACTACTTATCATCGTCATCGCCATTGCCGGCATGATAGTGCAGAGCAGACTGCAGAAAGTATTCGCAAAATATTCACGTGTAATGTTCCACGGAGGGCTTACGGGACGGGAGGTGGCAGAGAAGATGCTGCGTGACCACGGTATCCGCGACGTGCGGGTAACCAATGTCAGCGGCCATCTCACCGACCACTACAACCCGGCCAACAAGACCCTGAACCTCTCCGACTCGGTATACAACAGCAACAGCGTTGCGGCTGCGGCAGTGGCCGCGCACGAATGCGGACACGCCGTACAGCACGCCGAGGGCTACGCCTTCCTGAAGATGCGCTCCGCCCTCGTGCCCATAGTGCAGTTCTCCTCGATGTTCGCACAGATAGTGATCATTTTAGGACTCGTCATGATGAACGTATTCCCCTCCCTGTACTGGATCGGCATCGCCATGTTCTTCATGATATTCCTCTTCAGTGCCATCACCCTGCCGGTAGAATACAACGCATCGGCCCGCGCCTTAGCATGGCTGGAACGCTCCAACACCCTTTCAACCGTTGAGCTGGACCAGGCCCGCACGACCCTCCGCTGGGCCGCCCGCACCTACCTCGTCGCAGCCCTCAGTGCACTGGCCTCCCTCGTCTACTACCTCGGGTTCCGCAGGGAGTAATCTGGAATGTGGTTGGATTATTGGGTTGAATATTTTATATTTGCCTATAATTCATAATATAAATCAGGAGGACAAACAATGAACACCAATGTTTCTCTGAATATGGACAGTCTTCTATCGTTTATCCACTCCCTGTCACTCAGCACCAATAACAAACGTTGGCTGGCAGAAAAATTACTGGAGGAGACACGTGAAGAAGCTCAAACGAAAGAAATGCTTGACAAACACTTCGGCAAGTGGAAAGACAACCGAAGCGCTGATGAGATCGTCGAGGATCTGAAAAACGCACGTTCGGAAATCAGACAACCGTTAAAGATTAAATAACTGTCATAGAACTGCTCTATGGCGCAGAATGCAGCAAGGCTGCCGATGAGAGCAGAAAGGAAGTGTTGTCGTTTTGCGCGGATTTGGAAGTAATTCCCATATCAAACTGCATCATGGATTTCGTTCGTTTAAAAGCCTCTATGCGCAAAGAAGGAATCCTGATTGATGACTTTGATTTACTGATAGGCTCTACAGCCATTGCAAACAACCTCATTCTGGTTACTGAAAACGATAAGCACCTTGCACGCATACCGGAAATTAAGTTGTAGAACTGGGTGAAGAGATAATAAAAAGTGCAGCACTAAAATACATTACGCGCTGCACCGTCGGTTCTGAAAGTGGTGCGGACTCTGTCAATTTGTCGTTTTCAAAAGATTGAAATCCTTTATATCGAAAACCTCTGTGGACAGCTCTCCGAGCCAGCCGCTGGAAGCGTTTACTCCCACCTGCACTTTTACAAAGTCAATGTAGCTCAGACCGGCAGGCCTGCCGTCAAAAGTCACGGCATCGCTGATGCGGAAATGGTTGTCCGCAGGTGAGGCATTGTAGTTGTCGTCATCGGTAAGGCGGTCGATACTGCTGAAATTGTCCGCATAACCCCAGTCGTAGGCCGGATTGACCCAGTACGTGCCGTTGCCGGACGCATCATAGTTGCGGGCCTTCAGGCAAGTACCCCGAAGAGTATAACTGTCTTCCTCCACCCACGCGGGATAATAGTACTCCTGACGATGAAAGGCTCCGAGATACTCCACTGCCCCGGTATTGCCGCGGTTGTCAGTCCACGTAACAGACATAGAGGGAGCCTCAGGCCGGTAATATGTCACAGCATAATCCTGGTCGGTCTCCGCCTTACCGTACTCGGATCCTTTAAGCTCGTACCACGTGTCATTCGGCAGACCGTCCCCGTTCTCGTCCTGCATCACCCAGACGATCCCTGGCTCTGAAGAGCCGTCAAAAGCATTGCCGGTGATAGCGATGTTGTAATCCCCGTCGTTCTCCACACTGTGGTCGAAGCCCGCCACGATATAGCCTCCGAAGCCGCCGAGGGAGACATACTGCGTCTGCGCCATCCGGCCCTCAGCGTACCGGCAGGCCTCTTCCATGGTAACAGCCGTATAATATTCGTTCACGAACTGGCCCGGTGCCGGAAGGAACTCATGGACTTTATTGACAGAGACACCGCTTGCGGACGAACCGGGACGACGATACGTGCCCTCGGGCGGACATATATTTACCGTAAGAATCTGCGATGCCGTAAGATAGGCATTTTCCATCATCACCATGACCTCATACTGCCCTTCTTCGCTGCCGGTAAACACATAGTCAGTCCTCTCCCCGGTCTGCACCTGCGAGCCGTTCACGTACCAGGTATAGACAGCATCAAAGGCATTCCGGACATCCTGTATCCTGAGCTGAATCCTGCGACCCAGACTCATATTGTACTCTGTCTGTGAAAATGACCAGAAAAAATCCACTTCCTCAGGCGACTTGACACTCACGGTAAACTGCACCGCGTCGCTGCCGTCCTCATTGACCGTCTCCAGACGCAGGATGTAGTCCCCGGTCTCATCCCCGACAAAAGTGTACACCGGCTCTGTCGAGACCTTGCTGCCGTCCACGCTCCATGTATAGGATGTCTCCAGAGAAGATGCCACCGTAGGTCTCAGTTCAAGGGACGTGCCCTGCAGTATCACAAAGCCGTCCTCAGCCCCGGGCAGGCTTATCGTCGGCGGCGTAAGCTCCAGCACATCTATTCTGAGCTGCACACTGGCCAAACCGCCATCATTGGTGACAGTCAGCACTATATAGTACCGTCCGCTCTCCTCGCGCATGAACTCCAGTACGGGAGCGCCGCTGAGCTCCTCGCCGCTTTCGAGAGTCCATGAGAACTCCGCCTCTTCGGCATTGGTGTAAGACGGGGCAATGGTAATTGTCCGACCTGCCTTGACCGTATATATACCGCTCTCGCTGTCCAGGACTATACCGGGAGCCGGAAGAGCGATGTCCTCCCTGCACGAGAAAAGCACCGCCCCGGCCGCCACGGTCACAATCAGAATATAAATCCTGCTCATATCCGTTTTTACTCAAATCTTACAACCACATCGTCATAGCAGAAATACGCTGGCTGGCTGAATCCGTATCCATTGTCGCTGTCACCGGCCATGTTGAACTCTATCATCAGTACTTTGCCGAGAGTTGACAGATCCCACTTCGTCCATTCTGAAATCTGACCGTCAGCGTTCGCAAGATAGAACTCAAGCGAAGGCTCCACTTTTGTACCGTTCTCATCATATCCGGTCGCAATGACCTTGACATAGCCGTCCGGGTCAAGAGGAGCGGTAAGTCCGTTACCGTTCGACACGCAGTTGGCAAGATAAGTCGTCCACATGACGTACATGTGATCCACAACGCGGGCAACACCGTCCATGAAATAGATCGAAGGAAGATTCTCCGTCATATTGAAGCCGGAGTCATCCATATAGCCGAAATGCACGCAGAAGTTCTCCGAGCCGCCGTGGCCTCCGAATCCTGTCGCCGGATCCTTGTAATACACTGCCAGCTGATGCAGATAATCCCCGTTGGCCAGGTCCATGTCCACATAATTGGATATGGCATGTCCACCGCCCCAGTAGCAGGTAGTTCCGTAATTCTCCGGCATGTCGTGCGCGAGGAATGTATTGCCTTCGTCGTTCCAGTGATAATCAGCTGGCCCCATGCCGGACTCTCCGTAAAGCAGCGGCCCGCCATACTGAGGACTGTCAATCAGAGCAGTCCAGTACTCTCCCTCGAACGTGAGAGTCCTCAACTCATAAGCCGCCTTGTCCACGGCCATCACAGAGACAGTCACCAACTTAAACTCACCGGTAACAGAGGTCATTGATATAGCCACAGATCCCTCCGTCTCCGCATAGGTGTTCTCCTTTGCGGGAGCTGTAATCGTCAGCACAGTATCCTCAGTCATGGACAGAGATGCCCTCCAGCCTTCAGGCTTGCTTATCATGTGATTAAGCATACCCTTTATATGCACATTGTATGTCCTGCTCTCCCCGAAAGCGATACTCTCATACCCGTCAGGAGACAGACCGTCTATCTCAAACTCCACACTTATAGTCTTGGGCAATGATATCTGAGTTCCGTCCACGAGGGTGAATATCACATTGTAGGCACTGCTGGTATAGTCCACATCGACGATAACCCCGGAACCGCCCTGGCCCTCTGCCACTACTCCGGTAGATTCCCAGCTCCGGCCTCCGTCCACGGATATCTCCCACATCTTGGTGTCGGGATTGATACGGACCTGAGGAGCGACCGCGTCAGCACCCGGCTTGCCGTCCTCTCCGTCAACTCCCTGCGCCCTTACCTTCTGGCCGTCGACTATGAGCCATTCTCCGTCCACAGTCCAGTACCAGAGACCGTCGGTCTCATCCTGAGCCACGGATATTACCGGAGCATTTGTCCCGTCCCTGCCGTTCGTTATCTCCGCAGTGGTCCCGTCCGAAAAATAAATAATGTAGCCGTCCTCATTGGACTCCACCTTGTCTATCGTCACTTCCGCCTCCAAGGCGTCGATGATTCTCTGCAGGGCGTCAATGTCGGAATTGATGCCTTTCACAGCCTCCTCGAGGGATGCAATCTTGTCGTCAATGTCATCAAGCCGGTCACGCAGTTCCGTGTCATCATACATGCTGCAGGCCCCTAAGGCGGCAGCAACAAGCGCAGTCAGCGCTGTTCTAAAAAGTCTTTTCATTTTTCCAATGGTATTAATGGTTTGTGTGTAAATACTATATGCGCAGGTATGTCTCCTGTGGTCACGGACCATTTGCGTCTGCCGTCAGGAGAGAAGCAGTGAAGGGTGCCTGGACTGACATAATCCTTGGCGTCCGTCACAAAAAACTCCTTTGTCACAGGATGTACAGCCAGACCATAGGGTACCTGGATGTTATCGTCTGTCCCGTCAGTGATGAAACTGCGGGTAACGACCTGTCTGGTGACTGTATTGAATATCGCGTAAGATACAGTCCAGTCATTGGTAAGGTAGCTGAACTCAGTGCTGTAGATATACAGGGAATCCCCGCACAGGGTCATGTTGCTGTTGGGCAGCAGATGGAGCGTATCCGTGCATACATCCGTCCTCGTATCTATGATGAATGTCTTTGACGGGACATCGTAATAGTCTCCGCGTGAGGAGACATAGAGGTTGCCGTAGCGGTCAGGCTCCAGACGGTGCAAATTGATGCCCACAGGTATCTTGTACAGTTCCTCGAAGCTGACCAGGTCTATGACGGACACCGTGCTGTCGTAGTCCGGCACTCTGTATCCTCCGGAATTGGCCACATACAGTTTGTTGCCTACCACGGCCATCTCCTCGGGCTGATACCCCACGATACAGGAATCCACTATCTCCAATGTGGCCGTATCTATCTTTACCACCATACCGATACGGGCATCCGGGTCTATCTTCACCGGCCCGGCGTATGCGCTGACGTACGCATACCTGTCCTTGAAAGCTAAGTAACGGCAGTTGGGCACGGCTATCTTGGTTATATGCCTGACACTCTGCACGTCCATCACTTCCACGTAGTTGGAGCAGTTGATTACCGCCCAGAGCTTCCCGCCGTAGATCTTGATGTCGTTGCCCACGTCCCCGAGATCCTTGACCTCATTGAGGTTGCGCTCCCCGTAGATGTTGCGGGTGTAGACCCCGGTCGTGTAATCGTAGTAGTCGAGCGAGGCCTTGTTGCTGCCCATATTGCCCTCATTGAGCAGGTAGAAGCCGCAGATGTCGCCTGAGACCGTATCCCAGGGATTGACCTCCACCGGCTCAGAGGGCAGCACGGGTAACTCGCCGCGGCATCCCTGCACAGCGGCAAGCGGAAGTATTGAAATAAGCAGAAAAATGTTTCTTATCCTCATATTGTAAGACTTAATGTTATCCTGAAATTGGTGCCTGGCATGGGGTACCACTTGACAACCTCGTACTGCTGGTTGAAGATGTTGTTGACCTCCGCAGTCACTCCCAACTCTGTCTTTCCTATGCCGAACACCTTGGAGAGCGAGAGGTCGCTCGTGTACCACGGCAGGATATAGTTCACCGGCACATTGCCGCCCAGCATGTATCTCTCCCCGGTATAGACAAAGCTGTAATGGAAGTCCCATGTCCCGTAGCTAACACTCAGCACGGCGGATCCGCTGTGGACCGGCACGTACGGTATCTGGTCCCCATAAGTGCTGATTACCCCCTCGTACCCCTCGTCCTTCTTAGTCTCGGTAAAATCCTGCGCCCTCTGCCAGGTGTAGTTCAGCATGACGGACACATCCACCGGTCCGAAACGCATGGACGGCATGAGCGAGACATCCACGCCGCGTACCTCCACATAGCCGAGATTGACCATCGTCCAGACGAGCTGGTTGGATGTCGGGGTAGCGATAATCTTGTCCTTGACCGTATTGTAATAGGCATCCACACTCGCCCGCAACCCCGCGAACCAGGCATTCCGGAATGTTTTGTTGTAGGATATGCCCACATTGTACTGCGCAGTGTACTCCGGCCTCAGATTACGGTTGCCGAGCTGGACATAGTACAGGTCGTTGAAAGTGGGCATACGGAAGATTTTCTTATAGAATGCCCTGATACTTAGCCCGGCATTCTTCCACGGTGTATAGGAGACTATCACCGTGGGAGTCCACTCGCTCTTGTCCCCTGCCGTCTCCATACCGCGCTTGCTGATATCATGGACGTAGGTATGCAACAGGCTGGCCTGGGCACTGAGACCGAAATCGAAATTGACCGAGGTGGCCGCCGCAGAGAGGACCGTCAGCCTGCGGGGCTGGATGAAATTGGCATTGAACATCTCCGTGCCGTCAGCGTCCAGGCTGTTCCACTGCAGATCGCAAGCCAAACTCGCGCTCCACACGCGGTTTATGGAAAACAGATGCGAGGTGGTCAGATACAGCTCCTGCTGCCAGTAATGATTGTCCATCGGCTGCACCGTACTGTGCGGAGGCATGACATAGTTCATGTAATCATTGGCATATTTAGCCTGAACCTTGAAGCTGTAGAAATCCGCCGCCCTATGCGTAACCGCCGACTGCACGAATATATTGCGGTCCTTCTGCCGGTCCTCGTTAAGCAGGGCTATACCGTAGTCCTTCTTGACCGCCGCCCCGGGATAACCCCGTTCCGACCAGTAGAAATAGCCTTTGACCATAAAATCCGTGCGGGGCATGTTGCCGAAAAGCCCGGCCTCCGCCCTTACGAACATTACATCCCCGTTCCTGCGTACTTCCGTGGTGTCATATCCTCCTTCCCGGCTGTACCGGAACTTGTAACGCCCTGAAGTATTGAGAAACTCGACATTGGCAGAAGTGCTGAGCCACCGTCCCGCCCTGCTCTCCCACAGGGCCGAGATGTCGATAAGATCGAAAGAGCCGCTGCGTGCCTTGAAATTGAGATTGTTTCGCTTACCCTCCCGGAACCTGGGACGGCGGGAGACCATATAAAGAGCAGCTGCCGACGCATAGTCCCTGGCCGACTGGAAAATATCGCTTTTCTGCCCGTTGTAGACCGACAGGACCTCCATGTTGTCCATCGAGAACTTGCCCAGGTCCACCGTCCCGTTCTGGGCATTGGATATCTGAATGCCGTCATAGAACACCCCAACATGCTGACTTCCCAGACTGCGCACATTGACAGTCTTCAATCCCCCGATGCCGCCGTAGTCCTTGACCTGAACCCCGGAGAAATACCGCAGCGCATCGGCCACTGAATTGGACCTCAGCCTCTCAAGCTGCTGTCCGGCAAGTTTTTGCGCCGGAACAATCTCTCTTATCCGATCGGCAGTCACGACCACCTCACTGAGGGTATCCTCTGGGATCTCAGGGACTCCGTCCTGGGCCCGCAGCATAACCGTCACCGACAGCAGCACCGCAACAACAGGCAGTACAATACCAGTTTTCCTATAATAATCCATTGCCAAATAATTTTCCAACTCCCGGGATACCCATGCGCCAGAATCGGCAGAATGCAAGGCGGCACAGCACCGCTCATTTCCGCAGTTTCTGAAACATGGGGACTGTCTGTGTCCTGAAGAAGGAAAATCATTCAGCTATGCCGCACCCGTACTCCCGCAGGGCAGACAGTCACAACTGAAAGCAGGTCTTCTGACTTATTCCTCATCGCGGCAGCCTTCCCACCCTTTCAGGCAGTGGCTTAAAGATGACCGCGTGACTTCCGTCCGGAAAAGGACGTGGAAATTACAGCAGCGGGAACTGTCCGGGATTCTCACCCGGTTCCCTTTTGATTCCTCCACCGCAGAGCGGGGGAACGGAAACTTTCAGCGGTGCAAATGTAGACAAATTTCTATTTTCTCCAAATAAAATCGTCACCTGTAGTCAGAGCCGGCTCAAGTAACGCAGAATAATACCGATAGGCTGAAATCCTTCAGGACAAGATGGTGTCGAGCAGTACAGGACAGCCTTACCGGCTTCCGCAAGCATGGGTATATCGTTGGCTCCGTCACCTACTGCGGCACATTCCATGGGGCTGCAGTCGCAGCGGCGGCAGAAATCTTCCAAAGCCGCGGCTTTTCCGTAACTGTCCAGCAGCCGTCCGTTTATGCGGCCTGTGAGGCAGCCGTTCCTTTCCTCAAGATCGGAAGTATAGAGAAAATCCATCCTGAGTTTCCTCTGTATATGTTCTCCCAGCCGCAGATATCCGCCGGATATGAGCGCGGTGGCGCAGTCTTGGGCTGAGAGCGCAGTCAGGAGTTCTCCGGCACCCGGAGTAATCGGTACGGAGTCTATCAGTTTCTGAGCCACAGTTACCGGCAATCCGGCTATCAGAGCCAGCCGATGCCTGTAGCTCTCGGAAAAATCCATCTCCCCGTCCATAGCCTTTTCTGTAAGGATATCGACTTTCCCGGATACACCTCTCTCCCGGGCCAGCAGATTCATGAACTCACAGCGGATCAGGGTCGAATCAAGATCGAAAGCCACTGCCCTTACGGCAGCAGCGGAGGAAGAACGTCTGACAGCCACTGCAGCTCCGCAGCTCCGCGCCACAGGCAGCAGGGACGACAGCAGGGAAGAATACTGCTGCGGTTCCAGTATGCAATCCTGCCCGCATGTCCATATCCGTTCCTGTGCATGGTAAACGGCTCTCGGGATCGGAAGACCGTTGCGCAGCATCGCCTCCCCGACCATCCGCACGCATCTGTCCATGACTCTGGGCCGGGCTGTCAATATGATATTGTCAACCGTAATTTTCATCATCCGCAAAGATAAAAATTATATCTTTGTCCAAACTATTCAGTCATGGCAAGAAAAATCATACTTATCACCGGCGGGCAGCGTTCCGGTAAAAGCACTTATGCGGAACAATTGGCGTTATCCTTGAGTGACATGCCGGTGTATCTGGCAACATCCAGAATCTGGGATGAGGAGTTCCGTGAGAGGGTACGCCGGCATCAGCTGCGCCGGGGTCCGGAGTGGACCAATATCGAGGAGGATAAGGCTCTCAGCCGCCATGACCTTACCGGAAGGACGGTTCTTGTGGACTGTGTAACCCTTTGGAGCACCAATTTTTTCTTCGACTGCCACGAAGATTCCGAAGCGGTGTACAGCGCCATTACAGAAGAGTTCGACCGGCTGGTCCGCCAGGATGCGGAATTCATCTTCGTGACCAATGAAATCGGCTGGGGCGGCACTCCGACCAATGACGTCCAGCGGCATTTCACGGATCTGCTCGGCAAAGTCAATCAGTACATTGCGGCCCGGGCCGATACCGTGATGCTCATAATCAGCGGAATACCTGTGAAAATAAAATAATCTCATCATGACATTCAATATCGTTCCCGTGGACCGGTCCTTAGTGCCTGCGGTCCGTGACAAAATCGACAACCTGACCAAACCGAAAGGCTCTCTCGGCCGGCTGGAAGAACTGGCCTTGCAGGTATGTCTGATTCAGAACAGTCTTACTCCCAGGCTGCATAATCCTCAGAATATCCTTTTTGCAGCTGATCACGGCCTCGTATCCGAAGGGGTGAGTCTCACGCCCAAGGAGGTGACGTGGCAGCAGACTCTGCATTTCCTGAAGGGTGGCACAGGCATCGGTTTCCTATGCCGTCAGCATGGATTCACCCTCAAGGTGGTTGACGCAGGTGTGGACTATGATTTCGAGCCCGGGTGCGGAGTTATCGACCGAAAGATTCGAAAAGGTACTTCCAACTGTCTTCACGGACCGGCTATGACCAAGGAAGAATATCTACGCTGTCTCGAGGCAGGCGCCGGGATGGTGGACGAAGCCTGCGCGGAGGGATGCAATGTCCTGTCATTCGGAGAGATGGGTGCAGGAAATACCTCAGCCTCATCACTCTGGATGCATTTTCTCACGGGGATACCGCTGGAGCGGTGTGTGGGCGCCGGCAGCGGGCTTGACAGCGGTGGGGTAAGGCACAAACTGGAGGTTCTGCAAAGATGCTGCGCTGCCTATTGCGGAGACGGCTCCACAGCTGATGTTCTCCGCTGCTTCGGAGGCTTCGAGATGGTAATGGCAGTAGGTGCGATGCTTCAGGCTGCTGCCCGGAAAATAATAATCCTCGTGGACGGTTTTATAATGACTGTATGTATGCTGGGTGCATCGCGTCTATATCCGGATGTGACGGATTATGCGGTGTTCGGACATGTCGGGGATGAGAGCGGGCATCGGCTTTTGTTGGAATACATGGGGGCCTCTCCACTGCTTTCACTTGGATTGCGTCTCGGCGAGGGCTCAGGCGCTGTGTGCGCCTATCCTATTCTGGAATCCGCTGTACGGATGATCAATGAAATGGATTCTTTCACCGGCACCCGAATCACCAAGTATTTTTAAGTATGAGGAGATTCTTTTACGATATACTCGCATCCTTCACCCTGCTGACCAGATTACCGCTATGGAGGCTGTACAATATCCCCGAAGACAGTTTCAGACGGACTGTCAACGGATGGACTCTGGTGGGATGGCTTACCGGTGCCTTGACCGGCGGCATACTGTGGCTCTGCGCGCAGGTATTGCCGATCCAGGCAGCCGTAATAATGGCATTCGCCGCCAGGGTTCTGCTGACGGGGGGACTGCATGAGGACGGGCTCGGAGACGTTTTCGACGGATTCGGAGGAGGCAGGAACAAGGAGAAGGTACTGGAGATCATGAAAGATTCCCGCACCGGCAGTTACGGCGTCATCGGATTGGTATTGTATTTTATCCTGCTCTTTGCACTGGTAGCCTTTCTGCCTGTTCCTGCGGAGAGCCTGGCGCTCCTGGCCGGTACTGCCGACCCTCTGTGCAAACTGACCGCCTCCCAGATAGTCAACGTCCTGCCGTATGCGCGTAAGTCCTCGGAAAGCAAGACCGGCACTGTCTACAGCCGGATGAGTCTGCCGGTTTGGCTGTTCTCTGCTGCTGCCGGAGTGCTGCCTGCCATACTGTGGATGCCTGCGGTACTGTGGCCGGCATCCATTATGCCGATATTGACTTCCGTCGGACTCTTTCTGTATTTCAAACGAAAAATCGGCGGCTACACGGGAGACTGCTGCGGGGCTGCCTTCCTGCTGAGTGAACTCTCTTTTTATTTCGGAGTATGGATAGTCCTTGCGCTGCGGTAGAATGGATTCTGGTCCGGCACACGGCGGTGGATGTTCCTCCCGGCACCTGCTATGGACAGATGGACATACCCCTTGCAGGAAGCTTTCCTCACGATGCGGAGGCCGTGCGGATGGAACTCTCCCGAATTTTTCAGGATACTGCTCCTGATCTGGTGTTCAGCAGCCCGTCCTCGCGATGCACGGCCCTTGCTACCGCCTGTGGATGGCCGGACTGCGTTACGGATGCCCGCCTGATGGAACGCAGTTTCGGCTCCTGGGAGGGACTCCGCTACGATGATATTGCCGATTCCCGTCTCAAGGATTATTATGAAGACTGGCTCCACACGGCTCCTACTGGCGGAGAATCTTTTACCGACCAGCTTGCCCGCGTCCGTCGATTCCTGGAATGTACAAAAAATATACTTTTGTCTGACGAAAGCCGTAAAACGCGCCCTAAAGTGCTGATATTCACTCATGGAGGAGTTATCTCAGCGGCCTGCGTCCTTACCGGAGCCTGTGCCGCGGAAGATGCCTGGAGCCATTGTCCTCCTTATGGTGGAATCATCAGCCTGAGATATTGAGTTCAGAGAATGCCCGTCAGTAAAAATATCAGGCACAAAGCGGTAATCGTGAGAATTTCCACTCGGAGATTGATGCGCAGTGCCACGCGCATGTCCGCAGTAGTCAGCAGACGTGCTCCGGTACCTATGTACGGCTTGTAGACTGCTTGTCCGAAATAATCGTGCGTCCCTCCGAAGCGGCAGTTCAGGACACCGGCCAGAGCGGCCTCAGGCCAGCCTGAATTGGGGCTTGCATGCTGCGGACCGAAATGGAGCACGAAGCGCAGCAGACCGGGCCTGCCGGCGCAGACTATCATCATAAATGCCGTCAGGCGGGCAGGCAGCCAGTTGGCCGCATCATCAATGCGTGCCGCAGTCCTGCCGAAAAGGAGATAGCGGTCCGAGCGGTAGCCTATCATCGAATCCAGAGTGTTTACCATCTTGTATGCCAGCATGCCCGGCACTCCTCCGACCGCCAGCCAGAAGAGCGGGGCCACTACCCCGTCGCTGAGATTTTCCGCCAGGGTCTCCAGCGCTGCCGTCCGTACCTCCTGAGCTGACAGCGAGGCCGTGTCGCGTCCTACTATCCTGGATACCTGCCGCCTTCCCTCATCCAGGGAACGGTCTACCGCTGCAAACACGTCCCGGACTTCCTTCCGCAGGGTTTTGCCGGCCAGGCAGTAGAAAATCAGCAGGGACGATACAGCACAGCGGAGCCACGGTGAAACCATCCCGCACAGCCGGAGTATGCTCCAGCCCAGAAGGAAGATGCCGAGGGTGAGTCCTATGGCCAGCAGTGCCCCCTTGAGAACACGGTGACGCCCTCGGTTCAGTGTTTTTTCCCCGGCCGCAATCAGTCTTCCGAACCCTACTACAGGATGCGGAAGCCGGACCGGGTCTCCGAAGGCCAGATCTGCAGTCCACCCCGCAAGCAGGGGGAGGATACGGTGCTGGAGGATTGTCAGAAGAGCCGGGTCCATTGTCTTAAAGCATTGATGAGCATATCATTCTGCGCCGGAGTCTGCACTGCTATGCGGAAATGCCCGGAACCCAGGCCGTGGAAGTTGTCGGCATTGCGGATAAGGAGACCGTGTGTACCGGCCAGCCAGTCTTTCAGCTGCGCAGCTGTACCGTGACGGGTGGTCACAAGCATGAAATGAGTATCCGTGGGCAGAGTGGAGAAACCTCCCGCAGCCTCAATGGCAGTACGTACTCTCTCCGTTTCCTTCAGCAGGTCTTTCAGGGACGGCCCGGGCAGACCGTGCTTCAGCAGCCAGCGCCCTCCTTCCACAGCCATGGCATTGACCGACCACGGCATGCGCAGGGCTCTCAGTCTGCGGCAAGTTTCAGCCGAGGTTGTGATGTATCCTATCCTGAGTCCCGGTACGGCGAAAAGCTTGGTCATCGAATGTATCAGTATCACATTGGGATACTGTTCCACTACTTCCGAAGGGGCCAGTACCGGTCTGAGAGTGAAATCCTCGTAGGACTGGTCTACCACGATGACTGTATCGGGATGGGAGGAGGCGAGTTCCAGTACGGTTTCCGGCGGGGTCGCCGTGCCGAGAGGGTTGTTGGGATTGCAGAGCCATACCGAGTCCGGCATCCTGTCCGGCAGTTCCCGCAGATTCCCTGCACCTGTCACCTCGTGTCCGTACACAGTGCAGGCATCCCTGTATTCTGAAAAGGAAGGTTCGATAACGGTTGTCCGCTTTCCCTGCAGCATATGCGCCGTGAGATATATGGCTTCTGTAGCCCCGTTGGTTACAAGCACACACTCCGGGGAGATGCCATGCCGGGCAGCTATCTCCCGTCCGAAAGCATAGGGTTCCGGTTCGGGATAATGCTCCAGCACGTCCATGATCCCGGCCAGATACTTCCTGAGAGGACGGTGGTCTACCCCGCCTGGCACGTTGGAGCTGAAATCCGCCTTTATACCGCTGTACCGGTATCCGTCGTCACCGTGTCCCTCAATCATGGCTCCGGAGTATTTGATAGAACAGATCCATATCCACGCAGGAGCGGACATGTCCGGCCAGCAGGTCGTACTGCTGCTGCCTGAACGCGCGGTAGTCGAATGTTCCGGCGGAGGCTCCGGCAAAGGGTCTGAGGAGGCGGTCCACGGCTGACGGATTGTCCAGTATTCCGTGCAGATAGGTTCCCGCCACATTGCCGCGCACGCAGCCTTCCTCCGTACCGTCATCAAGCACAGCGAGGTGCTCTACGCACTGCCCTGTCGGCTCAGTGTGTCCCATGTGTATCTCGTATCCTTCGCATACAGTGTTACTTCCGTCTCCTGTCAATGTAAATCTGCGGCGGCGGGTGACTTTCTCGCCGGACATCACGGTTCTCACCGGCAACAGTCCCAGACCCGGCATACGCTCCTGCGTTCCTTCCACGTGGTCAGGGTCACGCACTTCCTGTCCCAGCATCTGGTAACCGCCGCAGATACCCAGTACCGGGACACCGCGGTGCGCTGCTTCCTGTATTGCCCGGGCGGCTCCGTTTGCCCGGATCTCCGCCAGGTCCGCGATGGTGGATTTGGTACCCGGGAGGATGATTACATCCGCACGGCTGAGTTCTGCCGGATTACAGGTATAGTAGAGATTGACCCTGGGGTCGTGCTCCAGAACATCGAAATCAGTGAAATTGGACATGCGCCTGAGCAGGACTACGGCCACATTGACCCGAAGGCTGCCGCCACTGCGCCGCTTTGCTTCGAGGGAGACCGAATCCTCTTCCTCTATATGCACGTCCCTGAGATAAGGTATCACTCCGAGCACCGGAACCCCGCAGATCTGCTCCAGCATCCTGCGACCGTCATCGAAGAGAGATATATCTCCGCGGAACTTATTGATGATAATCCCTTTAATTAGTTTTTTAAATCTTTCTTCCTGAAGCATGACCGAACCATATACCGAAGCGAAGACCCCTCCCCTGTCTATGTCGGCGACCAGAATTACCGCCGCGCCCGCGTAAGCGGCCATGGGCATGTTGACGATATCCCTGTCCCGCAGATTGAGCTCGGAGATACTGCCTGCACCTTCCATAACGATAGGGTTATACCTGGATGACAGACGGTCGTATGCAGCACAGGCGGAGGTCCAAAGTCCGTCACGACCGTCTTGGCTGAAATACTCCCTGGCACTGCGGTTGCCGGCGGGACGGCCGTTGAGAACCACCTGCGAGGTCTGGTCCGAGGAGGGCTTGAGCAGGACCGGGTTCATGTCCGTATGGCATTCGATGCCGGCTGCCTCTGCCTGCACTGCCTGGGCACGGCCTATCTCCAGCCCGTCGGGGGTCACATAAGAGTTCAGGGCCATATTCTGGGCCTTGAAAGGAGCCGGATTCCATCCGTCCTGTTTCAGGATACGGCAGAACGCCGCAGCTATTACGCTTTTGCCTACGTCGCTTCCGGTGCCGGCAAACATTACCGGGCGGAGCCGGACAGAACCTGAGGAAGCCGTCATTTCCATGTCTCCTCCTGCTGTCCGGCTTTGAAATTACAATAACGGGCTGTCACGAACAGCAAGTCTGAGAGCCGATTGACATAGTGCAGCACTTCCTCCGGCAGCGGATCACTCCGATGCAGTGTCCATAATCTGCGTTCGGCCCTCCGGGCTATGGCCCTTGCTGTATGGATGGCGGCGGCGGCCGGTGTGCCGCCGGGAAGTATGAACCCCTTCATCGGACCGCAGACATACAGCATCATGTCCACGTGCTCCTCACACCACTTGTCCGAAGCCGACTCCGGCAGCGGGCCCACGCCTTCCCGCATATCCGAAGGCGCGGCCACCGTCCGCATTACAGCCATAAGGTCTCTCTGCATAGTACCGAGCATCTGTTTTATAGGATCCTGCGCATCGAGCATCGAGCGCGCCTCCCCCAATTTACAGTTGAGTTCATCGAGGCTGCCGTTGGCCTCTATCCTCGGATCGTCCTTTGGGACTCTCAGGCCTCCGCGTATGCCGGTAGTGCCGTCATCCCCTCTTCTTGTGTAAACTTTTCCCATATACAGTCTATTTAAAATATTCAAACAGCAGCAGCGGGTCCGTCTCCGCCCAGTAAAGATGTGTATATCCAGCCAGAACGTTGGCTACCCGGTACAGCGGTGAATCGACCGCCCTGCCTTCTGCCGACCTCTGCACAGCCACTGAAGGCAGATTTCCTATTATGCTGGAATAGTGGAACTCATGGCCTCGGACGGAAAAATCACCGGCACTCACCGTCCGGTAACCGAGGTGCAGCCGCATCCCCTCCATTGTAGCATCCAGCGGCAGCACTCCGCATACCGGCCAGCGCCGACCGTCCTCAGAGATT
The DNA here is from genome assembly GCA_900544175.1 of uncultured Alistipes sp. GTDB lineage: Bacteria > Bacteroidota > Bacteroidia > Bacteroidales > UBA932 > Coprenecus. The sequence goes on from UQUN01000009.1 coordinate 49,066, forward strand.
ATTGTTCTGCAGAGGTACATCATCCCTCCACATTCTGCAAGTATGCGCCCTCCGGAAGAGGCGTATGCGCTGACTGCCCTCAGCATGGAAATGTTGGAGGACAACTGGGGCAGGAAAAATTCCGGATACCCTCCGGGAAGGTAGACCAGGTCAGCCTCGGGAAGGCGTGTGTCCTGTAACGGGGAGAAAAATTCCAAACTCCCGGCACCGGCAAGACGGTCGATGTTGGCCTTGTAGGTAAAATTAAAAGCCTCATCCCGGGCTACGGCTATTTTCAGTTTCCCGTTCCTGCCGCTCTGCCATGCCTGCCTTTCCGGAGTCGGGCAGCGGGTAAGATCCAGGAGGGCGTCGATGTCAATATGCTCCTCTGCATTACATGCCATCGCATCTATGACCGGACTATACTCATTCAGATGTTTTAGAGACAGTCCGAGATGACGTGAGGGCACTGAGAAATCTTTCTGCGCGGGCATGAAGCCAAGAGGTGTGACTCCGGCATCCAGTGCCGCCTGCCGGAGATAACTGTAATGGGATTCTGATGCCACCCTGTTGAAAATGACTCCGGCGACATTCACTCCTTTCCTGAAATTGGCAAATCCGTACAGAAGCGGTGCCGCCGAGTAGGCCGCAGCACGCGCATCTACGGTCAGGATGACCGGTATTTCCAGTAAACGCGCAATATCGGCACTGCTTCCGCAGTCCTTGTCGTAACCGTCAAACAGGCCCATGACTCCCTCTGTCACGCACACATCCGCATCCGCACAACTGTCAGCGTAGAGACTGCGGACATGACCGGGCGACCCCATGAATATGTCCAGGTTGACACTCTCCCGTCCGCAGGCCAGGGTATGGTATTTGGGATCGATATAGTCAGGCCCGCACTTATATGGCTGCACTGTCAGGCCTCTGTTGCCAAGGGCTTTCAGCAGAGCCAGCGTAATTGTGGTCTTACCGCTGCCCGAAGCGGATGCACCGATGACAAACTGACTTTTAAGGATAGTACGGCGTGTGTTCATGAGTCTGTGAAAATTCCCGCCAAAGGTATGACAATATTTGAGAAATTTTTATACTTTTGCAGCCGATTCAGGTGATGCCTGTACGGAACCCGTACGGCATTAGAGGGAATCCGGTGAGATTCCGGAACAGTGCCCGCTACTGTAAGGTCTTTGTTCTGAGGATAATTCTTAAAGTCACTGTTGTTTCGGCAATGGGAAGACATATCCTCAGGGACCAAGTCAGGAAACCTGCCTGAAAAGTTTATAATGTCAGACGAGTCCGGGGAAAGACTCCGATGCATACGGATTATTATGCTTAAAAACATTTTAAGTTGCCGCTTCCGTGCGCTATGCATGGCTGTAGCCTTTATTTCTGTCACTACTGGTGTCCTTTACGCAGAAGACCTGCGGATTGTGGGACGTGTGGTTGACTATGCCTCCCTTGAGCCCGTACAGGGTGCGGACATCATAGTCCGCGGCAGCACATGGTGGACAGTATCCGATTCGTCCGGATGCTTTGAACTGACCTTGCCTGCCGGGGAATATACGGTCCAGGCCTCTTTCACTGGGTACATTACCCAGGAAGAAAAGATATCCGCATCCGATACCCTGCATTATGTTGACTTCGTCCTGGTCGAGGAGGCCTTGATGCTGGATGAGGTGGTTGTTACAGGCACCGGCACGGAGCATTTCCTGCGCAACGCCCCTATACAGACAGAAGTCATCACCTCGCAGGCGCTCAGGCAGTACGGAGGAAAAAGCCTGGAGGATATACTTTACGGCCTGAGTCCGGCATTCGACTTCTCCCAGGGGGACATGGGGTCAGGCCTGACTATGGGCGGACTGGGGAACAGCTATGTGCTGATTCTCGTAGACGGAAAGAGACTGTACGGAGACCTGGGAGGGCAGAGTGACATAGATATGATTGACCCCGCCGACATAGAACGGATTGAAATAGTCAAAGGTGCGTCATCATCCCTATACGGCTCTGATGCAATAGCCGGAGTAGTCAACATCATAACCCGCAAACACCGCCGGATACCTTTTATGGTGGAGAACAATACTCATCTCGGAGAATACTTCGATCTGAGGCAGAGCGATGTGGTCTCCTTCACCGTCGGGCAGTTCCAGTCCACCACCAAGCTTTCTGTACAGCATACCGACGGCTGGCAGATAACCGATAAGGAACTGTATCGGGACAGCATTTATTCGGGGTCCACTACCCAGACCGTGAGCGAGTACACCAACGGACGCATTACGGAAGACCTGACATGGAGACCATCCGACAGACTGGAAGTCACTGCTTCCGGAATGTTCTACACCAAGTATATGATACACCGTCCGGGTCTGCCCCGCTGGAGATCCTACAACCCCTTCTACCTCGACCAGGCCTACAGTATCGGAACGAAGTGGGCTCCGCGGGACGGCATCGACCTGACTCTCGACGCCTCTTTCAATCAGCATAAGTACCTGTACGACTACTATCTGGAGTATATTGACGAATATTACCGTCCATACACGACACCCGACGGGGAATTCATCCGTATTCCTGCGCATCTCGTATATTTTCCAGGTGACCAGTCCGTTGAAAGTGACCAGCGGCTCTGGACCGTTCATGCCAAGGGAGTCTTCGAACTGCCGTTCAGCAACCGGCTTTCGGCCGGCATGGAGTTCATGGACGATGTTCTGATCGCTCCCCGGCGTATGAATACCGACCGGGAATCGGCCTATACTCTTTCTATATATGCCCAGGACGAGTGGACTCCTGTGGACTGGTTCAATCTTACAGCCGGAGTACGGCTTGTGCACCACGAAGCTTTCGGACTGAGGGCGACCCCCAAGGTTTCATTTATGTTCAAGGCCGGGAAATGGAATTTCCGCGGTACCTATTCCAATGGTTTCAAGGCCCCTACCACCAAAGAGCTCTACTACTTCTATGAGCGGGCCATGATGGGAAAGCTCCGTCTCTATATCGGTAATACGGATCTGGTACCGCAGACCTCACACTATTTCTCGGCAGGACCGGAGTACAGGGGCAGGAAATTTACAGTCAGCGCCACCGTTTCCTACAATCTGGTGAATGATATGATAGCCCTGGTGGCCGTACCCATTCCTCCGGAATACTATACTGACGAAGGCTCGGAATACGACGGAGCCATGCAGTATACCAACATGGAGAATGCCAGGATCTGGAATGCGGAGATAATGCTTTCCTGGAAACCAGGCGCAGGATTCAATATCGGTGCCGGATATACATACACGAATTCGAAGGGTCATCTGGTGGACAGCGAAGCCAGTGAAGAAGCCGGCTATACCATAATGGAAACCAGGCCGATAGACGGAACCGCCGCCCACAGGGCCACATTCCGGGCCGGCTGGAGCCATGACTGGATGAAATATGGTCTGAGCATAGGACTCTTCGGACGCGGTCAGACTGAAAAATACTACAAGGAATACGGCAACGCGCCGGGCTACATGCTCTGGAGGCTGACCACCACTCACAGAATAGGTAACTGGAAGCACTGGGAACTGGAGTTAACCGCCGGAGTAGACAATATACTGAACCATGTAGAGACCCACCCCTACGGCTACAATTATGGAACGACCTCCCCAGGACGAACTTTTTTCGGCTCGATAAGAGTGCGTTTCGGCAAGGACTATAAGTAAGACAACATTTATTTAAACTTTTAAATTAACGACATTATGCACATTTTTTCAAAATTCATGACCGCAGCCGTCCTTCTCGGCGCTGCCTTCACACTCGCCTCATGCGAGCAGAATGGACCTGAAAAGGACCAGAGTATAGTAAACTACGAGAAGAATCACAACACAGCAATCCTACTGGTCACTTTCGGCTCAACATGGGATGAGCCTCACGCTACATACGAAAAGCAGATCGCTCAATTCGAAGAGGAATTCCCAAATGCCGACATATTCTTCTCCTTCACATCCAAGACCTGCATCAACCGCTGGTATGCTGCTACAGGCGAGCAGTTCATCACTCCTGATCTCTATCTGGAATCTTTCATTGAGAAGGGGTACAGAAATGTCTATGTTCAGTCCCTGCACGTTATCCCCGGTGAGGAATTCCAGCTCCTGCGTGACGGTTATGTCAAGCCATACTACAATTTCGTAGTCGAGGACGAGACATACGAGGGCAACTGTCTGCCCGCATGTCTTGGAACGGCACTGCTGACCAGCGAGGAGGACATAGCCGCAGTGGGCAAGATTCTCGTAGAGGAGTTCGCATCACAGCTTAAGGCTGGTGAGGCGGTAGCTTTCATGGGACACGGCAACCCCATTTCCGACTATGACCACGCCAACGCCTCTTACGAGGAGATCGAGGCATGGATGCAGGAATATGCCCTGGAAACATACGGCAACGGAAACGTATTCGTAGGTACGGTAGATTATCCCACGATGCTCATCGGTCATGTTATCGACGAACTGAATGCATCAGGATATGCCAAGGGCCAGAAAGTGCATCTGCATCCCCTGATGTCCATCGCGGGAGACCATGCCAACAACGATATGAGCGATACCGAGGATCCCGAGAGCTGGAAATCCATGATAACATCCGCCGGATGGACAGTAGAGACACATGTTCACGGTCTCGGTGACTATCCTGCTATAAACGACATCTGGATCAGCCATCTCAAGACAGCTATCAGCGAGCTGTAAACCGGACGATAACCCCCATATTTCAAAATTTATTCTAATAGTTTTTTTACCCAGAGTGCCAGCCGGAGTGATCCGGCCGGCACTTGCCATTTAAACTTTCAAGTATGATCAAAAAGGTTCTGACATTTTTCCTGGCAGCCGCAGTCTGTATGACAGTTTCCGCTCAGAGTACACTGAGAGGCAGAGTTACGGATATGTATACCGGTCTCCCCATAACTGGTGTCAATATCCGCATAGAGCATACGCTTGACGGAGCCACTACAGATGCCCGTGGGGAATTTGTGATTGATCAATATGCTGCGGGCAGCATATTGAAATTGAGTCACGTGAGTTATCTGAGCAGGAGTTTTGCACCGGAAACCGATTCTGTTACCATAGAAATGGAACCATCATACATCAAACTCTCGCAGGTAGTAGTCTCTGCAACCGGTACTCACAGAAGACAGAACGAGGCTCCGGTTCCCACTACAGTATTTTCTGCAAAAGAAATAGCCGATGTCGGAGTAACCACCCTCAATGACGCCCTGATCAAGCTGGACCCCTCGATATCCGTAACACCCCTGGGTTCTATGGGCACTTCCATCAGTATGAACGGCCTGGAAGACACCTACATGCTATTTATGATCAACGGTCAGCGCATGCTCGGCAGCGGCACCGGAGCCCCGGACCTGAGCCGTATCGACATGTCCAATGTCAAGCGTATTGAGATTCTTGACGGAGCCGCCTCCATGCTCTACGGTTCCGATGCCATAGCCGGAGTAATCAACATAATTACTGACGACATCCGTTCCGGAGTGGATCTCACATCACAATCCACATTCCGCAACCACGGCCGCTACGAGCAGTCAGTCAACCTGGATGCCAAGGAAGGCCGTTTTGGTTCCTATACATCATATTACCACGCACAGTCCGGAGGATGGCAGCTCAACCCCATGGAAGAGGACAGCAGCGGCGAGCTTATTCCTTCCACCAGGCTCGCCTCTTTCGCCAACCGCTCGCACAGCGTTTCCCAGAAATTCACGTATGACTTTACCAATACCCTGACTGCTTACATCCAGGGCGGCTGGTACGGTTTCAAGGAGTTCCGCCCGGATTCACTGAACTCTATGCCAACCACCTACAAGTACGATATGATCCACCGCAACTACACCTACGGAGCCGGCATCAAGTACATCGTCAATAAGGATATCTCCCTGTACGTGGACTTCTACTCGGACAACTACTCCTCCCTCTACGAATATTTTGCCGAAAGCGGTGACCTGAGACCAGGAGATCTTCAGACCCGTATCAGGACCCATTTCTATCAGGGAAGCATCAAGGGCATCTTCAATGTAGGCCGGATTAACAAGATCTCGGCAGGAGTGGAATATCTCTCCGACCATCTGGATGACTATATGTCCTCCTCCGCCACACTGGCCCGGCCTGTGGCCAACTACACTCTATCCGCCTATATCCAGGACGATATCCGTTTTCACAAGAACTGGACGGCTCTCGCCGGAGTCCGTTATCTCTATCATGAGCGGACAGGCAGCCATGCTACGCCCAATCTGGCGCTGATGTATCATACCGGAGGCTTCCGTGCCCGTGCCTCATTCGCCACCGGCTACAAGACCCCCAGTCTGGCCGACATGTACACCTTCAACGTAGCCAAGAGCGGAAGCCTGACTATCGGCAACGAGAATCTCAAGCCTGAGAAGAGCATGTACGGCTCCTTGAACGCCGAATACTCCGACAGCCGTTTCAGTGTCTCAGCCACCGGATTCATCAACTACCTGCGGGACAAGATCGAGATCGAGTCCTTTGAGGCCACGCCGGAGGAGCTGAGCAACTATCAGAGTCTTTACGGAGAGGACGTTACCGATCCCATAATCAAAAAACGCAGCAACATCGACAAGGCAAGAGTCGCCGGACTCTCTGTCTCGGCCAAAGTCTATCTCGGAGCTGGATTCAGCCTCAGCGGAGCCTACAACTTCGTGGACGCCCGCAACCTCTCGGCTGAGGAAGGCGAGGATAACCGTCTGGACAAGAGCGTCCGTCACTCCGGAAACGCCTCAGCCCAGTGGGACCGTACCTGGGGCATCTACAGCCTGAACATCAACCTCAGCGGTGAAGTACGCGGACGGCGTTTCTCCTCCACTTACTCCCCCCGCATCGGGGACGCCCCGGCCTATACCCTCTGGAACCTGCATACCTCCCATACCTTCAATCTCGGCCCCGTACTGCTCATCCCCGGCATCGGCATAGACAACATATTCAACTACAAGGATGATCACTACGCCTATATGTACTACGTCAATGACAGCGGAAAGGGCGCGACATCCATGGCTCCCTACGCCACACTTACTCCAGGTATCACTTATTACGCTTCACTTAAGATATGCTTCAAGGGAAAATAATCATAGCCGGTCTCGGACCTGGCTCGCAGAAGGATATTACCCCTGCAGTGGCCGAGGCAATAGCCGGAGCCGATATTGTCATAGGTTATAAATTCTATTTTCAGTTCATCCGGCATCTGCTCACTGGCGGTACTCAATGTATGGACACCGGTATGCGCCAGGAAGAGGAAAGGGCAGCCGCCGCGATAGACCAAGCTATGAAAGGTAAGACCGTATGCATTATCTCGTCCGGAGATGCCGGCATCTACGGCATGGCCCCCCTGATATGGGAAATGTGCCACCGCCGCGGAGTGGACATCGATGTGACGGTCCTTCCTGGCATCAGCGCCTTCCAGAAGGCAGCGGCCCTGCTGGGCGCACCGGCAGGGCACGATCTCTGTCTTATATCCCTGTCGGACCTCATGACACCATGGCCCCAGATAGAAAAACGGATAAAAGCTGCCGCCGAGGCTGATTTCGTGACAGCCGTGTACAATCCCCGCAGCCGCGACCGTTACTGGCAGCTGCCCGGACTCATTGAGGTTTTTCTCCAATACCGCAGTCCTGACACACCTGTGGGGTATGTCCGTCAGGCCGGAAGACCGGAGCAGCAAGTCTGCCTGACAACCCTCGCAGAACTTGATCCGGAACAGATAGACATGCTAACAGTCTTGCTGATAGGCAACTCCCGCACCTTTGTCTCGAACGGTCACATGATAACCCCCAGGGGATATTTCCGGGAGGAGAAGGCAGCCGGAGATATCAAGCCGGGACAGCTGATTATGCAGGAGAGTTTCCTCTCCATCACCCGCGAACTGAAACATCCGGATATTCCTGAAGACCGCAGGTGGGTTCTTCTGCACGCGATTCATACAACAGCAGATTTTCAGATGGAAGACCTGCTGTGGATGAGTGACGGAGCGGTGATGGAGATGTATGACAGCATCCGCTCCGGAAAGATCAAGACCGTGGTGACAGATGTGACTATGGCTCTCTCAGGAATCCGTAAAGGAGCCTTGGCGCGTCTGGGTATCAATGCTGTATGCTGTCTTCAGGATTCAGAGGCCGTAGAAATGGCCGCAAGGGAAAATATAACCCGCGCCCAGGCCGGAATCCGTCTGGCTGTCAAGCGTTGGCCCGGAGCACTCTTCGTCTTCGGCAATGCGCCTACTGCTCTAATGGAACTGTGCCGCCTGACACACTCAGGCAAAGCCTCTCCCGGCGGTATCATCGCCGCCCCCGTAGGTTTCGTCCACGTGGAGGAGTCCAAGCAGATGGTAAAGCCTCTGAACGGTATTCCACGCATCATAGTGGAAGGACGCAAAGGAGGCAGCAATCTGGCCGCTACCATCACCAACGCTGTACTGACTTTTGACGATGCAGCCGGACTCAGTCCCGGCCGCGACCTGTAAGCTATGGCGGAGAAATTTATCGTAATAGGCATAAGCGATGAGGGCAGACCGGAGCTGAGCCCTGAGGCGTATGAGGCTGTATGTACCCATACCGTCTTTTCCGGGGGAAAACGGCATCTGGATGCTGTGCGGGATATTCTTCCGAAAGAATACGAGTGGATAGAAATTACTGTTCCACTGGACGGAGTCTTCCTCAAGTACGGGGAATATTCGGGAGATATAGTGGTGTTCGCCTCCGGAGATCCGCTTTTTTTCGGCTTCGCCGCTACCCTTCTCCGCCGGTTGCCCGGTACGGACATCAGGGTAATCCCTGCCTTCAACTCCCTGCAGTGTCTTGCGCACAAGGCCATGCTGCCATACGGCGGGATGCGGGCCGTCTCCCTCACGGGACGCCCTTGGCATGAACTGGACAGGGCTCTGATAGAGGGAAGCAGAATGATAGGTCTGCTCACCGACAGGACGCACACTCCCGGAGCTGTCGCCTCCCGTCTGACCGAATACGGATATACCGGATACATTGCTGTAGTGGGAGAAAGGCTCGGGAACCGGATTTATGAGAAGATAACCGAGGCTCCGGTGGAAGAAATGGCGGGAATGGATTTTGCAATGCCAAACTGCATGATTCTCTACGGCGAGGTCAGCGGAGCGCCGTTCGGCATACCCCATACAGAGTTCGAGGGTATCCCGGGCAGGCCGGAAATGATTACCAAGATGCCGGTAAGGCTGGTTACACTGGCCATGCTGGAGCTGCCGCAGAAGCACTGCTTGTGGGATGTGGGCTTCTGCACCGGGTCAGTATCCATAGAGGCCAGGCTGCGCTTTCCCCATCTGCACGTGAGAGCCTTTGAGAAATGTCCCGAAAGAGAGAGACTTTTGGAAATCAATTCCCATCGTTTCCGGGCTCCGGGCATAGAACGGCACATCGGGGATATTCTGTCCTTTGACCTGAGACAGTTTCCAGCCCCGGATGCAGTCTTCATCGGCGGGCACGGCGGCCGCCTGGAAGAGATTGTCAGGGCCATACATCCCGTCCTGAGCCCCGGCGGGACGATGGTGTTCAATTCCGTTTCCGAAAACAGCCTCAGAGCATTCGTACGCTCCACGGCTGATTGCGGAATGACTCTTGCCTCAAATACGGTTCTCCGGGATGGAGACCATAACCCCATAACCATTCTCAAAGCTGTAAAACATGGAAAATAAAGTAAAAATTGCTGTAGTCACCATATCTGTGGAATCTCTGGCTCTCGCCGGGAAAGTCGCGGAAGAACTTGGAGCGGACCGCTTTGCATCATTTTCTGCAGATGGATGGACATCTTTTGCATCCCTGACGGCCCTTACGGAAGAGCATTTCAGAGACTACGGAGCCTGGGTGATGTTCTGCTCGGCCGGTATCTGCCTCAGGGCTATAGCACCGCATATCGTGGACAAGCATTCCGATCCTGCAGTGATCCTTGCAGACTCTACCGGACAGTGGATCATCCCCTTGCTTTCGGGTCATATAGGCGGAGCCAATGAACTGGCCCTCAAAGTAGCTGCCCTGACCTCCGGAAAGGCAGTCATAACCACGCGCAGCGACAACACCGGACTGTGGCCGCTGGATGTCCTGGCCTCCCGCTTCGGCTGGAGGGAGAAAGTAGAGGGAGCCTCGATGAACGAGGTGATATTCAGATTCGTCAACCGCAGGCCAACGGCTTTGGTCCTGACATGTCGTGACCAAGGCACGCGGTATCTCGAGTCCACTCTTCCGCCTCATGTCACGGTATGCCGTGACGCTTCCGGTATTCCCTCCGGTACGGAGCTTGTCATATCGGCCGGCCCGCGGAAAATCCGCTTCGGAGAAGTTCCGGTACTGTCTTACATCCCTCCTGTTCTTACACTTGGCGCCGGATGCAGGAAGAACTGCTCTTCCAGAGGAGTCGTGGAACACATCAGTACCGTATTGTCCTGTAACGGCTGGCATCCGGAGGCCATAGGAAAAGTGGCCACGATAGAATTGAAACGGGATGAACCTCTGATAGAAGATCTGTGCCGTGGATTCAGGACGGTAAAGGAGATCTGGAATGCAGATGACTTGAAAGGGATACCTGTTCCGACCCCTTCTGAAAGGGTAATGGAGGCCACCGGTTCTTGCAGCGTAGCCGAGGCCGCTGCCCTCAAAAGCGCAGGAGACGGTTCCGTCCTTCTGCTGAACAAGCAGAAGGCCTGCCTGAGCGAGGGCAATGATTTTACCTTTGCGGCTGCAGCCAGTCCGTATGCACTGCGTATGGGGCATATAGAGATCGTCGGTGCGGGCCCTGGCGATCCGGACCTGATATCGGTCAGGGGAAGGCATTTTCTGGAGGCAGCGGATCTGATTCTTTATGCCGGAAGCCTTGTTCCGAAAGAGGTGACCGCCTGTGCCAGGCCCGGAGCCGTAATCCGGTCATCTGCCCCGATGGCGCTCGAGGAACAGTTTGCCCTTATGAAAGAGTACTACGACAGAGGATGTCTCGTAGTCCGTCTGCATACCGGAGACCCGTGCATCTATGGAGCAATCCAGGAGCAGATGAATTTTTTCGACCGATTTAGTATGAGCTACCACATCACACCGGGAATATCCTCCTTTCAGGCCGCAGCCGCCGAGCTGCGCTCCCAGTTCACCATCCCGGAAAAGGTCCAGACCATCATCCTGACAAGAGGTGAGGGCCGAACCCCCATGCCCGAACGGGAGAAACTCAGCCTGCTGGCCCGCTCCCGGTCAACAATGTGCATTTTTCTTTCCGCCGGTATTGCTGAACAAGTACAGAACGAACTTCTTGTGCACTATCCGCCTGAAACACCAGTAGCGGTCTGCCATCATCTCACCTGGCCGGATCAGAGAATCTGGAGGGGGGAACTGCGCCATCTGGCGGAGATAGTCAGCACCAACCGCCTCACTCTTACCACGATGATAGTAGTCGGTGACGCCATAGACAACCGCCGTGGCCTCTCCTGCCTGTACGACAAGGACTTCAAACATATTTTCCGTCAATGATACTCATTTTCGGAGGCACTACTGAGGGACGCGCGGCGGTCAAGGTCGTGGAGGAAGGCGGCAAACCATTCTTCTATTCCACACTGACCGGGAGCCAGGAAATCTCATTGAGCCACGGAATCCGGCTGACAGGAGCCATGACTGCGGCGGATATCGCGGAATTCTGCCGACAGCACGGAATAGGCCTGATTGTGGATGCAGCCCATCCCTTTGCACTGGGCCTGCACTCATCGGTGGCGGCTGCTGCCTCATTGACGGGACTTCCGGTAATACTCTACGGACGCCGGCGCGAGGAACTTTCAGGAGTCATACTCTGCTCGGACTGGGATGATGCAGTGCGGAAACTGGAAGAATCCGGCAGCAGCCGGCTGCTGGCCTTGACGGGAGTCCGGACCATACCGGCTCTGAAACCATTTTGGGAACGGCATGAATGCTGGTTCCGCATACTGGAAAGAGAGGAATCGGTGCAGGAGGCCCTAAGTTGGGGATTTCCGAGGGAGCGTCTGATATTTTTCCATCCCGGGGAAAAAGAGAAGGATGTTCTCGTGCAGGTACGACCTGATGCCGTCATTACCAAGGAAAGCGGAGCAAGCGGCTATCTCCGGGAGAAAGTGGATGCGGCAGGAAGTCTCGGTATCCCGGTATTTGTGGTAGACCGGCCGCCAGTTCCGGAAGCTTTCCGCACAGTCTACACAGAATCAGGCCTGAGAAGGGCCATTGACGAGTTGCTTCCGGATTTCTTTCCATTGAAAAGCGGGTACACTACCGGAACTTGCGCAGCCGCAGCAGCATGCGCGGCAGCACGGCTGCTGATAACAGGTGAGGGTGACAAGGAGTCTGCTGTCATCCTGCCCGGAGGAGAAACAGCTGTACTGCCGGTAGAAACTTCCAGGACAGAGGGTTCTGCGGCTGTTGCTTCTGTCCGGAAACACTCCGGGGATGACCCGGATGCTACTGACGGATGCCTGATATCGGCATCGGTACGGCTGAACGGCTCCGATGAAGTCCGTTTCCTCCCGGGGGAAGGGGTCGGGACAGTAACTCTTCCGGGTTTGGGCATACCGGTGGGCGGTCCGGCCGTCAATCCGGCTCCGCGCCGCATGATCAGGGACAATCTGGCCACTCTCGGCATCATCGGAGCGGATGTAAGCATCAGCGTGGAGAACGGGGCCGAGATAGCCCGGCAGACTTTCAATTCCAGACTGGGGGTTGTCGGCGGCATCTCCATTATCGGTACTTCAGGAATAGTGCGACCGTTCTCCAACGAGGCCTTTACAGCATCCATAGAACGGTCTGTCAATGTGGCCAGCGCAATGGGCTGCTCCACGGTGGTATTCAACTCCGGGGCCCGCAGCGAGGCAGTTCTGCGCCGGCTCTATCATGCTCTCCCGCCCCAGGCCTTCATCCAGTACGGCAACTTCATAGGATGTGCCCTAAGCAGTGCCTCTGTCCATGGTTTCCCGCACGCAATCATCGGCATGATGATAGGCAAGGCAGTCAAGCTGGCCGAGGGCCATCTGGACACACACAGCCATAAAGTCACCATGAACCGGGAATTCCTGAGGAGTACAGCTCTGGAAGCAGGCTGCTCCCCAATGGCCCTGGAGACAGCTGCATCTGTCAATTTTGCCAGGGACCTCTGGACTATGATGCCGGATAAAGACCTGGTCCGTTTTATCCGCCGGATTATGGAACTGTGCCTGAAGCATTGTGCACCTCTGTTGCCGGAAGGCAGGCTAACGCTTCATCTCATAGATGAGATCGGATGTGTCCGCCTTACCCTGCCTGACTCAGAGCCCCAGGGCTGAGAGCAGACCGCTGACAGAGTCTGTCTCATAAACTTTTCCGTCTGTGAGATGAAGGCGGAATGAAGATTCGCCGGCCTCTATCCATTGTCCCGACATACCGGAAGACGGTATCTTGCCGGGACTGATGATTATCGGTTCTATTTCATTGCGTCTCAATGCTTTCGAAACCATCTGAAGCCGTTGTCCCTTACCAGAGACTGCTATGCTGCCGGTAAAACGGTACTTGATTCTGAAAGCTCCTTCCGCCTTGTCGAAAGTTACATTCCGGTCCGGGAAAAAATCCTCCAGAACACCCTCGATAGCCAGATCCTCAGGAGAGCCTGTTCTGAGTGGGCCGTCCCGCTTCATCAGCCAGACACAGTCCGCCACCTGCAGAGCCAGATCCACATCGTGCGTTGACAGAAAAACGCTTTTTCCTGTATCACGGGTAAGGGTATGGAGCAGCTGCAAGATCTCGACCTTGCTCGGGTAATCGAGAAAAGCCGTCGGCTCATCCAGGAGTATGACAGGTGTATGCTGGGCCAGGGCTTTGGCGATCATGACTTTCTGTCTTTCTCCGTCCGACAGTGTCTGAACCATTCTGTCCTGCAGAGACTCTATGCCCACCATCCGGACAGCCTCATGCACTGCCGCATGGTCTTCCGGTGTAAGTCTTCCCCAGAATCCGGTATAGGGGCTGCGGCCGGTTCCGATAAGTTCCATCACAGTCATGTTGTCCACAGCGACCCGTTCGGTGAGAACTACTCCGAGCAGGCGGGAGAGTTCTTTTGGAGAATATCCGGAGAGAGGGCGTCCGGCAAGTATGATTTCTCCATCTAGCGGCGGAATAAAGGCGGACAGAGTCTTCAGAAGGGTTGATTTTCCAACTCCGTTGCAGCCCAGCAGACATGTGAGCTGCCCGCTGCGCAGGGAAGCCCCGAGTCCGCTGCAAACCAGGCGGACATGACCTTTGTGGCGGTAGCCTATACTGAGGCTTTCGAGTATGACTGTATCGTTGTGCATTATTCGTTCATTTCATTTTTACGTCTGCGGTACAGGACGGATATGACTACGGGAGCACCGACAAGAGCCGTTACGGAATTGACCGGAAGGACTCCCTCGAAACCGGGCATACGGGCTATAATGTTGCAGCACAGAGCCAGTGCGGCACCGCACAGCATGGTAGCCGGCATCAAAACCTTGTGGTCGGAGGTGGAGAACATGCCGCGGCACAGATGAGGGACCGCCAGTCCGAGGAACATTACCGGGCCGCAGTAGGCAGTCACCACTGCCGTAAGAATTCCTGCTGTGGAAATGACAAGAAGACGTGAACGCTTGACATCCAGTCCAAGATTACGGGCATAACTCTGACCGAGCAGCATCAGATTGAGCGTCTTGACCAGCAGCATGGACAGCGGCAGCAGCACACACATCATGGCTGCGAATACCTGAACCTGGTCTCCTGATACGCGGGAAAAACTGCCCAGACCCCAGATGACGTAGGCGCGGATATCCTCCTCCACGCTGAAAAACTTCATCACTCCTATCACGGCATTGGCCACGTAGCCGATCATAACGCCGATGATAAGCAGCGTGACATTGCCTCTGACACGGCCGGAGATGAATACTATCAGAGCCATCACCGCCATTGCCCCGGCTATTGCGGCTATAGTGACGGCAACGTCACCTATATACCCCAGCCGGCTTAGAGCCTGGCCCCAGATGCCCGACATGAGCACTACGCAGGCCACACCGAGACTGGCTCCGGAACTTACACCCAGCACGGATGGATCCGCAAGAGGATTGCGGAATACAGTCTGCATCAGCAGTCCGCTTACAGCAAGTCCGGCTCCGGCCATTACCGCAATCACGGTCTGCGGCAGTCTGGACTTGAAGATGATATTGGTCCATATCTCATTGTCCGCACTGTTTCCAGCCAGTATCCTGAGTACGTCTGCAACCGGAATATTTACCGAGCCTATGAGCAGATTGGCCGCAGCGGACAGCAGAATCAGAACTGCCAGAGGTATGAAAAACCAGAGCCTGCGTTTTTCCATCTTTCTCTATTGTTTAAGAAGTTCGTAATATACAGGTTCATGGTCAGGCAGCAGATCCGGATGGAAAGCCTTGATAAAATCGGCCAGGACAACATCCGGCTCCACCGGCGTAACTTCGTAGAAAGGGACCTCTCTGAGGTTGCAGTAGACCACTCCCCTCTCCTTCCATGCCCTGAAATCCTTGTAGCGGACATCTTCTGCTCCTAGTGCCGCATACGAGAACTGTCCGTTGAAACTGTTTAGAATCCTCCAGAACTGTGCGTCCGCTGCCTGTGAGTACACTTGCTCGAAGTCCATGACCACCCCTCCAGAACGGGTGTCATCCTTCAGAAAATAATCCGCACCGGCGTCCTTGAAAATACGGGCGAGATAGCTCCGGCCTCCCACGGCATACCAGTTGCCGCCCCGCATCTCCCCTGAGAATACTTTTGGACGGTCAGTGACCGAACAGCGGACCTTCTCTGCCAGTGCATTGTATCTCTGCTCTATGCCGTCGAATAGTGAATCAGCGAGGGATGAGCAGCCCAGAAGTACTCCTGCGCATTTTATCCATTCTGCCTGACCCAGTGGATCTGTCTCCTTATATCCGTAATGCGGAAGCAAAGGAATCCCGACATTGCGGAGAGCATCGTACCCTCCCCTCTTGTAGGGAGATATGATGATAAGGTCAGGATCTATACCCATTATCACCTCGTTGTCGAAATTGCCCTCGATGCCTATCCTTCTTGTCTTCCCCCGGGCTATTCTGCTGTTCATTACCGAATCATGCAGATGACGTACTGATGTCACACCCACTACGGCGTCAGCCCTTCCGAGCAGCAGGATGTTGGAGAGCTGCAGGGATGTCATGCATACTACCCTGGAGACAGGGACTCGAACGATGTCATACTGCCCTGGTATGCCCTTGACATCCGTTCCTTTGGGTACCAGGGCGATACGGGTCACCATACTGCTGTCTGAGGCTTGGGGGTCAGAAAGTTCCAGGAGGGTATATCCGTCCTCCGGTATCAGTCGGAATCCTTCGGCATATTTAACCTTAACGGTATCCGGAAGCGGTGTGCCTGCATCAGCGGCAGCAGAGCTCTCACCGGCTGTTGTCCCGGTGCGATGTCCGCAGGATGCAGGCAGCAGCAGGCACAGACACAGAAGCACGACGGCGACTATGCCGGAAACGGTTCCGGACAGGAAGGGGCTCTTTTTCCAGAACCGTCCTGTGATATCCTGCAGATGTCCGTCTGTCACGCGGTACAGCCGCTGGTTGGTGGTGCGGCTGGTCAGAGGACCCTGTGCTTCGATGTAAGGGCCGGTCTTGATATAATCGAATACGGCTGGGTCAATATCTTCCGGCAGTTCGCTGCGGCCGGAATACCAGGCGGTACGCAGGGACGGGGCCACGGTATGGAGCCAGCCGGCAAGCCGCTCCACCTCCCGGGGGCTGGCATCTCCGCCCATGAAGCAGATGCATGTTACGTCCCGGCCGTAACGGCTGAGGAGGAAATCCAGTTCAGTCTCGTCCAGTTCCGTGCCCCCGTCACGCTGAAGGTGAGGGCTGTGACAGCCGGGACAGCCGTTCGGGCAGCCGGTTATGTTTATTGCCAGAGTGGTCTCGTCCGGAATTTCGGCGAAGACGATGTCGCAGTTGTGGTATCTCATGAGTCCTGCCCTTACATTGTTCCGTAATACCTTCTGGCTGCCTCCTTCTGCCGGGCCGCCGAGAAGTTGGAGACACGCTTCATATAGCCGATTACGCGGGTAAGATAGTCCACATCGTCCGAATGACATTCGGGACACTCGTGCAGATAGCGCTTGTCGATGTGCCCGCACTTGTTGCAGACCGTGTTGGGGATATTGAAGGTAAAATAGTTGCAGCCCTCCACGGCGGCCACCCGCAGCAGCTGGCGGTACTGCTCCTGGGAGAGGTGGTCCTCAAGGTTGAGATGTAGGGCAGAGCCTCCGGTCAGATGGGCTATGTAGCGGCGTCCGTGGAGGCGGAACTTGTCGATGACATTCAGGGAGTCGTCCTCTACCTTGTAGAAATAGGAATTGTAGCAGTCCCTCGGCACAGCATATCCGTCCTCGCGGTCCCACTTGGCATGCTTGACACCCACGTTCTCGGCCGGTATCATCTCACAGTTGAACATCAGCTCTTTAGTCCGGTACTTGCGGTTGTACTCCTCTATCATGCCGAGCACTTCACTGACGAAGGCAGCATAGTCATCGTTGTCATCTATCCTAAGGCCCAGGAACTCTGCCGCCTCCACCAGACCGTTGACCCCGATAGTGAGGTACTGACGTGCTATGTTGATGTAACCGGCATCGAAGAGAGGGAGCATTCCCTTCTGCTGCAGGTATTTCAGGTTCTCGTTGTAGGCAGTCTGGACTTTGTGTACGAGGTCGGTCACCTCGCGCAGGAATGTCATGTAGTGCATGCCGTTGCGGGCGGCGTACTGAACGCAGCGGTTCAGGTTGATGGTCAGCACGCTCTTTGAGCCTGTAGACACGCCTCCGGCTCCGAGGGTATAACTGAATCCATTATCCTGTATCTCGTTGCGGAGACGGCAACAGGATGAGAGGGAGTCCGCGTTGTCACTGATGTAAGTGAAGAACGAATGGCCCTCATAATACATCTGAGCGGTAAAGTCCCCCCACTCCGGATCCATCACGTCACCGTCCTTGGAAAGCAGTGCCATGGTCTCCACCGGAAACGTCAGCACCGTGCGGGTCCGTTCGCGGTTGAACCATTTCATGAAACGTTTCTGCAGCCAGGACAGGGAGGCCCACTGCGGCCAGCTGCCGTCGGGGAAACGGAACTCTCCGAAGAGCGACTCGAAGTAGTAGCGGTCGTAGTACGATATGTTCCAAAATACGGCCTGGTAGTTGCGGGCTCCTGTGGGCTGATTGATGGAATACACCACCTGCTCGAAAGAGTCAGTAATCACCTTGTCGATGCTGCGGCGGTGCGAGGACAGGTCCACCACCTCGTCCGGATGCTGCCAGTAGTCATCCCCGTACTCCTGCCGGATGAAATAGTCCATGTACATCAGGAATTCCGGAGTGGCGCAGGCCCCGGACAGCATCGAGGAGACCATGAACACCATGTTGATGAAGCCGCCGCAGAAGGACTTGAGGTTGGTGGGGCGGGTGGAGTTGCCCCCAATGTCTATCGTTCCGTTGAGCAGCCAGGGGTACATGGTGATCGAGGCGCAGTAGTTGGCCATCGAGGTCTCGTCGTTCTTGTAGATGAAATGGTTGTTCAGCAGATAAAGATATCTGTCGGCCAGTTCCTTGCCGTACATCTCCCGGATGCGGTCCGTGAGCATGCGGCGGTTCAGGCGGATGAAGTTCTGCTTGGGCAGCTCGCCGATGAGAGTGGCTATGTTCTTGTGCTCCACATTGGCGTTGGCATCGTACTTGGAGCCGGTCGCGGCATTCTGCGCGTTGCAGTAATCGAGCAGGAACTCCAGCTTGCGCCTGTCCTCCCTGTCCTCGGTGTGTTTCTGGCGGTATAGCATGTAACTCTTGGCCACGGCGAAGTATTTTTCCGCCATCAGGGCCACCTCCACCTGATTCTGAATCTCCTCTACGGTGATGCCGTCGTAGATGTGCACACGGCTGAGGACTGCCGTAAGGTCCTCGTCGGTGGCGTATGCCCCTACTGAGAGGAATGCCTTTGAGACTGCCAGGCGGATTTTCTCAATGGAGAACGGGACCTTCTTGCCGTCCCTCTTTACGATTTTGATTTCTGATGCGCTCATATCGTTGTGTTTATTATGATTTTCACATTCTCAGGCAGAGCCTGAAGCACACCGAAGAAAGACAGTATCATTGTATATGAGAGTCATCGCCGACCCGCCTCTGTTCCCGAAGGCTCACACCTGTAATACGACCGGGCAGGTCTTCTGACTCGTTCCAACCGTACGCCTTCCCGTCATCCCTGACAGTGGCTTTAGAAAGTACGGTCTGCTTACAGAACTTACAGCTACGGGTATAGTCCCTGATTCTCACAGGAGTTCCCTTTTCATCCTCCGGGACGGATGTCCCTTCCGGAACCCGATACTTCCGCAAATATAAAAGAATTCCCCATAAGTCGGTGCTATATGGGAAAATACTTCTGAACAAGTTTTTCAACAATATGTCCTGCGGCCAGTATTTATTTTAGGAGATTAAAATCCTTTACACCGAAAACCTCGGTAGACACTTCTCCAAGCCAACCGCTCTTGGTATTTATGCCTACCTGCACCTTCACAAAGTCGATATACTTAAGTTCTGCAGGTCTGCCGTCAAAAGTAACGGCATCGCTGATACGGAAATGATTGTCTGCAGGAGCCGCATTGTAGTTGTCGTCATCGGTAAGGCGGTCCTTGCTGCTGAAATTGTCCGCATACCCCCAGTCATAAGCCGGATTGACCCAATATGTGCCGTTGCCGGAGGCATCGTAATTGCGGGCCTTGAGACAGGTGCCCCTGAGGGTATAGCTGTCCTCCTCTACCCATTCCGGATAATAATAGTCCTGACGGTGGAAAGAACCGAGATAATCTATCTCCCCGCTGCCGCCCTTGTTGTCGGTCCAGGGGACAGCCATGGCAGGGGCTTCCGGACGATAATAAGTCACGGCATAGTCCTGACAGGTCTCCGCCTTGCCGTACTCGGAACCCTTCAGTTCGTACCATGTATCGTTGGGCAGACCGTCTCCGTTCTCATCCTGCATGACCCATACGATGCCAGGTTCAGACGAACCGTCGAAGGCATTGCCGGTAATGGCCAGATTGTAGTCTCCGTCATTGTCGATACTGTGGTCGAATCCGACCACAATATATCCTCCGAAACCGCCCAGAGACACATACTGAGTCTGAGCCATCCTCTCCTCCGCATATGCGCAGGCCTCCTCCATAGTGGTTGCGGTGTAATATTCATTGACAAACTGTCCGGGAGCCGGCAGGAACTCATAGACTTTGTTGCAGGATGACAGAGCTGATGCCGAACCGGGACGGTAATATGTTCCCTCTGCCGGACATACATTGACTGCCAGCTCTTTCGTGGCAGTAAGATAGCTGTTGCGCATCTCGACCCTGACTGAATACTGTCCCTCCTCAGAAGCGGAGAAAATATATTCCGTACGCTCTCCATACTGCACCTGCTTACCATCCACATACCATGTGTATACCGCATCAAAAGCATTCTCAACATCCAGTATCCTGAGCAGGATTCTGCGGCCCAGTGACATATTATACTCCGTCTGAAGGAATGTCCATGAGAAATCCACATCCTCAGGAGATTTCACACTAACGGTAAAGTCCACTGCATCACTGCCATCCTCATTGGCTGTCTCCAGCCTGAGCGCATAATCCCCCAGTTCCTTTCCTTCAAATACCAGCACTGGCTCCGTAGACACCTCCTTCCCGTCCACACTCCATCGGTATGAAGTTTCCAGCGATGATGCCACCACAGGTTTTAATTCAAGGAAAGAGCCCTGAAGTATCACGAAACCGTCCTCAGCACCCGGCAGAGTTATCTCAGGGGGCGTAAGATCCAGCACATCTATGCGGATATCGGCTTTATCCATACCTCCGTCTGTTGAGACTGTAAGCGAAATATAAAAGCGCCCGGTCTCATCGCTGACAAACTCAAGCACCGGAGCGGAGGACAATTCCTCCCCGCTTTCAATCACCCATGAAAACACTGCACCCTCAGCATTCTCATACTCAGGCGATACAGTTATCTGACGACCGGCTTTCGTGGTATAAATGCCGCTTTCATTGTCAAGCAATATGCGTGGAGCCGAAGGTGTGACGCCGTCCTCCCTGCAGGAGAACAGCATCACCACGGCCACCGCCATTAAGATCAGACTGTATATTCTTCTCATCATATGCCTATTCAAATCTTACGGCCACATCGTCATAACAGAAATATGCCGGCTGGCTGAAACCGTAGCCGTTGTCGCTGTCTCCGGCGACATTGAACTCTATCTTGGACACTTTCCCAAGCGAGGAGAGATCCCACTTGGTCCACTCCCGGATATTGCCTTCGCTACTGGCCAGAAAAAATTCCGGTTCCTGCTCTATCTTCACTCCTTCAGCATCGTATCCTATGGCTATTACCTTTACATATCCGTCCGGTGCCAGAGGGTCTGTAAGCCCGTTGCCGTTGGACACACAATTAGCAAGATATGTATTCCACATGATGTAAAGATGATCCACCACGCGGGCCACTCCGTCACCGAACTCTATGGACGGCAGGTTCTCAGTCATATTATACGGAGATTCATCCTTGTAACCGAAATGCACGCAGAAATTCTCCGAACCGTTGTGCCCGCCGAAACCAGTGACAGGGTCCTTATAGTACACTGCCAGCTGATGCAGATAGTCACCGTTGGCAATATCAGTCTCGATGTAGTCGGATACTGCATGTCCTCCACCCCAGTAGCACGTCGTTCCGTAATTTTCAGGCATCACATGTTTGAGAAATGTATTGCCGTCATCGTACCATTCGTAATCCGCCGGGCCTGCTCCGCTCTCTCCGTAAAGCAGCGGCCCGCCATACTGGGGATTGTCTATCAGCGATGACCAGTATTCTCCTTCAAATGTAAGCACACGCAACTCATATTCCACAGCCTTGA
Source organism: uncultured Alistipes sp. (assembly GCA_900544175.1). Taxonomy (GTDB): domain Bacteria; phylum Bacteroidota; class Bacteroidia; order Bacteroidales; family UBA932; genus Coprenecus. The sequence continues at coordinate 71,002 of UQUN01000009.1, forward strand.
CACGGAAGGTCACCATAGACACCTCGCCGGTCATGGACTGGAGACTGAATCCGATCATACCTTCAGTCTCGGCATACTCATTTTCCCTTGCAGGCGCAGTAACGGTAAGCACCGTATCCTCTGCCATGGACAGAGTCACCCTCCAGCCGTCCGGCTTACTTACCACATAGGCGAACATTCCGGATATCTCCACATTGTATGTTCTGCTGCTGCCGTAAAGGTAACTCTCCACTCCTTCTGATGAAAGTCCCTCGATGTCAAATTCAACGCTTATGGTTTTCGGCACCGAAATCCTGGTCCCGTCTGCAAGAATGAATATTACATTGTAGGCGTCGCTCTCGTAGTCCACATCCGCGATAATTCCGGAGCCGCCCGCTCCCGAAGTTCCGTCCTGTCCCTCGGCAACTATACCTGTAGACTCCCAGTTCAGACCTCCGTCTACAGATATTTCCCACATCTTGGTGTCCGGGTTAATTCTTACCTGCGGGGAGACGGCATCCTCTCCCGGCTTGCCGTCTTCACCGTCGATGCCCTGAGCTCTTATCCTCTGGCCGTCAACTACGAGCCATTCACCGTCTATAGTCCAGTACCACAGTCCGTCACTCTCATCCTGAGCCACGGATATTATCGGAGCATTAGCTCCGTCCTTCCCGTTTGTTATCTCCGCCGTCGTCCCGTCAGAGAAATATATCACATAACCGTCAGTACCGGCCTCTACTCTGTCAATTGTCACATTCTGCTGCAGAGCGTTGACTATCTTCTGCAAAGCGTCAATATCCGAATTGATGTCCTTGACAGTCTCTTCCAGCGATGCAATCTTGTCATCGATTCCGTCCAAACGGTCACGCAATTCAGTGTCGTCATACATGCTGCACGCACTTACTGCGGCAGTTACCAGCGCAATAAGCGCGGTCCGAATAATTCTTTTCATTTTTCTAATGGTATTAAAGGTTTATGTGTAAATACTATATGCGCAGGTATATCTCCTGTGGTGACGGACCACTTGCGCTTGCCGTCGGGAGAGAAGCAGTGCAGGGTACCCGGACTTACATAGTCCTTCGCATCCGTCACCAGAATTTCCTTAGTCACGGGATGTACCGCCAGACCATAAGGCACCTGTATATTCTTATCAGTGCCGTCAGTGATGAAATTCCGTGTCACCACCTGTTTCGTCAGAGTATTGAGAACAGCATAAGACACAGTCCAGTCGTTAGTGAGATAACTGAACTCAGTGCTGTAAATATAGAGGGAGTCTCCGCATAGGGTCATGTTGCTGTTGGGCAACAGATGCAGGGTGTCCGTGCAGACATCTGTCTTCGTATCTATGATAAAGGTCTTTGACGGGGTATAATAATAATCTCCACGGGATGATACGTACAGGTTGCCGTAGCGGTCCGGCTCGATACGGTGCAGATTGATGCCGACCGGTATCTTGTACATCTCACTGAAGGTGACCAGGTCGATTACGGAGACCGTGCTGTCGTAGTCCGGGACGCGGTATCCGCCTGAATTGGCCACATACAGCTTGTTGCCCACTATGGCCATCTCCTCGGGCTGGTAGCCCACAATGCACGAGTCCACTATTTCCAATGTCGCAGTGTCAATCTTCACGACCATGCCGATGCGTGCGTCCGGGTCTATCTTCACCGGACCGGCGTATGCACTGACGTATGCGTAGCGGTCCTTGAAGGCCAGGTAACGGCAGTTGGGCACGGCTATCTTGGTTATATGCCTGACACTCTGCACATCCATGACTTCCACGTAATTGGAGCAGTTGATTACCGCCCACAGCTTGCCGCCGTAGATCTTGATGTCGTTGCCCACATCCCCGAGATCCTTGACCTCATTGGGGTTGCGCTCCCCGTAGATGTTGCGGGTGTACACTCCCGTAGTGTAGTCATAGTAATCCAGGGAGGCTTTGTTGCTGCCCATATTGCCCTCATTGAGCAGGAAGAAGCCGCAGACATCGCCCGAGACGGTGTCCCAGGGATTGACTTCCACCGGCTCAGAGGGCAGCACAGGGTACTCGCCGCGGCAGCCTGTAACTGCCCATGCGAGCGGAAGTATTGAAATTAGCAGAAAAATGGTCCTGATGTTAATTGTTCTCATATCGTAAGACTTAATGTTATCCTGAAATTGGTGCCTGGCATGGGGTACCACTTGACCACCTCGTACTGCTGGTTGAAGATGTTGTTGACCTCCGCAGTCACTCCCAGCTCGGTCTTTCCGATGCTGAACACCTTGGAGAGCGAGAGGTCGCTCGTGTACCAGGGCTGGATGTAGTTGACTGGCACATTGCCGCCGAGCATGTATCTCTCACCGGTATAGACGAAGCTGTAGTGGAAGTCCCAGGTCCGGTAGCTGACACTTAAGACGGCCGAGCCACTGTGCAGCGGCACGTAGGGTATCTGGTCGCCGTAGGTGCTGATGACACCCTCGTATCCCTCGTCCTTCTTGGTGTCGGTGAAGTCCTGGGCCTTCTGATAAGTGTAGTTCAGCCTGGCGGATATATCCACCGGACCGAAGCGGAAAGAGGGGGTCAGGACTACATCCATACCCCGTATCTCCACGTACCCCAGGTTGACCATCGTCCATACCAGCTGGTTGGAGGTCGGGGTGGCGATAATCTTGTCCTTCACTGTATTGTAGTAGATGTCCACACTGGCCTGAAGTCCGGCAAACCATGAAGAGAAGGCCTTGTGGTATGCGGCGCCCACGTTGTACTGAGTCGTGTACTCAGGTCTCAGATTGCGGTTGCCCAGCTGGACGTAGTACAGGTCGTTGAAAGTGGGCATGCGGAATATCTTCTTATAGAATGCCCTGAAGCTCAGCCCTACCCTCTTCCACGGAGTGTAGGAGACTATCACCGTCGGCGTCCATTCATTCTTGTCCCCGGCAGTCTCCATGTTCCTCTTGCTCATGTCGTGGACGTAAGTGTAGAGCAGACTGGCCTGGGCGCTGAGGCCGAAGTCAAAATTAACCGAGGTGGCAGCGGCAGAGAGCACCGTAAGCCTGCGCGGCTGGATGAAATTGGTATTGAACATCTCCGTACCGTCGGCATCCAGACTGTTCCACTGGAGGTCGCAGGAGAGGTTGGCGCTCCAGACCTTACCCGCCGAGAAGAGATGCGAGGTGGTCAGATACAGCTCCTGCTGCCAGTAATGGTTGTCCATCGGCTGGACGGTACTGTGGGGAGGCATTATGTAGTTCATGTAGTCGTTGGCATACTTGGCCTGCACCTTGAGGCTGTAGAAGTCGGCCGCCTTATGCGTCAGAGCTGACTGCACGAAGAAATTGCGGTCCTTCTGCCGGTCCTCGTTGAGCAGCGAGATACCGTAGTCCTTCTTGACCGCCGCACCGGGATAACCCCTCTCCGACCAGTAGAAATAGCCTTTGAGCATGAAGTCCGTCCGCGGCATCTGACCGAACAGGCCTGCCTCCGCCCTGACGAACATCACGTCCCCGTTGCGGCGCACCTCCGTCGTATCGTAGCCGCCGTCCCTCTGATATCGGAACTTGTAGCGTCCGGAAGTATTGAGGAACTCTGCATTGACCGAGGTACTGAAATATTTTCCTATGCGGTGCTCCCACAGCCCCGAGAGGTCAATGAGGTCGAATGAGCCGCTGCGCAGCTTGAAATTCAGATTATTCCCTCTGTCTCCGCTGAACTTCGGCCTCCTGGACACCATGTACAGCGCAGCCGCCGAGGCATAGTCCCTGGCCGACTGGAAGATATCGCTCTTCTGCCCGTTGTACACCGACAGGACTTCCATATTGTCCATGGAGAACTTGCCCAGATCCACCGTCCCGTTCTGGGCATTGGAAATCTGGATGCCGTCGTAGAACACCCCTACATGCTGGCTGCCGAGGCTGCGGACATTGACCGTCTTGAGGCCTCCTATGCCGCCATAGTCCTTAATCTGCACGCCGGAAAAATACCGGAGCGCATCGGCTATCGAATTGGAGCTCAACCGTTGAAGCTGCTCTCCGGAGAGCTTCTGAGCCGGCACGATCTCCCTTATACGGTCGGCCGTGACCACCACCTCTCCAAGGGTGTCTGCGGGCGGCCCGGGATTTCGTCCTGGGCCCTGAGTGCGACTGTCAGCAACAGCAATACCACAACAATAGGTAAAACAATACCTGCTTTATTATACTTCATCGCCAAATAATTTTCCAACTCCCGGGATCCTTAGCGTTATATTTGGCAAATCACAAGGCGTCAAGACTCGCAGCGAGGGAGTTTACTGACGTAAATGACTGAGCTGTGATGTCGCAGACAACGCAGTGATTTGCCAAATATGACGCTAAGGCAGACTGTCTGTTCCTGAAGAAGAAAAACCATTCAGCATTGCCGCACCCGACTCCCGCAGGGCAGACAGTCACAACTGAAAGCAGGTCTTCTGACTTATTCCTCATCGCGGCAGCCTTCCCACCCTTTCAGGCAGTGGCTTAAAGATGACCGCGTGACTTCCGTCCGGAAAAGGACGTGGAAATTACAGCAGCGGGAACTGTCCGGGATTCTCACCCGGTTCCCTTTTGATTCCTCCACCGCAGAGCGGGGGAACGGAAACTTTCAGCGGTGCAAATGTAGGTATTTTTCTCAATAATCCAAATTATGTATGTCTGATGCTCTTGTCCGAGTCCTGCATACTAATCTGCCAAAAGATACTGTCGTGTGACAGAGCGCGGCTCGGACATCACTCCGAAGGGTACCCCGCTGTAGAGCAGCTCGCCGCCTGAGCCGCCTCCGTAGGGGCCGAGCTCGATGAGCCAGTCGGCGGACTTAATCAGACCGGTGTTGTGCTCCACGAGGATGACGGTGTTGCCGGCGGAGACCATCGAGCGGAACAGCCGGGTGATGTGTTCCACATCCTTGAAATGCAGGCCATCGGTAGGCTCGTCGAGGATGAATATCCTGCGGCTCTGGCCGAGACGGGAAGTGAGTTTCATGCGCTGGAGCTCCCCTCCGGAAAGAGTAGACAGGGCCTGGTTGAGATGCAGGTACACCAGCCCGACCTCCATCAGGGGGCGCAGTTTCTCCTCTATCACCGTACCGGCGAAATACCGGGACGCCGCCCGCACCGTCATGTCCATGACCTGGGCGATATTGTACTCCCCCCGGATTCTGTACTGCAGGGCCTCCGGCGAATAGCGCAGGCCGCCGCAGGCCTCGCAGACCGTCTCCACCGAATCCATGAAGGCCATTTCGGAGACTATCACCCCCTTGCCGCCGCAGACCGGACAGCCTCCCTTCGAGTTGAACGCAAACCAGTCGGCACTGACCTTGTTCTCCTTGGCAAATATTTTCCTTATATCGTCGGCCACCCCCATATAGGTCGCGGGCGTGGAGCGGAGACTGGCCCCGATATTTTTCTGGCTGATGTACTCTATGTCATCCTGCTGCGGGCAGCTGTCCATCAGGCACTGTATCAGAGAGCTTTTGCCCGATCCGGCCACTCCCGCCACGACTGTAAGCACCCCGAGGGGAAAATCCACCGTGATTCCCTTCAGATTGTGCAGACTGGCATTCTCCACCCTAAGCCATCCGGCAGGTTCCAGCGGAGCAGGGTTGAACTCCCGGTCCGCCTCCAGCATACGCCCCGTGTCCGTACCGCTCGCCACCAGCCCCTCCAGCGGTCCTTCGTACATTATCCGGCCCCCTTCCATTCCGGCTCCCGGCCCCATGTCCACGATGTGGTCGGCGATGCGGATCATCTCCCGGTGGTGCTCCACGAGCAGGACAGTATTGCCGTGGTCCCGGAGCTTGCGGACCGAGTTCTTCAGCAGGGCGATATCGTGGTTGTGCAGGCCGACACTGGGCTCGTCGAGGATGTACAGCAGGTCGGACAGCGAGGAATTGATGTATTTTGCGATCTTGCACCGCTGGGCCTCGCCTCCGGACAGGGTTCCCACGGCCCGGTCCAGGGTCAGATAGCCTAAGCCGATCTCCTCCAGTGCATAGAGCCGGCTCAGGACGGCCTGCCGGATATCCTGGGCCAACGGACCGGCGAGCATACTGCCCGGCTCCGGGTCGCGCATCCATTCCGCCAGTTCCGAAACGGACATGGCCGTCACCTCCGCGATATTCTTTCCGTCAATGCGGCAGGAAAGCACCTTGGGATTGAGGCGAGTGCCTCCGCAGTCGGGACACACTCCGGTACGCAGCATGGGGTCCAGGACCTTGCGGTGCAGCAGACCTTCCTCCGAATTGATGATGCTGCGGTACATCCTCGGCACCAGGCCCTCGTACTTCGCGGTCTTAGGCCAGTTGGAGGGAGGGTTCTTCAGACGTATCTGCGGCGAATACAGGAACAGGTCCAGTTCCTCGGGAGTGTAGTCCCGTATCTTCTTGTCCAGGTCGAACAGACCGCTGTGGGCATAGCGTATCCACCTCCAGCCGCCCTTGTGGAATGCGATGTAGTGTATCGTGTCCTCGTCATTGAGGCTCTTGTCGAAGTCCACCAATTTGTGGATGTCCAGCTCCCGTATCTCCCCCAAACCGGAGCACCGCGGACAGCTGCCCTGGGGATGGTTGAAGGAAAATGTGTCGGAATATCCCACAAAAGGCTGCCCGACGCGGGAGAACAGCAGTCTCAGCAGCGGGTGGATATCGGTGTAAGTGGCTACTGTCGAGCGGGAGTTGGAGGCAGGTTTCTTCTGGTCAATGACAATGGCCACCGGCAGGTTGTCAATGCTGCCCACGTGCGGACGGCCGTACTTGGGGAGGTACTGCTGCACGAATGAGGGGAATGTGTCGTTCAGTTCCCTGCGTGACCTGGCTGCAATGGTATCCAGCACCAGCGAGGACTTGCCTGAGCCAGACACTCCGGTGAACACCGTTATCTTATATTTCGGGATGCGCAGCGAGACATGCTGCAGGTTGTTCTCGTACGCATCATTGATCGTTATGTATTCTCTGTCTGCCATATATCTTATTTCCAAATTGTCCGTCCCCATTTCCTTTTTCGTCCCATACCGCTTCCCGTCCTGCACCTCCACTGCACCACAACGGCAGCAAATCACGGGAAACACTGCCGTTGCGGAAGAAATCGCCTCACACCGCCATCAGGGAGTGCTGCCTCCTGGAGGTACGCGCTTCGCGCTATCCCTCCCACGCCTGCGGCGCGGGCCCCTCCCGTTCACGAAGCCACGGGCGGCTACGCCTCCAGGAGGCAGCACTCCCTGATGGCCCGGATCGTTATTCACTCAGACGGTTACTCCCAGTTCAATACTTTCTCTACGATTTCTCCGACAGTGGAACAGAAGCAGGGAATGGCGGCATCGGTCTCCGACATGAAACCACGGGAAGCCATTGTCGCGAAAAGCTCACGCAGCGGATCGTAGTATCCGTCCGTATTGAGAATGAACACTGGCTTGGAATGCTCGCACAACTGCCGGCCCAACAGCCAGCAGAAAAGTTCATGCATGGTGCCCCAGCTGCCCGGCAGCACGATGCAGGCCTGGCCCAGCTCTGTCATCTTCGCCACGCGGGAAGCCAGGTCCGGAGTCTCGACCATCTCCGCAAGTCCCTGTGCCCTCACCTCTATCCGGCGGTCCCTGGACTCCTTCTTGCCCTTGAAATTCTTCGGGAACACTCCCGTAACCTTTCCTCCGGCCTCAATTGCCGCCGAGGCCATCGTCCACATTGTGCCTACTGATGCTCCGCCGTAGATTATTTCCACTCCGGCCTGTGCCAGACGGCGGCCGAGTTCTGCAGCATTGTCAGCATACTCCGGCGAATTTCCTGCCGCCGAACCTAAATACACCACAACTTTATTCAACACCATAAAGCACGCATTTTATCTACAATTCATTAAATATCACCATATTAACTTTCCACACGATGCGCTATGGCCAGTAAAAAAGGCCATAGGGCAACTACTGCATTCGCAAGCACCTAATTATCAACCGATAACAGAATCAGAACATGCCTCATACCCACAAAACGATACCGCCATCATTCCAAGATAACCCCGCTGCCGAGCATCTCCAGATCCTCCGGAGCGTACCAGACCGCGAACTGTCCGGGGGTTATGCCCCTCTGAGGCTGGTCGAAGACAATGTACATCCCGTCGTCGAGGCAGTAAAGGGATGCCTGCTGCAGGGGCTGGCGGTAGCGTATCCGGACCAGATAGCGACGCACCTCCCCGGGGGACATCCGGAGGTCGCGGCGGATCCAGTGTACCTCGTCCGCATTTATCTTCAGGGCCCGGCGCATCAGACCGGGATGCTCATGTCCCTCCCCTACGTATATCGTATTGGTCTGCACGGAAGTATCGAGGACAAATATAGGCTCTCGGTGTCCTCCGATATTCAAGCCCTTGCGCTGCCCGATGGTATAGTACTGCGCTCCGATGTGGGTGCCTATTTTCTTGCCGTCACTCTCCTTATAGTGGTACGCCCTCGCCAGAGCCTTCACCTCATCCGGCGGCAGCGGACTGACTCCGTCCCTTATACCGGGGAGTGCCACAGCCCCATCAGCTGCTTCCTGCGCATCTGCCCGCACATCGCGGATTTCGGAAGAAACCGCATAGCCCGGATATTCCTTCAGGAGACTACCGTAGAAATCCGGAAAAATCTCCACCACATTGCCCTCTCTCGCAGCGAGTTTCTGCTGCAGGAACACCGGCAGGTCCACCTTGCCCACGAAGCAGATGCCCTGCGAGTCCTTCTTCTCCGCGCTGGGCAGCCCGGCCTCACGAGCCAGCCTGCGTACCTCCGGCTTGACGATATCCCCTATCGGGAAAAGCGCAGGAGCCAGCTGCTCCTGGGTCAGCTGACAGAGAAAATAGCTCTGGTCCTTGTTGCCGTCCGCCCCGGCCAGTATCCGGTATACAGGCCGACCGTCCGGACCATCCGTCACATCCTTGCGGCAATAGTGCCCGGTGGCCACATAATCCGCCCCGAGATCCCTCGCCGCCTTCAGAAAAGCGTCGAACTTGATACGGCTGTTGCACATCACATCCGGATTGGGAGTACGGCCCTTGGCATATTCAGAGAACATATAGTCCACCACCTGATGCCGGTAAGTATCCGACAAGTCGATGAACTCGAAGGGTATGCCTATCTTCCGGGCCACCATCTCGGCCACCTTGCGGTCCTCCTCCCACTCACATTCCCCGTGCAGGGTCCCGGTGATATCGTGCCAGTTCTGCATGAACAACGCAAATACATCGTACCCGGCCTGCTTGAGCAGCAGCGCAGCCACCGACGAATCCACACCGCCGGAAAGTCCGACAGCGATTCTCTTCCCACGCAGATCCTTGTTTATTACCATACCAGACATCTCTCCTAACTTTGGATTTTCAAAAATTCTGTGCAAATGTAGAAAATTTGGCGAAAATTTATATCTTTGCAGTCGGGTAAGTCTTACACGACCAGCTCCCATCCAACCTCCCCAGGGCCGGAAGGCAGCAAGGACACGATGGTCGTAGCGGTGCGATGTAATCAGCTTACCCTTTTTCTTTTCCATGTCCACAATTTTCCACAACGCCACCTATACGGCAACCCTGTCACATTGACAGACAGAAACAGCGGCACAATGGTCCAGTCGATTTTCAGTGGGGATACCCCCTGGGTCGCAAGAAACCTCTCCTAAAGCCACTTCCGCCGTCACGGGTGGCATGCCGGCTGCAAGCTGACCACATATCCGGATGCCCGAT
>UQUN01000010.1 GCA_900544175.1 uncultured Alistipes sp.
TTTCAAGCGAGCCAGACTTCAGGCGTTGATGTGTACCTCACGTCCAACAAAGCGCATTTATAGAAATGCCTGATAATCAGTCGTCCTGGGAAAAGACATCTGCTGGACTTGTGAAGATATGGGGCTGGAAGGCCGTTTGGTGGCGTGGGTCCGGATGGAGAATCTGCCATGGAGCGGCCCGTCGAAGGGGAGTGACGGGATACTGACTCCGATAATATACGACGATATATGACCGTTACGACGGTTACTGTGCGACCCAGGAGTATTTTTGACCTACATTACATGCATATCCTCACTGAAAATCGGCTGAATCTTTATAAACTCAACGTCCTCAGGTTTTTAGACTTTTTGTTTAATTTATTACATGGTCTCCTTGTTGTTAGTACTGAGTACTGCCTTCAGCAAGCGGAAAATCCGCATAAATCCTTACTAAATGCCATTAATAAAAAAACACCAAGACGTAATACCGTCCTGATGTTTCAAAGTTAGTCAAAATTTGTTGTGGGCTGAGATAGCAGGAGTCCAATGACTGGGTCTGGAGTATATGCAGTCATTGTATCTTACCCATTCTGACGCACCTTAACGGATGTACTGTGAAATTTACTTCAGGCGGGCGATAATCTCGTCGGCGACTTTTTTGCCTGAGAGGAGCATACCGCCGAATATGGGTCCCATGCGGGGGGTGCCGGAAACGGCTGAGGCGGCCATGCCGCAGACGTAGAGGCCGGGATAGATTTCCTTTGTGCCGTTTACCACTTCCTGCTCGCCGGAAGCTACGTCGAGGGAGCGCTCGCCGATGACTCCGCCGGTCTCGGTGTCTAAGCGGATGCCGTTCTTGCGGGCGACAGTGGCTGCTATCTCGCTGTCATGTCCCGTGCCGTCCACTACGACCTTGGCCAGGATGTTCAGCGGGTCCACGTGCAGGCCCTCGCGGAGTACGGGAGTCCAGTTGACCACCACTCCGCTGACCTTGCCGTCCTTGAAGATTACGTCCTCTACCGAGTAGCAGTTGAAGATGCGGGCTCCGGCGTGTACGGCGTGATAGAGCAGGGAAGAGGTGCTCTCGACCGAGTCCATGGTGTAGAGACCGTCCCCGTAGGGAGTGTGGTTGATCTCGAAGTCGCGCACGATGTGCATGGCTTCTTCCTGGATTACGATCTGGTTGAACATCATGGCTCCTCCCCACATTCCTCCGCCGGGGGCCAGCTTGCGGTCGAACTGGGCTACCTTGAGCCCGGCCTTGGCCATATAGTATGCGGCTACAATTCCCGAGGGACCTCCGCCCACGATGGCGGCGTCCAGCTCGAGGCAATCCTGGAGTTTGTCGAAATAGGTACTGATGATACCTCTGGATACTTTTGTCTCAATCATTGTTTTATGGATTTAAATTGTTTGATTCTGTGATACTTCCTCGCCTTCGGTGGAGACACCGCAGTCTCTCAGCTGGCTGCTGATGCGCATGGCGCAGAAGTTGGGGCCGCACATGGTGCAGTACTTGCCGCCCACGTGGTTGGCCTCCTTGTAGTACTCGAGGGCCCGTTCGGGGTCGAGGCTGAGGTTGAACTGGTCTTTCCAGCGGAACTCGAAGCGGGCCTTGCTCAGGGCATCGTCCCTTACCTGGGCTCCGGGATGGCCTTTCGCCAGGTCGGCGGCGTGGGCTGCGATCTTGTAGGTGACGACCCCGATACGCACATCCTCTTTTTTGGGCAGGGCCAGGTGCTCCTTTGGAGTCACGTAGCAGAGCATGGCGGTGCCGAGCCAGCCTATCTGGGCGGCTCCTATGGCACTGGTGATGTGGTCGTAGCCGGGGGCTATGTCGGTGACGATGGGACCGAGGGTGTAGAAGGGGGCATTGTGGCATTTCTCTATCTGCCGCTGCATGTTCTCGGCTATCTTGTGCATGGGCACGTGGCCGGGACCTTCGATGAAGGCCTGTACGTTCTTTGCCCACGCCCTCTCTACCAGCTCGCCCATGGTGTCCAGCTCGGCGAACTGGGCCGCGTCGTTGGCATCGCGGATGGCTCCGGGGCGGAGGCCGTCACCGAGCGACAGGGCCACATCGTACTGTGCACAGATGTCGCAAATGTCGTCGAAATGCTCGTAGAGGAAACTCTCGCGGTTGTGTGCCAGGCACCATGAGGCGATGATGCTGCCTCCGCGGCTGACCATCCCGCACAGGCGGCTGTCGGCTAAGTGTACATTCTTCAGGCGGATACCGCAGTGTATGGTGAAATAGTCCACACCCTGTTCGCACTGCTCTATCAGCGTGTCGCGGAACAGTTCCCAGGTCAGTTTCTCAGCCCTGCCGCGCACCTTCTCCATCGCCTGGTACATGGGCACTGTGCCTACCGGTACGGGGCAGTTGCGGATGATCCACTCGCGGGTCTCGTGGATGTTGTCTCCGGTCGAGAGGTCCATGAGGGTGTCTCCGCCCCATTTGCAGCTCCAGACGGCCTTCTCGACCTCCTCCTCTATGGTGGAGGTGGTGGCGGAGTTGCCGATGTTGGTGTTGATCTTCACCAGGAAGTTGCGGCCGATGATCATGGGCTCGGCTTCCGGGTGGTTGATGTTGGCCGGCAGGGCTGCCCGTCCGGCGGCTATCTCGTCGCGCACGAACTCAGGGGTGATGTGGGTCTCTATGCCCAGTGCCCTGCAGTTCATGTTCTCGCGGATGGCCACGTACTCCATCTCGGGAGTTACGATGCCCTGCTTGGCGAAGTACATCTGGGTAATCTGCGAGCCCTTCCTGGCCCGGTAGGGCAGGCGGATGTGCTCGAAGCGCAGGTGGTCCAGGGACTTGTCGGCCAACCGTTCCCGGCCGTATTCCGAGGTTACCTCAGGCAGCTGTTCCACCTCCCGTTCCAGTATCCACTTTTCGCGGATCCTGGGCAGACCGCGCCGCAGATCGATGTCCGCCGAAGGGTCGCTGTACGGCCCGCTGGTGTCGTAGAGGTAGACGGGAGGATTCTCCGTCATGACTTTCTTTCCGTCCTTGACGGTCACTGTGGGGGTGAGGCTCACTTTCCTCATGCCCACTCTTACGTCCGGATGGAGCGAGCCCTGCATGTAGACTTTCTCCGAGTCCGGGTAGGTGATTCTGATGTTGTTGTTATTCATATTTCTCTAGAATATATTTTCATTCCAATGCAATGGAGGCGGCGATGTCCATCACCCTCCGCATCTCCGCCACCGGGTCCTCCGCCCTCAGTATGCTGCCGCTCAGGGCAATGCCGCTGAGTCCTGCCTCCGCCAGGGCCGGCATGTCCTCCGCCGTCACTCCTCCGATGCCCACGACGGGCAGAGCGAGACCCTCGCGGCGCATTCCGTCCATGAGGCTCCTGTAGCCTTCGAGTCCCAGGGTCGGGGCCAGCCTGGCGGGGTCCTTGGTAGTGGTGAAGCGGAACGGGCCGCAGCCGATGTAGTCCGCTCCTGAAGCAGCGTGCATACGGATGTCCTCCAGAGTATTGGCGGTGCCTCCGATGATGAATTGTCCCTGGGGTAAAATCCTCCTGGCTTCAGCCACCGGCATGTCGGTCAGTCCCAGATGGACGCCGTCCGCTCCGCACTCACGTACCAGTTCCACGCGGTCATCGAGAATCAGGACGGCCCCGTACTGCCTGCACAGGGGCAGGGCCTTTCCTGCAGCGGCACGGACCTCATCCTCCGGGGCATCCTTCATGCGCAGCTGTATCCAGCGGCATCCGCCTTCGATGGCGATGCGTACGGAGTCGAGGTAGGAGAGGGTCTCCGTAAAGTGGGTGATGAATTGTACTTGAAAGCTCATTTCTCAAAAATTATCCGGAACGGAGAGATGCCGCGGACGCGCGGCGGAAGAGCCTTGCACTCGAAAAGTCCCTACGACGGTACTGACCGTATCAGGTTCGACGGGTGTAATCTCAGCCTCCGCGACCGTGCGGCCATACGGGAGGCACCCCTCTTTTCCGTATGCAAATATAGGATTTAATTTGGCTTATTGATTTTTTTTAGCTTTGCCATAGCTAATTGACTAAAATTTTAACGTTATGAGAAAGATTTACACACTTGCGCTGGTGATTGCAGCAGTTCTCGCTTCCATGCCTCTGTACGGACAGTCTAAGGACAAAAATCCCAAGTGGGTGGATTACACCGGAACACATGAAGTGGATGTCAGTGTGGGATTTCCGACAGCATATGCTCTGGCCTATATGACGGATATGAGCAGAGGGGCATTATGGCTTAATAATTGGGCAGGCGATATAATTGACTTCATTGATGGCAATGAGCCGGTCGACCGGGTGAACGCCAATGCGGCGGGAGGGGACAGATTCATCCCGAATCTCCGTGCTGAATACGGGTATAATGTCCTAAGCTGGCTTAATGTCGGTGTGGCAGTCAATTATTCCGGCTGCTCGCGGCCCATGGAGGATATGGATTCCGGGCAGTATCTGTGGACGGAGAACACTCACCTGACAACAGTGACCGCCAAGGTCAAGTTTTATTGGCTGAACCGCAAGTGGGTGCGGATGTACTCCAGTGTGGGTGCCGGAGTGGGTGTATGCAGGACGAATCTTCTGTCGCAGGATGTGGCGGATTCAGAGACCTATGTGACAACTACCCGTTTTACGCCGGATATCTGTCTGGTCGGACTTACCGTGGGCCGGAATCTTTACGGCCGTATAGAGTGGGGAACCCTCTACGGGGGACTCACAGCGGGTATCGGTTACCGCTTCTGACACTGGAGGCCGGTATCAGGAAATCATATTATGCGCCAGTCGTGAAGTTCACGGCTGAGTGCTGTTTCGCGACCGCCGAGCAGGGAGTCCAGCAGGGCGTGGAATCCGGGACCGTGGTCCTGGTAACGGAGGTGGCATAGCTCGTGCAGGATGACGTAGTCCTGCAGGTGCTCCGGGAGGAGAATCAGGCGCATGTTGAGGTTGATATTGCCCTTCGAGGAGCAGGATCCCCAGTTGGAGACGTTGTTTTTGACGGCCATGCGGCCCTTGAAGGGAAATCCATATCTTGCTGCGGCTTCCCTCAATTTCGGCGCCAGTACAGCGCGGGCCTCTTCCCGCATCCGTTCGAGAGCGACCGGGTCGTCCGGAACACCTGCCGTCCGGCCTTCTGCTTCCGCATGCTGCTGCCTGAGTGCCTGTTTTTGCAGGACGTTCCTTATCCATTGGACTTTGGACATGAGAAATCTTTCTGCTGCGGCATAGGGTACCGGCCATGGTACGGTCACTGTCACTCCACGTCTGGGCGATACGCTGATACGCAGTCTTCGTGCTCCGGCTTTTCTGAGCATGAGGACTTCTCCGATTCCGGGAACTGTGATGACTTTCTGGGAATTTGTCCGGAACATAGTTTTGTCGTTGAGGAAAAATTTGTATGCAAAAGTAGTATAATTTGATTTTAATTACATATCTTTGCAAGCCCGATTTTGGGGAAGAATTATAAGTTTAACTGATTTATTAATTTAAAGGTTTATGGCAGAGTATCTTGCAGCAGACAAGAAGCAAGAGATTTTCGCTAAATACGGGAAGTCTAATACGGACACCGGCTCGGCAGAGAGTCAGATTGCTCTATTTTCCTACCGTATCGCTCATCTGACAGAACACCTTCGCAACAACAAGAAGGACTTCGGCACCCAGCGTGCCCTGCTCCGTCTTGTGGGTAAGAGGCGCCGCCTCCTCGATTACCTGAAGGCCAAGGATATTGAGAGATACAGGGAGATCGTCAAAGCACTCAACTTACGTAAATAAGGCTTTGGCACTTGAAAGAAACGGGGTTGTCCTGATTTGAACGGCAGCCCCTTTTTCTTAATACAGGCAGGAGGCTCAGGAAGGCAACATTTAAGAAGATATGAATATAGTTAAGAAGACCATCACAATGGGTGATGGAACGATCGTAGAGATCGAGACCGGCAAGCTGGCCAAGCAGGCAGCCGGTTCTGTAGTCGTCAAGGTCGGCGGCATGATGCTGCTGGCCACAGTCACATGTGCCAAGGACGCGAAGGAGGATGTGGATTTCATGCCTCTGTCAGTGGAGTACAAGGAAAAATACGCCGCCGCAGGCCGTTATCCCGGTGGATTCCTCAAGAGAGAGGGACGTGCTTCGGATTCGGAGATTCTGGTGGCCCGTCTGGTTGACAGGGCTCTCCGTCCTCTTTTCCCCGATGATTTCCATGCGGAGGTATTCGTCAATGTGATTATGATATCGGCCGATAAGGTCAATATGCCTGACAGTTATGCGGGTCTTGCGGCTTCGGCAGCATTGGCGGTAAGCGATATCCCCTGGCACGGCCCTATCTCCGAGGTGAGGGTTGCCCGTATCGATGGACAGTTTGTGATCAATCCCACGTTTGATGTTGTGGACAAGGCCGACATGGAACTCATAGTCGCCGCTACCGAGGAGAATATCATGATGGTCGAGGGCGAGATGAAGGAGGTGAGCGAGAAGGAGATGCTCGATGCCATCAAGTTTGCTCACGAGGCCATCAAGGAGCAGTGCCGCGTGCAGAAGGAGATGATGGTGGAGACCGGGAAGGTGGAGAAGAAGGCTTACTGCCACGAGGAGAATGACGAGGATCTCCGCAAGGCCGTCCGCGACTACTGCTACGACAAATGCTACGCCATAGCCAAGAGCGGTCTGGCAAAGCATGAGCGTGAGGACGCTTTCGATGCTCTGAAAGAGGAGTTCATGGAGACCATTCCCGAGGAAGAGAGAGAGGACAAGACCATGATGGTCAACAGATATTACGGTGCGGTGGAGAAAGAGGCCATGCGCCGTATGATTATAGACGAGGGTGTTCGTCTGGACGGCCGCAGCACTACTCAGATCCGCCCGATCTGGTGCGAGGTGGGCTATCTGCCCGGAGCGCACGGCTCGGCTATTTTCACCCGGGGCGAGACCCAGTCCCTGTCGACTGTCACCCTCGGAACCAAAATGGACATGAAAGAGCTGGATGAGGTGCTGGTACAGGGTACGCAGCAGTTTGTCCTTCACTATAACTTCCCTCCTTTCGCAACGGGAGAGGCCAAGCCTCAGAGAGGAGTGGGCCGTCGTGAGATCGGTCACGGTAACCTGGCCTGGAGGGCCTTGAAGCCGGTAGTGCCTGTAGGAGACGAGAATCCCTACGCTGTCCGCGTGGTGTCCGATATCCTCGAGTCCAACGGATCTTCATCCATGGCTACAGTCTGCGCCGGTACGCTGGCCCTTATGGACTGCGGTGTCAAGATCAAGAAACCGGTATCCGGTATCGCAATGGGCCTTATCTCTGACGAGAAGACAGGTAAGTTCGTAGTGCTCTCCGATATTCTCGGCGATGAGGACCATCTCGGAGACATGGATTTCAAGGTTACCGGAACCAAGGACGGCATTACTGCTACCCAGATGGATATCAAGGTGGACGGACTTCCTTACGAGGTGCTCGAGCAGGCTCTGGCCCAGGCCAAGGAAGGACGTGCCCATATCATGGGTGAGATGCTCAAGACCATTTCCGAGCCCCGTGCCGATTACCGTCCCAATGTGCCCCGTATCGTTCAGATTATCATTCCCGGAGAGTTCATCGGCGCCGTTATCGGTACCGGCGGAAAGGTTATTCAGGATATTCAGAAGACAACCGGCACTACTATTACTATCACTGAGGAGGGTGACAAGGGTATCGTGGATATCTTCGGTGAGAACAAGGAAGCCATGGACGCCGCACTGGCCCGCATCAAGGCCATCACTACCGTTCCCGAGGTAGGCGAGGTTTATCATGGTAAGGTAGTGTCCATTCTGGAATTCGGTGCTTTCGTGGAGATTCTGCCCGGCAAGGAAGGTCTGCTGCACATCTCCGAGCTGGACTATAAGAAGGTGGACAAGGTAGAGGATGTGCTTCAGGTCGGCGATGAGGTGGATGTCAAGCTTCTTGAGATAGACGAGAAGACCGGAAAGATGCGTCTTTCCCGCAGGGCCTTGCTGCCTGCACCGGAGGGATGGGTAGAGCATGAGCGTAAGCCCCGTCTCAATGGCGGCAATGGTGGCAGCCGCGGAGGACGTGACCGCGACCGTGGAGGTGACCGCGGAAGAGGTCCCCGCCGCGACGGTGACAAAGGCGGCCGCCGCTAATCCGGACATGATTTGACACCGTTGCAGTTTTTACTGTTGACACAATAATCAGCGTGTGTTTCCCCTTTTGGAGACACACGCTTTTTTGATTCCATGCTTCCGGACAGTGCCCCTCCATCCTTATCTCGTGTCAGTAGATTTTCCGAGGGGTATGCGTACTGTTACTGTAAAATTACGGACACAATAGGGAAAGTCCTGCTGATTTCAAGCGAGTCAGACTTCAGGCGTTGATGTGTACTTCACGTCCAACAAAGTGCGCTCACAGAAATGCCTGATAATCAGATATTCTGGAGAAGGGTGTCTGCTGGACTTGTGAAGATATGGGGCAGAATGGCCGTTTGGTAGCGAAATATGCCTGGTCCAGCAAGTTGCCAAAACGTATGTCTTTGATAATAAGCGGGATGAATTTTGGTGATATGCTGGACATTGCAAAATGGCTGCGTCTGAGACGCAAGTGCCCGGGACGCGATCTCCTCCTCACGGCCCGTCTGCCACACCGGCACCGGATCGCGGGAAACGCTGCCGTTGCGGAACCCTGGGAACGTGAACCACAAGGCAGGGCGAGTGCTTCATGATTGGCGCAGAATGGGTGCGTGACGGAAAAGTGCTCTGGGTTTGTAGGAAACCGGGTCACTTTTCCGGAGTGGCTGGAGAGGATGGGCGGTAGAGGCGGCCTTGGAAGGTATCGCGTTCTTCGAGACGTTGCTCCAGCAGGCGTATGAGCTCGGTGTTGCGGAGCAGGCCCCATGGAGTGGAATTGACGAAGCGTGGCGGTACCTCGCCGGCGAAGCGTTCGATGTACAGATCGGGACGGAGACGTTCCAGCAGTCCGGTCATGAAGTCGAGGTATCCGTCCAAGGAGAATGTGACGAAGTCTGACGGGTGCGAGGCGAATTCTCGCTCCATGGCCGTGCCCCGGACTATCTGGAGCTGGTGGAATTTGACGGAGTGCAGAGGCAGGGCATTGATAATAGGCGCATAGGCCAGCATGTCATCGATACTTTCTCCGGGCAGGCCGAAGATGAAGTGTGCCCCCTGTGTCAGTCCACGTTCGGCAGTCATCTTTACTGCTCTGACTGCGTCTGCAAAGGAGTGGCCCCGGTTGATGCGTTTCAAAGTCCTGTCATAGCATGATTCGATACCGTATTCGATGATGACTATATGCCCCCTGGCTGCCAGCGAGGCGAGGTAGTCCAGTTTCCCGGCATCTACACAGTCAGGTCTGGTGCCGATGACGATACCTGCCACATGAGGATGGGACAGGGCCTCACCGTATACGGTCATGAGCCGTTCTAATGGAGCGTACGTGTTTGAGTATGGCTGGAAATAGGCCAGGAATTTTTCCGCTTTACGATAGCGGACACGGTGGAACCTGATGCCCTCGTCTATCTGCTCGCGGATAGGGATACCGGCAGTGCTGTAGCCGGGATGGAAGGCCGCGTTGTCGCAGTAGGTGCAGCCGCCGGTACCGACGAGTCCGTCCCGGTTGGGGCAGGTGAAACCGGCGTCCACAACGACCTTTTGCAGCCGTTCTCCGTAAGTTCTCTTGAAATAGCCGACGTATGAGTTGTATCTGCTCATGACTTCATGACCTGAGGATACGGTGTGCCGCTTGCGAATGTTGTCACAGACGGACTTTGAAGACGGCTTTTCTGATGGATCCTGAGCCTATGAGCGGTGCGTGGCAGTCCTGTGGAAAACAGATTACGAAGTTGTCGTCAGAGTAGCTGATGTAAGCCTCCGGCTGTTCTTTCAGGAAAGCGATGTCATCGGCCTCGTCATACTTGACATCGATTCCGAGGCATTTGGACCTGTCCCGGAAGCCGATGATTTCCGTGCCTTCAAGTATGACGTGGATGTCTATGAATGTATCATGCACCTCAAGAGGAGCGTTCTCGATCTCCTTGGCTTTGTTGACGGATATGGTACACCATACATTGCCTTCTTCGATGACGTGCCTGCCTTCTGGAAGGGAGTGAAGGTCGTGACTCCTGATGAACTCATGCACTTTTCCGAATGACGGGTGCAGGGTGGTGTATCTCTCAAAACTTCTTAACGAATCCAGTATCATATTGTTTGCAATAGTGTCTTGTCGGTGTTACTTGCTGTATACGCTCCGTCTGGTGACGGCTGTCAGTATGGTGAGGAGTATGATTATGCATACGGCAGGATGGAATGTCTGCGGCAGCAGCCATGATGCAGTCAGCCCTACCGTTGATATGAGGGTCAGAATGGTTATGATAATGTTCTTGACCCGGCCTCCCCTGATTACTGCCGGGATGAGGAACAGGGGATTCATCCACAGCAGATTCCAGTTTTCGGCTGTCCAGATATGGTTGGTGGCTATCCACATGAGCGTCAGAATGACTCCTCCTGTCCCGAGTATGGCGTAGAGGACGGTTGAGAATATTCTGGTAAATCTCTGTTTGTTTCCTGTGCGTAGGAAGAACAGCAGGTAGAACAGGAATACGGCCGTGAATACTGTGAACGGTGATGTGATTCTGGACAGTGTCTTCTTGAAATGACCGGGGCCTGGGGCAGGTCCGCTTATCGTGTTTTCCGATGTCATCAGCGGTATGCCTCCCATGTCTTGATTGCGGTATGTCGCAAGTATTCCGGCCAGTCTGTCGGGAAGGAACTCTGTTTCCCGTAAGGTTATCCGGCGGTCGACTCTGGCGCCGAGCAGGAGGTCCACACCGAACATCATCCACCGTCTGTCTCCGATGAGCCTGTCCAGCTCGCTTCTGTATGTCATGTCGGTGACAGTGTCGGTAAGGATGAATTCATCTTTGCCGTAACGGTCGAATATGTCTCTTATGCGTGTTGCGCAGTTGTCCTGCAGGAAATCGTACAGGTAATACTTGTTTTCAGGTCGGGCGTTTTCCATAAGGAAAGAGTATATTCTGGCTTTCTGGTCTTCCGTGAGGTTCATCGGCTGCTCGGTGATGCCGCGCCCAGCTCTTTCGTATGCGCTCTTGAACTCATTGAAATAGCTTATGGAAAGGAAATAATTGAGGTCTCCCTTGAGAAAATTGAGCAGGAAGTGTGGCTCGTTGAAACTGAATGTCCCATAGTTGAAGACGATGTCGCGTCCTTTTTCCGAATCCCGGACGCGGATGGCCGAGTGTCCGAATGCCGAGGAAATATCCTTTCCTTGCGAGCATGTAAGCAGCGATATGGACAGGGTCTGGCGACAGGTGTCCTGCGGGGATACGTGGCTCTGGCCTGTCATGGTCATGACGGCTGCGACTGTCATGAGGATAATCAGTGTAAACCTTTTCATAATAAATTTCAAAAATATAAAAAACTCGTTTATATTTGCAGGAATGAAGAAAGTTTTGTTCACAATCGTGCTTTTCTGTCTTCTTGGCGCAGTCTCCCATGCGGCGTCAGAGAAAAGCATGGCCTTGGTGTCCGTATCCGTTACGGATATGAAATCGGAGCCGGACTATCAGTCAGAGACGATTTCCCAGGCAGTTATGGGCACACCTGTTGAGGTTACCGGCAAGCACGGGTACTGGTACTCGATTGTGACGCCGGAGGGGTATTCCGGTTGGACGACGGAACTCAATATCGCTCTTTTGTCCGATGAGCGTTTCGAGCAGTGGAAATCTGCGTCAAGATATATAGTCACGGATTATTTCACGGTGGTCAGAGAAGATCCGCATGAGCAGGCAAGGGTTATTTCGGACTGTGTCATGGGCAATATAGTCGAGGCATGGGCAGCGGGGGAAGGCAACGACGGGTATGTCCCGGTGATGCTGCCTGACGGCAGGGCCGGCTACATCGGACGGCACAGTGTGAAGTCCATGTCCGGATGGCTGTCCTCTGTGGAGTCTCCGTCAGGGGAGGATATCGTCGCTACCGCCGGAATGTTCCTCGGATTCCCTTACCTGTGGGGAGGGCTTTCGCCCAAGGGGCTTGACTGCAGCGGACTTGTGAAGATGAGTTATTTCATGAACGGAATCATTCTGCTTCGGGATGCCCGTCAGCAGATAAACACCGGTACTGCGTTGGATTTTACCGACATACTCGGAAACCTGAGATCCGGCGATTTGGTCTTCTTCGGCCGTCCCGCAGCGGACGGAGGACCGGGCAGTGTGACTCATGTAGGCATCTACATGTCTGACGGCATGATGATCCATTCTTCCCTCCGGGTAAGGATCAACAGTCTGTTGCCGGGAAGGCAGGATTCATACACTAACAAGAGCATTGTCGGCGCTGTCAGGATTCTCGGAAACCAGAATACTGGACCCGGTATAGTGACGGTGGCCGACCATCCGTGGTACTTCAACGACTGAGTATAATAGAGACAAGCAATATTAAAACGAAGGATTATGAATTTAAGAGTTATTAAAAAGGATGTCAATTATCTGATAGACGAGTTCCTGTCAGATGCATTTATCAGCATGGGCTTTAATGGAGGTGAGGAAAAGTCCGGACAGATTCTCGATCTGACCAACGAGGCTCTTGACCTACGCGACGGTATTCTGGCAAGGATCAGCCATCCGGAGGGAAATAAAAAGTCATACTACCGTAACCTTACTGAAGAACTTCTCAGTTCTCTGGACGTGATGTATGACAAGCTTAGTGCGATAGTTTCAAAGAAGGCGGAGTGACAAGGAGACAATACGATGCAGATTTATACGAATTCCCCAATTGTTGAAGGACTCACTTTTGATGACGTCCTCCTTATTCCGGCGCATTCGGACGTGCTGCCGAGGGAAGTGGATGTGAGCACAAAGCTCACGAGAGAGATTACACTTCACACCCCTATCGTATCCGCCGCCATGGATACGGTCACTGAGGCAGAACTCGCTATAGCGATTGCACGGGAGGGCGGTATCGGAGTCATCCACAAGAACATGCCCATCGATGTGCAGATGGAGCAGGTACGGAAGGTGAAGAGGGCTGAGAACGGCATGATCTACGATCCTGTCACCATCAGGGAGAACGCGACCGTAGGAGACGCTCTTGACCTGATGAGGGAGAACCATATCGGAGGGATTCCCGTAGTGGACGCGCACGGGATGCTCTGCGGTATTGTCACCAACAGGGACCTTCGTTTTCAGGACAATCCTAAGACTCCCATAAGCGAGGTGATGACCAAGGAGAATCTTATCACCACCACCAACGGTACGAATCTGAAAGAGGCCACCGAGCTGTTGAGGCGTTACAAGATAGAGAAGCTGCTTGTGGTGGACAAGAGCGGCAAGCTGGCCGGTCTCATCACATACAAGGACATTATGAAGATCAAGGACAATCCTACGGCCAGCAAGGATTCGAAGGGAAGGCTTCTCGTAGCCGCAGCTGTCGGAATCAATTCCGAGAGCGTGGAGAAAGTGGAGATGCTGATGTCCGTAGAGCCTGACGCTCTCGTGTTTGATACGGCACACGGACATTCCGAGGGGGTTCTCAGAACGTTGAGGACTGTACGCAAGAAGTTCCCCGGATTGCAGATCATTGCCGGCAACATCGCTACGGCAGAGGCCGCCGAGGCTCTGAGGGACTGCGGAGTGGATGCTGTCAAGGTCGGTATAGGTCCTGGTTCTATATGCACTACGAGGATCATAGCGGGTGTCGGTGTACCCCAGCTGTCTGCGATCATGATGGTTGCCGGGGCGCTCAAAGGTTCGGGCATTCCGATTATCGCGGACGGCGGTATCAGGTACTCGGGCGATATTGTCAAGGCTCTTGCAGCAGGTGCCGATACCATCATGGCGGGCTCGCTCTTTGCTGGAGTAGAGGAGTCCCCAGGTGAGACTATCATTCTGAATGGCAGAAAGTTCAAGTCATATAGAGGAATGGGCTCGCTTGAGGCAATGCAGCTCGGCTCGAAGGACCGTTACTTCCAGGATATGGAGGAGGACATCAAGAAGCTGGTGCCCGAGGGTATCGTCGCGCAGGTTCCGTACAAAGGGACTCTCGCAGAAGTGGTGTACCAGCTTGTCGGCGGTCTCCGCTCCGGTATGGGATACTGTGGAGCTCACAGTATCTCCGAATTGAAGAACGCAAGGTTCGTGCGCATCACGGCCGCCGGTATGGCGGAGAGCCATCCTCACGATGTGACCATTACGCGCGAGGCTCCAAACTACAGCAGATAATATTTCCCGCCGGTATGTCCTCAAGGATCCTATGGATTGTCATACTCTGTGTCTCAGTCTCGTCCTGTCGGCTGTACGATCGTCTCTTCAAGGGAGACGTGATAGCCAGGGCAGGTAATGAGGTCCTTTATAAAAGCGATATAGATGCGTTGAACATACATGGATTCTCTCCAGCGGACAGTACCAGGATGGTAGAGCGGTATATATATTCCTGGGCCAAGGACAGGCTGCTGCTTGACATAGCTGAGAGCCGCCTGTCCAAGGCAGACCGGGATGTCGAGGACAAGTTGGAGGAGTACAGACGGCAGCTTTTAGTGTACCGTTATGAGCAGCAGTATGTGGAGCAGCGTCTGGATACGGCTGTGTCGGAACAGGAATATATGGATTTCTACAGCACTCACCCGTCCAGCGTAATCACCCATGTCCCGCTTATAAAAGGCTGGTATATAAAAATCAGTGACAATTCTCCGAATCTCAGTCCTGTGCGTTCCCTGTACAGGTCGAGAAACGAGGAAGACCTGGGCCGTCTGGAAGAGATGTGCTACACATCCGCCGACAAATACTCCGTTCTGGATTCGTGGACTGCCCTTGACGCACTCGTGGAGGGTACGGGAATGGATGTTCAGGAGATGGCCAGAGTCCTTGACGAGAAGTCCTACTTTGAGACGAGCCGTTTGGGCTATACGTACCTTATATCGTTGGACGGCTATGTCCCTGCAGGCAGCCAGGCTCCTTACGAATACTGTAAGGACATCATCAGAAACAATATATTGAATAGAAGAAAACAGGAGCTTCTCACCAGTTTGGAACGAAATCTGCTAAATGATGCAATAATGTCAGAGAAGTTTGTAATTTATTCCAAGTGAAATGAAGACAAAGGCTATTATGGCGGCATTGATGCTCCTTGCGTTCTCCATGACGGAGTCGGCCGCCCAGCGTTACGAGGGCGTGGTTGACAAGACCGTGGCCATTGTGGGAAACAGTGTTATCCTGCTTTCCGATGTAGAGGCTCAGGCTTTGGCCAGACAGAGCTACGGCCTTTCATCCGACAGATGCAGTACGCTGGAGGAGATGCTGGTAGTGAAGCTGCTGTACACCCAGGCCGTTCTGGACAGCCTTGCGGTCAATCAGGACATGCTCAATGCCTCCCTCAGTGAAAGGGTTGACTACGAGCTGTCAATGCATGGAGGCGAGGAAGGTGTCGAGCAATATTACGGCAAGCCGCTCCATGTTCTCAGGAATGAGTGGAGGAACGATATGATGGAGCAGAATCTTGCCGGGGAGATGCGCAGGAACATAGCCGGCAAGATAGGGGAAGTGACACCGCGGGAGGTCGAGCAGTATTACAAACGGATACCGAAGGACAGTCTTCCTGTGATACCGACGAAGTACCAGTTCAGCCAGATAGTCATATATCCCAACGTGGAAAGAGCCGAGATGGAGGTACGCGAGCGTCTTCTGGAATTCCGCCAGAGAGTGATTGACGGTGAGAAGTTCTCGTTGTTGGCGACACTTTACTCGGAGGACAACAGCGCCATGCGCGGTGGAGAGCTCGGCATGACGTCCAAGTCCTTTTTCTGGCCGGAATTCAGCGATGCCGCCATGTCCCTGAAGCCTGGGCAGGTATCTCCGATAGTGCAGACTCCGGACGGCTTTCATCTGATACAGCTGATAGAACGTAAGGGGGATATGTTCAATGCCCGCCATATATTGCTCAAGCCGAGGTATACACGGGAGGACCGGGATTCGGCTTTCCTGCGTCTGGACTCCATACGCAATGTCATATTGACGGACAGCATCACGTTCGAGCAGGCTGCCAAGAAGTATTCGGAGGATCCTAAGACAAGAACCAACGGAGGGCTGGTGTCGGATCCCATGACAGGAGCACCCTTTTTTGCTGTGGACGAACTTAAGGCCAACGAGTACGAAGTGCTGCGCAATATGAAGGAGGGAGATGTGTCGGGACCTATAGAGTCTACGGACAATGAGGGACGGAACGGCAATACGGTGTACAAGATCCTGCGTCTGGATAAAGTCCGTCCTGCCCATACGGCTACTTACAATGACGATTTCGATGTCCTTCTGGACCATGCGACCAATCAGAAGGCCATGGATGCCATAGAACAGTTTATACAGGACAAGCAGCAGACCACGTACATAGTGATTGATCCTATTTTCCAGAAATGTGTTTTTCAACGTGAAGGATGGCTGAAATGAGACGTTCTGTATCTTTGGTATCATTGCTCCTTCTCTCCCTGATGTCTGTCTGCGGGCAGGAGACCAGGGATTCGCTTGTGCGTCTCCTGTCTGCGGACAGGGCAAGACTGGTGGAAATAGGTGGGGTGGAGTACCGTAAGGTAGTAGGCCATGCGGTGTTTTTCCATAACAATACTTACCTTAAGTGTGACAGTGCGTACTGGAATGTGAACGGGCAGTATATAGATGCTATAGGCAGGGTCCGTATCGAGCAGGAGAATACCATGCTCACCGGAGACAGTCTCAGGTATGTCATCCATGAAAATACGGCCAAGTTCCGTGGCCATCTTGTCCAGCTCATGGATCGCGACAGCAATGTCCTGAGGACCAATTATCTTGATTACAATACCAAGGACAGTGTCGCGACTTTCTTTAAAGGAGGAGCCATGCGTGACAGTTCCGGAAACATCATAGAAAGCATGCGCGGCAGGTATGAGTCAAGGATCCGGACTTTCGAGTTTGTAGACCGTGTCGAGATGTTTTCGGACAGCATGTTCTTCAAGTGCGACCGTCTTGTGTATGACTCGCGCAGCAATGTGGCGGATTTTTATGGCAATACGGAGGGCTGGTACGATGTGAACCATATTTCATCGGGAGCAGGCTGGTATGACAGGGGGAATGAGAAGTTGTTTTTCAGGGACGATGTCCATATATTGACGGAGGATTACGAGCTGTGGTGCGATACGTTGAACTATGACAGGATGACTGAGTTCTCGCATCTTCTCGGCAATGTGCAGCTTACCGATACGGTTGACAATGTCGTGGTTCTGGGAGGCGAGCTGTTCTATTGGAACGATCCGCGCAAGGCTGAGGTCTACCGTGATCCCGCCCTTGTTCTGGTGGAGGAGAATGAGGCGGGAGAGCGGGACTCGGTATTCATGGCGGCCGACATGATGAGATATTATACCCAGAGAATGTTCGAGGTGGACAGTGCTGTGGCAGCTGCGGCCAGACAGAGGTATGAGGATGCTTTGGTCGATCCGCTCGCCCCGCCGCCGTCTGCGTCAAGTACGCAGACTTCTACTGAAAACAAGACTGCCGGCAAAGGTATGTCTCCGGACTCATCGGCCGTACAGGATTCTCTTTCAATTTCCGGAGGCGGTATGCCGGGTGTCACGGACTCGCTCGCGGTTCAGGACTCAGTGGCGGTGGATTCGGCTGCGGTGCAGTTGGACACCACGGAAGTCAGTTTCGTGGAGGCGTACCATAACGTCAGGATATACAGGAACGATATGCAGGTACGCTGTGACTCGATGCTGTTCTCATCGCTTGACTCCATCGCGAGGCTTTATGTAAGTCCGGTCATATGGTATGAGACGAAAACGCAGATCACGGCTGACAGTATGCAGTTTCTCATACGTAACGAGACTTTGGACAAGGGTCTGCTTTTCTCCAATGCCTTTGTCATATCCGAGGAGGAGGCCGGACGCTATTATCATCAGATCAAGTCTCCGGAGATGACCGGATATTTCAAGGACGGCCAGATATCGCGTTTCGATGCTCTCGGAGGAGTTACGGCGATGTTCTATGTATCTGAGGATTCTGTGATAACGACCATGAACCAGAAGGAGTGCCGTCTTATGACCGGACGCATGAAGGACGGGCAGGTCCAGAGGGTGCTTTATAACGAGAATGTCAAGAGCGACGCATATCCTGTCAGGGAGCTGACGCCGGACATGATGCAGTTGAGGGATTTCAACTGGAAGCCGGACCAGCGTCCCGACTCGCGTTACAGTGTTACGGCGCGTCCTGTACGGGCCTCCATCAGGAATGAACTGGTCCCTTCGCCATATTTCCCTCAGTTCAGGTATACCGAACAGTATTTCAGCGGATATATGAAGTCCGTAATGTCGGAGATAGAGCGTAGAAAGCCGCTGATTTGGATAGGAAAAGAGTAAATTATTCTTACATTTGTAAGTTATTTCATAAATACAAATGTATGAAACAGTTTGATATAGATACTCTTATCCATTCTATGGACGATGTGAGGTCCTTGTTGGACCCTGAATGCAGGCTGCATCTGGGTGAGGAAGCCCGTAAAAGAATCAGAAAATGCCGGGATTACCTGGACAGGCGTATGGAGGCCCAGAAAGCTCCCATCTACGGAGTGACCACGGGATTCGGCTCGCTTTGTAATGTCTCTGTGGACAAGGACCAGCTTTCACAGCTTCAGAAAAATCTGGTGATGTCCCATGCCTGCGGAGTCGGTGATGAGGTGCGTCCGGAGATAGTGCGTCTCATGATAGCCCTCAAGGTAAAGTCCCTTGCATACGGATATTCGGGAGTTCGTGTAGAAACGGTGGAGAGGCTTGTTGACTTTTTCAACGAGGGCGTGACTCCGGTGGTATACCAGCAGGGTTCTCTCGGAGCTTCAGGCGACCTGGCTCCTTTGGCCAATATGTGCCTTCCCCTTATAGGGCTTGGCGAGTTTGATTATAAAGGAAAAAGATACCCCGGTTCGGAACTGGAGAGGATGTTCGGATGGAAACCGCTCACACTGGCGTCCAAGGAAGGTCTCGCCCTTCTGAACGGTACTCAGTTCATGCTGGCCCATGCCGTATGGTGCATCATCAGGGCAGAGCATATATCCGCAGCGGCCGACAAGATCGCCACTGTTTCACTTGAGGCATTCAACGGCCGCAAGGAACCGTTCACTCCGGGCGTGCATGCAGTACGTCCTCACAAGGGGCAGATGGA
Source organism: uncultured Alistipes sp. (assembly GCA_900544175.1). Lineage (GTDB taxonomy): Bacteria > Bacteroidota > Bacteroidia > Bacteroidales > UBA932 > Coprenecus. The sequence continues at coordinate 19,146 of UQUN01000010.1, forward strand.
GACGGCACGGGTAATCCTCAATTATCTTCAGGGAAGTGAACTTATCGACGGTCCCGGCAAGGAGGTTCAGGATCCATATTCTTTCCGTTGTGTGCCCCAGGTGCACGGAGCGTCGAAGGATGCCATCGCTTATGTGGAGAGCGTCTTCATGACTGAGGTCAACAGTGCGACCGACAATCCGACCGTCCTGCCTGACGAGGATCAGGTCATTTCGGCCGGCAACTTCCACGGGCAGCCTCTGTCGATTACCCTTGATTTTCTGGCCATAGCCCTTGCAGAGCTCGGATCGATTTCCGAACGCCGTACATACCAGCTCATTTCCGGCAAGAGAGGCTTGCCGTCATTCCTGGTGGCCAAGTCCGGTCTCAACTCCGGTTTCATGATACCTCAGTATGCCGCTGCTTCTGTCGTCAGCCAGAACAAGCAGCTGTGTACTCCATGTGTAGTGGATACCATCGATTCTTCGCAGGGTCAGGAGGACCATGTCAGCATGGGTGCCAACGCAGCCACCAAATGTGTCCGCGTAGTTGAGAATGTGGAGAAGATACTTGGTATAGAGATGCTCAACGCGGCTCAGGCTCTTGAGTTCCGTCACCGCGCCGGTGCAGGCAAGTCATCACCTGTCATCGAGCGTTTCTTCGATGAATACCGTAAGACTGTTCCTTTTGTCGAGGAGGATACAGTCATGTATACCAGGATCAAGGATTCAATTGAATTTATAAGGAAAGCCGAATTTTAAGGAAGATGTCGCTTTTTATAAAGAATATAAAGAAGCTTGTCAATGCAAGGGCGCAGTCTGTTTCCTCTCCGTTGAAGGGGAAGGAGATGGACTCCCTCCCTTGTATCGAGGATGCATGGCTGCTGACGGAAAAGGACCGGATAGCCCGTATGGGACGTATGTGCGATCTTGCTCCGGAAAGTATGGAAGCTATAGAGGACGTGGCCGATGAGGTCATCGATGCGTCCGGCAGGATGGTTTTCCCTTCGTACTGCGACTCCCATACTCATCTGGTATATGCCGGAAGCCGTGAGATGGAGTTCATGGACAAGCTCCGCGGTCTGTCGTATCAGGAGATAGCCCGTCGTGGAGGCGGTATTCTGAATTCTGTGGAGCTGTTGCATAACACTTCAGAGGAGGACCTGCTTCGCCAGACTCTGGTGCGGGCGTGGGAGATTGTATCTCTTGGTACCGGGGCAGTGGAGATCAAGAGCGGTTACGGGCTGACCGTGGAAGATGAGGTGAAGATGCTCCGCGTGGCCCGAAGAGTGGAGGAGGAGACTCCGCTGAGAGTGCGTACCACATTTCTTGGTGCGCATGCCGTTCCGGCAAGATACAAGGGAAACAGAGAAGGTTATGTGGATGAGATAATCCGCGATATCATGCCTGCCGTTGCAGCCGAGGGACTGGCGGATTATGTGGATATATTTGTCGAGGAGGGATTTTTTACCGTGGAGGACGCTTCCAGGATATTCGAATCCGCAGCGAAGTACGGCATGACCCCGAAAGTTCACGCCAATCAGATGAGTTTCTCTGGCGGTGTACAGGTCGGAGTCAAGTATGGCGCGGCATCCGTAGATCATCTGGAGTTTACCGGTCCCGAGGAATTCAAGGTCCTGCAGGGCAGCAGTACCATTGCCACACTGCTGCCGGGCGCCACATTTTTCCTGGATATGGACTATCCGAAAGCCAAGGAGATGCAGGAATACAGCCTGCCCCTGGCTATCGCTTCCAACTACAATCCAGGCTCCTGCCCGTCAGGAGACATGAAATTCATGATGGCCCTGGCAATGATCAAGATGCGGCTTACACCGGAGACTGTGCTCAATGCAGCTACCGTCAACGGGGCGTTTGCCATGGGCGTGAGTGAGGATTACGGTTCCATCACAGTGGGCAAGAAGGCGTCATTCTTCATCACCAGAAAGATACCCTCCTATGAGTTCATACCGTATTCATTTACCTCGCAACTTATAGAAGACATTATACTTAATGGGAAAATATACAGATAGAAAAATAGATTATGACAAGAAAACTTATTGAGTGCGTCCCCAATTTCAGCGAGGGACGCGATATGCAGGTTATCAAGCAGATAACAGACGCAGCCGAGAGTGTCGAAGGCGTAAGGCTGCTCGATGTCGACCCGGGTGCCGCCACCAACAGGACGGTGGTGACATTCGTAGGCGAACCGGAAAAGGTCATGGAGGCCGCTTTCCGTGCCGTGAAAAAGGCTTCTGAGCTCATAGACATGAGGCATCATCATGGTGAGCATCCCAGAATGGGAGCTACGGACGTATGCCCTCTCGTACCTATTGCAGGTGTCACTATGGAGGAGTGCGTGGAATATGCCCGCAGTCTTGCAAAAAGGATAGGTGATGAACTCGGTATTCCTGTATTCTGCTATGAGAGTGCGGCATTTGTTCCCGAGAGAAGGAATCTGGCAGTATGCCGCAGCGGCGAGTACGAAGGGTTGGCAAAGAGATTTGAGGATGGGGTGAAGCCAGACTTCGGTCCGGCCGTAATCGATGACTATACTGCCCGTACAGGAGCCACTGCAGTGGGTGCAAGGGATTTTCTTGTAGCGATCAACTATAATCTGAATACCACTTCTACGCGCAGGGCCAACTCCATAGCATTTGACGTGCGCGAGAAAGGACGTAAGAAGAGAGAGGGGGATCCCATTACAGGCAAGGTGGTGAAGGATGAGAACGGCAATGTCGTATGGATTCCCGGTACACTGAAGGGCTGCAAGGCCATAGGCTGGTATATAGAGGAGTACGGTATCGCTCAGGTGTCGATGAATGTCACCAATATCAATGTGACTCCTGTGCATGTAGCTTTCGATGAGGTATGTGAGAAAGCCCATGCCCGCGGCATCAGGGTGACCGGTTCCGAGATAGTAGGTCTCATTCCCAAGAAAGTGCTCATCGATGCCGGCAAGCATTATCTGGCGAAACAGAACCGCTCCTGCGGTATTCCTGAGGAGGACATCGTGAAGATCGCCGTCAAGTCCATGGGTCTGGACGACCTGAAGCCATTCAATCCCCGCGAGAAGGTGATCGAATATATACTTGAGGACAGTGACAAGACTCCCAAGCTGGTAGACCTGACTGTACGTGGCTTTGCCGAGGAGACCTCCCGTGAGTCTCCGGCTCCAGGCGGCGGATCCATCTCGGCTTATATGGGATCTCTCGGCGCTGCTCTCGGTGCGATGGTTGCCAATCTGTCTTCGCACAAGAGGGGCTGGGATGACCAGTGCCCCAAGTTCTCCCAGTGGGCTGAGAAAGGGCAGGAACTGATGTACGAGCTGTTGCACCTTGTGGATGAGGATACTGCCGCATTCAACCGCATCATGGACGCCATGTCCCTGCCCAAGAAGACCGACGAGGAGAAGGCTGCCCGTGCAGCTGCGATGCAGGATGCCACTCTATATGCTACGGAGGTGCCATTGAGGACCATGAAGGCTTCTTTCAAGGTTTTCGAACTTGTAGAGGCCATGGCTTCCGAGGGTAATCCCAACTCCGTATCCGATGCAGGTGTTGGTGCTCTCGCAGCCCGCTCGGCAGTCCTTGGAGCTTTCCTCAACGTCAGGATCAATGCAGCCGGACTGAAAGACCGCGAGAAGGCCGATGCTCTCGTAGCTGAGGCGTCTGCCATTGCGGAAGAAGCTGTTAAACAAGAGGCTAAGATTATCGAAATCGTTAACTCCAAGATAGGGTAGAGGATCGCTTCTTTTGTTTTTTAGTGCAAAATGTATAATTTTGCACGATTTTAACATAAGACAGGCAAGAGTATGAGAATTATAGGAACTGGTAGTGCCCGCCCTTCTAAGGTCGTAACAAATGCGATGCTGGAGGATTTTCTGGATACCAGCAACGAGTGGATAGTGACCCGTACGGGTATCAGGGAGAGGCGGCTCATCTCCTCCGAGAGTCTGGAGGAACTGGCAGCAGCCGCCGCCCGCAGTGCTATGGAGAATGCCGGGATAACACCGGAGCAGGTAGACTTCATAATCTGCTCCAATGTGGTGAACGAGTACGTGACTCCGGGGTTGGGCTGTGTCGTGCAGGGCATGATAGGTGCTGCCTGTCCCACAGTGGACATCAACTGTGCCTGCACCGGTTTTATCTACGCGCTGGACATTGCCGAGGCGTATCTTGCGACCAAGGACATGAGAAACATCCTTATAGTCTGTGCCGAGGAACCGTCCCGCATGATGAACTGGCACGACCGTTCCTCCTGCATCCTTTTCGGGGATGCGGCCGGGGCAGTGGTTGTCACTAAAGGGGATGACCTCAAGGCCATCCGTGTATCCACCCACTGCAAGGTGGAGGCTCTCTACCAGAAGCGCAGACTTCAGCCTACGCCTTTCCTGACCAAGGAGGAGACGGACACTGACGGTGTGGTCATGAACGGTCAGGATGTGTTCAAGCTCGCTGTATCATCATCCATCAAGGATATAGACAAGGTGCTGGCCATGGCCGGCATGAAAGCCGATGACATCGACCTGTATGTGCTGCATCAGGCCAATGTGCGTATCATCGAGTCCATCCGGCACTTCGTCAATCAGGACAGAAGCAAGTTCCCGTTCAACCTGGACAGGTACGGGAACACTTCTTCCGCATCCATTCCCGCCCTGTTGGACGATCTTAACAGAGGCAATCAATTGAAAACAGGAGAAATGTTGTTGCTTAGTGCGTTCGGAGCCGGATTCACTACCGGGGCATGTATTCTCCGCTGGTCAAAGTAAAACAAAACTATATGGAAAAAAGAGTAGTAGTGACAGGTATGGGAGTGGTCTCACCTGTCGGAAATAACGTGGAGACTTTCTGGAAGAGCATTGTCAACGGAGTCTGCGGTATTGATTACATTACCCAGTTCCCGACTGACGGGCTTTCAGTGAAGATTGCAGGTGAGGTCAAGGATTTCAGGCCGGCCGACTACGGCATCGAACCTAAGGCGGCCAGGAAGTTTGACCGGTTCAGTCTCTTTGCTCTTGCAGCCGCCAATCAGGCCGTGGCAATGAGCGGACTCAGGTCCACAGATGACGAGGAAGACAAAACGCCCGGCACTGTCCTGGCTGACCGTTTCGGAGTCTATATCGGCTCCGGGATCGGAGGTATGCACTCTTTTGTCAACGAGACTACAAAGTTGATTAAGGACGGTCCTCAGTGGATATCGCCTTTGTTCATCCCTACGATGATCGCGAATATTGCTGCCGGCAATGTGGCCATTGCGCATCATGCCAAGGGCGTATGCCTGCCTATAGTGACTGCCTGTGCTACCGGGACCCATTCCATAGGGGAGGCGTACAGGGCTGTCAAGTACGGTTATGCAGATGCAATAATAGCCGGAGGTACCGAAGCGGCCGTTACTCCTCTGGCCATAGGAGGATTTTCCAACAGCAAGGCTCTGTCTCCCGCCGAGGATCCGATGGCTGCCTCCCTGCCTTTCGATGCCCGCCGTCAGGGGTTCGTAATCGCTGAAGGTGCCGGAGTTCTGGTTATCGAGGAATACGAGCATGCGATGGCACGCGGAGCTAAGATATATGCCGAACTGTGCGGTTATGGCAATACCTGTGACGCTTATCACTACACGGCGCCCTGTCCGGACGGCTCCACACCTGCCAAAGCATTCAGACAGGCCCTGACCGAAGCCCATTATTCGACGTCAGATCTGCTGCATATCAACACCCATGGTACTGGTACACCTCTGAACGACAAGTCCGAGACAGCGGCCATCAAGCTTGCCCTCGGTGAGACCGAGGCCCGTCGCGCCATTCTCTGCTCCACCAAGTCCATGACAGGACACGCGCTTGGAGCGGCAGGAGGCATCGAGGCTGTCGCTGCAGTCATGGCACTTCACGACGGTGTGGTTCCGCCTACCATCAACTACAAGGAACCTGATCCCGAATGTGACCTGGATGTCAATCCCAACCATGCCCGGGAGGCTGCGCTGACCATGGCCCTGTCCTCTTCGCTGGGCTTCGGAGGCCATAATGCAGTATTGGCATTCAGACGTTTATAAGCAGTATCAATCACTAAAACCAAACTGAAATGGATAGAGAAGAGATCAAGCAGTTTCTCCGTCATCGTGAGCCGATGCTTCTGGTTGACGAGATGGAACTTCAGAACGGAGGCACAGAATGTGTCGGAAAGTATCACGTCAGAGGTGACGAATTCTTCCTCCAGGGGCATTTCCCCGGCTATCCGGTAGTGCCCGGAGTCATCCTCTGCGAGATTATGGGGCAGTGCAGCTCCTTGCTTATCAAGGATTATTTGGTAGGTCACACAACCTTGTTCACTGGCATTGACAAGACCCGTTTCAAGCATCAGGTCCATCCTGGCGATACGGTAGAGGTGCATGCTCACATCACAAATCACCGGGCCATGCTTTTTTATATCGATGCAAAGGCATATGTGGGTGGTGAGATATGTGTCGAGGCCAGTCTTTCATTTGCAGTGATACCCAACGATAAAGTAAAATAATTATGCTGGAAGGATTATTAAAAGGCAGGGTGGCCCTGATTACCGGAGCTGCCCGTGGAATAGGCAAGGCTATTGCCATGAAACTGGCTTCAGCCGGAGCCGACATTGCTTTCACGGACCTCAGAGAGGACGACAATTTCAGGAATACAGTGGCTGAGATTACAGCTCTTGGAGTGCAGTGCCGTGGCTATGCCTCAAATGCGGCGGACTTTGCCGAGGCTCATGCAACTGTAGACCAGATACTGAAGGACTTCGGTCATATCGACATTCTGGTCAACAATGCCGGCATTACCCGTGACGGCCTGATGATGAGGATGTCCGAGCAGCAGTGGGACAGTGTGATTACAGTCAACCTCAAGAGCGCGTTCAACTTTACGCATGCACTGACTCCCATCATGGCCCGTCAGAGAGGTGGCAGCATCATCAACATCTCTTCTGTTGTGGGCGTGAACGGCAATGCCGGACAGTGCAACTACTCCGCTTCCAAGGCCGGTCTGATCGGTCTGGCCAAGTCCATAGCCAAGGAGATGGGCTCGCGCGGTATCCGTGCAAATGCCATTGCTCCCGGATTCATAATCACGGACATGACGAATGCTCTGCCTCAGGAGGTCCGTGACGAGTGGAACAAGAAGATACCCCTCCGTCGCGGCGGCACACCCGAGGATATCGCCAATGTGGCTCTCTTCCTCGCATCCGACCTTTCCTCATATGTTACAGGTCAGGTCATAATCTGCGACGGCGGCATGCTGTAGCCTCTTCCTGCTGCAGTCGGCAGTGTAAGATGCAGAAACAGAAAGAGTCCGGATCTGTTCCGGACTCTTCTTTTATGCAATTCTGCGTGCGCAGTGTCATCAGTCTTCGTATTCGAAGATGGCGAAGTTGTTGATCTTTATGTCTACGACGTTGTCTGTCACATATCCGGTCCCGGTTTGGAAGCCGTATATGGCGTAGTCCACTGATCCCTTATACGTGTCCTCGTAGTTGACGATGGCAACGATGTGGAGGTTTTCAGGATTCTCGACATCCTGGGGAACAGGGCAAGTCAGTTCGACATTGTTGATTTCACCGCCTGTCAGCTGGATAGGGTCTCCCCACATCTCGGTAACCTCGGCTCTTACCACATTGTCGTGGATGTATCTGCTGCCTCCATTTGACTGGTATGCGACGATGCTGTCCTCAAGTACCAGGACACTTATCCTGTAGTTGCCGGATTCCTTTGCACCTATTCCAAGGCTGATTTCAATGTTGTCTCCGTTGAGGTTGACTATTCCGCCGATGGCTGTGTTGGCCGGCAGTTCTTCCACTGCTTCTTTGGCGAGGTCGGCAAAGAGTCTTCTTACGATGCTTCCAGACGAATTCTCAACGCGTGCGTAGCTGTTCACGAGTCCTACAGGGATGTAGCCGTAGTTGAGGTAGCGGTAGTACTGGTTACTGCCGTCCCACTCCAGTTCGCTGCCGCCATCATAAGAGATGTGCATGTTAACCGGGACTAAGTGGTTGGGGTAGTCTTCTATGGCTCCCATCAGAGACTCATTCATGCTGGGGCAGTTGGGGCATCCTGTAGCGGTGAAGCGGATCGCAAGGGAGCGTCTGAGGAAGGTCCTGCTGAAGTCGGCCTTGAGGTCGCCCATCTGCGATACAGTGATTGTAGCAGTTGTCATTCCGTCCTTTCCGTTGAGCGTCAGGACAGTCTCGCGTACTTCTCCGGAGTTGTTCTCGTCTTCTATGTTTGCTTCTGCGGAGAGACTGATAGTGTATGTCTTTAGCTGCGAGTATGTCGTGTTGTCGGAGAGGAGTGTGGAATCTGTGGCTGCGCAGGAATTGACGGTGAGCCATTCAGCTTCAGTGGTGACGTCAAAGCCGACATTAGACCGGAGACTTATTGAGAAGTCCGTTGCATCCCCGCTGATAGATACGGACTGGCTCGCTATTGAAAAGCCGGGAGTGGGGTCCTGCACCACAAAGTACTGGGTGGTCACTCCTGCCTCTTCGATGTTGATACTGCCGACTCTTTCCTGGAGGTCGGAATTGATGTCAAGGATTGTGAATGACAACTCGTTTGTGCCTGCCGCTCCGGAGAGTGGAGTGATCGCGAACCATGTGGATGTGTTCTTGCTTACCTTCCACTCGTCCTCGAAGGGCATTCTTACTGTCAGAGTGGTGTCACTGACATTGGGCAGAAATATGGTTGAACCCGAAATGACAGGAGTCTCTGTATTGTCGGTGCATGCCGCAAGGCAGAGAGCAGCTGCGATACTTGCAAACAAGATGTTTATCTGTCTCATGCTGGTATGTTTTAAAGTGCGACGATGAGTGATAGGTTGACACCTGTGTATGCAGGGGTCATGCGGCAAACGCCTCCGGAGCAGAGGTAACCTTCCTTGAAGCGTCCGAAGTTGAGGGCTGCCCTGACTTTGGAGTATGAATAGCTTACCGAGCCGTTGATGTAGTGTGTCTTTGTGTCCCCGTAGTTCCACATGTCCTGGATCGAGATGCTCCATCTCGGTGCGAAACTGTACTCGAGGAGGGCTGCTGCCCAGCTCTTGTGGTCCTGCTTCGTGTACAGGTGCTGAAGTTCAAGCCGCAGGGAGTTCTTTCTGTCGAACTTATAGGTCATGTCGGCCACGACTGTGTGGGAGTTCCACATGTCCGTTCCTTTGGAGATGGCCTGCGAGTTGAGGGTCTGCCAGGAGTAGAACAGGATCATCTTGAAGTCGCTTCCGAACCATCTTTCGATGTCTATTGTAAGGTCTCTGAACAGCAGTTCGTCATTGCCTCTTACACCTGTCATCATGTCCAGTATGCCGCCGTAGTAGGTCGAGAAGTTGGCATGTACTTTCATGCCTTTCTTGCCGCCCATGGCTGTACCTCTCCTGAAGTTGTAGTAAAGGTCGGCCTGTCCTCCGATCTCATCGTTCTGGGCCGTGTAGGGGTTCAGTGTGGCGAGGGCATAGGTATGCTGCTGTGTGAGGGCAGGTACGTAGTTGATGAACGTCCAGATGTCGGACGGTCCGTTGTTCCTGATACCCTGAAGCATAGGGTTGTTGAGCTTTCTGAATGTCAGCAGTCCGCCGAATCCGTTGCCGGTGTAGCTGAAGTCTACCTGGATGGCCTCGCTTCTGGTGGAATCGAGACTGTTGTAGAATCCTGGATCGGCTTTTCTGCTCATGTATTCGCCGCTGAGACGGAAGCCTGCGTAACCGAGACTCATCCTCGCTGAGTAGCCGAACGTATGTGGATTCATGCCCTCGATGGTCACGGGCTCGTACTTGTCGAGTACGCTTCCCTCGACTGTCCAGTCGAAGTTGTCCCAGTTGGCTGCCCTGGATATCGACAGTGACAGGTCCGCTCCGGCGACGGTGTTGCTGGTGTATTCCTGAATGTCCCGGATCCTTCCGTACAGACCCTTGATGGTGAGGAAGTCCCCGAATGTGTAGCCTACCTTGACACCCTGTATTGCATTGTTTATACCCAGAGTCCTGTCTTCGTAAGTCCTGAAGAGAAGTCCGCTACCGAACTGCTCGTGTATGCTTCCTATCCTCACGTCCCAACCGTTGGCCGCATATCCGGCATACAGGTCATATCTCATGAAGTTCTCGCTCATGATGTTGTCAGGGAAGTATCCTGCAATGGGGGGAAAGTAGCCTTCCATCTGAAGGCCGGCGTAGAATCCTTTCCAGGAGTAGTCCAACTTGAGGTAGTTGTTGGACCCCATGTGTCCGTCCGGATTGTAGGAATTTGTTTTCTCGTCTTTGAAGTAGTAGGTGGTATTGGTCTCCAGACCAGCAGAAAAGTTGCCCTTGTCCTCGTTCTGGGCAAAGGCAACTATCCCTGTCAGAGCCAAAAGACCTACTGCAGTCGTAAATCTTTTGAGCATAATTCTACTGAAGTTTTAAGATTTGGTCAAAAAGTTCCTCCTCGCTGCCTGGAGTATAGCCGGTGTGAGTGTAGACGATCTTGCCTTCCCTGTCGAGAATGAACACGGTGGGCTGTGTCTGTACGTTCATGGCTCTCTTGAGGTCTCCGTTCTCGTCAAGCAGAATGGTGAAGTCGGTCCAGCCTCTGCCGTTGACCATAGGTTTTACCTTGGCGCTCGACCTTGAGTCGTCTGTAGCGACAGCCACTACCTTGAACTCGGCCTCTTCGATCCAGTCCACATAAGCGTCGTTGACGGCTCCGAGCTCCTGAAGGCAGGGCTTGCATGTGGTATACCAGAATGAAAGTATTACAGGTACTCCGTCCTCCATGATGGACTGGACGTTGACCGCATTTCCGTCGATGTCCTTCACCTCAACGCTGGGCAGGTCCTTCTGTGCCCATGCAAGACAGGGGAGAAGCAGTGCGGCAGCTAAAAATAGAAATCTTTTCATCTTTATTGTAGTGTGTTAGTTTTCGTATTCGAATTCAACAGAGCCTCCTACGGGGATGTCTATTACGTTGTCGACGATGTAGCCGTAGTCATCATATATGACGTTTCCGTTGTTGAACTGGCCGGTGTATGCTCCCTCGTAGGTGGTAAAGGCCACTACGTGCAGATTCTCGGTGTCCTTGACGGTACCTGGTACAGGTATGCTCAGGTTTACATTGTACATGCCGTTCGTTGAGAGATATGCAGGGTCGCCGAAATGTTCGGTGAGTACGGAACGCACTACGTTGCTGTGCTCGTAGTTGTATGGATCAGGGACGATGCCCGTGTAGTCTGACTGTGTTCCGATGATTCCGTCCTCAAGCAGGAATACGGAGATGAAGTAGTCCCCGGCCTCTTTGGAGGCTATGTAGAGGTCTACTGTCAGGTTGGAACCGTTGATGGCTGCGGAGCCGATTATGCCAGTGTTGGAAGGCAGGTTCTCGACGGCGTCCTGGGCCACCCCTACAAATGCGCCTGCTGTTATCGCCGTGCTGTTGTTGTTGATTGTAGAGTAGTAGTTCTCTATGGCTGTGGGGAATCCGGCGATATCAAACTGATTCATGTATTCATTGACATAGTTGAAGCTGAGAGCTCCCGATCCCTGATACATGTTCATGGCGACTATGCGGTCGGGATACTCCTCGATGGCCTGGTGCAGGCTTTCGTTCATCATGGGGCAGTATCCGCACCAGTTTCCGGTGAATCTGATTACGAGAGAGCGGCGGAGGAAATTCCTGGAGAAATCCTCACCCATATTGGGTTTCTGCTCGAATGTGACTGTTCTCTCGATACCTTTCTCACCGGTAAAGGTGACTCTTGCAAGACGAGCCTCCTCACCTGTGTTTGCAGCAATGGACATGGATGCTGTGTATGTTTTGTACTTCGAAGCAGTCGTTCCGTCAGCGAGCAGGTCCGAAATGGACGAGATCTCACCGAATGTCAGCCAGTCAGAGGAGCTTGTGATGGTAACGTCGCCGACATTGGCCATGAACTCGAACTCTGTGCCGCTAAGCTCGCTTCCGCTGAAGGAATATGAGTCGGCCAGTTCGAATCCGGGATTTACATCCTGAATGACATAGTATGTCGTCTCTTCTGTGCCGGAAATGATCGTGAATGTTCCTACTCTCTCAGCCATGTCCTCATTGTACTGAAGGCATTTTATGGTGATATCTGTGGTGCCGGCCTCTCCTGAGAGTGGCACTATGGAGAACCAGTCAGCGTTGCAGCTGGCCTGCCATGCGCTTTCGAATTCAATAGGTACGGTAATAGTTGTGTCAGCAGCATTGGGCAGCATTATCGATGTGCCTTGTATCAATGTGTTCTGACCTCCTTCCGTGCAGGAAGTCAAGGCTGCGGAAAGACCTGCCGTGCAGAGTCCGCAGAGGATAATCGGTTTGAAAAAACGTTTCATATAAAAATAAGTATTAGTATTGTCTTCCTAATTATCACTAATGATTATGCAAATATAATTTTTTTTGTGATTTGCAGTACGTTTACTGACGGCTGTTTTTATAATTTTCAAGACCCTGTTTCAGGAAAGCCACGAACTCATTGATGTCGAGATTGTAGCTTCTCGGGTCGGCCAGGAGCTCTCCGTCACGGCCTTCGAGGACATAGCAGGGCTGTGCGTTGACACCGTAGTAGGTATAGGCTATATAGGAATTGATCTTGCCTATGTCCTTCAGCGTCCTGTCACCGGCTGTAATCCAGTCACTCTCGTCGGCCTCCTTCTTGTCATCGCAGTACAGTGCTACTAAAACATAGTCATTGCGGAGTATCTCCAGTACCTTGGGGTCGGACCACACTCGGTTCTCCATCTCGCGGCAGTTGACGCAGCCGTGGCCGGTGAAGTCTATGAACAGGGGCTTGCCCACGCTCTCCGCGTAGGCCCTGGCCTCTTCCAGCTCGAAGAAGCCCTGAAGGTTGTGCGGAAGATGGAGGAAGTCGCTGTATTTTGGTGCCTTACCTTCTGTTGAAGTCTGCGTTGCAGCCGATCCTGCCGTGCTGCCAGTCACTATCACCGGAGCCTCGTCCCCGAGAATGAAATCCTGAGTCGTGAGCGGGGGCAGATATCCGGACAGAGCCTTCAGCGGAGCACCCCACATACCCGGAATCATATACACCACGAAGGAGAACACCACTATCACCAGTGTCAGACGGCCCACTCCGATATGCTTGACCTCGTCGTCATGTGCAAAGCGGATCTTGCCCAACAGATATAGCCCCAGAAGGGTAAACACCACAATCCATATCGCCAGGTACACTTCCCTGTCCAGCAGTCCCCAGTGATAGGTCTGGTCGGCCACGGAGAGGAACTTGAAGCCCAGAGCCACCTCGACGAAAGCGATGACCACCTTCACGCTGTTGAGCCAGCCGCCGCTCTTAGGCAGCTTCTTGAGTACGGAAGGGAAGAGGGCAAACAGCGTGAAAGGAAGAGCAAATGCGACAGAGAAAGCCAGCATGGTGATAATCGGCTCCCAGAACTCTCCCTGAGTAGACTTGATAAGAACTGAACCGACTATAGGTCCCGTACAGGAGAATGATACCAGCACCAAGGTCAGAGCCAGGAAGAAAATTCCTCCGAGGCCCTTGGTGTCCGCCTTGGAATCGGACTTGTTGACCAGCTTTGAAGGCATGGTTATCTCGAATGCTCCGAAGAACGAAGCCGCGAATATCATGAATACTATGAAAAATATGATATTGGGCAGCCAGTGGGTCGAAAGCCAGTTGAAAATGTCCGCTGTGACGGCATCGCCTCCGACTATTCTGGTAATGAGAATGATTGCCGCAATAGGTAGAGTATACAGCATGACAATGAACAGTCCGTACATTGCCGCACGTATACGTCCTCGGGCCGGACCGCCTTCACCTTTGAGGAAATATGACACGGTCATAGGCACCATAGGGAACACACATGGTGTAAGCAGGGCTACAAAACCCCAGATGATGGCCTCCAGTATCAGACCCCACAGGCTCTTGCTCCTGCCTGTCTCCTCATCATCTCCGGCAGGAGAGACGGACACGCCGTCCGGCAGGCTGATGGAAAGCGTCTGATCGGCCAGCGGCAGGCAGTTGTTGTCGTCGCACGCCATCCATTCCACATAGACGTTTACCTGGGCGTTTTTCTTCTTGAGACGGATATCCTGGTAGAAAGTCACGCTGTCCTCGAAATATCCGATCTCCATCATGTAGATGTCGTCGTAATATCTGAACGGTTCTGAGGATATCTGCATGTCTCCCTCTTTCACTGCTCTTTTATTGTCTGCGATCGTGAAGTCCACAATCGTGGCGTTAGGACCGAATTCAGTCCGCAATGTGTCATATATATGCCAGGTAGAGTCAATGATAGCAGTTACAGAAACCCTGTAAAGATTCTTGCCGAGTTCCTCTACGTCTGTTCTCCAATGTGCGTGCTGCTCCTGTGCGTTGACGGATAATGTTGGAAAGATTATCATGGCGATCAATCCAACGATGACCGATATACCTTTTTTCATTAATCGATTAATTATTTTAATATGTTTACAAAAAACGTCCAAAGGTATAAAACCATGTTAAAAAAACAAAATTTGATAACAGTTTTTCACGAAAATCAATAAAATGATTTGCTGAAACTTATGTCATCAATTAAAATGAACGTATATAGTTAAAGTAAAAACGTTACAAATTTATACAAAAACTCAACAAAACTCCAAATTCTGAGAAAAAAATATTGACCATTTAATCGTTCGTTTTATATATGAGGCAAATTTGGTCGTCGTGCTACATTTTTGTCACGGCTGTGTTACTTTTGTCAGTCATTACGTCGTGTCAGGAGTCTCGGATTCCTGGAACTCTTTCTTCTGGGGCTACATTCGTGGTGGAGTCATCCGAAGGCAGCCTTGATACTGTAAAGCTGGATTTCAACGGGCCATGGGAGGTCGTGTCGTCCCCTGAATGGTGCTCCGTGTCGCCTGCGGAAGGCAATGCCGGTCCATGTGTCCTGACAGTTACAGCAACATCTGCCAATACTGCACTGCATGAAAAGGAAGGCATTGTCTCAATCATGGTCAATGCCGGAGATGAAGTCTCCTGTTATGTTGTTCAGCGTGGGGAGGACGGAATATCCCTGATTTCCGACGCTGGTCTGTATGTCTCTCCCGATGAGGGATCTGAGGTAAGGATATCCATTGAGGGCAATACTGCGTTTGACGAGTCGTCTTTGTCTTCTGACGTGGACTGGCTGACGTATCGAGGTGTGGAGATTACGTCGGACTCGCTTGTCCTTGGCGATGGAGAGACTGTCTCAGAGTATTACACTGCGGATATAATTCTTGCTGCCGGAGAGAACGCTTCCGGAAGTCTGCGGAGTGGTTACGTGTCCGTAGGCGGGGATGAGGTTGCGGTCACTCAGGTTGTATCGCCTGAGTGGAGCAGGGATTTCTACCGTCACAGCGCCATGATCAAGATTACTGCCACATGGTGTACCAACTGTCCTCTCATGGAGGTTGCTTTCGGAATAGCTGACGAGCAGATGCCCGGTCGGATAGTCCCGATGAACATGCACAGGACGGACTCCGATGGCGGGCTTGGATGGAGCGGTACGGACACGTTTGAGAAACTGTACAGCGTCGCTTCAGTTCCTATGGTGGCCTTCAACGGATTTGCAAAATTCCAGAGTCTCAACTCTCCGTCGTCGACAGCGATGCTTATGACCAGAGTGGCTGAAGAGGCAGTGCAGAATTTCCCTTCAAGGACCAATATCATGGCTGCGGCTTCATTGACCGACAGGGACATAAGGATAGACGCCTTTGTCGCGGCCAAGGAGGGTGGAGATTATCTGCTTGCAGCGTATGTGCTTGAGGACAGTATCATAGGATTTCAGGACGACGCTCACGGTATCGTGGAGGATCCTTATCATTATGTGCACAGGCATATCGTCAGAGGTTCTCTCACAGAGCTCACGGGGGATCCGGTACCGGCTGTGTCGGACGGGGAGATGGCTCACATTATCATAAACGGGGAACTTCCGTCCAGTGTCTCAGATCCGTCAAACACTTATATAGTACTGTATGTCTCGACGCCAGGGGATCCGGACATGAGTCTGTGTACGGTACCGTCCGTCAACTATGCATCGTCCGGCTACGTGATTGACAACGTGACTACCGTGCAGATGAACGGCTTTACTGACTTCCAGTACGAATAAACAGGATAACTATACAACAAAACAACATTCAACTCTTTACTTACTTTTTGTTTATGAACAAGTTTATTAAAATTGCTGCAATTGCTTTTTCTCTGGCGCTTCTGTTCAGCGCCTGCCGCGAGAATGAGACTACATCCTCGCAGATAAAAGCGACTACGCTGGAGATCCCCGGAGATTCCGGAGAGTACGTGCTGCCCTACAGTATTGAGGGCTATGCCGACGGATCGTCCCTTACAGCTACCACCGAGTCCGAGTGGATAAGCATAAGTGAGATAACCCAGGGGCAGGAGGGTGAGATTACGTTCACTGCCGGCCGCAATGACGGTCAGCCAAGGCAGGGCCGCATCATTCTGAGGTATCCGAATGCCCCCGACCTTACGGTGGCCGTCAACCAGTACACCTACGGCGTGGAGGATGGTACTCCACTGATGATAGAAGTCAGTGTGCTTTCTCCCTACAGCGCGGAGGTGACCTATACGCCCATCAGTTACGACGGAGGATATTTCTTCCTGGTTATGGGAGCGGAGGACTTTGACCTGTATCTTCAGAACGACAACATGGAGGGCCTTCTGGAGTCCGACCTGGAGTGGATCCAGTATCAGGCGGACTACAATGGCATGACTATTGGCGAATTCCTGGGACGCGCCCCTCAGGTGTACACTGACAGCCGCGAGCCGAATGTCCAGTTGTACAACGACCTGGAGCGTGAGAGCGACTACTATGCCTACTGCTACGGTCTCAGCCTTACCGGAGAGGCCCTGACAGAGGTTCTGTACAAGGAGTTCCGCACGGAGGTCGTCCAGACTGTGGACATGACCTTCGAAGGCGAGGCGACTGACATCACTCTGGAGTCGGCGCACACTGCGATCCATCCCTCGACGGATGAATATACATATTACTGGACATATGTGTCTTCGATGGACATGGCCCAGTACGACCTTTACACCATCATGGACAATATGATTCTGAACCTGCGCGCCGCCAGTGAGGAGAGCGGCATGCCTCTCTCCGAGTATCTCTGCAAGGGAGACTACGAGGCGGACGCCACTGATCTTTGGGCCGGTACCGAGTACACCATAGTGGCATGGGGCATGGATGAAGGTGGCTCTCCCACAACTGAGCCTCAGGAAGTGTTCAGTTTCAACACGCCGAGAGAGGAGATCGTGGACGACTGCACCTTTGAGATTACGTGCCCTCAGGTCGAATCCATGGATATTCTGGTGAACATAGTACCCTCCAATCCGGAGACACGCTATTACATAGCTGTGATCGATTCGGCTACGGCCTACGGCTATAATGACGAGCAGATGGCCCAGCGCATCATCAACATGGAGAGCCAGCGCCTTATGGATGGCTTCTACGGCGATGATCAGAACTGGACCAACTTCGAGTCCCTCTATACGGGCGAGCAGAGCAAGTGGGCACGTGCTGACCTGTACTGGCAGAAAGTGAATCCCAACACACTGATGCACATATACGTGTTCGGTGTCAGCACGCGCGGTGAGCGCACCACCGCTGTGGCCCGTCTGGACCAGCGCACCGCTGAGGCCGACAAGTCTGACATGACATTCGATGTGAGCGTTGTGGAGGAGAACTGGCAGGGAGGCACCTACAAGGTCGTTCCGAGCAACGACGAGGACTTCTGGGTGCCGTTCATGGTGCAGAGCTCCGACCTTGACCTGTTCCGCAAAGGAGACGGTACCCTGAACGAGCAGCTTCTCATGGACGAGATAACCCATTATTATGACAATACCGTGTCATATTATGTAAGACAGGGTGAAAATGATGTATACTTCTCCTGCATCTCCGACCGTGACTACACCCTGCTGACCTTCGGCTGGGCCGGCACCAATACGACACCTTTCTATGAGTTCGAGCATCATACCCCGGCCATACCTTTCGGACAGAGTGATGCTGAGATGACGGCCAGCTACGAACTTTTCGACGGTGCGGAGCTGTATGCAATGGATCCCGAGCGCTGGGAGGGAAGTCAGGAGGACTGCGTGATGTACATCAAGTTCAACCCCAATGACAAGGCTGTCCACTGGTACGGCGGTGTATGGGCTCCTGAGTCAGCTTATCAGGATGTAGGCGGAGTATACCAGCTGCTGATACTGATCATGAATCCTGTCGCCTCGTTCGTGGACCAGCCGACTGGCACTATCAGGCCCTGGTTCGACAATACCTGGAGTTTCTCCTACGTGGCCGAGGGAGCTGACGGAACATTCGGCGAATGGCATTACGAAGAGTTTACTCCCCAGCGCGGCGTGAATATGGACGAACCTTACGATTTCTGGAGCAATCCTTCACAGAACAGCGTGATCGTCAACATCCCCAAGGACTATAAGGAGCGTGCGGAAGCTATGCTCATTGAGGATGCCAAGGCTGCTCTCAGGAATCCCGTTCCGGTAAATATTGTCACCGGTCCGGAGTTCGATCCCATGGGCCGCTATATCGCACCTGACATCACAGCGGAGAAAACGGCAAACGGAGTCTCGCTGCATAACTGGAAGGACGGTCTCGACAGCCGTATGGTATTCCATCGTGACGGAGAGCGTCATGTGTCCTTATAATAGAAGAACCAACATTCAACCAATCAATACTAATACACTATGAACGCAAGAACAATTCTCAGCATCATGGCGGCTCTGCCGCTGATGCTCGTCGGCTGTACTCCCGAGGAGACGGTCGAACCCCCCGTGATAACAGCGGAGGACATCACTGTGTCCGCTGACGCTCACACCGACAAACTGACCTACAGTATCACGAATCCTGTAGAAGGCAGTCAGGTGGAAGCCGAGTCCAACCAGGACTGGATCCATACATTCAACTACGACACGGAGAACACTATAACGTTTGAGGTTGATGCCAACGTCTCGGATGAAAGGACTGCCGAGATAACCATTTCCTATCCCCAGGCCGAGCCCGTTACGGTGACCGTCACTCAGATGGCTGCCGGCGAGTCCATCGCCCTGGATCCCGAGACCCTGTCTTTCCTGCCTGCCGGCGGAGACCTTAGCGTTACCGTCAACAGCGGCCGTGCATGGGTCATGACCGGTGAGTCCGACTGGGTGAGCGCATCTGCCGCTTCCGGTGACCCCGGTGCGCAGGTGACATTCAACGCACAGGCCAACGAGAGCGACGAGCCCCGCGAAGCCACATTCCAGTTCATCTGTGGCACCAACGTCGTTCCCCTCACTGTTACCCAGAGCTTTGCAGGTCGTATCATCGTAGAGAAGGCAGAGTATGACATCCCCGGAACGGCCAACACGTTCAGCATCGCGCTCCAGTCCAACATGAGCGATGTCAAGGTCGAGATCACCGAGGGTTCCGACTGGCTGACCGATGTCACTACGAAGGCCATGCAGGACATGAGTTTTGAGTTCTCCGCCACTGAAAACGAAGGAGATGAGACGAGGACAGCCGTGGTAGTGTTCTCAAACGCCGATGCCTCTGAGCAGGTAGCGGTGAACCAGGAGCCTTCGTTCCCCAGCGACGTGCTTACCCGCGTCACTGACGAGGAATTCAAGACTTACCTCAGGGATAACTTCGATACCGACGGTGACGGCACCATCAGCCGCTCCGAGGCCCAGGCTGTAACCAGCATGGACTGCAGCTACAGCAATATCATTTCTGCTGCCGGAATCGAGTATTTCGAGAATCTGTCAACCGTGAACTTCAATTCCTGCTATATGATGACAGAACTCAATCTGAGCAATATGCCCAATCTTACGGTAGTAGAGCTCAATTCCTGCAACAGACTTGAGACACTGAATCTCGAAGGAAGCGATGCATTAGTGGAACTTAATGTCGGTCTCTGCAGTGCATTGACATCTGTAGATCTTTCAGGCAAGGCAGCCCTGGAGAACATATCCGCTTACAGCAGTGGTCTTACCTCAATTGACGTGTCTGAGTGTCCTGCCTTGGTACTCCTTTCAGTGTATGGCTCCGAGGGCATAACCGAGATAGATGTCACCAACAACCCCGAGCTGGTAAGTCTCTCAGTGCCGAATATCGCCTCCGTAGACCTGACCAACAATACCAAGTTGGAAAGCCTGTCTGTGAACAGTGACAGATTGTCGTCTATAGATCTGAGTGCCAACACTGAATTGCGCTCACTCGGTTTCACCAACTGTACGTTTACTACAGTAGACCACACTATGTGCCCGGAACTCAGTTCGCTCAGTTTCGATTATTGCTCTAATCTGACGACGATAGACATCAGCAAGAATATGAAGCTCAACTCGCTGTCCACATATATGTGCAACAATATTCAGGTGCTGTACATGACAGAAGGACAGTACGTTCCTACGATCAACGGTATCGGCTCCGATCTGATTCAGTATAAGGATATGGAGTATCCCTACGACTTGGCTGCAGGGATAGCTGATCCAAACCTGAAGGCGGCTGTCATAAATCAGTGTGACTATTATGAGCCTTGGGATGTCATTACTGAGGATGAGGCTCCGTATCTTACAAGTCTGAATGCTTCAGGAAGAGGGATAGAGTCTCTTACCGGTCTGGATTATTTCACTTCACTGAGGGAAATAAATGCCTCGAACAACGCTATTACTGAGGTGGATCTTTCCTCACTGCAGAATCTGGAAGTGCTTAATCTGTCAAACAACCAGATAACATCCATCGATCTGACGCGTAACCCTAATATCCGCGAGCTTTATCTCGATCATAACAGCTTGACTTCCATCGAGCTTCAGAAAGACGAACTGGTGGAATGCGATCTGTCATACAACAACATGACATCGCTTCAGTTGGATTATGCTACCAATCTGATATCACTGAATGTCTCCAACAATCAGATTGAGGATCTGGATGTTCACATGAACGAAGCGATGCAGGACTTCGACTGCAGCAACAACCAGATCAGTTACTTCAACATCTGGTCGCTTAGTGGAATCGTGAACTTCAACTGCAGCAACAATCCTGTGTCGGATCTCAGCCAGACCACTTATCTGGTCAATATGGAGACACTCAATGTAAGCAATACTGACCTGATTACATTGAACCTCAGTGAGAACACATTGTTGAGACAGCTTATTGCAACTGGTTGTGAAAGTCTTACAGACATATATGTCGGCGATAATACGATTGCGGACATGCAGGTTGATGATGGTGTGAACATTGTAAACGGTGCTCCCGGGGAGTAATCCTGGCGTGACTGAAATTTCATGAATGTGAGGAGTGGCTCTGTCAGAGTCGCTCCTCTTTTTTATCGTATCGATAAGATATGAGCCGTTGCTTTATGGGCAGATAGTCGTTGGTATACGGAAAGAGAATATGGCCAACGGCTTTATTATAGCATCAACTTATGGCAGGGGATCAAGGGGTGCGGATAGTCAGATATTTTGATGTCAGTGGTTTAATTAATCAAGAGGTGCTTTATGGTGATATGCTCCGGTACGGGGTGGGGTAAGTTGGCTGTTATCTCATCTTGGATATGAAGCATGGTGTCGGACGGGCGGCTTATCAGTTATGAGCCGGATATCACCGCTGAAGTATGGAACGGACGGGACTGAAAACCGTCCCGGAGACATGGATAAAGGCCTTTGGCGAAGACAGTCCGGCATCAACGGAAGGCAGAAGATCACTGTGTTTTGCAACTACTTGTCATACAGATACTTGAGGAAGAGGTGTGCTCTTCCTGACCTGAAAAAACATGGCGAAAAGATCGGCGATATTTTGTAATGACTTCATTGTCAATGATATACAAAAGCAAGATGCTGCACGGCATGCAGTTGTACGCCGACAAAATCGCAATTCATGGTACAGAAGAAATTAAGGGCTGAGTATGAAAAAGGGCCGTCCCGAGGTGGAACGGCCCTTGATGTCTGTATACCGCTGTATGGGTCAGAAGCGGAAACCAAGCTTGAGACGCGGCATGGTCAGCAGTTTGATGTCATGATTGATCGCCCTGTAAGGGGTCATTCCTGAGGGATGCAGTTCCATGACGCTGCACTGGTACATGGCCGGACTGACCTCAACACCGAGTACAAGGCCTGGAGCGAGGATGTAGTCGATACCGGCTACGATACCGCCCTGTACGGCCCAGGCCTGTCCGGCCTGGTATGACGGAACATACAGCTCTATCGGCTCTCCGTCAGAGGCTGTTTCACCGGTGTATGGAAGCATTGTCTCCAGTCTGGCGAACTGGTATCCGAACACTACTCCTATGTATGGAGCGATCCGCTGGTTCTCAGGCCGGAAGTAATAGTTGGTACCTAACTGTACATAGAAGACGTGGTTCGTTCTTCCTATGATGTAGCCTGCATCCGGCACTGGCATCTCGGGTACCGTGAAGTCACCTTCGATGAAGTCTTTCTTGGGTGTCAGGTTGATATTCATCCCGAACATCACGTTCACGTCGAAACGCTCGTGCACAAATACGCTGTAACGGATACCTATGGTATTGACAATGCTGTTTCCATTCATACTGCCCAGATCCAGGAACTTCAGGGGCATGCCCTTGAAGCCTATTTCTGTGCCGTCTCCTATACCGTCACTGTAGGGCATCAGGTAGTCCATGCCATAGGTCTCGTTGTAGAGCGAGAAACTGGATGAACCCAGCAGCAGCGAGAACTGCATGTCCCCCGCCTTGGGAGCCTCTATGTCATAGACCTGAGCCACTGCCGGAGAGGCGGTCAGTAACACGGCCATTATTGTTATGAATAGATTTTTTCTCATAGCACTGTCAATTAAGCTTCAGCTCCGATGATGTTTGTAAGGAAGTCGCTCAGAAGATCATTGTAGAAGTTGAATCTTTCAAGCAGGGAATCGTACTGTTCCTGCAGATCCTCGACTCTGCGCTCGGCATCCTCGATGGCTACTGCGCCCGGATCATCTGCGTTCTCAAGTCTCTCGAGGTTTGCATTGGCTTTCTCCAGCTCGAGCTCGGCGCTTTCAAGTTCGCCCTGAAGTACCTCTATGCGGGCATCCCTTATTCCCTCAAGATCGTCAGTGAGAGGATTGTAGATAGTGCCATCTATCTCTATTTCAACTCCCATGATGATGCTTTCGATGATGCCTTTTGTGGTGTTTAGCCTGCTTATCTGATTGTTCAGAGTCTGCTCCTGGCTGTTTATCTCCTGTATCTCAAGATCTATCTGCGTGATTATGTCGTCCTGCTCTGCGATACGTGCATATAAGTCTACGATCTTGTTGTTAAGCTCCAGTACTTTCTCGTACAATCCCTTTATGGTCTCGTTGTCTATGACGCCTACTGCCGCGAGTTCGTCATACATGGCCTGGATGTCCTCGGTCAAAGCAGGGAGCTCTGTGAGATTGTCGAAGTATGCGGTGACACTTTCTTCGATGAACTGATAATAGTATACACTGAATGTACTTGAGCTAAGGAAGTCATTTGCACCAGATTGATAGCCGAGGTCTCTGTAGTACTGGTCTACTATATCAGGATCAGTCAAGTACAATATATATGGATTGTATATGTCATTCGGAGAGAATTCAAATCCGACGTACTCACCCAGCTTGTAGGTTTCGGTGGTCATTTCTGTTTCCTCGAACTCCAATGCATACAGGTACTGTGATGTCTCGTTCCATCTCTGCAGTATGCTCCATGCGGTCGTGTCCGCGTTGTATTCAGGCTCATAGGAACTCCAGATGTCATAAAGACTGCTGTTGTAGTTGTAGTTTGAGTTCTGTACTGCAGACATTACGAAATTGATATCAATGTGGTTCGCCTCTGTCGCATCTGAGGTAAGGTTGGCGTACGTGATCAGCTCCCATCCGTCATAGGCATTGTTGAAGAGTGTGTCGCGCACTTCCTGTTCCTGACGAATGGTGTTGAGCGCGGCGGTCACGATGGTCTGCACCGCCGAGCCGTCAAGGGCTGTGCCTTCGTCTACAAGTGTCTGAAGTTCCGCAGCTGCCTCCAATGCCTTTGTCATAAGGTTGTCGGACTCATAGTAATTGCGGTTGATGATGCCGTACTCGGCGGCGAATTCGGTGTATTCCTCCCTGGCCTGACGGAACTGGTTCAGGTTGTGGTCGTATGTCTCGTAGAATCTTGACTGCTCGAGATTAAGTCTGAAGTTCTCGAATTCGTCTCTGAGATTCTGGATAGCGGGATCGGACAGTACATACTGGCTGACGGCGTCCGTGAGTGCAGGCAGGATATAGTTGTAGTTGTCTATCTCTCTGGCTTTCCAGGAGAATACGCCTGAAGGCAGGGCATACTTGAAATTGACATACTCAAAATCCGAGATAATATCTATATCGATGGAGTTGTTGTATATCAGGTCATATATTGCGGACTGGATGGCGCCGCCTACGATGCTGGCGATGGGGTCCGTTATTGCGATCTCCCTTATGGCGTAGTAGTCGAGCTCGGACTTGTCTCCTCCGCTGTAGATCTGCTCCATCAGGTCGTTGATTTCCTCGTTGACGAGATCGATGCTGTCCTGCAGCTCGGCCTTGACAGCTTCAGGCTCAATCTTCTCATATGCCTTCGCATCGGCATCTATACGGATCTGTGCAATCTGGGAATTGAGTCCGGCTATCTCGTTGTCGATGGACTCTACTTCTGCCATAAGTTCCTCAGTGCCTCCTGTAAGGTCGAGACCACGCACTTCCTCTATCTCGGCATTGAGGTTGTCTACTTCCCTCTGCCATTCGTTTACATTGTTGACGTACTGCTGATGCAGTATTAGAGAGTCGTATCCGCGACCGTATTTGAGGTCAACAAGAGTGTTCTGGGCGTTTATCAGGTCGGACTCGACACCGTCCAGCTGTGCCTGAATCATGTCAATCTGGTTGATGTACTGGTCAAGCTTGTTCTGCTCTGCGTCCGAAAGACCGTGCTTGGCGGCCTCTATGTCGCGAAGTGTTTGATCATAAGTGGCTTGGGCTTGAGCAAGCTTTGTCTGAAGTTCAAGCAACTCGAGTTCGTGCTGCTGGACCATTGTCTCTTTCTCAAGCTCGATTCGCTGTTTTTCAAGATCTAACTGCATCTGGAGCATCTCAAGTTCGGCAATCTGCATCTTGAGCTCTTCGATGGCTGCGTTGTTCTCTTCCTGTCTAAGCAGGTATTCCAGCTCCATCAGCTTGATCTGATGCTCGTTCCAAGCCTCCTGATATTCGAGGTCAAGTTCTTTCTGGCGAAGTTCCAGCTCCTTTATCTGGTTCTCCAGAAGCTGTCCTTGGGTGAGAGCCTCCTGCATGGCGGCCTCTGCCTCGATCAGGGCGATACGGGCCTGCTCGTAAGCGGCCTGTGCGCGGATTAGTTCTGATTTGGCATTGCGAAGATCCTCAATGCCCGCCGGCTCGGTATTGTCCAGGCATGAAGTAGCCATAAATGAGGACAGCCCGAGAATGGCGATTCCCAATAAAAATTTTCTCATAAATAAAGAATTAATAAATGTTTAGTTTAGGTGGCCTCTTTTGCTTTGTGTCGGCTGTACCGGCCAGTTTAAGTACAACCTATATAGGTGTCAGTGAAGTTTGTTCACTGTAAAGATATGTATAATTTCTTAAAATGTGACATTCTTTTTCAAAAAAGACTATTTTTGTAGTAAAATAGACAGATGTATATGGACACATTTTTCACAAATGTCGAAAAAGCCTATATAGGCTCAAAAAGACACAGGTTTACATCAAACATTCCCTACATTACAGTGGAGAACTTTCCCAAACTGGGAAAATTGACTGCATTCAGATTCCTGGAGTGGGCGGCAGAACATCCGGAAGGAGTGATAAGCCTGCCTACAGGCAAGACCCCGGAGTACTTCATTGCCTGGGTAAAGAGGATACTTGCAGAGTGGGACACTAAGGAGGGGGCTGCTTCCAGAGAGGAGAATGGACTGGACGTAAATGTAAAACCAGACTTGAGAGGACTGCATTTCGTACAGATCGACGAGTTTTACCCCATCGACCCGAGGCAGCACAACAGCTTTTACAACTACGTTCAGAAATACTATGTGGAGGGTTTCGGACTGGATGCCTCCAAAGGTATATTCATAAACTGCGACAGGATACCTCTCGTGGACGGAAAGCATTTTACGGAAGTGTTTCCCGATGGACGCATAGACCTGAGCCTGCGTTACCGTGAGGCCAAGAGCGTGGCGGAGCGGATGCAGCAGAAGTCCATTTTCATGATTGACAACTGGTGCGCGGAATATGACCAGGCGGTAAGGGACATGGGTGGCATAGGATTTTTCCTCGGCGGTATCGGTCCTGACGGTCATATCGCCTTCAATGTGAGAGGAAGCGACCCTCATTCCACCACACGTCTGACACATACCAATTATGAGACGCAGGCTGCATCGGCCAGTGATCTCGGCGGCATAGAGATTTCCAGGACCAAACCGGTGATCACTATAGGTCTTGAGACCATTACCCACAATCAGGATGCAGTAGCCATAATTTTCGCGGCAGGAGAGGCGAAGGCGCCAGTCGTGGCCGACGCTCTTGAGAAGACTCCTTGCAACCTTTACCCGGCTTCAGTGCTGTCCAGATTGCCCAATGCAAGATTCTATCTTACAACAGGAGCTGCCTCCATGCTGCATGAGTCGGTCTACCATTATTATGTGGATTCTCCATGGTCTCAGGAAAAAACCGACAGGGCCGTCATTGACTGCTGCAACAGGATCAACAAGTACGGAGACAAGATCACTCTCGACGACCTCAGGGCAGACGAGTTCTGCAGCATGATACCCGGACTGGACGAGAACACCGTGCAGAGTGTTATAGACTCGCTTGCCGGAAAGATAGCGCGCGGAACATCGAACTGGAGCAATGAGGTCTTCTACTACACCGGTCCTCACCACGACGACATTCTGCTCGGTCTTCTGCCTCACATACACAGGGTGTCCCGCAATGAGACCAATGAGTCCCATTTTTCCATCATGACCTCCGGATTCAATGCGGTGACCAACCATTTCCTCATCGATGCGCTTGAGGAGACGCTGAGATTCCTCGATGCCGGGAAAATAGAAATGACGGACTATCCGGATTTCTTCGAGAGCGGCTGGAAAGAGAAACGGGAGAAGGACATCTATCACAGCCTTATCAATGTGGCCTCGGGAAATGTCGAGGAACGCAGGAGAGGTCGCGCACACAGGCTTGTGAGAGACTTCATCGAGATATATGGAGTAAAGAACAAAAAGGAGCTCCGGGACAAGATAACAGATGTTATAGAAGAGACCCGCAGAAGCTATGACGGGCAGAAGATGTCTGCGGACATCCGGTTGCTGAAGGGCATGATCCGGGAGTTCGAGGAGGAGTTGGTATGGGGCTTCTTCGGTATCAGGAACGAGAACGTGCATCATCTCAGACTCGGTTTCTATACTGGCGACATCTTTACGGAGCAGCCCAACCGCGAGCGTGATGTTGTGCCCATCCTCGAGGAGCTGCGCACAATCAGGCCGACAGTCATAAGCATTGCGTTCGATCCTGAGGGCAGCGGTCCGGATACCCACTACAAAGTGCTTCAGGCCATAGCAGAGGCTATCCGCGAGTGGGGCAAGGAAGCAGATCTTAGCAATCTCAGGATATGGGGGTACAGAAATGTGTGGTACAGGTTCCTGCCTTCCGAGGCTACGCATATCGTTCCTGTTTCGCTTAATGCGATGAGTGTATTCGACAATGCGTTCTGCAACTGCTATGCCTCGCAGGTACATGCGGATTTCCCGAGTTATATGCTGGACGGCAAGTTCAGTGATCTGGCCAAGCTCATCTGGGTGGACCAGCTTTCCAAAGTACAGCACGTGCTCGGCAAGCCGTTCTTCTACCAGAATCCCAGCCCCAGGCTCAGGACCACTCACGGCCTGCTGTTCTTCAAGGAGATGGGTGTGGATGAGTTCCTGAAATCAGCCCGTGAGCTCCAGAAGTCCATGACCATCATATAGCATTTGCTGTACGACATGAGATATCCCGTCCTTATACTGCTTGTCTTGAGCATTTTCCTTTCGGATATGAGCGCTCAGGACATACATGATGGGGACGGGATGTTCATGCAATATATCGTAGAAAAGGGAGATACGGTCTACATAGACCAGCTCGATACTCTCTACAAGACTGCCAGGCGCAAGAAAAAGAGCAAGGAGTGGAGGAGGTATTCGAGACTGGTGCACAATTTTGCAAAAGCATATCCTTACGCTCTTCTGGCTGAGGAAAAACTCAGGGAGGCAGATTCGACCATTATTGCCGGAGACATGAACCGCAGACAGAAGAACCGTTACGTGAACATTCTGCAGGATGAGCTTTTCGACGTGTTCGAAAAGCCTCTGCGCAATCTTACGGTAAGTCAGGGAAAGCTGTTGCTCAGGCTTATCGACAGGCAGACGGGCATTACGTCCTACGAAATCATCAAGGACTACAAGGGAAAGGCAGCCGCTGGATTCTGGCAAGGTATAGCCAAATTGTTCGGGTCCGACATGAAACGGCCGTACGACCCTCTTGGGGAGGACAGGCAGACCGAGGAACTGGTCGCATTGTATCAGAAAGGGGAGTTCAACAGGCTGTACAGGTCGATTTTCGGCAGAAGCATGCCGGAACCGGTGGTCAGATCCCGTCTGGATGTCCGTCAGCAATGACCCGCAGCTCTCCGTCCGAGAATACTGCGTATTCGCCTCCGTCCACCCAGCATCCCAGAATATACATTCTTCCGCCTGAGGGAATATCGATTTCTCCTGGTGTGTGGTAGTGTCCGTATATATAATAGTCTATGCAGCGTCCGCCGTGTGCGGCCCTGTAGTCTTTCCCGAATGAGTCGGAATATTTGTACAGCGGCTCGTCCTTGCCACGGAACACATAGACGCCTGCGTTCTCGGGAGAGTTCTTCATCTTTCTGGAATGGCCGGCCCATGCGTACCCGAGCCCGAAGGCCCACCTCGGATGCAGCGAACTGAACAGAATTTGCAGAAACCGGTTGTGGAAAGCCCATCTGATGACGCGGAACATAGTGTCAGTCCTGCCGAGACCGTCTCCGTGCCCTATACAGAAGACGCGCCCGCCGATTTCGGCCACATAAGGTTGCGTCAGTACGGTCATACCTATCTCACGCTCGAAATAGTCGTAGACCCAGACATCGTGGTTGCCCCTCATGAAATAGACCTTGACACCGCTGTCGCATAGTCTGGCCAGCGCACCGAGGGCCCGTGTATGTCCTCTCGGGATCACATGGCGGTACTCGTACCAGAAATCGAAAATGTCTCCCAGCAGGTATACTGCCCCGGCCTTCTCTGCGGCGATTCTGTCAAGAAGCGACACGAAACGGGCCTCAAGTGCCGCCTTGTCGCAGAAAGCGGCACCGAGATGCACGTCCGAGATGAAATAGCACTTGCCGCCCGAATCCATGTCCAGCAGGCTGTTATTTGAAGAATTCGAACACGAAGCAGAAAACGGCGGCGGCGCAGCAGTATATTGCGAAATAGCGGAGTCTGGCTTTCTGTACGATGCGGATCATCCAGCGGCATGCCGCATAGCCTGATACAAAGGCAGTCAGTGTCCCGAGAGTAAGCGAAAGAGCCGAGATTCCTGATTCGGAAGTCGAAAGGTCCCCGCTGACCAGCTGGAGAAACGCCTCCCCGAGAATGGGAATCATAACCATGAGGAACGAGAACTGGGCCATCGAACTTTTTTTCACGCCGAGCATCAGACCAGTGGAAATAGTCGTGCCTGAACGTGACAGTCCGGGAAGTACGGCGCATGCCTGCGACAGACCGATAATGAAGGCATCCAGAAAACTGACTTCCCTGCCAGGCTCCTTTCCCTCGGCAGCTGCCCTGCGCGCCTGACGGTTGGACAGGTATTCGCCCAGTGTGAGCAGCACGGCCGTGAGAAGCAGCATGGAGCCTACTATTACAAGGCCGGAGCCGAACACTGCCTCCACCTCATCCTTGAAGAAGACGCCTACCACAAACACCGGTATCATGGATACGCATATTTTCAGGAAATACTGAGTCTGCTGGTTGTACTTGAACTTGAATACACCGCTGATTATGTTCCAGATCTCCTTTCGGAAAGCGACTATCGTGCTGAGCACTGTCGCGGCATGTACAGCGACCTCGAAACTCAGATTGTCAGCATCTATGCCGAAAATGGCCTTGAATATGGTCAGATGACCGCTGCTGCTCACAGGAAGGAATTCTGTGAGCCCCTGGATAAGGCCCAGGACTACTGCTTGAAACCATTCCATAGGGATTACTTTTTATTGAACAGTCTTATGGGTCTGCGTCTGAGCAGGACAACCAACTCCGTTACAGCACCGAGCAGTATGAGAAACGGTGCGACATACATTCTTGTGAAGCTGAAAATAGCATAGCTGAATTCTTCCGGACTGTCGGATCCTCCTCCCAGCATCAGAAGATAGCCCAGTATCATGATCCCCAGACCGGCGGCCAGATACTTGACATTCTCACGAGGTATTGCGAATTTATCCATTTTCTTTTTATTTAGTAATACAATTCATTTCTGGTCAACGAAATCATGCCTCTGACTCCGACTGCTGTCGAAAGCATGCATATCAGGACTCCCAGCACTATCACGCCGACCGTCACGGCTGCGAGCAGCATGGCGTCGAACAGGGAGAACAACTGGTAGAACTCATTGCGGACGAGATACAGGGATCCCAGGATGAGCACGTCGGCTACAGCTCCGGAAATAAGACCCTGGAAAAAGGCCTGTCCTATGAACGGCCTTGATATGAAGCCTTTTGTCGCGCCCACGAGGCGCATCGCATGTATCGTGAAGCGTTTGGAATATACGTTGAGGCGTACGGTATTGTTGATGAGTACCACAGAGATGAAAAGCAGCAGGAGTACGAATACGCCGGCAACCATGCCTATCTTCTCGATATTGGCGTTAAGCAGTTCCACCAGCGACTGCTGGTATACCACATCCTCCACTTGAGGGAAACCGCGCAGCGAGGTCTCGATTGACTGAAGGCTGTCTGTGGATATGTATCCGGCCGGCACCTGAAGCTCTATGGACACCGGTACCGGATTGACCTCGAAGACGTCCATGAAGTCCTCTCCGAGTATTTCCTTCATCTCCTCCACGCCTTCTTCCTTGGTGATGATTCTGATGCCGCGTACAAAAGGCTTGTCTTCAAGGTTGTCTGCGAGGTCAGAGGCGTCGGCCTCGTCAGCTTCCACATTGAGCACGGCCGTCACGGTGATGTTCTCCTTGAAATAGTTCGACACAGAACGGGCGTTGACAGCCAGTACACCCACCATTCCGACAAGGAACAGTACGAGACTGATACTGGCCACTGATGAGAAATAGGATCTCAACAGTCTTCTGTACAGTATGTTACCCTCGTTTCCAGCCATTGGCAAGTTTCTTATAAATCCTCCAAAGATAAATAAAAAGATAATTAATTTAGATTTTTTATTATTATATTTGCAAAAAATGTATCTGAAATGGAAGATCCCAGAAGAGTTTTATTCGTCAATTCGGAGATTTACCCCTATATGCCGGAGAGCACCATCTCCATCGTAGGCAGGTACCTGCCTCAGGGAATACAGGAATCGGGCAAGGAAATAAGAACTTTCATGCCCCGCTACGGATGCATCAATGAACGGCGCAATCAGTTGCACGAGGTGATCAGACTCTCTGGAATGAATATGGTTATCAATGATATAGACCGACCGTTGGTCATCAAGGTGGCGTCCATATCCTCAGCCAGAATGCAGGTCTACTTCATCGACAACGATGACTATTTCCACAGAAAGTCGGTATATGAGGATGCTGACGGGAATTTCATGGAAGACAATGACGAAAGGGCCATATTCTTCGCACGAGGTATTCTGGAGACGGTCAAGAAGCTGAGATGGAGACCTGACATCATACATTGTTCTGGATGGATTTCCCATCTTGTGCCGCTGTATCTTAAGAAAGCATACAAGAACGACCCCATTTTCTCCGATACGAAAGTTGTCATTTCCACCTACAACGAGTACATGGACCGTCATTTCGACCCGGCCATGAAGGGAAAGGTGCCTGTTGCCGGGATCAAGGCCAAGGATGTGGAACTGCTGAAGGACCCTACTGGCATAAATCTTGCAAAATTGGCGATACAGTATGCAGATGCCGTCATAATAGGCTCCGAGGAGACGGATCCGGAACTTGCCGCATTCATCGAATCCAGGAAGATAGCAGTGCTTCCCTATACGCCTGTAGACCATCCTGACGGCACATACATCAGTAAGTACAACGAATTTTACGACAAACTGATAGACTGAGATGTCATTGAAGAAAGTAACCGCAGCAGTTGCAGGAGCGTTCCTGGCCCTGCTGCTCCCTCTGTCCTGTGTCGAGAATGACAGGGCCATGGGTGAAGGACTGCTGCCAGGGCCGTCGATCCTGCATCTGGGCGTAAAGACATTCGACCTCCCTCTTACAGTCAGGTCAAGTGATTCCGTGCAGGCTGCAAACGTGGTCAAGATGCTCGTCGGCACTATGACTGACCCTGTATTCGGGACGGTGGTGTGCAATGCGGCGTCATACATCCTTCCTTATTCGGATTCGACCGATTTCGGAGAGAATCCGGAACTTAGGTCGGCGTACATAGCGCTGTCCGTCGATTCGACATACTATATTGACCAGAACCAGCAGGGCATACATCAGAGAATACGCATATACAAGATGAAATCCCGTCTCGGAGACTCGCTGGGATTCTGCAATTCCATATCCCCGGACGATTACTATCCGGAGCCTATCACCGACAGTGACCCCGTGATATACGGTACCGGAGAGATAAGGATAGGACTTAAGGACGAATTCGCGCGTGAACTGCTGGACACCACTCCCGAGGAATTCGGAGACACGGACCTTTTCCTTGAAAGGATTCCCGGATTCTACATAGAGACGGAGCCTCCGCTCGGTACAGGTGAAGGAGGAAGACTCAATGAGATACGGCTTGGGAATTCCACAATAGTGGTCAATTATACTTATAACGACCAGGATAATGGAATATCCCGGGATACCACCGAGTCATTCGCTTTCGGATACAACACGGCCTTCAATTACTTCAGCACAGGGTCTTCCGGCCTGCAGACCGATGAACCCTCGGATTCGCTGTATCTTGAAGGATTGTCAGGAGTCAAGCCGCACGTATCGGCGTCTGCTCTCAAGGAGATGATAAGCGCATGGATCGCCGAGGAACGTCTCGGGGACTACACGCTCATCATATCAAGGGCTGAGCTTGTTCTGCCATATGAGATGCCAGAGGATTTCTCGCGGTTTGACCTCGAGCATCCGGCTTCAATCTATGCGTTCACGTCCGTTCCTTGGGCTACTGACAGTACGAAGTACCTGACCATGCTCCCGGAACTGTCGGAGACAGAAAACAAAGGCGAGATCAACAGGTCTCTTTCCCATTACAGCATGGATATCACTTCCTACGTCCAGAATCTGGTCAATATGGACGTTCAGGACATAGACGCGTCTATGGACCTGTGGCTCGCGCCTCTTACATATCGAACCAATATACTGAACGAGACGCATTACGAGTTCGACAACTACAATTACAAGAAGATTATTCTTAACGGTCCGTCATCTGAGAGAAAGCCTGCTCTTACTATTACCTACGGGCTGATGGAGTAACGGTCCGGGAAACGTGGGTCCCTGTGGGCGTGCCTGCTAAAAAAAAGGGCTAAAGCGCGGGAATGAATCCCTTCGCTATAACCCGTCTGACCGGGCATATGGGCCGGTCTTCAGTCTGGTTTTCGCTCTGCGAGCTATTTGGTATGCTCTTCGATATAATCGATGGCTTCGCCTACCTTGGAAATCTTTTCGGCTGCATCATCAGGTATCTCGATGTTGAATTTCTTCTCAAATTCCATGATGAGCTCAACTGTATCGAGAGAGTCAGCACCTAAATCATTTGTAAAACTTGCATCGCGTGTTACTTCGCTTTCATCAACACCGAGTTTGTTGACGATGATGGCTGTTACTTCAGAAACAATATCTGCCATGGTCTAAATTTTAGTTAATAATTAGTTTTAAAATAAATTTGCTGCAAACTAACATATAATTTTTTAAATAATGAAATTTTTATGAACTTTGCAAGAATACAAACCCTTTGTAAAATGGGAGAAAAAATACCGAATATCGTCATATTTGCTTCAGGATCAGGTACAAACGCCGAGAATATAATTTTGTGGTCAAAGAGTAGGGAAACTTACCGTGTCAAGGCCGTGTTCTGCAACCGCAAGGATGCATTCGTGCTGACAAGGGCGGAAAGGCTGGGAATACCTTATTATACGTTCACAGCTGCTGATTTCAGAGACAACAAGTTGGCTGGCAGTGACGGACGCATATTGACAGACGTGCTTGCAGAGCTTGGAACGGATTATATCATACTTGCCGGTTTCCTCCTCAAGGTGCCCGGGTATCTGCTGGAGGCATATCCGGGAAGGATCCTGAACATCCATCCGGCTCTTCTTCCGGCTTACGGAGGCAAGGGTATGTACGGTGACAATGTTCACAGGGCTGTTATTGCTGCCGGAGAGAAAGAATCCGGTATAACCATACATGTTGTCGACGATCAGTATGACCATGGCCGTATAATCTATCAGGCCAGATGCCGGATAGCTCCGGAGGACACTCCCGAGACCCTGTTCGCGAAGGTACATGAGCTGGAAAGTGCATACCCGCAAGTCATAGAGAATTTCATACAGTCAAGATGAAATACATGATAGAAAATCTGCAGGACAAAATACTCTCTGGTCAGGGGCTCTGCTTCGATGAGGCGGTCTGGCTGGCTGAGAGGGCCGGGATTGAGCCGTTGTGCATGGCGGCAGGAAAGATCACGGAGCAGTGCGCGCCCCGGAAATTTGACCTGTGCTCGATCATAAACGCGAAATCCGGCCGCTGCCCGGAGGACTGCAAGTGGTGTGCGCAGTCCGCCCGGTACAGCACAGGAGCAGAGACATATCCCTTGGTGTCGAAGGAGGAATGCCTGAGACATGCGATGGTCAACGAGGAGGCCGGGATAGGGCGCTTCTCTCTCGTTACAAGCGGGAAAAGACTGTCAGACAGGGAAGTGGACGAGGTGTGCGAAAGGGTCAGGTATGTCCGGGACAACAGTCACGTCAGCATATGCGCATCTCTGGGGCTTCTTTCCGAGGATGCCTTGCATAGACTCCATGAGGCAGGCGTGTCCCGCTATCATTGCAATATGGAGTCCGCTCCGTCGTATTTCCATAAGTTATGCACAACTCATACGCAGGAGGAGAAAAGACATACCCTTGAGGCAGCCGTCCGTACAGGGATGGATATCTGCTCCGGCGGCATCATCGGCATGGGCGAGACCATGGCGCAGAGGGTAGAGCTGGCATTTTTCCTCAGGAGTCTCGATGTGCGGTCCATACCTATAAATATACTCTCCCCCATACCCGGAACACCGCTTGAGAATACCCCGCTCATATCCTCGGAGGAAATCCTGCGCACCATAGCCGTGTTCCGCTTCATCCATCCTTCGGCGTATCTTAGATTTGCCGGAGGAAGGTCCAGACTGTCCCGCGAGGATGTCCTGAGAGCCATGCGCGCCGGCATCAACTCCGCAATAGCAGGAGACCTGCTGACGACTGTCGGCTCCAAAGTCGCGGAAGACAGAGAACTTATAAAAAATGCAGGTTATGAATTGTAATTCGGATCCAAATATCAGTTTCGATGAATTTGACCGTGCCCATCTCTGGCATCCATATACATCGGCCGTAAATCCGTTGCCGACTTACAAGGTGCGCAGTGCTTCAGGGTGCCGGATCACCCTTGAAGACGGAACGGAACTTGTCGAGGGTATGTCTTCATGGTGGTGCGCCGTCCATGGTTACAACAACCCGGTGCTCAATGAGGCTGTACGCAGACAGCTGGATTCCATGGCGCACGTGATGTTCGGGGGACTGACTCATCAGCCGGCCATAGATCTGGGCAGACTGCTGCTGGGTATCGTTCCGCCGTCGATGAAGCATATTTTCTACGCGGACAGCGGCTCGGTGGCAGTGGAGGTTGCCATGAAGATGGCCGTGCAGTACCAGTTTGCCGCAGGCCGGCCTGCGAGGACAAATTTCGTTACTATCCGTTCCGGCTATCATGGAGATACGTGGAATGCCATGTCTGTGTGTGATCCTGTCACAGGCATGCACTCGCTTTTCGGTCCCGCTCTGCCGGTAAGGCATTTCGTCCCGTCCCCCAGCAGCCGTTTTGACGGAGAGTGGCATCCGTCGGACGCAGAGTCTCTGCGCTGTGTCGTGGAACGTTACTCGGATGAACTGGCGGCCCTGATACTCGAGCCGGTTGTGCAGGGCGCAGGCGGCATGTGGTTCTATCACCCGCAGTATCTGGTCGAGGCGGCAAGGATATGCCGGGAACACGGACTTCTGTTGATCTTCGATGAGATAGCCACAGGTTTCGGGCGCACCGGTAAGCTGTTCGCATGGGAGCACACAGGTGTGGAGCCGGACATCATGTGTATCGGCAAGGCTTTGACCGGGGGATATATGACATTCTCCGCAGTGCTCGCATCCGGTCCTGTCGCCGGTACCATATCCGGCAGCGGGCCTGGGGTCTTCATGCACGGCCCTACGTTCATGGGCAATCCGCTTGCCTGTGCAGTGTCTCTTGCCTCTACCAGGCTGCTGCTTGAAAGCGGCTGGCAGGAGAATGTACGCAGGATAGAGGCCTGGTTGCGGCAGGAACTCGCGCCGGCACGTCAGTTGCCTCAGGTGGCGGATGTTAGGGTGCTGGGAGCTATAGGAGTCATCGAAATGAAGAAGCCTGTGGATATGGCATGGATGCAGAAGCGGTTTGTGGAAGAGGGAATATGGCTTCGTCCTTTCGGACGTTTAGTGTACTGCATGCCTCCGTTTGTCATACAGCCGGATGAACTTTCATTCCTGACTTCCAAGATGTTGAAAATAGTAAAGGAAAT
Organism: uncultured Alistipes sp.; assembly: GCA_900544175.1. GTDB lineage: Bacteria > Bacteroidota > Bacteroidia > Bacteroidales > UBA932 > Coprenecus. The sequence continues at coordinate 56,124 of UQUN01000010.1, forward strand.
CAGGCCATGAAGATGATGGAGATGGAAAGCCCGCTGCTGTCCGGACTTGGAAGGGAACTCGAAAAACTTAAAGACTCAGGTGCTTTCAGGACGTTGCCTGAAGTGCAGCACAGCGGGAAATGGATCGTAGACGATAAAGGTCACTGGATGCTGAACCTGTCATCCAACGACTATCTCGGACTGGTGGCTGACAACCTTCTGTACGAGGAGTTTATGAGACTGCCCGGTGTAGGTGTGCTGCCTTTCTCTTCCTCATCGTCCAGGCTGCTCACAGGCAATTCCGGCATATACTCCAGACTTGAGGACACACTCGCTTCTCTTTACGGGAGGGAGAGTGCGCTGGTTCTCAGCAGCGGCTATCACATGAATACGGGAATCCTTCCGGCACTGTGTGACAGCAGGGCCTTGATACTGGCCGACAAGCTCGTACATGCCAGTCTTATAGACGGAATAAGGCTCAGCCCCTGTCATTGTATACGCTACCGTCATCAGGACTATTCCCAGCTTGAGAGTATAATAGAAAAGGTGCATGGACAGTACAGCCGCATTTTCATTGTCACAGAAAGCATATTCAGCATGGACGGTGACCTGGCTCCGCTGCAGCGGTTGGTCGGGATAAGACGCCGCTGGAACAATGTCGTGCTTTATGTGGACGAGGCGCATGCCGTGGGGGTACGCGGAAAGAACGGGCTTGGTCTGGCGGAGGAGGCGGGATGCCTGAAGGAAATAGACCTGATCTGCGGTACTTTCGGTAAGGCTCTGGCCTCGACCGGAGCATTCGTGATCTGCGATAAGGTCATAAAGGACTGGCTGGTAAACAAGATGCGCACTCTGATATTCACCACAGCCATACCGCCTGTCAATCTGGCCTGGACTCAGTTCATAGTAGAGCGGCTCTCCTCTTTCGGCGACCGCAGGGACAGACTTGCCGGATACGCGGCGGAACTCAGGACGGCATTGGCCGACAAAGGTATATCCCATCCGTCGGAAAGTCATATAGTTCCCATGATAGCCGGGACCAGTGAGGATGCCGTAATGACAGCTGAAGTCATGCGGCGCAAAGGTTTCTACGTCCTTCCGATCCGTCCTCCTACAGTGCCTGAGGGCACGTCGCGCCTGCGGTTTTCCCTTACCGCCGCTTTGGACAGCAGTGATGTGGACCGTCTGGCAGCAAGCATTAAGACCCTTTGAGGATGAGACAGACATTCTTGAGACATACGGACGGGAATGATTCCCTTATGCTGTTTTTCGCAGGATGGGGAGCGGAACCCTGCATGTTCGCCGAGCCGGAATCCGGCATGACGGCGGGACGGCTTCCTTATGATATACTTTTGTGCTGGGACTATCGTAGTATGGATTTCGACATGGAGGTGCCGAGGCGGTACGGGACCATACGTATTCTCGCATGGTCAATGGGGGTAAGCATGGCCGGACGGCTGCTGGCCGCTACCTCATCCGGGCATGATATCAGCCCGCTGGTTACTGACTCGCTCGCCGTCTGCGGCACACCGTTTCCGATAGATGATCAGCGGGGCATACCCAAGGCTATATTTGACGGTACTGCAGACGGACTGTCGGACAGGAGTATGGCAAAATTCAGGCGCAGGATGTGCGGCTCGTCCGAAGCTCTTGACCAGCTTCTGTCATCCGGACTTACACGCACGACAGAAGAACTGCGCGAAGAGCTCCTGTCCATACGTGATGCAGTCCTTGAGTGCAGTGATGTGGAATCCGCAGCTTGTCTCTGGCGGCGCGCCATAGTCGGCACGGAGGACATGATCTTTCCTGCGTCCAATCAGAGGCGGGCATGGGAAAGTCTCGGCGTGCCGTATGTCATATCGGACATGCCTCATTACGAAACCCGGCTGTTCAGGCAGCTGCTCTATCAACAGGATTCATGGACAAGACTCTGATACGTAGCAGGTTTTCCAGGGCAATGGACAGTTACGGCGAATTTGCCGGAGCCCAGCGTGATATCGCGGATAAAATGTGCCGCAAGATATGCGCCCTGCCTGAGTTCGGGCATACCGGCCTTTCTCCTGCAGACATAGGACCAGTGCTGGAGGTGGGATGCGGTGCGGGTATGTTCACACGCATGCTGCTCCGCTGCTTCCGTCCGGAAAGTCTGACACTCGTGGATATCTGTCCGGAAGCGCGGCAGGCTGCAGGCGACATTCTGTGCAGGGAGGACATCCGTCCTGAGTTCATCTGCGGAGATGCCGAGCACTGTTCCTTGCCGGATGGCATGGCTCTCGTTGTTTCCTGCTCCGCACTGCAGTGGTTTGAGGACCAGGCGGCGTTCCTGCACAAATGTGCGGGTCTTCTGAGGAACGGTGGTGTTCTCGCCATAAGCACTTTCGGCCCGGACAATCTGAAGGAGATCAAGGCTCTTACCGGTTGTGGTCTGCAGTACCGTCCGCTTGGATGGTACTGCGATGTTCTTGAAGCTTCCGGCTTGCAGACAGTCACTGCTGAGGAGGAAAACATGGTCCTGTCTTTCTCGTCTCCGACTGAAGTTCTACGGCATCTCAAGAATACAGGTGTAACCGGAATAGTCCGTACAGCCTGGACCAGAGGCAGTCTTGTGTCGTTCTCGAAGCGGTACTACGGCTTGTACGGAAAGAGACTTTCCGATGGGTCTGTCTCTGCGGAGGTGCCTTTGACTTATAACCCGGTATATCTTATCGCCAGAAAACGGCCTTCTTTGCGTTAGCGCTCTGTCAGCGGTTATGGGACCGGACAGTACCGGAAAGGTACGGCACAGTCATAAAATATGTTCCGGGCCATTCTTCTGAAAGGACTTCCCGTATGTAGGCTTCTGTATCTTTCCGTATGGTATCGTCGTCTTCGCGTGGATACAGGTTGTACGCTACGGTATGCAGCCGGATGCCCCTTCGGCGCACTGCCTCGAGCCCGAGGAGGAAGTGGTTGATGCTGCCCAGCCGGCCTGATGTCACATATATGAGAGGATATCCTTTCCTGGCTATGTAGTCTATGGTAAGCAGTTGCCTGGTCAGCGGCACCATAAGTCCTCCGGCTCCTTCTATCAGAACTGCGTCCCACCTGTCGCTCAGTTCTGTGGTGGCTCTTTCTATTTTCTCGAAATCTATGGGTCTGTGGTCGATCTCGGCGGCCAGATGGGGCGAGCACGGGTATGAGTAGATTTCCGGCATCGTCAGTCTTTCCCTGTCTTCCGGGAACAGTCCGGTACCCATAATCCGCCGGTGCAGCTCGATGTCTTCCGACAAGCCGTCATTGCCTGTCTGTATGAGTTTCTGTGTTATTGTCCTCCGGCCTGCGGCGTTCCATTCGCGGGCTATGTAGCCGGTAGCGTAGCTCTTGCCGATATTGGTATCAATGCCGCTTACAAAATATACGTTGTCCTTTGTCATCTCTGATGTATTTATATGTCGGCTTGCAAATTTACTGAAAATACGCACACGTGTAAGGGCAAGTCTCACGGAGTGATGTGTCGAAAATGTCGTCCGCCGGATATTTTATATTTTTATAATAACTTGATCGGCCGGTATTTGACCTTAAAATTCCTTGGTCGAAAATGTTTGTTTTTTTTGAAAAAAAACATCAAAAAAGTTTGGTGTTAAAGGAATTTGTAATATCTTTGCAGCCCCGATAAAGGGTGAATTATGTTTATTTGACTGGAAATAATAGACTTACAAAAAGTATAGACAATGTTACAACCAAAGAAAACCAAGTTCAGAAGGCAGCAGAAAGGTCGGATGAAAGGAAATGCTCATCGCGGAACCGAGCTTTCTTTCGGCTCTTTCGGCATCAAGACTCTTGAGTCTGCATGGCTTACCGGCCAGCAGATAGAGGCTGCCCGTCAGGCTGTAGTGCGTTACATGAAACGTGAAGGTAAGATCTGGATTCGCGTTTTTCCTGACAAACCTTATACAAAGAAACCTGCGGAGGTACGTATGGGTAAAGGTAAGGGTAATCCTGAGGGATTCGTCGCACCTATCACTCCCGGACGTATGCTGATAGAGGCGGAAGGTGTGCCTTTGGAAGTCGCAAAGGAGGCTCTCCGTCTTGGAGCACAGAAGCTTCCCGTGACTACCAAATTTGTAGTCCGCAGAGATTATGTTGAACAGTAATAAACCGGAGGAGAAGAAATGAAACCCAAGGAAATTAGAGAAATGTCTATCAAGGACCTGCGCGAGCGTATCGAGACTGAGAGGGCCAACCTGGCGCAGATGAAGCTCAACCATGCTGTCTCCCCCATTGAGGATACCTCAAAGATCAGAAAGGCAGGAAAGGACATCGCCCGTATGCTCACCATCCTGACTGAAAAGGAAAACCAGGCAAAAGCAGAGTAACAGTTATGGAAAGAAATTTACGCAAGGAAAGAATCGGGGTGGTGGTCAGCAACAAGATGGACAAGTCTATCGTAGTTGCCGTGAGAGTCAAGGAAAAACACCCTGTTTACGGCAAGTTCGTGAACAAGACCACCAAGTTCGTCGCTCATGACGATAAGAATATATGCGACGAAGGCGATACGGTCCGCATCATGGAGACCCGTCCCCTGAGCAAGACCAAACGCTGGAGATTAGTAGAAATCGTAGAAAAAGTGAAGTAAAATGATACAACAGGAATCACGTTTAATGGTAGCTGACAACAGCGGCGCCAAAGAGGTGCTCTGCATCCGTGTACTCGGAGGCACCCGTCGCCGTTACGCCAGCGTCGGCGACAAGATCGTTGTCGCTGTCAAGAGCGCTATCCCGGGCGGTGATGCCAAGAAGGGATCGGTCTCCAAGGCCGTAGTAGTGCGTACAAAGAAGGAGATCCGTCGTCCGGACGGCTCATATATCCGTTTTGATGACAATGCCTGCGTTCTTTTGAACAATCAGGGCGAGGTCCGCGGAACACGTATTTTCGGCCCTGTTGCCCGTGAGCTGCGTGACAACTATATGAAAATTGTCTCCCTTGCACCCGAGGTTCTTTAATATATAGGAGGTACAGACATGAACAGGAAATTACATATCAAGAAAGGGGACATGGTCTACGTGAATGCCGGTGATGACAAAGGCAAGACCGGAAAGGTTCTCGAGATCATCACTAAGAAGAACCGCGCAATCGTGGAGGGTGTGAACATGGTGAGCAAGCATACGAAGCCTAACGCAAAGCATCCTCAGGGCGGTATTATAAAACAGGAAGCAGGAGTTCATATTTCCAACCTTCAGGTAGTGGATCCGGCAAAAGGAGGCCCTACCAGGATCGGCCGCCGTATGGGCGAGAAAGGGAAATTGGTCCGTTACGCTAAAAAATCAGGAGAGGAGATCAAATAATGGCAAAGAAAAAAACAGAAGAGACCAAGCAGGAGCAGAATGTCAGCTTGGCGGGTTATGTCCCCAATCTTCAGAAAAAATACAAGGAGGAGATAGTAGGCAAGCTGCAGAAGGAGTTCTCGTTCCCTACAGTCATGCAGGTTCCCAGACTCCTCAAGATAACCATCAACCAAGGTATCGGTGCTGCTACCGGTGACAAGAAGCTTGTCGAGGTCGCACAGCAGGAGCTTACTGCCATTGCAGGTCAGAAAGCGGTTCCGACTTATTCGAGGAAGGATATATCCAACTTCAAGCTCCGTCGCGGACAGCCCATCGGTGTGAAGGTGACCCTCAGGGGGGCGCGTATGTACGAGTTCCTTGAAAGGCTTATAGCCGTGTCCCTTCCCCGAATCAGAGATTTCAACGGCATCAACGAGAAGTTTGACGGCCGCGGCAACTACACTCTCGGTATCAAGGAACAGATCATATTTCCCGAGATCGACATAGACAAGATATCCAAGATCTTCGGAATGGAGATTACATTTGTCACATCGACAGAGAAGGACGAGGAGGCTTATGCACTTCTCCGTGAATTCGGACTGCCTTTTAAGAATAAAAACCGTAATTAGAAGATATGGCAAAAGAATCAATGAAAGCCCGCGAGGTGAAACGCGCGAGGATGTGCGCTAAATACGCAGAAAAACGTAAAGCATTGAAAGAGGCCGGCGACTGGGCCGCTCTTGACAGACTCCCCAAGAACTCAAGTCCCTGCCGTCAGCACAACCGCTGCTCTATTACAGGGCGTCCCAAGGGATATATGCGTGTTTTCGGCATCAGCCGTATTCAGTTCCGCGAGATGGCCAGCAAGGGTCTGATTCCCGGCGTTCGCAAGGCATCCTGGTAAAATAGAAACGAACTTAATTTATAAACCATTGGATATCGGGCGCAGAAATGCGTCGAACCACAAAAAAACAAAACAAACAAAATGACTGATCCAATAGCAGATTACCTGACGAGAGTCAGGAACGCATACCTCGCAAAGCATAAAATCGTCGAGGTCCCTGCATCGAAGATGAAAATGGAGATAACCCGTATCCTGCATGAGAAGGGCTATATCCTGAGTTACAAGGTTGTGGAGGGTACACCCTGCAATACTATCAAGATGGCGCTCAAATATCATCCTGTGACCAAACAGGCAGCTGTCAAGAAGATTCAGAGGGTATCCACTCCCGGTCTCAGGAAGTATGTCGGAGTCGAGGACATGCCTCGTGTGCTCAACGGCATGGGTATAGCCATCCTCTCTACTTCAAAGGGTATCATTACGGACAAGGAAGCCAAGGATATGAACGTCGGCGGCGAAGTCCTCTGTTATGTTTATTAAAAACCAAAAATTCAGAAAACAATGTCAAGAATTGGAAAATTGCCTGTACACCTGCCGCAGGGCGTGACCGCAACGGTCGGAGCCGACAATGTGGTACTGGTTAAAGGACCGCTCGGACAACTGAGTCAGAAGGTTGATCCTGACATCAAAGTATCCGTTGAAGGGAATATTCTTACGGTAACTCGTCCCACGGACCAGCCCCGTCACCGTTCCCTGCACGGACTCTACCGCGCACTCATTCACAATATGGTGACTGGAGTGTCTACTGGTTTTACCATCAAACAGGAACTGATCGGTGTCGGTTACCGTGTGGAAGTCAAGGGGCAGATCCTCGAGCTCGCACTCGGATACTCGCACGACATACATTTCATGCTTCCCTCGGAGATCAAGGCCGAGGCAGAGCCTGTGAAGAAAGGTCAGAACCCTGTTCTCGTTCTCAAGAGCTGTGACAAGCAGCTGCTCGGTCAGGTGGCCGCCAAGATCCGCTCTATGCGTGCTCCCGAGCCGTACAAGGGCAAAGGTATCAAGTTCGTAGGCGAACAGCTCCGCCGTAAGGCAGGTAAGTCCGCAGGCGCTAAATAATTAGGAGGATAGGAATATGGCAATGACTAAAATAGAAAGAAGACAGAGAATACGTTACCGTATCCGTAAAGTGGTGAGCGGTACTCCTGAGAGACCCAGGATGTCCGTATTCAGAAGCAACAAACAGATATACGTTCAGGTGATCGATGACACCAAGGGCATCACCCTCGTTTCCGCCGGTTCTACCGACAAGTCTCTCGCTGAGGCTGTCAAGGGCAAGACCGGTACCGAGGTGGCGGCTCTGGTGGGCAAGCTCATCGCCGAGCGTGCAGTGGAGAAGGGTATTTCCAGCGTTGCTTTCGACCGTGGAGGCTACCTTTATCACGGAAGGGTTAAAAGTTTGGCAGACGCGGCCCGCGAGGGCGGTCTTAAATTCTAAAGACTATGGCAGATATCAATGTTAAAAAAGTAAAGACCACCGATCTGGAACTGAAAGACAGATTGGTAGCAGTACAGAGGGTTACCAAGGTAACCAAAGGCGGCCGCCACTTCAGTTTCGCTGCTATCGTAGTAGTCGGCGATGAGAAGGGTGTCGTAGGCTATGGTCTCGGAAAGGCCAATGAAGTTACTACAGCTATATCCAAGGGTATAGAGGACGCCAAGAAGAATCTCGTAAAAGTTCCTCTTAACAAGAGGACCATTCCTCATGAGCAGGAGGCCAAGTTCGGAGGAGCCAAAGTGTTCATGAAACCTGCGGCGCCCGGTACCGGAGTGAAGGCCGGAGGTGCTATGCGTGCCGTGTTCGAGTCAGTAGGTGTTCAGGACGTGCTTGCGAAGTCCAAGGGTTCGTCCAATCCCCACAATCTCGTAAAAGCCACGATTGCGGCTCTTGTAGAGCTTCGTGACGCCTATACAGTGGCCGGTGTGCGCGGAATTCCAATGCAAAGAGTATTTAAAGGATAAGGAGGAAGCACGATGGCAAAAGTTAAGGTTACTCAGATAAAGAGCAAGAACGGTTCTACCAAGAGGCAGAGAGCCAATCTCGAGTCGCTTGGTCTGCGCCGTCTGCACCAGACGGTGGAAATAGAACTCACACCCGTGACCAACGGTATGATTCAGAAGGTTCTACATCTTGTAAAAGTCGAAGAGATAAACTAAATCAAGGGAAAAAGAGATGAAACTACATAATTTACAACCTGCAGAGGGCTCCCGCAAGAAAACAAAGCGCGTCGGTAGAGGAGAAGGCTCCGGTCACGGAGGACAGTCTACCCGTGGTATGAACGGTGCCAAGTCACGTTCCGGTTACCGTCACAAGATTGGATTCGAGGGAGGCCAGATGCCGATCCAGAGACGTCTTCCTAAGTTCGGATTCAAGAATCCTACCAGAGTCGAGTACAAGGCAGTCAATCTGTCCGCTCTTCAGGCTCTGAGTGAGAGGATGAATGTGTCTGTTATCGATTTCGACACACTTGTCATGGCCGGACTCGTTTCAAAGAATGACAAGGTCAAGATCCTCGGTAACGGCGAGTTGAAGGCCAGGCTGGAGGTTTCGGCCGATGCATTCTCCAAGTCAGCCAAGGAAAAGATAGAGGCTCTGGAAGGCAAGGCTATAGTACTTTAATAAACATAGCGGCCGATGAAAAGATTTATACAGACAATCAAGAATATCTTCAAGATTGAAGAGTTGAGGAAGAGGTTGGGATATACCTTTCTCCTCTTGCTTGTGTACCGTCTCGGATGCTTCATTGTAGTGCCGGGTATAGACCCGACCAAGCTGCAGGAACTCGAAGCCCAGGCGTCCACAGGTCTCCTCAGTCTGTTGGATATGTTTTCCGGCGGCGCTTTCGGCAATGCTTCCATCTTCGCGTTGGGAGTGATGCCGTACATCTCCGCATCCATTGTCATCCAGCTGTTGGGTGTTATGGTCCCCTATTTCCAGAAGATGCAGAGAGAAGGGGAGAGCGGACGTAGAAAAATGAACCAGTGGACACGCTATCTCACAATTGTAATCCTTCTGCTTCAAGGACCTGCGTACATTACCAACCTTCACGCACAGTTGCCTGCAGATGCGTTCTTAGTACAGGGTTTCGGATTCAATATCTTCGCCACGATAGTGCTGATGGCCGGCACGATGTTCGTGATGTGGCTCGGTGAGCGTATTACCGACAGAGGTATCGGAAACGGTATCTCCCTGATCATCATGGTAGGTATCATAGCCCGTCTGCCTTTCGCGATTTTCGCTGAGGCGGCGCAGAGGTTCAATCAGACCAATGGAGGTCCTCTCATGTTCCTCATTGAGATTGTATTCCTCTTCCTGGTGTTCATCGCCACCATCGCTCTCGTGCAGGGACAGCGCAAAGTTCCCGTGCAGTATGCGAAGAGAGTTGTCGGAAACCGTCAGTACGGTGGAGTCCGTCAGTATATACCTCTGAAAATAAACGCGGCCGGCGTAATGCCGATTATTTTCGCACAGGCCCTGATGATGTTCCCGCTTCTCCTGTCGCGTTTCGACGCCTCACAGGGGCTTGCGGCCACATTGAGCGACTATACCGGATTCTGGTATAATCTCATCTTCGCGTTCCTCGTGATAGTATTCACATACTTCTATACGGCAGTCACTGTGAATTCCAACATGATGGCCGAGGAGATGAAGAAGAACGGCGGATTCATCCCCGGAGTGAAGCCCGGCAAGAAGACCGTCGACTACCTCGATGCAATCATGTCGCGTATCACACTGCCTGGATCATTCTTCCTGGCCATCGTGGCGATACTGCCGGCATTTGCGATGATGTTCGGGATAAACAACCAGTTCTCCCAGTTTTACGGTGGAACCTCCTTGCTTATCCTTGTAGGCGTAGTGCTCGACACTCTGCAGCAGATCGAGTCGCATCTGCTCATGCGTCACTACGACGGTTTGATGAAGACCGGACGTCTTAAAGGCCGTTCGGGCATGTAATTCTCAAAAAGTTCTTTGAGTATGATAAGAATAAAATCCGAAGAAGAAATCGAGATTCTCAGAGAGAATGCGATCCTCGTATCCAAGACGTTGGCGGAAGTCGGCAAGCTTGTTGCTCCCGGTGTCACCACCATGCAGCTCGACAAGGCGGCCGAGACATTTATCCGGGACAACGGGGCGGAGCCGGGCTTCTTGGGATACGGCGGATTCCCCTATACTCTCTGTGTCTCTGTCAATGATGTCGTGGTCCACGGTTTTCCGTCGGACTACAGGCTTAAGGAAGGAGACATCGTATCCGTCGACTGCGGAACTGTATACAAAGGATACTACGGTGACTCGGCCTACACTTTCCCTGTCGGAAAAGTGGATGACGAGACAGCCCGGCTGCTTGAAGTCACCAAGGCGTCCCTGTACCGCGGCATAGAGCAGGCAGTTGCAGGAAAGAGGATAGGGGATATAGGTCATGCGGTCCAGTCATACGCCGAGAGTTTCGGTTTCTCGGTGGTCCGCGAGATGGTAGGACACGGAATCGGCAAGGACATGCACGAGCATCCCGAGGTTCCGAACTACGGCAAGGCGGGCACCGGCAAGAAACTGGTCAAAGGTATGACTATCTGCATAGAGCCTATGATCAATGCGGGAGGCAAGGCTATCTACCTCCACGAGAACGGATGGGCGGTAAGTACCTGTGACAAGAAGAACTCTGCCCATTTCGAGCTGACAGTCGCCGTCGGGGACGAAAAGGCCGATATTCTATCAACTTTCGACTTTATAGAAGGTAAGAGACAATATTAAGTTGTAAGAGACAAGTACTTTATGCCAAAGCAAGCTGCTATAGAAAAAGACGGCACTATAATCGAGGCCCTGTCCAACGCCATGTTCCGCGTGGAGCTTGACAACGGCCATGTGATTATAGCCCATATCTCCGGCAAGATGCGTATGCACTATATACGTATCCTGCCCGGTGACAAGGTCAGAGTAGAGATGTCCCCTTATGATTTATCAAAAGGAAGAATTTCTTTCAGGTACAAATAAAAAACTACGACAATGAAAGTTAAAGCATCCATAAAGAAGCGCAGTGAGGATTGCAAAATAGTAAAGCGCAAAGGTCGCCTTTATGTCATCTGCAAAAAGAATCCTAAGTTCAAGATGCGCCAGGGATAATTAAATGTGTAAAACAAATAAAAAGTAATAAATAATATGGCACGTATAGCCGGTGTAGATTTACCTAAAAACAAAAGAGGAGAGATAGGGCTGACCTATATCTACGGTATCGGTCGCAGCTCGGCCAGAAAGATCCTCACCGATTGCGGTATCGACTTCGACACCAAGGTGAGTGACTGGAACGACGACCAGATAGCCGCGATAAGGGCCACTATCGCTGAGCACTACAAGATCGAGGGTGAGCTTCGTTCATCCGTACAGTTGAACATCAAGCGTCTGATGGATATCGGATGCTACAGAGGGATCCGTCACCGCATCGGACTCCCTGTCCGTGGACAGAGCACCAAGAACAACGCCCGTACACGCAAGGGAAAGAAGAAGACGGTGGCCAACAAGAAAAAAGCAACCAAGTAACAGTTAACTGACTATGGCAAAGAAAACAGGAACAACCAATAAGAAGAGAGTCGTGAAGGTAGATGCCTGGGGCGAGGCCCACATCTCATCGACTTTCAACAACGTAATCGTAACCATGACCAACACGCAGGGTCAGGTTATCAGTTGGTCTTCGGCCGGCAAGATGGGTTTCAGAGGCTCGAAGAAGAACACCCCCTATGCCGCTCAGGTAGCTGCTGCGGACGCTGCCAAGGTAGCGTATGACTTGGGACTGCGCAAGATCAAGGCTTATGTGAAAGGACCGGGAGCAGGCCGTGAGTCAGCTATCCGCACCATCCACGGCACTGGTATTGAGGTTACGGAGATCATCGACGTGACTCCTCTGCCTCACAATGGATGCCGTCCCAAAGGACGCCGTAAAGTATAATTTTGTTGAACAAGAGTAAAAAGTATAAGATATGGCAAGATATACAGGGCCCAAAACAAAAATAGCCCGCAAGTTCGGTGAGCCGGTCTACGGTCCGGATAAGTATTTCGAGAAGAAAAACTATCCTCCCGGACAACATGGCCTGGCCAAGAAACGCAAGAAGATATCCGAGTACGGAAATCAGCTCAAGGAGAAGCAGAAGGTCAAATACACCTACGGAGTCCTGGAAAGACAGTTCCGCAATACCTATGCGAAGGCCAGGAGGATGCAGGGACGTACAGGCGAGAACCTGCTGATGCTTCTTGAGTCCAGACTCGACAACATCGTTTACCGTATGGGCATCGCGCCTACACGTGCGGCTGCAAGGCAGCTCGTGTCGCATTGCCACATTGTGCTCAACGGTGAGGTCTGCAACATACCGTCCACTATCGTCAGGCCCGGTGAGACCGTAGGCGTGCGCGAAAGATCCAAGAGCCTCGAGGTGATACAGAACAGTGTCGCCGATACATGCAAGTACTCGTGGATAGAGTGGAACCGTCCTGAACTGTCAGGCAAGTTCCTCAGTCTTCCCGAGAGAACAGAGATACCTGAGACTATAAACGAGCAGCTTATCGTCGAACTGTATTCAAAATAATAGTTAACGTCATGGCAATTTTAGCATTTCAGAAACCGGATAAAGTAATAATGCTCGAATCTACCGAGACTTTCGGAAAGTTCGAGTTCCGCCCGCTGGAACCCGGATACGGGATAACAATAGGCAATGCGCTGCGCAGAGTCCTGTTGTCCTCGTTGGAGGGATTTGCCATCACATCCGTAAGGATTGAAGGGGTGAGTCATGAGTTTGACACGATCCCCGGCGTTATCGAGAGTGTCGTAGACATTATTTTGAATCTTAAGCAGGTCCGTTTCAAGAGGGAAGTGAAGGAAGAGGAAGCCGAGACCGTCTCGTTTACGGTTACAGGCAAGCAGGAGATGACTGCAGAAGACATATCCAGGAACCTATGCAACTTCTCGGTCCTCAATCCCCAGCTGCACATCTGTTCCATGGAGCCTGCCGTGAAGCTCAACATAGAGCTCCACATCGGGAAGGGAAGAGGCTATGTGCCGTCCGATGAGAACAAGGTGGACTCTGCCCCTATGGGTACTATCCCGGTCGACTCGATTTTCACACCTGTCAAGAATGTCAATTATTCTGTGGAGGACTACCGTGTCGAGCAGAAGACGGACTATGACAAGCTGAATCTTGAAATTACGACAGACGGTTCGATACACCCCAAGGACGCTCTTACAGAGGCCGCCAAGATCCTCATCTACCACTTCATGCTTTTCTCCGACGAGAAGATATCCCTTGAGACTCCTCCTGAGAAGAGCGCTCCCGAGGCGCTTGACGAGGAGGCCCTGCGCATGAGACATCTGCTGCTGACCAAACTTTCCGACATGGAACTCTCGGTAAGGGCACTTAACTGCTTGAAAGCAGCCGAGATAGAGACTTTTGCAGATCTTGTTTCCCATCAGCGTGCAGAGTTGATCAGGTTCAGGAATTTCGGCAAGAAGTCCATGAATGAGATAGAAGTCCTTATGGATAGGGTAAAGCTCAATTTCGGGATGGATGTCTCCAAATACAACATAGAAGTTAAAAAGAAGAAAACAGACGTAGAAAACAATGAGGCACAATAGAACAATCAACCATTTAGGCCGTAAGAGCGGTCACCGCAAGGCCATGCTGGCCAATATGGCGTCCTCGCTCATTCTCCACAAGAGGATTGAGACAACAGTCGCCAAGGCCAAAGCTCTCAGGGAGTACGTAGAGCCCCTTATCACGAAGTCCAAGGACGATTCCACACATTCGCGCCGTACTGTCTTCGCCTACCTGAAGCAGAAGGAGGCTGTGAGTGAGCTTTTCCGCAATGTGGCTCCCAAAATCGCTGACCGCCCCGGTGGATACACGCGCATCATAAAGACAGGATTCCGTCAGGGAGACGCAGCCGATATGGCATTTATTGAACTTGTTGACTTCAATGAAGCAGCGTTGACGGCGAAAGATGCATCTAATAAAAAGACATCAACCCGCCGCAGTCGTAAGAAAACTGCTGCAACTCCCAAGGAGGAGTCGACAACTGACAGTAAAGCCGAGTAATCGGAGGTCGGTTTATGTAAAAAAAAGAGGGTGGGATGCAAAACTTATCCTCTTTTTTTTGTTTTTATGAAATTATGTTTTATTTTTGTTACAAA
>UQUN01000011.1 GCA_900544175.1 uncultured Alistipes sp.
AATCTGTAGACTTTTTTTATTATTCTATCTCAGACACACTTTTTGAAACAGTATCTCCTCCGGCGACACCTCCCACAATGACAATCTTCATAACACTACCTTCCTATTGGAAAATGCTACAAAGAAAATAAAATTCTTCAAAAAAAGAAATTTTCCAGCCGCATATCCATATAACACTGCTGGCCGCTACCGGCATCCTGATTGCGGATGACAGTAACGGCCAGCATCTTAATATGAGAACCTCAAAGGGCCCCTACACGGCTAACGCTCAACAAGACTTTTTATAGACTCCACGATATAGCGGGCGTCATCATCCGTGACACACGGTCCGCTCGGAAGGCAGAGACCGACCTTGAAAAGAGACTCGCTCACGCCGTTCACATAAGACGGTGCATCGCGGTACACGGGCTGCCGGTGCATAGGCTTCCACAGTGGACGGGACTCGATGCCGAGAGTGTCGAGTCCTATGCGGAGTGCCTCGATATTGGCATTGGGCTCGCAGTCGGTGTGAGTCGTGTCCGCCGCATGGGTCACGCCGGCAGCTCCGCCCACTGCGCCACTGACGGCGTTCCGGTAGGCGTTCTCCTGACCCTTGACGCGCAGATCCGGGTCGACGGTCACCGTGTTCAGCCAGTAGTTGCTGTCGTATCTCTCTGAAGGGTTCTCGTGGAGAATGATGCCGTCCACGTCCTTCAGCAACTCACGGTAAAGGGCGCACATGTGCCGGTGATGGGCGATGTGCTCGTCCGCCACCGTCATCTGGCCGCGGCCTATGCCAGCGCAGATGTTCGACATCCGGTAATTGTACCCGATGCGCTCGTGCTGGTAGTATGGATAGGACTCGCGGGCCTGGGTCGCGTAGAACATGATCTCGTTCTTTGCGGCCGCATCTGGGCAGATGAGCGCCCCGCCGCCGGAAGTCGTGATCATCTTGTTCCCGTTGAACGACAGCACCCCGTAGCGGCCGAACGTGCCCAGCACCCTGCCGTCGTAACGGCTGCCGAAGCCCTCCGCGGCATCCTCGATGACCGGAATCTCATACCGGTCCGCTATCTCCATTATCCTGTCTATCTGATAGGGCATGCCGTACAGTGCCACCGGGATTATCGCCTTCGGCTTGCGGCCAGTCTTCGCCATGCGGTCACTGATGGCCTCCTCCAGCAGGTCCGGGTCCATGTTCCACGATTCCTTCTCGCTGTCCACGAATACCGGCCTCGCCCCGAGATAAGTCACCGGATGCGACGACGCGCAGAACGTGAAGCTCTGCACCATCACCTCATCCCCCGGCCTCACCCCGCAGGCGATCAGAGCCAGATGAACAGCTGACGTACCGGAAGACAGGGCCACCACCTCCCTGTCCTGTCCGACAAACCTCTTCAGGTCGTCCTCAAAACCGTTCACATTCGGTCCCAGAGGCACCACCCAGTTCGTATCGAAGGCCTCCTGTATGAAGCCCTGCTCCGCACCGCTCATGTGAGCCAGGCAGAGGTAGATTCTCTTTCCCATAAAATTATGTTTTAATTCTTTATAAATGCCAGTTTTTCAATATCCTGACATTATCAGTTTGTACCATCAAACGGATGCATCGTCGCCTCACCAGCAAATGAGATATCCTCCCGCGCGAACACCTTCTTCACAGTCAGCAGCAGAATCCTGATGTCCAGCCACATCGTCAGATGGTCCACATACCACACATCCAGCTCGAACTTTTTGGTCCACGATATGCTGTTGCGACCGTTAACCTGAGCCCAGCCCGTAATCCCCGGACGGACCTCATGACGACGGTACTGCTCCTTCGAATAAAGAGGCAGATACTTAGGCAGCAGCGGCCTCGGCCCCACCAGTGCCATATCCCCCTTCAGCACGTTCCACAGCTGCGGAAGCTCATCCAACGACAGTGAGCGGAACACCCGGCCGATACGCGTTATCCTCTCCGCGTCTGGCAGCAGTTTGCCCTCCGCATCCCGCTCGTCAGTCATCGTCTTGAACTTCACGGCCTTGAATATCCTGCCACCCTTCCCGGGACGGTCCTGAGTGAAGAACACTCCGGCCCCCTTGTTCGCAAAATGCAGGACAATAATGAACACCAACATGAACGGGGACAGCACCAGCAGGGCGCAGAAGGTGATGCAGAAATCGAAAAGGCGTTTAAAAAAATGACGGTACATATTATTATTTATCAAATTTTATATTCAGCTTTATCCCAATCAATTAATCCAACTGCCTGATCCAATGAAATAAAATCAAATTGATTAACAATTTTTTTAAATTTGGGAAAAGCTTTTTTAAGACCGTAATAATTTTTAAAATAACGGACCGGTGCAGACTCATTCTCCAAACCTCTGTAACGACGTACTTGACCTGCATCCATATCCTTAATATGGAAATAGGTCATGACATAATCACTGTAACTTATGATGGATTTTATCCTGCTGTACGGGAAAAGCCTGAAATAGCCTCCACCGGAATATGCAATCCGCTTACCCATCACTTCTGTCATCGGAATCGGGAATTCCTTTATTTTTATACCATTGTAATCTATAATTACCGGCTTGTCTGATTTGAAATCCGCAAAACCGCCAAAAGCCCTGCCAGCAGGGAATATCGAGGCATCTGTCTCAATCCCACATTTATGCAGAATCTCGAACATATACTTATTTTCCGGTGTTATGGAGAAAGCCGGAGCACGATAGGCCGTAACTTTCTTGCCTATCAACTGCTCTACGGCATCTATACCTTTCCTGGTATCCTCTTCCGCCTGGGCATAATCAAAATTGCGCAGAAATGTATGACTGTACGAATGTGAACCGATATGATGTCCTGCACGGTCTATTTTCAAGACCACATCCGGAGCACACTCTACCATTTTACCCAACACAAAAAAAGTAGCCTTGAATCCACGATTGTCAAGAAGTTCCAGAATACTGTCCAAATAACCGTCAAGACGTTTGCGCCACTGAGCCTTGTCTCCCAGTCCGGCCTTCTCGTAAACCCACCAGTCCTCAATGTCGAATGTAAGTATATTCATCGCTACCTCCTCTTGAATATTTTTTTTATTCCCTCATACATTGTAAATGCTGACAACTTCTTGTCTTCTTTGTATAAGTCCTGATAATAAAGATTCTTACCTGAAAATTTAAACCAACTTGGAGTACAAGAGAACCTCTTACGCGACTTTAAAAACCAAAGTATATCCAAACCCATATAGCGCAGGTATATACCTTGCCGGCATTCCATATCCGGGCAGCGCATTCCAAGAGAATCACAGAGAATAATCTGAGGGAAATTTATCCCGGCAGCATCTGCGGCTCTCAAACTTGCAGGCACACGTGGATTTATCTCTATAATCTTGTACTGACCGTCTTTTTTATCATACAGGACATCGAAATCAGCGAATCCATGCCAATCCAGGACATCCAATACTCTCTTACATAAAGACTCCAACCGTTCATCCTCTACTGTCACACACATGGAACTGCTGCCTCCTGAAAGTGGATAAAATCTCAAAATCTTGATGATAACACTTGGCGCATAACTGCCGTCACCATAGCGATACAGCATCGCATTAAAGTAGAAGTCGGGATTGTCTATAAATTCCTGCAGGGAACATGAGCCATAAGAATCTATTATCCCAGGTAATTTCGCCAGAAGGTCTTCCAGACTGCCGACCTGCGTTATTCCTCTGGCTCCTACTGAATGGTCAGGCTTTATCAAAGCAGGAAAGCCTACATACCGGCATACTTCTTCCGCACTACATAAATCGATTTTGGATGTCCTGGGAACCGATATTCCATTAGTCTGACAAATACTTATCAAATCTGACTTACTGCTCGCAGACTTAAAGACCTCATAATCCGGTACGGCACACACGGCTCCAGTCCTTTCTGAAAGTTCTTTTTTATTAATGCTCAACCATTCCGCCAACTTATCCCCCATAGGTATCACCACTGATATTCCGTTTTCGACAATACCGCAAGCCACATTAGCAACAGTCAGAGGAAAATGAACCCTCTTAAAAACAAAGCGACAATGATCAAACTCAGATTCTTGGGAATATACCAACACCCTATTACCTGTCTTATACAGGGAATAAGATACAGATAATCCTTGCAGACCTCCGCCTAAAACAAGTACTGACACACCAGTAACTATTGACATCACAAACTTATGATTCCAATTTGTACCGTATAATAACATTTGTGCCTTCACCTTTCGCTGTCTGCTGAAGCCTCCTCATCTTTCCAACAACTTTAAGTTCTCCGTAACTCACATCAAAACCAGCTTTGGCACATGCTTTTATTGATGCTATATTATTTTTACTTATCCAGCCATAAACATTTTCATATCCACTGCAACAATATTTCAGAACCAATTTCTTCAATATTGTCACATATCCATGCCCCCTATGTTCTGGCAAAATAAAAGACGGTCCATCCACCAAATCCCTATCTGTTGAACACTTCAATCGCCTGCCTCCCGGAGCAAATACATTATATCCTACAAGTTGGTCACCTACCTCCAAATAATATACTTTATACCTGCCTTTCGACAGATACTCTTGCATCAGCCTTATTCTTCGGATTAATGAAGGAGGATCGATATTTCCATACAAAGGCTTTAACAAGGAAGGCCTATACTCCCATAACGTATACCCACCCTCCTCTACAATCTTACGCATTCTTTTATTCATCATTGGTTATTTGAAATACTTTTTAAACAACTCCTTACCAGGCTCATTTAATTGGATATCCACAACATGCCAATTATCATTTCCCTCAATAAAACAGACATCATCCTCAAGGAACGCTATATCCCAGCCGATTGAATGGATATTATAAAATTGCTTGTGTAAATCAACTGCCTTCGATACCGCCAACTCCCATAAAGGAGGTCTGCTCCCTTTAAAAGGAACTCCACTGTCAGGATGTGCTGACACTTTCTTTTTCTGTACAGGCATAAGACCATACTCCGAAAAGTTCCCTGTTGAAATATCTATCGGAACTATTATTCCTCCACTGAATCCATTATCTTTCATCCGGCCACCCTGACCGAACCTGGCCAAAGCAGCAATAGGATGCACAGAGCCATTGTCACATACGGTCACCAGTCGGACAGTATTTATGGAAGCCTCATGGAATCTCGCCATATCTGGATGCTGGCATGCAAGTTTTTCCTGTACGATCCATCGTCCCTTTGCCACAACATCATTTACAGCTGCTTCCGTAGTAATCTTGTTCAATAAATACAATTCCCCGTCATGAAGTCTGACAACAAAATTATCCACATCCTTTCCTCCTCCACCTGCCGTTCTTTTAAAGAAATATTCAACGTCCGGCTCAGAAAAAATGGAATGAAAATCCTCTTCCTCTTTTGTATCAAGATTCCTGACTCTACCGTCATTGATAAAATACCTGATATGAGGTGTCTTATATCCAAGCGTCTATAGTAATGCCCCAAAATACATTTTATCCAACAAAAGTGATGAAGCGTTAAAAAACTTCCACTGCTTCCTGACCTCATTTTTCTTTCTTCGGGCATTAGTCCATGTTATCTCACCAACATACCGATAGATATTACCGGTATCTTTTCTGTCCATGCCAAGCATGTAATAGAAATTATTCAACTCCCCTTTTCTGAATATCCACCCTAGTTGGTCAATAAATACTCTGAACACAGACTTCCTTTCACATTCCGGGTAAAACGAGGTCCCTTTGCAATACTCCCTGAACTTGATGATAAGGATAAAAGGAGAAATACCCTCCCTACTCGTAAAACCTTATAACACAGAAATTTACCTAACACCCAATAATAATCAAAATTTAGGACGGCACGCCTTATACCCTTGAAATTCCGAATATCACCCATCACTTCACAAGATTAAGATTACAAACATTTATAGAGTCTGTCTTCAACCACATCGTGCCCCAAGTCAGTCCCAGCCCGAAAGCGGAGCAGAGAAGGGAGTGTCTGCCATTGCGAAGGGCATCCGCTATCTCAGTGACCATCAGCATAGGGATGGAGGCCCCGCCAAGATTGCCGAAACGCTGGAGGTTGTAGGGAACTTTCTCCGGATTGAGTTTAAGCTTCTTGACGATTCTGTCCACTATCAGCTTATTGGCTTGGTGAATGAGGAAATAATCCACATCCTTCTCCGGATCTTTACCGTAATCCTCCATGAACTTCCTCACACTTACTGGAGGTTTGGATATGGCGAACGCGAACACGTCCATGCCGTTGATCAGTGTATCCTTTGGCGCACGGATTATCCCGTTGCCGAAATCCTCATACTTGAAGGAATCAAGAGTTATCGGATGACGGAAACCTCCATGGGGCGTCATAAGGGCCTGCCAGCCGGAACCGAGGGTATTGAACTCTATGATGATGTCTTCAGCGGACTCATCGTATTCAAGAGCCATGGCTGTACCGCAGTCTCCGAACAACGGCGCACGACTCTTGTCCACAGCAGAACCCATCCGAGTAGCGGTGTCTCCTATCAACAGGAGGGCCCGCCTCACTGAGCCTGACTGCAGCAGGTTGCCGGCAACGTTTACCGCATACATGCAGCCGCAGCACCCCATGGGTACGTCCAGTACAAATGTGGATGACGGAAGTCCAAGACGATCCTGAAGTATTCCTGCCGTAGGAGGAGTCCGATAGTCACCGGTAACTGACTCGAATATCAGTACATCTATGCCCTCCCGTTCCCAACCGAGGGCATCCATAAGGCGGACGGCAGCATCATAGCACAGGTCTGAGGCACAGATGTCATCCGTGGCCACGTAACGCTCCCTGATTCCTACCGTATTGATGAATGTCTCCGCCTCCTCATGAGTGAAGAAGTCAAAATCATGGCTGTCTACCTTGTTGTCCGGCACTGTTCCGGACACTCCGCGCAAAGCCACGTTCTTGATACACCAGCGTGCCATATCTATAACTCAACCTCGTATTTCTTCAGTATTTCCTTGCCCTTGGCATAGGACGTGAGCTCCAGAATGTCCTCCGCATCCAGCATGATGTCGAAGGTGTCCTCAAGTGCGGTGGTCAGAGCCAGCTGCTTGACCGAGTCCCAGCCGTCCACCGACTTGTTGTCAAATGCGTCATTGAGGACCGCGTCCTCCACCATAAACACGTCACGGAACACTCCGTTGTACTTCTCTAAATTGCTCATGATTTTTTCTCCTTTATTCCTTTTTCGATTGATTGTTATCTGTTTAGTATAGCCTTACCGGCCTCGTTGCGCTCTATCCTGTCCACGCATACGACCTCCACATTCTTATGGAACAGCCTGGTCTTCTCCACTATAAGCTCCAGGACCTTGTCCCTTATGTCCGGATTGGTTATGCGCACCGTAAGCATGTCATCGGTGCCGCTGCACAGGCAGTCTGTGTCGAAGGCCGATTTGACGATATGCTCCACCTCATCCAGACCTATACGCAAGCCGAATATCTTCAGGAACCGCTTCATCCGGCCGATGATGTAGTAGCAGCCCTCCGCGTCCCTGCGGGCTATGTCGCCCGTATGCAGGACTCCGTGGTTCTCGTCCCCTCTCATCAGGTCCTCGGGACAGGTAGCGTAACCCAGAGTGACATTCTCACCTCGGTAGACCATCTCTCCCGTCGCCTCACCGTCGAAGGTCTCCGAGCCGCTGTCGTCCACTATGGAAAGCTGCCCGCCTGGCTCCGCAATACCGATGCTGCCGGTCTTCGTCAGGGCCAGCTCAGGGGGCAGGTATGCCATGCGGGCGGTACCCTCGGTCTGACCGTAAGTGGCAATGAACCGCTTCCCCGTCCTGTCCGCATACTCAGCGCAGGAGCGGAACAGCTCGTCGCTCATCCTCCCACCGCCCTGGGTAATAATCCCGAGGTCCGGCAGGTCCATGCGGAAGAAACGCATCTTGGACAGTATCTCAAAACTGTACGGCACGCCGGTGAGGATAGTCGCACGCTCCTCCCTGAGCATACTCCAGAACCCCTTGTCCAGCATTGACTTGCCGCACAGCAGGAGGGTCGCTCCGCTGTACAGATGGCTGGCTATCACTGAGAGCCCCATGGTGTAGTGCATCGGCAGAATGCACATGGCCCGGAAATCCGGCGTAATGCTGAACATCCGGGAAACATTCTCCGCATTGGCCTCGATGTTGCGGTAACTGTGGCGAACCAGTTTGGGACTGCCTGTGGAGCCGGAGGTAGGCAGCAAAAGGGCCAGGTCCGAGTACATATCGGGAGGGGTAAGGCCGGTGCGCACAAGGCTGTAGCCATAGGATGAATATATGCTGTCGTAGCCGAAGTCCGCCTCCATCTCCGAGGGTATCCACAGGTACTCCGGGCGGTAGAGGTCGCGCAGGCTCTCATACAGTCCTTTCTCCGTATGGGCGCTGAGTATTAGAGGGACAATTCCGTTCGACAGGCAGGAGGTGTATCCCAGAAGGGAGCCCACCGTATTGGTCGCCATGATGAATACAAGGGTGCGCTCAGGCAGCACTTCCATGAACGCCCCTGCGAAAGAGACTATATCGCCGTACGTCACAGACATACGGCTGTCATCCACCGCAGCCAATGACTGCGGCGGTTTTTGGTCGAGATTTAAAAACATTCGGTTATTTTAACTGATTACACTGCTCGGACAAATCGAGCTGCTTTAGGTCATAGTACATCGGAAGAGTCCCTCTTTCCGCCTCATTCTTGAGGGGTTTGAAACCATTGCGTTCATAAAAGGGTACCGCCTGCATATATACATCTACGGTCAGGAAACGTACTGCGGACATCGGCTGATTTAATATCGCCATCTGTTTGATCAGATTTATCAGCCTGCTGCCTACGCCGCTGCTTCTCATTGCCCTAGAGACGGCAAGACGACCAATCTTGACCGCCGGATAACTGCTGAAATGCTTCGCATGCGGGAACAATCCCCAGACTTTTCTCCACAGGTTCCTGTCAGCAGTATCACGCGATACGATATCATTAAACAAGCTGAAATATGCCACTATCTTTTCATCTTCCTGAAGGACAAATGTGTTTGCTATCATCTCGGACTTGAAATGGCATGCATCTACCTTAAGGAAAGCATTCAATGCCGCATCACCGCAATCAAACTCCCCTATCTCTGAAATTTCCTCTATACGCCTCAACCGTCCCATCATGGTATGTCAAGTTTTGAATTATACCATTAAGGCAACGGGAATGTCGCTATTGACTTGGCCCATTCATAGGCCTCACGGCAACGGCGTACCTCCTCCTCCGAAGCCGGCTTCGGATCACTTATCTCCTTCATAAACCGCACTGCATCCTCTCCGCGCAGCACCACCGGACGGCCGAACGGCCAGTCTTCCTCATAATGTCTCTTTCTCGTTCCCATATCACCAGTCTTTTGAGTTCCTGCGCAAAGGTAAGCATTAATCTATAGAGTAAAAAAACACTTTCGTAAAAACTTTCTGCTGTCCAGCTGATTAAATCGTGGCGCAGCCGTCCACTCCGAGAATCTGCCCTGAGATATACGAGGCCCGGTCAGAAGCCAGGAAGGAGCAGGCATCCGCCACATCCTCCGGTGTGCCAAGACGGCCAAGGGCTATCTTCTCGATGCGGGAGTCAATCTTGCTGCCGTCACTCAGGTAAAGCTCGTCGAAACGCTCTGTCCGTACGATGCCGGGAGCGACAGCATTAACCCTTATATGCTGGGGAGCAAGCTCCTTGGCCGCAGACTTGGTCAGGGATATGACCGCCCCTTTGGTAGCGGAATAGGCCACCTGGCCTGGTGAGCCGACAACGCCAGTGATGGACGCGATGTTCACGAAGCAACCTCCACCACTCCGGGCCATCAGGCGGGACGCAGTCTGTATCATGTCTATCACTGCGAGGACGTTGACCGAGAACATCCGCTCCATGTCGGACTTGGCAATCATGCCGAGTTTCCTGTTGGATATGATGGCCGCGTTGTTGACCACACAGTCTATCCGCCCCTCGGCCTTGTAGACGGACATCAAACCGTTTTTCAAGGCTGAGTTGTCCGTCACGTCAAAACATATAGGGACTACTTTAGTACTGTTCCGGGATGCACACTCAGCCGCCCAATTCTCCATGTCCCCGGGTGTCAGGTCGTTGACATACACCACGGCCCCGTCCGAAGCGAAACGCTCTGCTATAGCGCGGCCTATGCCGCGGCCGGCACCGGTGACAAGGCATACTTTATTTTCCAGTAATCTGTTCATACACTATTTCAATGTCATTCCACCATCTATTTTAAGAGCGGTTCCTGTTGTGAAGGATGCGGCATCAGACAGCAAAAACACTATCCCCAACGCGACCTCTTCCGGCTTTGCGAAACGTCCTAACGGATAATTCCTCATCTCAGCCTCTTTCTGCTCAGGCGTAAACATTCCGCCATTGATGAAACCGGTCTCTACCATTCCCGGGTTCACACTGTTCACTCGTATGCCTTTAGGAGCAAGTTCCAGTGCTGCTGTCCGCATATAGGCATCCAGCCCAGACTTTGATGCGGCATAAACCGCATTACCAGGGGATACACGATAGATTCCCGCAGCAGATGACGTAAATACAACGGAGGCATTCCTGACAAGTTTCTTCTTGCGCAGAAGCTGTCTGAGAAGAAGTATCGGAACAAAAAGATCAAGATTCGTGACACGCTCCACCTCCTTCTTAGTTATGTTCTGCACAGGCATGAGGCCTCCGACCCCGGCGTTACAGACAAAACCATTTAAATCAGGACAAGCCTCCGCCAAATTTTCCATCGCTCCATCCTCCGTCAGGTCGACAGGACATATTACATGCCCAGCATCAGAGACAGAATCCTCCATCTGAGCCAGCGTCTCAGCAAGAGCATCTTCATTCCTGCCGGAAAGAATAACCCTCGCCCCCATATTGGAGCAAGCAATTGCTGTCGCCCGACCTATTCCAGATGACGCTCCGGTTACAAGTATAGTCCTGTCGACAAGAGTAAATGGATTATTATGCATTATTTTTTACTTTCCACGATTTTGAACAAATCCTCTATCGTATTGGCATTCCTTATATCCTCACCCTTAAGGACAATACCGTACTCCTCATCGACCATGGCGATAATTGACAATGCCATAAGTGAGGACCACTCATCAAGGTCTTTGAATGCAGTACCCGATTTGAATACTTCAAGTTCAGTATCCTCAAACTGTTCTGCAAAATTTCTTACAAATTTTTCCAGTTCCATTTTTTTATTTTTTTGATTGTATCAGTTCATATAATGCTTCTATTGTTGATACTGACCTTAAATCAGCACCAGTAAGTAATATATCAAATTCCTCGTCTATCATAGATATAATAGACAATGCCGTCAGAGATCCCCATTCGTCCAAACTACGATATTCGGTACTAGGATTAAATACTTCAACTGGAGTTTCTTCAAATTCCGCTGCAAATTTCTTCACAAATTCATTTAAATTCATAATCATACTAAATTTATAGGTTTGTAATTTATGTATTCTGGTATAGACCACAGAGAATCGACATACTTATCTGGATACATTCTATGTACTATTTTCTGAAGAGTTTCATCTGGTCCAACTTCGTAAAATTCTTTAACCCCTTTATTGACAAGATTATGTACCATTGCTGTCCATAACACCGGATGCGTAATATGCTTCTTCAAGTTCTCTTTTATTATCTTTGGATCTGTATGCATTTCCGCATCAACGCATTGAACAATGGGCATTTGTGGTCTTTGAAAATCTGTCTGTTCTATTATTTTACCTAATTCAATTTCAGCTTCCTGCATGTATGGCGTATGAAAACTACCTCCAATCATCAATGGAACAGCTCTTTTTGCTCCTTCCTTTAAAAAATTCTTACAAGCCAACTTTATTCCTTTGCGAGACCCGGATATCACAACTTGACCGGGACCGTTATAATTGGCAAAATAAATTGGCTCTCCTGTCTCGTCCCACATTTCTTTAATTCGTTTAGAAATATAATCATCAGACAATCCAATAATCGCCCCCATTGCTGTTTTAGATTTCTCACATACCTTTTGCGCAATAATGGCCCTATTTAAAACTAGATTCAAACCGTCTTCAAATGTAAGACAGCCATTGATTACAAGTGCTGCAAACTCTCCTAATGAATGTCCGGCAACAATATCTGGAGACAGCCTATCCTGACTCATTGCCAATGCCACCTCATATATAAACACCGCCGGCTGTGTATTGTGAGTTTCCATCAACTCTGCCTCTGTTCCATTAAACATCACATCTGTTATCCTCCTTCCTAATACATCATTGGCTCGTTCGAATATTTCTTTTGCTTTAGAGAAATTATTATAAAGTTCTTTCCCCATTCCTTCATGCTGACATCCTTGACCGGGGAAAATAAATGCTTTCATCATCTTAAATCTTGATTAATAGGTTTGATAATACTAGTTTGTGACAAATCACATGACACACTTCCCCATGATAGACCTACTCCATACGCTGCCAATATCACTTTTTTCCAACTTCTTGTATCAACTCCTCTTTCTTTATGAGAATAATCCGTCAATACTAACGGGATTGTAGTCGGCCCTGTATTGCCATAATTCATAATATCAAATGGAGCCTTCTCATTATTCAATTTGAGTTTTCTCTTCATGAATTCCAAGGTAAATTTTGTAGCCTGGTGTAACCCATAAAAATCCACATCATCTTTATCCCATCCCATATATTCCAACATAATCTTAATACTACTCGTACCAGATGATATTATAAATGAAAATACATCATCTCCTTTATTTGCATTCTTACTATAATCCAGACTATTGGTGTTTTCTGGCCAATTTCTAAATCCTCCATTTTGATTAATTACCGTATTAGCCCTAGACCCATCTGAGCAAAGATGAAACCCCATAACACCTCCTTTTGATTTAGAAACCAATGTAGCAGAACCTGCATCACCAAAGACCATTCTAGCACCAAAATTATTGGGGTCCAATACTTTAGAATTAGTATCCCCTGCCAACAGAAGCACATTATCTGTCACTCCAGTATTCACTAATGATGCCGCTTGAAACAGTCCATATATATAACCTGAACAACCATAAGATATATCGAAACAAATCGTATCTTTAGACAGCCCTAACCTATCTTGCAATACTACGGATGTTGCAGGATACAGATAATCAAATGTTTGTGTGACAAATACCAATCCGCCTATTTCCGCCTTGTCTATACCGTCTTTTTTTATTAGGTTTTCTGCCGCCTTAAAACACAAGTCCGACGTTGTTTCCTTAACATCCGCTATATGAACCCTTACCACACCTGTTGTCTTAATAGTATTCGCTACTTCTTTAGCACTATACTTGTCTACCATTGAGTTCATTTCAAAAACCTTATCAGGAAGACAAGTTGCAATACCTGCAATTCTGACATTCTCAATTAAACATTTCATAATAAACTTTTTTTAACTAAGTGATTGCCCGCCATCAATAACAATTTCTGTCCCCGTTATCCAATTTGCATAATCCGAAAGCAAGTACACACACGCATTTGCAATATCTACCACCTTTCCGAATCCCAATGGGATCTTTTCTTCCTGCTGCCTCATTTCATCTTCTGTAAAAACACTGACTTCTTTTGTTCTAATAATACCCGGAAGTATACAATTCACTCTTATCTTTTTGGGTGCCAACTCCAAGGCAAGCACTTTCGAAAAAGAATTGACAGCTCCTTTTGTCGCTGAATACAATGAATTTCCCACATACGGCTTTATTGATGCCAACGAGGAAATAAATACAATCGAGGCTCCATTATTAAATTTCTTTTTTTGCAACAAAAGCCGAATCAAATGCATTGACGATAATATATTCGTTTCGAATAACTGCCATACCGCTATTTCATTATTAAATTTTGCAGGAGATGTATGCGTTTGCCCTGCGCATAACACTAATCCATCCAACTTAGGCAATTGCTCTACTAGTGCAACAAGTTCTTCTTTTTTGTCAAATCACACGGTATGCATACATTGCCTTCTCCTTTCATTTGTGATAATGTGAGGTTAAGCCTCTCAACACTCCTACCGGTAAGAATAATTCGGCCTGCCTCTGAATCACACATCGTAGCAATCCCCTTACCAATGCCAGAAGATGCTCCGGTAATCATAATATTTTTATTAAACAAAACGCTCTCTATCATCCCTATATTTTTTTTGCCGGATTTCCAAATACAGTCGTTCCACTTTTAACCCGTCTTATGACAAAGCTACAAGCTCCCACAGTTGAATTGTCTTCGACCGTTACTCCGTACCCTATCACTGAAGACGAATGAACAGTAGCTCCATTTCCAATAATTACATTAGCAACGCACAATACTCTTGTGTCCAACCTATTCCCATTTCCAATAACAACATCATGACCAATAATGGCAAAGTTTTGTATAAGATTGAAATCTCCTACTTTAGCGTCAGCTCCTATTGACACATATGGCCCAATAGTATTTCCTATACCTATTCTTGCATGGGAATCTATCCTTGCTGTATTATGAATAATATTTATAAATTTCCCATGTTTCATTAATATTTTATCAATACATTCTATTCTGCTTTTTCCTCCGACAGCACAAATAAATACATCATCTTCACCAGGGTCATATCCTGTTATCATTCCGATAATTGGAGGATAATCATCAAATGACTCCAATGCTTTAATATTATCGTCTATAAATCCTTTTATTTCAAATTCGGTTCCATATCCCTTACTTTCCTTAATCCAACTCAAGAAAGTCCTTCCCATCCCTCCTGCACCAATTATTACCAATTGCTTCATTTTTTCATTCTTCAAAAAAGTTTATCATAAAATCATCATAATAAGTTTTAGAAGTGCTCCATACTTGCCTATTATGAATCATCTGTTCTTCTGACAATCCATTTAAATCTTCTAAAGTCTTTAAATCCTGCTCAAAGGAAAATATATAATAACCTTTATCCTTGTAATATTTAAACAAGGGATTATCTTGCCTAAGAAACACTTTCGTTCCAACAGTTAGAAGATGACCTATATTTCCTGTCGCCTCCTGACGTTTTTGTCCAAAAATTGCAGTTTCCGGTACATCTATAATCTTATAATATTCTTGCAGCGATAAATATTCTGTTATTGGCACGAACTTCTCTCCAAACAATTTTCTCCCTATTCTCATACAATAACGTCTAATATGAGAATCTCCGTAACTTAATGGAACATACACAGAATAAATACCTTTGGAATCTATTTTCTTTATTTTACGCATTACCGTAATATGATTTCCTGTTCTGGAAGCCTGATGATTCAAGATAATTGATCTGCTTTTACGCGGGAATACATATGCACTATCTGAATCTTTCGCATCTTTCTTCTCATTGCATATGTAACCAAAAAACTTATATTTTACTTTATCCCCAAAGTATTTCACATATAGGTCATAATCATATTTATTCCAAAAGCAGAAGTAATCTACGACTTCACTTCCTCTCTTTATTACATCACTTTTGGTTTTTCCATACTTCAAATGCAATATATATCCTTTGATTTTATTTGGATAATAATATGTATGCAATCTAAATGGGTTGAACTTTTCATCAACCAGAGACACTCCAAAATCCTCACCTAAAGCTTCATATAAATCATAACCCCAAAACAGCCAATAGACTTTACATTCTATATATTGCTTTAAATATTCTACAAGCTTCACTTTACCGTATGTCAGTGAATGCAGCATGATTTTATCCACTCCAAAACTTTTACACCAATCAAGGATATCTCCGTAGGTATTTTCTTTCCTGTAATCAATTATCTTAGATCTATCTGTTAACTTTATTTTTACAACATCTCCTTTTTCCGGAGGCAGCATTACCATAATATTCTTTCCTGGATAATATTTTTCAAATACCTCAAACGCATGCTGCTGTAAATGAGCATTATATGCAACATGTAATATTCCTCCCATAATTTCTTGTACATTATTCCAACATTCTGTATTTATAAAGTGGCATTGATAAAATAAATAAATACAGCCACATTTCATCAATAGGATAATCTCTTATAGAATTGCATACCAGATATATAATAAAGAATGATATACCTTGCTTAGTCCGATTACAGTAGCAATAGTAAACAAGAAATATCAATATCAAGAAAAAACCAATATAACCTCTTAAAAAGAGGTATCTTTTCCAAGATGCACAACCATTAACAATATTCGTAGATGTATTAGACTCCAATGCACTACGCCCTTTACCCCAAATGGCCTCAGAAGTTCTAATATATCTATCATACTGCATATCGAAAAGAGATGTCGTTCGATTACTTCCTGACATTTCTCCATTTTCAAACACGAGTCTCAACAAAATCTTTTCATTAATAGGATTATCACCTCCATTATAATTAGTAAAAATTATTGCCAAGAGAAACAGAAATAATGAAAAGAAAAACACTTTTAATATCCCTCCCCGATACTTAAAAATAATATATAGTCCAATACACCCTACTAATAGCCCATACGCAGCAAGCGAAAGTGATAGTAAAATTGCCAAATAAAATACAATGTTTTCCCATTTCCGAGGAGTCATTCCATTTAAAAAAAGCAAAAAACAAGAAGTTGATCCAACGTGTCCTGGTTCAAGAAACATTCCTGCAAACCGATATATTAATTGGCTTTCATCACCATTCAATAAAAAAAAGTAGTATACTGTATGCTCATAATAATTACCCGTTACTGTACTATAATGAGGAAGTGAAACACCTAATAAAAACAGACACCAAAAAAACAGTGATAATAAAATAATTGAAGCGACAAATTTAATTATCAGTTTCAATATTTTGGACATGACCTCTATTGGTGACAAAATTAGGCATACCGCTAAAAAAATTCTTAAGATAAGTTGTAACCACGCGAGTATAGATACTTCATAAATTGTCAATCCCTCATATATAAATACAAGTATAATTATTGCAGCCGCTATTACCCTGTCTTTACTTATATGCAATGTACAAAATGTTATATAGAATAAACCAGCAAAAAGGTATAATAGCAACTCTATTGTTTGCGGTATAAACCATGTGAAATACAGCCGCATAGAGGAGCACATCATAACCAATACGGCTATATAGTACAGCACACGAGAACATCTCGTTGCATTTATCGGTATTGAGAGACTCACTTATTCCAAAATTTGTGATTCATATAATAATCTTATCAACGGAGCATGCATAAGATCGTATGCTATTGGATATGCAATCTTAGCACCATCACATAAGATTATAAAACCATAATTCTTATCAGGATTATACATTATACATGAAAATATTCCTAACGAGTATCCTGTATGGCCATACAATGTTTCCCCATTTATCAATGACGAGTAATTTATCGTTCCTAAGGCATACTTGCCATTATCAATCCCTGCATGACGCATTAGTTTCTCAGCTTGAACAGACAGAATCTGTGTATCTTTATATAGTCCATTGTTTGCATGCATCATTACATATTTCGCAAGATCTAACGAAGATATAATACACCCTCCTGCAGGATCCTGAAACATCGTACTCTTCATCAGTTGATAATTTTCAATTTCTTTCTTGCTATACCATTTATACGTATCGCAAAAAGACAATTTATCACTCTTTTTATCAAACCATTTCCCATACACCAATCTAGAACTATCACATGAAAATGGATTAAAATACCCTACGACACCTATCGGTTCAAATATATTTTTTTGAATAAATTCATCAAATCTTTCATTGGTGACGCTCTCTATTATAATTGCTAATAATAAATAGTTAACATTGCTATATTCATACTTTGTCCCTGGTTTTGAAGAATTGAATTCTATCCCTTTATATGATTCCAACACATACTGTCCTTTAGCGATACTTGACTTATGACACAATAACATTTTTACAGTAATAGGGACATCTGAATACTTCGGATTTATTATATTTTCTGAAAGGTATTTATTTATATCCGCATCTAAATCCAATTGACCTCTGTCTCTCAAAATCAGTATCGCTGAAGCGATGATGTTTTTTGACACAGATGCAATCCTCCATAAATCGTTACATTTTAAGTTGCGATATATTACTTTATTATTTTCACAATAAACACCTTTCCCATATACATAATTGAAAATTATTGATGTATCTTTTACTACAATCGCATTCAAAGCATTCACATCCAAACTCTGACATATTGAATCCAACTTATCAGATAATGATTCAGAATATACAGACTTAATACTAAGTAAAAAAAGGCGATTGATATAAATATAAATACTTTATTCATTAGTTTTGCGCATTAGCATCTTCCATCTTTTTATTAAAGATGGGATGCTGTAATCTCCTTTATTCTTATGTAAAAAATACTCTTCTTTCAACAAGGCCCCCATAAAGACATCATGATATTGACCTTCATGCCAAATAGCTTGCCTTGCAATCCCTTCTATTTTTGCATAAAATAATTGACTTCCTAAATATGTTGTATTTTGAGTTTTACTAAAACTACCGTAAAAACGATTGAGATTTAATCTTTCAAATACAAATTCTCTGATAAATAAATTCACTTCCAACCAACTGATACCATCGCGACAGTCCTTCTCCCCTATAACTATAGCATTACATGTTGCTGAACTATTCACAAAATGAATATTATTTACCCCTGTATATCCTATCATCCTATCAGATCCATCATTTAGACATATTGCAAACCAATAATTAAACGGATCATGCTTTGCACATTTGGCAACCCATTCTCGACATTCATCCAAAGATACCGGACGAGGCATACCAAGTGCATCTTTCATCATTTCATGGTCATTTTTCCACTTGTATATCAAAACAGCGTCTTCCGGCTCCATTGCCCGGAAATATACAGATTTATATTCCATATCGTCTTATTAATGAAATTATTGTAATCATATCGTCTTTATTGTATCTCTGATCACAAGGAATGCAAAGTATGTTGTCGTATATATTATTAGGACAATGACATAACCATTCATCCACATCTGCGGGACGAGGCCATATAATCGGACAGTATACTCGATTCGAGCACATATAATGTTGGAAATCCGCCCTGCCTTTTACATAAATAGGATAATACAACGGTACTTCACCTTTGTCTAAATCTGCGAGAACAGATACCGCACATGTGATTTCTTTCAATCCTTCCGCAAGAATCGCATAGTTCTTTCTTCTCTTCGAACTTATATCCTCCAAATCAGTCATTGCCAATATTTTCCTACTTAAAGAACCTATTTCGTGAGGTTTGTCTGATGCGGTAAAAACATCATTCATCTGATAATACAGATGCCTGAATGTTGTTTTTAAAGATTCCTCTTCCGTATGGTAAAATTGCTCTTTCAACAATGACGCCCTTGAGAACAATTCGGACAATTTTTTCTCCTCTACATTCTTTTCAAAAGAAGAAACGTTGTGCATCTGGCTGGACAGCAATCCTCCATCTGGTAACTCCAGCCATTTACGCAGACTCGTCACATAAAAATCAGCACCATCCAACGGCGTACTACTCAACCAAATCTGCGTTCTATCTTCTATTATACTTATTCTATATTCTTTCCTGTATTTTTTAAACTCTGCTCTTATGAATTTTAGCGTATCTTTTCCGAAATAAGATTGCACGTATAAAAAAGCTCCTGGATTTTCATTCACTACGGACTCTACTGATGCCATTGCAGGAGTAAGATCATTGTTTATTCGATAAAATATTATTTTATACCCCTTCTTCTTAAATGGTTCTATTTCCGTATAACAAAGATATTCAGGCAATAAAACTGTCTTATTTTCAGGTTGCCAGTTTTCCAACAATAATAAAAGTGCCTCACGGCCCGATGACGTAAGTGTATAATATTTCCATTCTTTGAATATGCCAGATATCCTCTTCTCTGTTTCAGAGCATTCAGCATGCAGTTGAGAATACGTCAGATTAAAATTCCCTCCTACCTCAATTTTTGTAAAAGCCATATTTACAATATTATTTTCTTGTCAGATCTATATATCAGAAATCCCGAACGTTCTCCGTTATTTGCAGCGAACTGCGGATCCTCATCAACCACTTCAGTTCGAACAATCCAGGAATAATTCTGAGAATGATAAAGATACGGCATTACTGTCTCCTTCGTCTGTGAACATAAGAAATATATTCCTGAGCAATTGTGTTCTGTTTTTATCGGCTCCGAAAAGCGGCCGGTCACCAATTCTATATTACCTTTTACAAAATCATATCCTGTCGACAGTCTGACAAGGTCGGATGTAATGTAATCACCACCCATTCTTGCCCCAAGTTCTATGATACGGATATCTCCGTCACGCTTCATCTTGAGTTCTGTATGTGATGGTGAATCTGTTATTTTCAAGGCATTCAAGGTCGCTTCTACTACAGACTTTATAGAGTTTTCCTGCTCAAATGTCAAATCTGCCGGCTGGTGATGCTGCAGTTCTACAAAATATGGAGATCCAGATGTTACTTTATCTGTTATTTGTAAAAAATAATGCTTTCCCTTATGAGAAATATACTCTACACTGAATTCCCTGCCTTCAATATATTCTTCAACCATTACTGTTCGGCTATTTGAAAACTGCATTGCACAGTTGAATGCCTCGTTCAGTTCTTTTTCATTATTTACAAGCCTAACCCCTTTGCTGCCACCACTGTCTGACGGCTTAATTATCATCGGATAATCCAAATGCAATCCATTTAATTCTTCTATATTTGAAATACGCTTGTATCTTGGTATAGGTACATTACAGAAATTCAGTCTCTCACGCATTGTAAACTTGTCTTTTGTCAAAGACATACATTCTGCTGTATTGCTAACTAATCCTAAATTTTGAGCTACATAAATCACTGTCGGTAATGCTGATTCCAAAGAGAATGAGGTAATGCCGTCAATTTTTTCATTTTTACAAATTTCCAGTATTTTCTCTTTCTCTGTAAAAGATATTGGATAAAATTTTTCACAATAGTCCTTACATACCGCACCTTCCTCCCATGCAAAACCATATATACTGCAACCTAATGCTTTAGCTTGTTTATAATATGGAAGCATTGGCTCATTTGCTCCTATAATGGCAAGTTTCACATTCAATTTTTCACTCATATCAGAAGAACTTTTACATAATCACCTATTTTGCTTGTAGCAGAATCTAAATCCTTAAATACTAAAGTGCCTATCGCATCGTTTGCCCCGTTGAAGGAGGAGACACGCTCCCCCTCGCGCACCCACAGGTCCCTCTCTACAACATGACTGGACATCTCCGGGCTTATGTCTAGTCCACTGAATATTCCGCTACGGTCTGCGTGGAGAATCACCTCCGCCCAGTGGCCGTCATACGGTTTCTGTGCAATGCCGTCAACCTTCTCTCCCAACGCAGCCTTGACCGCCGCGGTTATCATGTCCACACCGGTCGCCATGCGCAGCATCTCGGCAAGGCGGTTGCCGCCGCCGCGAGGGGAGACTTCCATGATGTATGGTTTGCCGTTTTTCCCGACTCTGGTCTCTATATTGTAAATGGATGTACGCATCCCGAGAAGCGTGATGAGCCTCTGGATTTCAGATGTCAATTCCGCTTCCTGCTCCTTTGTAAAAGTAGACGGCCAGCTGTAAGCCGCAGGTGTATAAGGATTGTCGGCATTCTCATCGAACCTCTGCGCCGAGAACGACACGAATTCCAGTTTCCCGTCCACGGAGAAGCAGTCGGAGTCAGACGAGCAGCCCTCCTTCTCAATGAACTCCTCGATGATTACCTTGCCGGAGAAAGAGTGGGACTTCGCATTGTCAAATGCTGGCCTCAGGTCATCCGGAAAATCCACTCTCGACACGCCCTTGCTGCCGGCGGAATCCACGGGCTTGACTATGACGGGCCACTCAAAATAATCCCTGTTCGCATAAGCATCCTCATACGAAGAGAACCCTTTGGATTTAGGGACGTTAAAGCCGTTTGTCTCCAAGAAGCCGCGGAACTTCTCTTTGTCCTGCAATATACGGATTGACTCATACGGCCCGGAACATGGAAGTCCGAGACTGTCAGCCACGTAGGCAGCCGTCACCACTCCCGGGTCCACGGCGAAGGACATGATGCCGTCTATCCCCAGTTCACGGGCGAGGGACAGCACCGCTTCCCTGTCCAGAATGCTGACGTTGTGATATTCATCCGAATACTTGTGTGCGATGTTGTCGGGAAGGTAGTCACACGTGATGACGTGACAACCCAGATTATGCGCTGCGTCTATGACGGGCAGCAGGTAGCGGAGCCCGCCAAGCAGCATCAGCTTGCGCTGTGACATTATTCAATCTTTAATATTTATTCTTTTCCACGAATAGCGTCAAGTATCCTCTCCACATCCTCCACGCTCAACTGGTGGTGCATGGGCAGGCAAATGACCTGCTCCGCAATGCGGTGCGCTACCGGCAGGTTCTCCCTCGTGGCAGACTCCAGGCCACGGTACGTCGAGAAGTCGCTGATAAGGGGATAGAAGTACCGTCTGCCGTAGATGTTCCGCGACTTAAGTTTGTCGTACAGCTCGTCCCGGGTCATGCCGTACTGCTCCGCGTCCACGAAAATGGGGAAGTAGGAGTAGTTGTGCCGCACGCCCGGCATGTCCTCGAAGTAGGTGATGCCGGGGATATTCCGCAGGCCCTCACGATACACCGTGGCCACCCTGCGGCGGGACTCTATGGCCGCGTCCACCTGACGGAGGTTGAGCAGGCCGTATGCCGCACGGACCTCGTCCATCTTGCTATTGATACCGGGAGCGACGACGGTGGTCTCTCCTGCGAAACCGAAGTTCTTCAGGTAGTCGATCCGCTGCTTGGTCTTCCCGTCGTGCATCACAAGAGCCCCGCCCTCTATCGTGTTGTACACCTTCGTGGCATGAAAACTCAGCGTAGACATGTCGCCCTCGTTGAGAATGCTGCGCCCGTCGACTTCAACCCCGAAGGCGTGGGCCGCATCATAGATCACTTTCAGCCCGTATTTGTCCGCTATCTCCTGTATCCTCTTGGTATCGCACGGCTTGCCGTAGCAGTGCACCGGCATGATGGCCGTGGTCCTGGGGGTGATGGCCGCCTCGATGCAGTCGGGGTTGATGCCGCAGTTCGACGGGTCGATGTCCACGAACACGGGCTTGATGCCGTTCCACCAGATCGAGTGAGTAGTGGCGACGAAGCTGAAAGGGGTGGTTATCACCTCGCCGGTGATGCGCAGGGCCTGGAGGGCTGTTATCAGCGGCAGCGTGCCGTTGGTGAAGAGACTGATGTAGGGCACTTTAAGGTACTCGCACAGAGCAGCCTCCAACTCCTGATGGTAATGTCCGTTGTTGGTTATCCACTTGCGGGACCAGATGTCCCGCAGATATGTGTCAAGTTCCTCCAAATCCGGAAGAAGCGGGGAGGTTACGGTGATCTGAGTGTTGTCCATTCTATTTGTTTTTACTCACTAAAGGAGATTTGAATCTCAAATTTGTCATACTACGCCACACATACTCCATTGGACCATTCGTGAAATATTTCAGCCACAGTGCGCTCAATGCCATCTGAAGAATGTAGAATATCAAGAATGTTATGACTATCGTTAAAAATCCACTTTCCTTTGGAATAAATAATGTGGCCATCAATATGACTCCTAATATAGACTGCATCGAATAATTGGTAAGTCCGCACTTACCATATGCACACAACGGGTTGAAAACTTTTGGGAACTTATAATACAGCCACAAAAAAGCAACTGCATAGAATAAAGCACCTGTAATGCTTCTAAGTTTCAAAACCCAATCAAGTACTGTGGACTCTATATTGAAATACAACGTAATGCCCCATAAAACAAGTAGAATAAAATATGGTATTCCAATTAATACAAGGTTCTTGAATATACTGTAATGCTCCAATGAGTCTATTATGCCAGAACGCGCAATATAGTATCCGAAAACAAAATAAGCGTATGTCCATAATATGCCACTGTCACAAACTATTCTAATGTAATCCACCACACTTTGCGTAAGAGGATACTCCAATATATTTGTCAAATTAAATGCACCGCTATACCGATGCATCGGTGTATCAACTCTAAATAAACAGCTTCCTATCTGATATTCTGATAATATACAGGAGGCAATGAAAACAGTCACAAATACAACAAATATAGTTCTTGGTTTAGTATTCCGCATAGGTAAAAGAAATATTCCACACAGTCCGTACCACATCAAAGCATCGTAGGTATAGAACAGTTTATTAAATAATCCTATGCAAATCAGGAGTATGCACCACCACAAAAATTTGGAACTACTGTATGATGGATTCCTCAATATAAGGTAAAAACTCACACCGAAAAGCATGCTGAAAATCGGAGCACATCTATTGGACAGCAATATATATATTACCCCTCTCAATCCCTTCTCATACAAAGAGAATGATGCCGTATCAAACTGATAGCCGAATCCTCCATTGACATGAACCAGAAGAATTCCCAATAATGTGGCTCCTCTCAACGCATCAATTGAGTTTATTCTTCCAGTTTTTGCGACTGCGCACATTTTCTTTTTATTTATAGTCAACGATAACCTTTTGATTTCAGTGCTTTGTATTATTAAGCGGATACGTATGCCTAATTTAAGGAATGTCCATACCTAATGTCTCGTCTTTCGTAAAAATCCTAAGACTATATCCTTTATTTCAAAATATTCCGGAAGTCTAAAGGTCTCGCAAAGGCCGATTGCCACAACGGATCCGGCACACAACTGCACGAGCAGCATCCATATGGGGTGTAAGTCAAGCAGGGACAGGAAGTAGACGCAGGCGGCCATCACTACGGCTATGCCAAGTGACGGCAGAATGTCCTTTATCTGACTCCACATAGAGTACCCTAAATATTTGCCGGAGTAGTAAGAATTCAAATAATAATCAAAGATGTTTACGCAAACACTACACCACAGCATCCATTTGATATTGATGAATATTCCCATAATCAAAGGGATTACTCCCACCAATTTCTTCAATATTTCCAATCTCAAAAACAAATCCGAGCGTCCTTGAACCTGCAGCATATTAAGATTTATAGCATGCAATGGATACAATGATGCAGATATAACTATAATGCGCAGATATTCAGCTCCCTCTAACCATTTATCTCCTATAAGTACTATTACCAATGAATCCGATACCGCTCCTAATCCGAAAAGAAGAATGAATGACATAAGCATCGTCACTTTTATAATTCTCCTATAACCATCTTTCAGCCTTTCTTGATCATCCTGGATAGAGCTTAGTATAGGGTAACTTACACGCTGTATAACGTTCGTCATATTTGACGAAAATATGTCAGAAAACTGCTTGCCTCTAGTATATTGCCCTAAGGTCTCAGTAGAGTAACATTTTTCCGATAACCAGCTGATAGATTTCCTTCCATGTAACATTTATCAATTGAGACACCATTAATTTCCATCCGAAATTGAACAAATCCCTAAATGAATTCCATGAAAACCTTAACTTCGGTGTCCATCGATTAAATATCCAGAGAAAGACGGTATTTATTATCTGACGGCATAACTGCTGGCCTGCAAGACTCCACACACCATATCCTGTAAACGCCATCCATATTCCTAAAACGCCACTGCTTATCGAGGCTATCAATGAGACTTTTGTCTGAGTCCTGAAATCAACATGCCTTATAAGAATCGTACGCTGTATTATTGCCAATGCATTGACAACAATTATCACGGACATCACTCTTATCAAGGGTATCAATTCCGGTTCTTTAAGGAAACGGCTGATCCATGGTGCTCCAAAGTACATGACAGCCACCATGAACAGACTGATAACCAGATTGAAGATAAAAGTGGTGTCGTAATCTATGGACTCGACATTCTTCTTTCGGATCAAAGCATTGGAAAAACCGCTGTCCACGATACTGTTCAATATGGCTATAATTATCAGTATATAGCCGATAAGACCATATTCATGGGGTGTCAGCAAACGTGCCAGAACAAGGCCGACCAGAAAAGTTATTCCCTGATTGGCGACATTGTCCACGGCACTCCAGAAAGTACCTTTTACGGTTTTTTTCTTTAGGGACTCTGACATATGCCAGCTATATGGCATGGACTTTTATCAGACACCGGTGTGGTGTCCGAAGCGGTCAACACCGTTTCTTATCGATTGAAATTATCTGATGAATTACCAGCGGGCGAGTTCGGCAAGGAAGCGGGTGAGCATGGACAGTACCTTCTTGATGTGCTCAAGTGCCTTGGGGGCGGCATTCATTTCCGTAACACGGGCACGGATATCGCGGGCAAGGTCCTCTATGGACTTCGAGGCGGCCTCAAGACGGTCGACTATTGCCTCCGAACTCGACTCTATCAGTTCACGTTCAAGATCTCTGAGGGTCAAAGCCGTCTTCTCAAGGCCCAGTCTTACATCTTCGTTCAAGGATGAATCAAGACGCAAGGCGTCATTCTCGGCGATGGCTTCCCGTACATCTTCCAATGTCCGCTTCCTGTCAGTGTCTGTCTGAGGGACAGAAACCTGCCTCTGCCGCAATCCTGAGCCATGTTGTATATCTCTGCCGTCCATCTGCCGTCAAATAATCGATTCTACATATCCAAAGGTTCCTTCAGTCTGTCCGCCACCTGCGAGGCCAGACGGTTGAAGCGCAGCAACTCATCCCACAACTCCTGCTCCACATCCTTTTTCCCTAACGCGAAATCATCGGCCAGTCTGGCATGAGCGTTCTTAAGAGAGCGTAATGCCGAGACACAACTGTTTCTTATATCGGAAAGATTCTCCGCACGGCGCAGAAGATCCACATACATCCTGTCCTCTGCTACAGGAGCATAGTGTCCTGCAACCTCCATATACCTAAGATAAGCGGAATAGTTGTCCCTTACCGCCGCCTGCTCGTGGTCGATCAGCATGTCCATCTCTTCTCCGCGAAGGATGTCCATCAACGAATCACAGCTGGCGGAGACGAGCGTGTCCGCCGCAATGACTATATCCTTCACTGAAACAGCCTGCACTGACTGCGCTATCTCTTCCAGCACATAGCCCAGCACCTTGCCGGCCAGTCTTGCATAACCTTCCGGAACTTCCTCTGATACAGCATCGAGTCTATTGAACCTGTATACTACAGAATCGACCCGGTTACCTATGCCCCTGATCTCAGTCCCGTAACTCTTCCAGCGGGACTCAGAACTGAGACTACGCAATGCTCTTATATAACTGTTAAGGACATCTACATATATTTCCGACTTGCGGACAAGCGAGACATCTTCCATGGATGCCTCCGCCAGAGAAGTCAGCTCATCAAAACGGGCCTGGCCTGAAGAAAAGGACGATGCGTAGAACAGTCCTCTTTCCATTCGTATCGCGGACATCTCCGAGAACAGGACTACCGGTGAACGTGACACTGTGTCGCTCCTGAACGCAAGATTCCTCACGGCCTCGAGCTGCGTCTTGGACAAAGGGGAACAGGCAAGCAATGCCAGCCCTGTCAAGCTAATTATCAGGAGATTGCGTATACAACACATATAATGTCCATCTACAGCTTCGCCTCCTGAGTCCCATCACCCATGCTATACAGCTACGGCTTCCGGATCCCAGCAGGCTGGTCTTTTATTTCAGTTTTCAATCTCGGCAACTGGCGCACTGCACCCAGTCCTCACCCGGCCCCACCTGTCTAACTATTCCCCTTCCTTGTCAAGTCTCTGATATCTTGAGTTCGTGCTTTTATACTCAGGAACCATGCGCTTCATGGACAGGACCGTATCGTCTTTTTTCATACTTAAAGTATGCTCGTACAGATCCTTCAGTTCCCGATTGACCTCCTCCATATCATACTCCCTTACCTTGGCACGGAAAATCTTTTTGTGTACTGTAGGAAGCGTATTTTCTTCATCCTTCAGAAGTTCCTCATACAGTTTCTCTCCAGGACGCAGTCCCACATATTTTATCTCGATATCCTTGCCGAGTTCGAGACCGGACAGGGAAATCATCTTCTTCGCCAGATCATCTATCTTCACGGGGTCGCCCATGTCGAAGACAAATATGTCATTGCCCTCACCCATTGTGGCCGCTTCCAGAACAAGAGAGCAAGCCTCGGATATGGTCATGAAATAACGTATGATACGCGGATCCGTGACAGTCACCGGGCCTCCCTTTGCGATCTGCTCCTTAAATAAAGGTATGACGGAGCCGTTGGATCCCAATACATTGCCGAAGCGCGTCGTCACGAACTTTGTCTTGCCGCTGACCCTTCCTGCCATGATCTCATTTCCTATTGTCTGGACATATATCTCCGCGATACGCTTGGAAGCCCCCATTACGTTGGTAGGGTTGACAGCCTTGTCGGTGGATATCATGACGAATTTTTCCACGTCATACTTGATGGACGCATCCACCACGTTCTTTGTACCGAAAACATTGGAGTGTACGGCCTCCACGGGATTGGACTCCATAAGAGGAACGTGCTTGTAGGCGGCCGCATGGAATACCACATTGGGACGATACTTGTCGAACAGCTGGTCTATACGCTCCCTGTTGCGGACATCCGCTATGACGAACTTCTTCTCCACTCTGGGTGCCTGAGAACGGAGTTCCAGCTGCATGTTGTGCATCGGAGTCTCTGCGAAGTCCACAAGTATCAGCTTGCGGATAGGCATGTTGACCAACTGACGGCACAGCTCACTTCCAATGGAGCCAGCACCTCCAGTCACCACTACAACCTTGTCCGTCAGGAACTCACGTATCTCCAGAATACTGATCTTTATCTCGTCCCGGCCCAACAGGTCCTCAATCTTGATTTCCCTGATCTTCGCACGGAATATACTGTCG
The DNA here is from genome assembly GCA_900544175.1 of uncultured Alistipes sp. GTDB lineage: Bacteria > Bacteroidota > Bacteroidia > Bacteroidales > UBA932 > Coprenecus. The sequence goes on from UQUN01000011.1 coordinate 28,827, forward strand.
TCAAAATTGGCCAATGAGGGCTTAACCAGAATCTGTATCCTTCTCTCCGAACAGAACTTCAGAATCCTGTTCTCCTCATTGCGGGCCGCGACATTGCTGGGGAACACCATGGCAGCAACCAGCTTCGATGTCACCAGCCTTGCGAAGTCCCTCTTGTTCTCTATGTGGTAGACCTTGTAGCCGCAAAGCAGGTTGTTCTTCCCGTTCTTGTCGGTGGTGACGAAACCTACGCAACGGTACTTCGTGTGCGTGGTCTTCTCCAAGAAACTCAGTGTATATACAGAATCATCGTCTGTTCCGTATATAAGGGTATTCTTGACGTAATATTCAGGCACGCTGCTGGACGTGAGCATGCTGTAGATATTCGTAATAAGTATGCGTGCAAGTATGAGCAGGAACGGGGTGAGCACCATGTCCAGTATTGCGAATACGACAATCCACTTGCCATCTAGGAAGATGGAAGGACGGACATCCGCCGAATAGAGAATGAGCAGCATGATTACACCCTTCAGAATGGATGCAAACGATATACGCCACATCTCACGCATGGTCGTGTGTCGGACAACCCCGGCATAGCTCTTGGTAAAGAAGAAGACTATGAGCGACACCACTGCGGACACAGCGGCTCCAGCCATATAAAATAAAGGCGGCACCTTGCCCGAAGGCGTGAAATAGTCAAATACACCGAGGACCAGGACTGTCGAACACACAGATATCACCACATCTATTAGAAGTACGAAATATCTGTTTACATAATGCTTTGTAAAATAAGCTACTATCTTGTCTATTCTATCGTTTTTCATATTATTCAGGTGCAGACTGAAATACAAATTTAATATAAATTTACTTACATACGACAAAATTTATACCAATACGCACCGAATCACCTGCTGAGCAGCATCTCCCGATACTTGGGCAGAGGCCACAGATCATCATCCACCAGCATTTCCAGCTTGTCCGCAACCTCCCTTATCCTGCCCATATAAGGAAGCACCTCGGAAGAATACGCCTCCGCCCTCTCCGTGATGTCCTGAATAGAGTTGGCCTTCCTGCGCGCCTCTATCATGTCATGCACGTATACCCTGAGAGACTCCACATATCCGGATATCTTTTCTATCACAATCAGCTGTGACGGACACATGGCGGCCATCCGGTCCCGTCCGAAAAGGTCCGTAAGCCCCCGGCAGTTGTCGAGGAGCGTATTCTGGAACTTGACCGCTGTCGGTATGACATGGTTGACAATCAAGTCTCCCAATACCCTGGCCTCTATCTGCAGCTTCTTTGTGAAGGTCTCCTGCTGCACCTCGTAACGGGCATAAAGTTCGCGGTCCGAAAGTATGTCCAGCTCCGAAAAAAGCTTTATGGTGGATCCGTCCACAAGGGCCTTGTTGGCCTCAGGCACGGTTGTCAGAGCCTTAAGGCCCCTTCTGGCGGCCTCCTCGTGCCACTCTCTGCTGTATCCGTTTCCTTCAAAACGTATAGCCTTGGATTCCAGTACATACTGACGTATAACACTGAATATGGCATCATCGTGCTTCTCCCCGGCGGCCATGCGTGTGTCCACCAGTGAACGGAAACGCACAAGCTGTTCGGCTACGGCAGCATTGAGTACATACATCGGAGCCGACACGTTTACGGACGATCCGACAGCCCTGAACTCAAAACGGTTGCCGGTAAAGGCGAAAGGAGATGTCCTGTTCCTGTCAGTGTTGTCAGGAAGTATCTCCGGAATCTCCCCCACCACCTTGAGCCTGGCATGCTCCTCGTCCGTCTCACCGAGGTCGGCCATATCCTCTATGCTCCTGAGCACCTTGTCCAGAGTAGTACCCACAAACACCGACATGACCGCAGGAGGTGCCTCATTACCGCCGAGCCTGTAGGAATTACCAAGCGACGCGACACTGGACATAAGCAGAAAATTATGCTCGTATACAGCCCTGATGACTGACACGAATATACTTAGGAACTGAAGATTGGTCCTTGGAGTCCGGCCGGGAGAAAGAAGGTTCACACCGGTGTCCGTCACCATGGACCAGTTGCAGTGCTTTCCGGAGCCGTTCACCCCGTCAAACGGCTTTTCGTGGAAAAGCACCTTGAAATGGTGCTTTTTCGCCACCTTTCTCATCAGAAGCATGAGAATAAGGTTATGGTCTATCGCCAGGTTCGCCTCGCAATACAGGGGAGCACATTCGAACTGATTGGGAGCTACTTCATTGTGGCGTGTCTTGAGCAGAATTCCAAGCTTGTAGGCAAGTGTCTCGAAATCCTTCATAAACGCCATTGTCCTGGATGGAATGGTGCCGAAATAGTGATCCTCAAGCTGCTGATCCTTCGCCGCAGTATGCCCAAGAAGTGTCCTGCTGCATATCTGAAGGTCCGGCCTGGCCCTGTAGAATGCATCATCGATGAGGAAATATTCCTGTTCAGGCCCAAGCATGACCCCGACTTTCCGGACATTCCGGTCAAACAGACGCACTACATCAAGTGCGGCCCTGTCCAATGCCCTAAGAGACTTGAGCATAGGGACCTTCATATCCGGGGCCTCACCTGTATACGACACGAAGACAGTCGGTATACAGAGAGTATTGTCGATGATGAACGCAGGTGAACTCGGATCCCAGGCCGTGTATCCTCTTGCCTCGAATGTATTCCTGAGTCCTCCGTTAGGGAAACTGGAAGCATCGGGTTCCTGCTGCACCAAAGTGCTGCCTTTGAAATTCTCGAAGACGTCTCCGGAAAGGTCCCTGTCCACAAAAGCCTCGTGCTTCTCTGCTGTAGAATCTGTCATGGGATGAAACCAATGGGTATAATGCGTAGCACCCATTTCCACAGCCCAGGCCTTCATGCCGGCAGCTATCTGGTCAGCGAACTTACGGTCAACAGCGCCACCGTCCTTGATGGCTGTGACCACCTCCGCATATGCGTCAGGAGACAAATACCTGCGCATCTTCTCAAGTGTAAGTACGTTCTGTCCGAAATACACGGACACCGGTCTGTCCTCATCGTAGAACCTCTCCGCCTTGCGGGTAGAGAACTCTTCGAGAGCACGCATTCTTAAATTACTCATCGGTCATCTGCTTTACTGATACTTTATACATCCTCGGCCAGTATTTCCCCGACAGATAGACGGAACCATCCTCCGGATTGTATGCGATACCGTTCAGAACATCGGTCGCTGATGTCTTGTACTCCGCATCAAGAAGACCGCGGCAGTCCAACTTGCCGGTAACTGCGCCCGTCACAGGATCTATGATGAAAATCTCGTCCAATCCGTAGATATTGGCCCATATCCTGCCGTCAATATACTCCAGTTCATTGATATAGCTGACCGGACGTCCTCCGTCCCTTACCGTAACCGAATGCTGCTCGATAAAAGTCACGGGGTCCCTGAATGACAGCCTGGACGTACCGTTGCTCATGATGAGAGAGCGCCCGTCGGTGGTAAGTCCCCAGCCCTGTCCCTGATACGGAAGCTCAGCCAGCTTCGTGAATGTCTCTATATCGTACACTAAGCAGACTTCTTCATACCACGTAAGTATGTATGCCAGGCCGTCGAACACGCATGAGCCCTCACCGAAATAGTTCTCCGGGAACAGCTCGGTGCGCAGAACCTTTCCAGTTGCAGGATCCACCTGACGGAATGAAGATTCTCCATACTGTCCCGTACTCTCGTACAGATCTCCCTTATAAAAAAACAGGCCCTGAGTATAAGCAGAAAGATCGTGTCTGATTGCCTCCTTGGAGCCGATGACATAATGCTCTACCGCCCCCGCGTCTCCGGTACCGCCCGGATACAGATGGCCTGCGAAGCCGGAAAACACAGCCGCGGCCGCGAGCGCGGCTGCTGGAACCAGGAATCCCTTACGCATCTTTATTTCAGGTTATGATAGTCTAAAGCCGCTTTCACAAATGCCACGAATATGGGCTGAGGTCTCTCAGGAGTGCTTTTATACTCCGGATGGAACTGCACACCGATAAAGAAAGGATGTTCCGGTATCTCCACAATCTCCACAAGTCCTGTCTCCGGATTACGCCCGCTTGTGCGCATTCCGGCCGCATTGAGCCTTTCCACATATTCGTTATTCAGCTCGTAACGGTGACGGTGTCTTTCGCTGATAAGCGGCTTGCCGTATATTCTGTACGCCAGCGAACCTTCCTCCACCTCGCACTGATATGCTCCAAGACGCATAGTCCCCCCCTTTATGGTCGTTGTTTTCTGGTCCGCCATGAGATCGATCACGGGATTGGACGTATTGGCCTCCACCTCCGTGGTCATGGCATCCTTCAGTCCCAGCACGTTGCGGGCAAACTCCACGACAGCCATCTGCATTCCGAGACAGATGCCGAAAAATGGAATACGGTTCTCACGCGCATAACGGACAGCCTTGATCTTTCCTTCAAGTCCCCTCTCCCCAAAACCAGGGGCAATCAGGATTCCGTCCATTCCAGCCAGTTTCTCCTCCACATTGTCCTCGGTAAGATACTCGCTGTGAATGGGCACAACCTTTACCTTACAGCGATTGGCGGCCCCGGCATGTATGAACGACTCGAGGATGGACTTGTAGGCATCCTGAAGTTCCACGTACTTGCCTACAAGCGCGACGGTCACATGGTGCTCGGGCGATGTCAGACGGTCAATGAACGACTGCCATGCGCTCATGTCGGGCTCATTCACGCGGTCGAGCAGGCCGAATTTCTCCAGCACGATCTCGTCCAGTTTCTCCTCACGCATCATAAGAGGCACCTTATATATAGTATCCGCATCTATTGACTCTATCACAGCATTGGGGCGTACGTTACAGAACAGGGCCAGCTTTTTCCGAAGTTCCGGCGAGAGCTTGTGTTCCGTGCGGCATATAAGTATGTCAGGCTGTACTCCATCCTGCTGCAGCAGTTTTACAGAATGCTGGGTAGGCTTGGACTTCAGTTCCTTCGCGGCACTGAGATATGGGACTAAAGTCAGATGAATCACCAGACAGTCCTCATCAGGGAGTTCCCACTGCAACTGCCGCATGGCCTCTATGAACGGAAGCGACTCTATGTCTCCGACCGTTCCTCCTATCTCGGTAATAATAACATCGTACTGCCCGCTCTTGCCGAGAAGCAGCATCCTCCGCTTGATCTCATCTGTAATGTGCGGAATGATCTGCACGGTCTTTCCAAGATATGCGCCCTGCCGTTCCTTGTCTATGACAGTGCGGTATATCTTTCCCGTAGTCACATTGTTCGCACGTGATGTGTAGATATTGAGGAATCTCTCATAATGGCCGAGATCCAGATCCGTCTCAGCACCGTCCTCGGTGACGAAGCATTCGCCATGCTCGTAAGGATTCAGGGTACCCGGGTCCACATTGAGATACGGGTCGAATTTCTGGATCGTGACCCTGAGATTTCTGGACTGGAGAAGCTTGGCTAATGATGAAGATATTATACCCTTGCCCAAAGAGGAAACTACCCCTCCCGTAACGAAAACATACTTTGCTGACATACGATGATATTATTTACTTACGGGGGTACAAAGTTATGGTAAAAAAACTATCTTTGCAAGATATTTTTCAACCTCATTCCTGAATGAAAAGTCTTACGACAAGATATAAGGTACACACATCGGACGTCGACATAAGGAAGAACTACAAGGCATTTTCCTTTATGTCGCAGGCTCAGGAAATTGCCAACATCCATGCGTCCGCGATAGGATTCGGATACAACGACCTCATCAAGGACAACATAGTATGGGTGCTTTCCAGAATGAAAGTACGCTTTGCACAGGCTCCGAAATGGGAGGACGAAGTGCAGCTTACCACATGGCACAAAGGCCGCGAGGGAGTATTCTCACTCAGAGACTTCGAACTGCTGTCGGCCGGAGGGGACATATGCATACAGGCAACGAGCTCATGGCTGCTCATTGACACAGGAACCAGAAGGATGCTGCGGCCCGACCACGTCCTCGGTGAGAAAAGCACATCCACCGCCCTGGAACGGGACGTCATGGAGGGACAATGCGGCAAGCTCGTGTCTCCGAAAGAAATGAGGCCGGTACAAGTCAGGACAGTCATGTACTCAGACGTTGATTTCAACGGCCATACCAACAATGCAAAATACGTTGAATGGGCATTCGACTCCATAGATCCGAACCTGCTCACGAAAATGGATCTGGACTGGTACCAGATCAACTTCAACCACGAGACACGCCTCGGAGAGAAAGTGGAGATACTCATGGCGGAGAATACCGCAGAAAGCTCTTTCTTCGTGGAAGGACGGAGTGCCGACAGATCCGTATTCCAGACAATAATAAAACTGAAGCCTTGATTATTAACCAAATAAAACCTACACCGTGTTTCTGCAGACAATTTTTGACCTTGATTTTTTTCAGACAGTAGAAAGAGTAATGATAGTGCTGGCTGTTGTGGTGTTTATCGCATTGCAATACTTCAAAGCCGGGTACGGATACCTCCGCAGCAAAGGCTGGGGTCCCATGATCAACAACAAAGCCGCATGGGTGCTGATGGAGATTCCGGTGCTGATAGTCACCGTATTGCTCTATATCCTGACTCACAGCTGGAACAACCTGATGGCCACGGTACTCATATCATTCCTGGTTATCCATTACACACAAAGATCCCTGATCTACCCGTTCCTGATGAGAGGCAACAGCAAGATGCCTGTGTCCGTTGTGCTCATGGGCGCTGTATTCAACATCATAAACTCCTATCTTATATGCGGGTGGATCTTCATACTCGCACCTGAGGACTATTATACCGTACAATGGCTCTATTCCCCGCAGTTCATCGTCGGAGCATTGATATTCATATTCGGCATGGTTGTCAACCTTAATTCGGACTACATCATACGCCACCTCCGCAAGCCGGGAGACACCAGGCACTACATTCCACGCGGCGGCATGTTCAAATATGTCTCATCCGCAAACTATTACGGAGAGATTACCGAATGGTTCGGATACGCGATTCTGACCTGGTCCCTGCCCGGCGCCATATTCTGCATGTGGACATTCGCCAACCTTGCGCCCAGAGCGAATTCTCTCTACGAGAAATACACAAAGGAGTTCGGAGAGGAATTCACAAGTCTGAAGCGTAAACGGCTCATACCTTTTATATATTAGACAAACAGCATCAACCATATGGAATCCCTACTATTCACTCCGGCCAAGATCGGCCCGATAGAAATCAAGAACCGTGTCATCCGCGCCTCGGCATACGAGGGCATGTGTGACGGACATGTCCCCACGCAACAGCTCAAGGACTACCATACGGCAGTAGCCCGCGGCGGAGTCGGCATGACATCCGTTGCCTACGCCTCCATCAACAAGAGCGGTCTCTCATTCCACCGCCAGCTATGGATGCGTCCTGAGATCATCCCGGGCCTGAGAGACCTGACAGACTCCATACATGCGGCAGGGGCCAAGGCCTGCATACAGCTCGGACACTGCGGCAACATGTCGCACCGGATGTACTGCGGACAGAGACCCGTAGGAGCATCCAGCGGATTCAATCTCTATTCGCCTACTTTCGTTCATGGTCTGCGAGAGGATGAGATACATCAGATCGTCAAGGATTTCGGCAATGCAGTACGCATCGCACGTGACGGAGGATTCGACGCCGTCGAGATTCATGCCGGCCACGGCTACCTCATCTCGCAGTTCCTGTCCCCGTACACCAACCACCGCAAGGACAAGTACGGCGGTCCGATAGAGAACCGCATGATATTCATGGATATGGTAATGGAGGAAGTGATGAAGGCGGCAGGAGACGATATAGCTGTACTGGTAAAGACCAATACCCGCGACGGGTTCAAGGGCGGTCTGGAAGTGGAGGACTGCATCAGGGTCGCCAAGCGTCTGGAACAGGACGGAGCCCAGTGTCTCGTGCTAAGCGGCGGATTCGTCAGCAAGGCCCCGATGTACGTAATGCGAGGAGCCATGCCCATCAGCGTGCTGACAGGATACATGCCCTGGAGACTGTGGTGGCTCAAGTTAGGTGTCAACCTTTTCGGCAAGATGATGATAAAGGACGAGCCTTTCAAAGAGGCCTTCTTCTTCGATGACTCCATACAGTTCCGCAGGGAGCTGAAACTGCCCCTTGCCTTCGTCGGAGGAGTCAATTCCATGGCTACCATCGACAGAGTCCTCAACGCCGGATTCGAGTTCGTGGAAATGGCCCGTCCGCTGGTATACGATACGGATTTCGTCAACAAGTTGCGCGACGGAGTCTGCTCAGAGAGCGGCTGCCGCCACGCCAACTACTGTGTGGCCCGCATATGGAACTACGACATGCAGTGCCACGAAAACTGTACCCTCTCCCCACGCATGAAACGTGAGGTGGAGCGGAACATAAGAAAATATTACGGAAAATAAGAATTGGCGGGGCGCTCTATCGCTGCCGGACCGTCACAGGTCCGGGGGAGGAAAGTCCGGGCAGGACAGAGCACCGCACTGTGGAAAGCACAGGTAGGCGAAAGCTTACGTCACGGGTAACAGAAAACAACCGCCCCTCCCTCGGGAGAGGTAAGGGTGAAAATGCAGGGTAAGAGCCTGCGTCCGTTCGATGGCGACATCATCGGAGTATCCGCCTGCGGCCTGCAAGGCCAAATATACCGGCAGTCAAGGGCTGCTCGTCCTTTGCCGGGGGGTAGGCTGCTCAGATAAATGATAGAGGCCGACGGAGTCAGCTCCTACGGTACAGAACCCGGCTTACAGCCCCGCCTTTTTATTGAATTTACAACGTCGTATTACGAACCGACAAATCCTGTAATATTTTTTTAACACTGTTGTAACACCGTTGTCAAGGATAGTTCCGATTTATTACTCATATTTGCGCTTCGAATAAATAAAGCAAACTGTCAAACAGGTATATACACAGTGAACTGAAATTATGAGCAGACGCCCGCTTACATTGCTGACCATATGCGCCTTTATCTGCGCAACCCCACTGTGCATGACGGCACAGAACGGAGAATATGAGGTCATTCGCACCACCAAAGACTCCGACTTCCAGCCAAGAGCTGATGTTGAGTTCGAATTTCCTCTTGCTGATGACCTCTCGTTTATCATAAACAATGAGATCCGTTTCATGGACAACTGTACAAGAGTGGACCGCAACTACCTGCTTGGAGCCTTCTCATGGGAGACATGCGACTATTTTTCCATAGATGCCGGATACATTTTCCAGTCCCTCCTTACTGAAGGAGACATAGAGTACAGAAGACAGTGGCAGTACAGACACAGGGTCTATCTGGACCTGAAAGCCCAGGTTGAACTCGGAGACTGGAAACTGTCACTTACAGAACGCCCTCTTGTGAACATCCGTCCATGGGCCGACAGAATACACGATCCCCTGGACGAATGGATAATCCGCTCAAAGCTCAAAGTGGATTACGAGATACCCAAGACTGACCTTGAGCCTTACGCATTCTTCGAACTGTCCAATACCCTTAATACAGTAAACTACGGAGGCGGTCCGTTCGTGGACAGACTCAGATTCTGTCTCGGAATCAGCTGGGAAGTATCGGACTTCAACAGTATAGAACTCTATTACTATTTCGACATACGCAACTCCAGAGACGTAAGTTTCACCCACGGATCAGACGGTTCCCTCTACAACATTTTCCTGAACAAGGAAAGACAGTACCTTCACATACTCGGCCTATCCTTCAACTTCGGCTGGGACTAACCGGCCCTACTCTACTGCCATACTCGCCGACCAGACTTTCCCACACTACTGCGCAGGTGTACCGAATATGCGGGATTTTGGTTCGTGCGTAGGAGGAAAGTACAGAAAACGCCGTCATCGGACTAAGAATTACAGTAACAGTACAAATTGCCGACTAAATTGCCAGTTCAGGAAGCATCACATATCCACCGCACCCAGCCCAGCAAAATATCATACAGGTAAATCATTAACATTCAGCATATTGAAAAGCAGAACACCTGCTGGGCCCATGGTAAAATTTGTCAGTAGATTTTCAGTGGGGCACGCATACTGTTATTGTGTTACTGTAAAATTACGGACACAATGGGGAAAGTCCTGCTGATTTCAAGCGAGTCAGACTTCAGGCGTTGATGTGTAGATGTGTACCTCACGTCCAACAAAGAGCGCTTACAGAAATGCCTGATAATCAGATGCTCTGGGAAAGGACATCTGCTGGACTTGTGAGGATATGGGGCTGGATGGCCGTTTGGTGGCGGAATATGCCGGGTCCAGCAAGTTGCCAAAACGTATATCCTTGATAATAAGCGGGATGAATTTCGGTGATATGCTGGACATTGCAAAATGGCTGCGCATGAGACGCAAGTGCCCGGGACGCGATCTCCTCCTCACGGCCCGTCTGCCGCAACGGCACCGAATCGCGGGAAATGCTGCCGTTGTGGTGGGGACTGGATGGTGGTGTGGGACCGGATGGAAAATCTGCCACGGAGCGGCCTGTCGAGGGGGAGTAATAGCCTGACAAGTCGCTTTATGGTTTGCCTTTTCATGTCGCGGGACCTTATATGACGATATATGACGGTTGCTGTAAGTCAGTTACAATACGTATGCGTGTTCCATGAGTGATGTCCCGGTTTCGGAAGCTGCAATCGGGCATCCGGATATGTGGTCAGCCTGCAGCCGGCATGCCACCCATGACGGCGGAAGTGGCTTTAGGAGAGGTTTCTTGCGATTCAGGGGGTATCCCCACTGAAAATCGACTGAACCGGCTTAAGCGCAGGTACGACGGCTATCATTTCAGCAAGATAATGACTGATGTCTACAATCCGTTCAGCCTGCTCAACGCCTTTAACAGCCTGGACATACAGAATTACTGGTTCAGTACCGGCACCCCATCCTATCTGGTCAGGCTGCTCTCTCACAGCGGTGAGACAGTGGAGGACTTTACCAGTACACCGTACCGCCAGGAAGAGTTTGTAGACTATAAGGCGGATAAGGAGAAGCCTCTGCCGATGATCTATCAGAGCGGATACCTGACTGTCAAATCCTATCTGCCGGAGGAGGAAGCGTTTATGCTGGACTTTCCTAACGAGGAGATACGGAAAGGGTAAAAAGAGAGATAGACGCATTTCTGTCGGGGATTCCGTGCAATGTACGTCGTAAGGTACCTCTGTATCTTTTCTTCCGAATGGCCGGTGGCTGGAAAGTTTATGCAGAGAAGTCGAAACAGCGAGGTATGTCTACATATTTGAGTTCAAACTGGTCCGCATACGCGCGTTATTCTCGTCCCAGACCGGCACTATAGACGACTGGCTGGTAAAAGCATAGTCCTAAATGAACGGCACCATGTAGAATGGCAGACAGGTCAGCTCCTGCTCTTTTATAAGGTCTTTGGGGTAAATCAGATACTTGTCATGTACTCTGGAAGAAAATTTATTACAGAAAGCGTCCAGTGACGCATGGGTCTTGTATCCTGATGACTTGACTTCCACAGGGCAGATTTTATTGTGTCTGGCCAATAGGAAATCAATCTCATAATTGTGCTTTCCGCTGTCAGTAGGAAAAGTGTGGTAATAAAGTTCGTTTCCAGAAGCACGGAGCATCTGCGCGACTATATTTTCGTAGACATATCCTAAATTTACAGTCAGTTTATCATTTAGAAGCTGCTGATAGATGACATTGTCCGTAAATGCCTTGTCTTTAAAAGCAAGAGTGATGAACAGGCCGGTGTCAGCTGTGAATAACTTATAACTGTTTATGTCCTTGGTCTGTGAGAGACCGATGTTCGGGTCATTGACATTGTAGGATATATTGACGGTCATGGAACTTACGAGATCCGCCAGATATTCAGTCATTCTGTCATTACGGGCATCTTCAACAGCATTGGACACCCTGTATCTTGAAGAATTCCTGTTGAGCTCAGCTGGTATCGCCTCAAACATCATGGACACTCTTCCAGATGGGTCAATCTTATGAAAATCAGTGAAATATAATTCCAAAATCTCACGTTTGACGACATCTACGCTGCTTAGATTGTTTGTTTCCAGATACTCATTCACAGCCTGGGGCATTCCTCCGATAAGCATGTAAAGCCGGAAATCCCTCATAAGCTTGCGGTGAGCCTCTTTCAAAGGCAGCTCGTCCGCGAAAGCCTTCTGAAGCAGCGGTACTGTCACAGTGTCTCCCATGGCCCATCGGAATTCTTCATAGTCCATTGGGTTCATCTTCAATTTTGTCTCCTCACTCGGGATGACTATGTTCTTTACATTTTTCCTGATGGAAAGCAGTGAACCGGTCTCTATATAGTCGTACCTGTAATCAGCCACAAGATGCTTTATAGCCTGCCTGGCCTGCGGTTGAAGCTGCAGAAAAATGTAGTCAAGATCTGATAGGTCATTGAACAGATTGAATGTTTCTGTGGATGCTTTTGAAAAGTCAACCAGTGTAGATTTGCCCACAACTCTGATAGAGTTTTCTCTTGAATGCCGTGTCCGCCATAGCTCATATTTTTCGGCGAAGATACCGAATATGACAAAAACCTCAAAAAGAAACAGCCGCAACCATCATCCATTGGTTGCGGCTGTTCTTATTATAGGGTACGGTTGATTACATCATGCCGCCCATTCCGGGGTTCATTGCAGGAGCTGCGGGAGCGGGTTCCGGTTTGTCAGCGATGACACACTCAGTGGTGAGGAACATGCCGGCTACTGAAGCTGCGTTCTGCAGTGCTACACGGGTAACCTTGGTCGGGTCGATGACACCGGCTGCGAGCAGGTTTTCATAGCGGTCTGCACGGGCATTGTAACCGAAGTCGCCCTTGCCCTCGCGGACTTTCTGAGCCACTACGCTGCCCTCGACACCTGCATTCTCGGCGATGGTACGCAGAGGAGCCTCAATGGCCTTGGCCACGATGTTGATACCGGTCTGCTCGTCCTCATTCTCACCTTTCAGTCCCTTCAGGGCCTCGATAGCGCGGATGAATGCCACACCACCACCAGGGATGATACCTTCCTCGACTGCTGCACGGGTAGCGTTCAGAGCATCCTCTACCCTGTCCTTCTTCTCCTTCATCTCGACCTCGGATGCAGCACCTACATAGAGAACTGCAACACCACCTGCCAGTTTGGCCAGTCTCTCCTGGAGTTTCTCGCGGTCATAGTCTGAAGTGGTCTTCTCGATCTGCTTGCGGATCTGGGCAACACGGTCAGCGATGGCTTCCTTGTCACCTTTACCGTTGACGATAGTAGTGTTCTCCTTGTCGATGGTCACCTTGTCGGCCTTACCGAGCATGTCGGGAGTGGTGTTCTCGAGGGTGAAGCCTCTCTCCTCGGATACTACCTGCGCACCTGTCAGTGTGGCGATATCCTGGAGCATCTCCTTACGGCGGTCACCGAATCCGGGAGCCTTCACTGCGGCAACTTTCAGAGTACCGCGGAGTCTGTTGACAACCAGTGTGGTCAGAGCCTCTCCGTCAACGTCCTCAGCGATAATCAGCAGAGACTCGCTGTTACGGGCGATGGGCTCGAGGATAGGAAGCAGGTCCTTCATAGAGGAGATCTTCTTGTCGGTGATGAGGATCTTCGGGTTCTCGAGCACGGCCTCCATCTTGTCGGGGTTGGTCATGAAATAAGGGGAGATATAGCCTCTGTCGAACTGCATACCCTCTACGACCTTAACCTCAGTCTGGGTACCTTTGGCCTCCTCGACTGTAACGACACCCTCTTTCTTCACCTTGCCCATTGCCTCGGCGATGAGCTTGCCGATGAAAGCGTCGTTGTTGGCGGATGTAGTGGCAATCTGCTCAACCTTTGCCATATCCTCGCCGACTTCCTGAGTCTGCTTCTTCAGGTCAGCCACAACTGTCTCCACGGCCTTGTCGATACCGCGTTTCAGGTCCATCGGGTTAGCACCTGCGGTCACATTCTTCAGACCTACGCTGATGATCTCCTGAGCGAGGACTGTAGCGGTAGTGGTACCGTCACCGGCCTGGTCGTTGGTCTTGGAAGCAACCTCCCTTACCATCTGAGCACCCATGTTCTGGAAACGGTCCTCCAGCTCCACTTCCTTAGCCACGGTGACACCGTCCTTGGTTACCTGAGGAGCACCGAATTTCTTGTCGATAACCACGTTACGTCCCTTAGGGCCGAGAGTTACCTTCACTGCGTTTGCAAGAGCGTCCACACCTTCCTTCATCAGGTTGCGGGCTTCCATATTGAATTTTATTTCCTTTGCCATGATTTTGAATTTTTAAAAGTTAAACAAACAGATTAATTAAAGAACTGCAAGCACGTCGGACTGACGCATCATCAGATAGTCCTTGCCGTCAACGGTAATCTCGGTTCCGGAATATTTTCCGTAGAGAACGGTGTCACCCACTTTCAGTTCCATGGGCTCATCCTTCTTGCCGCTGCCTACAGCGATTACCTTACCCTGCTGGGGTTTCTCTTTTGCTGTCTCAGGAATATAGATTCCGCTTGCTGTCTTGGTCTCAGCTTCTTTGGGCTCTACGAGCACTCTGTCTGCTAAAGGTCTAATGTTCATATCTTTTAAATTTTAGTTGTTTTCAAACTGTACTGAACCATAAAACAAAATGAGTGCCAGTCATTCCTTTCTGCCAAAATGTCACCCGCCTGCATGTTCCCACATCATCTCTGCCACTTTCAAGTAGGAGGACATGGATTTGCCGTTATAGAGAGTTTTCCTATCTTTGCTCTGCTATTATGACAGACTTTGAGGAATACATAAGGCAGGGCGAGCCGTCGAGGGCGGAACGGGCGCAGGCATGGCGGACGGCCATCGGACTTCAGGACGTGGACGGACTGAAGCCTTCGACATACCTTATAAATACTGCACGTGAGCACATCGAGGGAGACATCACGCTCCAGGAAGTCAGACAGCGCATAGATTCATACTACGAGAGCCGCACCGCGAGAGAGGCCCTCGATGATGAACGGACTAAAGAGGCTGACACGGTCTCCTACAGGATTACGGAACTTCTTGCCGAACAGACCTTCTCTATGTCTCCTGCAGAACTCATCCGCATCCACCGGTATCTTTTCACCGGCATATACAAGTTTGCAGGCCGCATCAGGGACTACAACGTCACAAAAAAGGAATGGGTTCTGGACGGAGGAACTGTCATCTATGCCGGCGCAGGTCTGATAATGGACACCTTGGAATACGATATTTTCACTGAAAGGGAATTTTCCTACGAGGGTCTGTCAGCGGATGAAGCCGTGAGCCATATCGCAAGATTTATCTCGGGTCTATGGCAGATCCATCCGTTCGGGGAAGGCAATACCAGGACAACTGCCGTATTCCTGATAAAATATCTCCGTAATTTCGGATTCAATGTGGAGAATGACACGTTCGAGAGACATTCGTGGTTTTTCCGCAATGCCTTGGTAAGAGCCAATTACAATGACCTGAAAAATGGAATAACAGCCACGGCCGAGCCCTTGGAGAGGTTTCTGCGGTACCTCATTCTCAACGAGAAGGCAGATTTAAGAAACAGGACATTGCACATAAAAGCAGACACTTTAAAGGTTCAAAATGGACCTTTAAACACTGATTTAAAGGTTCAAAATGGACCTTTAAATCATCTCGCAGGAAAGGTCTCTTTGGTGGAGATGGCTGTTTTACAGCTTATTGCCGATAATGCATCTATCAAGATAGAGGATATAGCAACCAATACAAAAAAATCGCGAAGCACTATAAAGCGGGCTATTGACCGGCTTCGGGAGAAAGGCATAATAGAAAGGAGTGGAGCGAAGAAGAACGGCTCCTGGAAAATATTGAACGACAGACAATGAACACTGACCACGAGAAGTACATGCGAGAGGCTCTGAAAGAGGCGCGGCGGGCCGAGGCTGAGGGAGAAATACCCATCGGAGCGGTAGTCGTGTGCGAGGGACGCATCATCGCCCGGGCGCACAACCAGACCGAGACCCTTCACGACCCCACTGCCCATGCGGAGATGCTGGCCATGACGGCCGCCACTTCTTACATTGGAGGGAAATACCTGCCTGAATGCACTCTGTACGTCACAGTCGAACCATGTCCGATGTGCGCCGCCGCCATGGCCTGGACGCAGGTCGGAGCAGTGGTCTACGGTGCGGGCGACCCCAAACGAGGTTACACTCTGTTCTCCCCGTCCCTCCTTCATCCGAGGACGAAAGTCAAGAACGGAATACTGGCGGACGAGTGCGGTGCTGTCATGACAGATTTTTTCAAGAAGATAAGAAAATAGGACAATGGATCTGGAATTTCTGCTCGACCTCGGCTACGTCGGCCTGTTTATCGGCACCTTCATAGCGGCTACCGTCGTCCCGTTCTCCTCGGATTTCCTCATCGTGGGCATCCTCATAGCCGGAGGAGACCCGCTGATATCATGGATATGTGCCACTGCCGGCAACTGGCTCGGCGGCCTGACCTCCTACTGGATAGGCCGCATAGGCAAATGGGAATGGATCGAGAAATGGTTCCGTGTCAAGGAGGAGACCTTGCTGAAACAGAAATCGAAGATAGACAAGTACGGCTCCCTGCTGGCCTTCCTGACATGGCTGCCATTTGTCGGCGACGTCTTCGCCATAGGCCTCGGCTTCTACAAGCTCCACTTCGGCCGCTGTGCCATCTTCATGCTCATCGGCAAGGGCACCCGCTTTGCCTTCTGGCTTGCACTCTACTACATTTTCGGAGACAGTCTGCCTGTGTTAGGGCAATAAGCATGCGATTTGTCCGGATTGATGCATGACATAAACGGATTTATTTTAAATTTGCAGATATTGAAGAATTTAATCCTTAACCCATGGCTCTTGTAAATTGTAAAGAATGCGGTCAGCAGATTTCTGATTCCGCATCGGTGTGTCCTCATTGCGGTGCGCCCGTCGTGAAAGAGGTGTTCTGTCCCAACTGTGGAGCGAAGATGCCGCAGAACCTGAAGTACTGTCCTCAATGCGGAGCGTCTAATCCCGGCGCCCGGAGTCATTATCCCAAGGATAGGCTGACTGCCGGACTCCTCGCCATATTCCTGGGAGGCCTTGGCATTCACTATTTCTATCTTGAGAAATCCACAGCTGGGCTGCTGTCGATTCTCCTGTCCTTGTGTACCTGCGGTGTATGGCAGATAGTAATGCTTATTCAAGGTATCATCATCCTCACAATGACCGATGATGGCTTTAATGAGAAGTATTACAATACTGATAAGACGTTTCCCCTTTTCTAATCTAAAGAATTTAAGTCATGTACTGTAAAAATTGCGGAGCACAATTGCCGGACGGAACAAGATTCTGTACCAACTGTGGATACAGCCAGTCTGAGGACGGTCCGGGGAGGGCATACCCTCGGGCGGAGAAACCGTCCACATACCTTGTACTGTCCATTCTGGTGACAATATTCTGTTGCCTGCCGTTCGGAATCGTCGGCATAGTGTACGCCTCTAAGGTGGATTCCTGCTGGTATGCCGGCCGTATAGACGAGGCATGTTCCTATTCCAAAAAAGCCAGAAACTGGTCTTTGGCCGGAATTCTGCTGAGTGTGCTATTGTGGATAGTGTATGTGATACTGATTCTGGTGGGTGTGTCGTGGGCAACATGGTGGGATGACAGCATCTACTATACGACTGCATGCCTGTTCTGAAAAAGCGCGGACCTTATGCTGTCCTGATTCCGGCGGCACTCACATGCGCCGTACTGGTGGCGGTATGGCTGTACCGGGTGGATCCGGAGGATTCGGTATATTCTCCCAAGTGTGTCTTCTATCTGCTGACTGGCCTGAAATGTCCAGGATGCGGCTCCCAACGCTCCATACATGCTCTTCTGCATCTTCAGGTAGGAGATGCGTTCAGGCACAATGCTCTTCTGGTACTCTCCATACCGTTTCTGGCTCTTATGTGCTTTTCTTGGATGAAGAGGCGATGGTTCCCGGCGCTGTATGAGAGGCTCAACGGCCGGGTGACTGTATGGACGGTATTCGCAGTCATCATCGCATGGTGGATTGTGAGAAACATTTTTCAATTTTAAAAATAAAAATACTACATTTGCAGTCTGGTATTGACCTATGGTGTAATGGTAGCACTACAGATTTTGGTTCTGTCTGTCGAGGTTCGAATCCTCGTAGGTCAACGACAAAATGAATAAATCTTTTTTCATAACTTTACTTTTTTTTATGATTACACCCTTGTTCTTCAACGGGTGTAATTTTCATAATGTAAAATACACGGCTGAGCCCAAGTCTTTTCCGTATGTTTCCGCACCGACCATGCTCCAAGGCTATGAGGCAGCCGAGTACACTGCCACGCATTTCTGGAACAGGTACTTCGATTCAACGGAAGTCTGGCTGCGACAAAAGAGCGGAGCCGCCCCCGACACGCTTGTTGGCGGCGTAACTGCAGATAATATGACAGCAGCCTTCAGGGAATATCTCATGGCACTGTGGTCTGTTCCATACGACAAGGCCATCAAGGCACAGACGAAACTGATGACATTAGCCGAGTCCTCACTGGAGACCGACACGTCGGGCCGCATCTACGACTATTTCACCACCACAATGGAATCAGCCCTTTGGCATCCCCTCTCCGAACTCCGCAATGAAGGCATGTATATTCCAGTTTTGGAAAGTATCATCAAGACAAGGCGCACGCGGGAGCACTACAGCGTCTATTACCAGCAACAGCTGGCTTCCTGCATGAAGAACAGCCCGGGCAGTGAAGCCGCTGATTTCACCTTCACCGATTCCAAAGGCAGACTTCAGAATCTCTACGGCACATCAGGCGAATACATCCTGCTGCTGTTCTCCAACCCAGGCTGCCCTGCATGCCGTGAGATTGTCTCCGTACTCAAAGACTCACCTGCGATAAACGAAATGGAACAGGACGGCCGCCTGTCCCTGCTCAGCATATATATCGACGAGGACTTGAATGAGTGGTACAAAGGTCTGTCAGACTATCCTGAAGAATGGACTACAGGCTATAACCAGGACCTGACTATCCGCGACAACCTCACATACGACATACGCGCCATTCCCTCCATCTATCTTCTCGACCACGACAAGAAAGTCATCTTCAAGGACATATCCCTTTCAATGCTGATGCTGCAGCTCAACAGGCTCTAAAGGTACTCCCGACCGGAAAGACCACGCCAGAGAGCATAATATTTGAGGGTAGAGACAGGGCGTACGGATATAAGCTGGTAACGGACCGAAGGTCCGCAGTTGAAATACATGGAGCGGGAAAGAAAAGTGCCGTAACCGGTTATATCCTCTATACGGAAAACATCGCGCCTGCCCCCGTACGAAAGCTCGAGCCTGTCACCATACATGGCCACTGATGCGTTCTCTGACAGATGAGTGAATACACCGTCCTTCTTAAGAGTCAGCTTGAAGCAACCGTCATCATGCACTATCGGATCATCATTCTGCTGTCTAAGCTCAGCAGAATGCTCATGCACCCAACGTTTCTGAAAGCGGTTCCACTCGGCGAAATTGTCGAAAGGCATGTAATTCCCCTTCTCGAACCATCCGGTCTCCAGACATCTGGCCGTCAGACCGCAACTGCATGACAGCCGGTTGCCCCGGGTCTCGACCGTTCCGAAACGAAGGCAGTGAGGACAGAGATAGGCGGCATACTGCAGACCCTCGGCAAGGGCTTTCCCGCGGTAAAGCGCACCTGTTGCTGCCTGAGCCTCGTACGCATTGACCCGCAGGTCCCGGCAGATGGCGGCATATATCTCCTCAACTGTCATCCGGGAAATCTCTTCTGCAGTATACTCATGCACCAGTTCTCCCCTCATAGGCCCCTTCCGCTTATGATCTGCCCATCTCGGCCGCAGCAGGTATCCTCCGGTGAAACGGTAGGTAAGCAGAGCCACGCCCGTATCCTTCACCAAGGCGGCGGTGCGGGGCGAGATGTATTCGGTCTCCCCGTCCCAGCTGCGGTTGCCCTCCGGGAACATCCCCACGGAGACTCCCGCCCGCAGATTGGCCTCTATCAGGGCAATGGCCGCATCCCCCTTCGCTCCCTTCTCCCGTGGGATGATACCGAAAAGAGGGTTGAGGAAAAATCCGGCAATACCCCTTGTCAGAGAAGCATTGGCCACGAAGCGCATGTGGCGGCGGGTACCGATGACCATCAGCGCCGGGTCCAGGTTCTGGGTATGGTTGCCTAAGCACAGAAAGGTACGGCTCTGCACCTTACAGGGCCTGTAACTGATATGCAGGATGATGTTGACGAAAGGGCCGATAAATGTACGGCAAAAGGCGTAAACTCCGCGCTGGAAGCCTACGCCTTTTGTAATCTTTGAACGGTCTGACTGCATGCCGGCTTATTTTTGGGCTGCAGCCTGGTTCTTCTTCGCTTCCTCCTCTTCGAGCACACGGTAGGCGACTTTGCCGACAAGAGTCTTCGGCAGCTCGCTGCGGAACTCGATGTCATAGGGCATGGCGTACTTGGCAATGTACTTGCGGCAGTAGGCCAGAAGCTCGTCCTTGGTCTCCTGTGTGGGTTCATAGCCGGGACGAAGCATGACAAATGCCTTTACTTTCTGCATCTTGTACGGGTCGGGCACACCTATGATACAGCTCATCTGCACCTTTTCATGCGCATCAAGGATATTCTCGAGCTGGGCCGG
Source organism: uncultured Alistipes sp. (assembly GCA_900544175.1). Lineage (GTDB taxonomy): Bacteria > Bacteroidota > Bacteroidia > Bacteroidales > UBA932 > Coprenecus. The sequence continues at coordinate 49,390 of UQUN01000011.1, forward strand.
ATAGACGTTGTAGCCGGAAGTGACTATCATCCTCTTGATACGGCCCCGGAAGTAAACAAATCCCTGGTCGTCCATGCAGCCAAGGTCTCCGGTATAGAGCCAGGTCAGGCCGTCAGCATGCCTGCGGAGGGTCCTGGCTGTCTCCTCGGGCTTGTTGTAGTAGCCGAGCATGACTGTGGGGCCGGAAAGCACGATCTCACCCTCTTCTCCGTAGGGCAGCTCCTCTTCGGTATCCGGTTTCACTATCTTGAAATAGGTGTCGGGGAAAGGTATGCCGATGCTGCCCTCCTTCTGGAGCTTGACCGGAGTCAGGCAGCAGGCGGTGACACACTCGGTGGTGCCGTAACCCTCGCGCACCTTGATGGTGGCCTTATGGTCTGCAAGGAACTTGTCCATCTTCTTCTTCAGTTCTATGGACAGGGAGTCTCCGCCGGAGAATACGCCCTTGAGGTGGGAGAAATCGGCTTTCTCCATATTGGGCAGACGCAGCATGGCCTCGTATAAGGTGGGTACGCCGGCGATGAAGTTGCATTTGTTCTTGGTAATCAGCTTGGAATAACTCTTGGGGGTGAAGCGGGGCACGAGAACGCACCTGCCGCCCTTGGCCAGCATCGTGTGGATGCAGACACCGAGGCCGAAGCCATGGAATACAGGCATGGCGGCCAGCATCTTGTCCCCGGGGCCGAACATGGGGTTGGTGGCGATGACCTGCTCGGCAAGGGCATTGAAGTTACGGTTGGTGAGCATGATGCCCTTCGTCGTACCTGTAGTTCCGCCGGAGTAAAGGATGACGGCCGGATCATTGTCGTCGCGTTCCACCTTGTAATTGTAGAAACAGCACTTCGAAAGCTTCATGAAGTCCTTCCAGGTGATGACAGGAGCATCCTTTGGTATTCTGGCTATCTTGTAGCCCTCGGTAATCATGTAGCCGGTCTTCAGGGGCTGGGCCAGTTCGTCCTTGATGCGGGCGAGTATGACGTTGACTATGCCGGTATTCTTGCGTATGGCCTCTATCTTGCCGTAGAACTGGTCGAGGGTGATGACCGTAATGCTGTTGGATTCGTTCAGATAGAACTCTATCTCCTTCTCGCTCGAAAGCGGGTGCACCATACTGGCAATGCCGCCTACCAGGTTGATCGCATAGAACATATAGATGGCCTGGGGGCAGTTGGGCATGGCGATGGTCACGCAGTCTCCCTTTCGTATGCCGATAGTCTTCAGAGCCTTCGCGCACTGCTCTATCTTCTTGACCATCTTTGCATACGTGGTGGATTTGCCCATGAAGTCAAAGGCTACGTTCTTGGGGTAACGGGCAGCGACGGAAGCAACCATGTCGAACATAGAGCCCTTGAAATAATCCAGATGCACGGGCACTCCCTCAGTGTAGGGATACCACGGTGTTTTTACGGTTTTGTTTTCAGACATATAGACAGGTTATAGGGTTTAATCGTGCTAAGATAAGCAAATATTTCCACACAATGTCCCATACAGACAAGTTATCCGCCACCCTAAATTGCAGTTTTCATCAGATATTTGTCTTGCAGACATTTACGTCAAGACTTCCGTTCGCAGTACCAAAGACACCTTCCCTGTACTAATTGACCTCCACCAAAGCTTCGGACACATTAATGACAAAATCTCCTACCCGTTCGCACTCAGATATAAGATCCATATAGTAGACACCCCGCAGATAACCGCTCTCCTCCGCCTCTATGTGACGCAGATGCTCCTCTTTCAAGTTGTCACGGTACTCATTGATATCATGCTCCGCATCCTGGGCGTTGGATATGTTTATCATGTACTGGAAACCTTGCTTGAGATTAGATGTCATAACATCCAGAGCCACATCCACAAGGTCGAGCATATGGTTCAGTTTCTTGACTGTCACCTCATCGAACCTCTGACCATGCATGTTCTTGCGTTGCAGGATACGGCCTATATTGAAACCTGAGTCCCCGATGCTCTCAAGCTCGCTTATTATCTTGAACATCGCCTGCATCTTGCCGGTACCCTCCTGACTCAATTCGCCTTCTCCGATGCTGCTCAGATACTTCGCTATTTCAAACTCCACGCGGTCCGTTATCTGCTCATAGTGTTCAAGTTTCTTAAAGAGATAGTCAAAGCGGCTCTCGTCATCTGCTTCGTTGACAGCCTCTCTCGCATACACATACTGCTTTTTCACTATCTCCGAGAAGTGCACAACCTCCTGCTCGGCCTGCTCCAGAGACAGCTCCGAAGTACTCATCATACCGCCCTGGATGTATCTCAGGCGGAACACCTCCTCCTCGTCCTTATGGCCCTTTATCAGACAAGTCACCAGCTTTACTATCTGAGGCGTAAACCACACGAGTATACATGTGTTCGTGATGTTGAACAAGGTATGTACAGTAGATATCGCATACAACAAGGAGGCAGACGACGTGAACGGATCCTCACCTCCGAGACCGACCACAATCTTGGAGACAAGCCAAAGGAACGGCTTGTACAGAGCCAGCACCCATATTACTCCGAACACATTGAAGACAGTATGTGCCAGTGCGGCTCTTTTGGCCGAGACATTACCAACGGAAGCGGCTATGTTGGCTGTTATCGTTGTACCTATATTTTCTCCCAGAACCATGGCCGCAGCTATCTCGAACGGTATCCAGCCCTGGCTGGCCATGACAAGAGTCAGGGCCACGGTCGCACTGGAGGACTGCAGCACGATGGTCATCACAGTTCCCACCAGGACAAAGATCAGTATGGAGAGGAAACCCCAGTCCGTCCATCTCCGGATGAATGCTATGGCTTCAGGGTTGGCACTCAGATCAGGTACCGAGTCCTTCAGGAAACTGAGTCCCAGGAACAGCATGGCAAAACCAATGATCATCTCGCCTATGTTCTTGCGTCTCTGCGACTTGAACATCATGAAAGCGAAACCTAAACCTATAAGGGGGATAGAAAGAGCCGAAATATCGGCCGTAAAGCCGAGAAGGGATATAAGCCATGAAGTTACCGTAGTCCCTATATTGGCACCCATGATCACGCCTACAGCCTGGGTCAGGCTTAGAAGACCGGCATTCACAAAACTCACTACCATGACAGTAGTGGCACTGGATGATTGGATTACAGCTGTAATGAGCGTTCCTGTAAGGATTCTGGTAAACGAGTTGGCCGTCATCGCGGACAATATGGAACGGAGCCTGCTGCCAGCCACTTTCTGAAGGCCCTCGCTCATGAGAGTCATTCCGTACAGGAACATTCCCAAAGCCCCGAGAAGAGTCAGAATCTGAAATATCGTACTCATTATAATTTTAAAACAGCTTATTCTGCAAATATAATTATCTTTGCGCCATGTTGAACAGGATACTTCTTATTTTATCAGCCATCCTGCTGATGTCCCTGCTGTCACAGCAAACACTCCGGGCGCAGTACTATACTGCCGGAAACGACCCCACCAGAGCACGATGGAGAACCATAAGTTCCGAACACTACAGGATAATCTATCCGGAAGAGACCGATTCAATAGCAAGAATATACCTCTATACCCTCGAGCAGGTGAGGCCAAGGGTAATGGCAAGTCTCAACATCGATCCCAGGCCCATTCCAGTCATCCTTCACCCATACACGACCCAGAGTAACGGAGTAGTGACATGGGCTCCCAAGCGGATGGACCTTTTCACATCCCCTGACCCTTACGGTTCCAATCCCGACTCCTGGATCAGGCATCTGACCATACACGAACTCACTCACGTGGGACAGGTAGAGCACTACACGAAAGGCATATACAATGTCTTCTACTATCTCCTCGGAGAACAGGTCACCGGCCTGGGCCTCGGACTGTTCGCTGGCGGATACGCTCTGGAGGGAGGAGCCGTCATAGCCGAGACGGAACTTACGGAAGGAGGCCGCGGACGTAACGCGGATTTTCTCAAATACTACCGGGCGATGTACCTCAACGGGGACTACCGCAACTGGGACCGCCTGTATTTCGGTTCCAACAAGTACTACACCCCAAATGAATACGTATTCGGATATCTGAATTACAGCTACAGCCGGTATCTGAGCGGTATGGCCGACTATGTCGGCAGATATTTCAGGACACCTGCCGAGAAATGGTACAGTCCTCTCGATCTCATCGACCCGGACCGCAATGTGGACGGGATGGGGATGTCGGAATATTTCCGCATGTCGCAGGCAGCATTCACCGAGATATGGCGGACCGACTGGCTGTCCAGAGGCCGCTTTACCGCAAGTGAGGACATCAGAAAACGCAACGACAGGCTCTACGCCGAAGTCACTGACCCTGTGCGCATAGACTTCCGTCAGTCCCCCTGGTACGGCTCGGTCATAGCCGTGAAAGAAGGCATGGAGACTGCCCGCAAGCTCGTACGTATCGACAGCACGGGCAAGGAGCATTTCATCCGCTTCTTCAACCCTGTCTCCTCGCGGCTCACCTACGACGGACGGAACCGGATATACTGGAGCGAATCCATTTCCAACGACGCATCCTCACTCGAGGATTTCTCCGTAATAATGTGTCTGGACCTCCGCAACGGTAAGGTCAGGAACATAGGAGGACACAGGACCAAATATTTCAATCCGGCACCATCCTCCACAGGCGATACACTGGCGGCGGCCGAATACCCTGTAGGCGGCACCACCAGGCTGGTCCTGCTCTCAGTTCCGGACGGCAAGGTGCTGCTGACGGCCGAAGCCCCGCAAAAAGGCCAGATAAGGGAATCCGTATTCATAGGAGGCGAGATCTACTGTTCGGTGATAACTGATGAAGGCATAGGTCTGTTCAGATACTCCGCGGACAGATGGGCCACCGTCGTAGAACCGCAGTCCAGAAGCATATCGGGATTGAAAGGGTACACAGGCAGCCTGTATTTCTCCAGCGATCTGGACGGAGTCCTCAACATCTACCGTCTCGACCCTGTTTCCTGCGGACTTACCCGCCTGACCAATTCCGAATACGGAGCGGACTACCCCTACTTCAACCCGACAGACGGCAGGCTCTACTACAGCGAATACAGTCTGGGAGGCTACAGGCCGGTAAGCCTGAGTGCAGACTCGCTGCGGCATGACTCCGTGAACTTCAGCGCCCCTTACAGGCATCCGGTAGCCGAAATGCTGTCGGCCCAGTCAGAGAAGCTGATGGAAGAAAGGGGCATACGGGACACTCTCAATCCGGGGGACTTCATGGATCCGGAGAAATACCCCTCGAAGAAATACTCCAAGTTCCTGCACGCATTCCGCATTCATTCCTGGTTTCCGGTCTACGCCAATGTGGACCGCATCCGCTCCTTCAATTTCGAGAACTTCACCCAGGCGGCATCCCTCGGTGCGACCATACTGTCCCAGAACTCACTGGGGGACATCGTATCCAGCATAGGCTACGGATATGTCAGGGACGCATCGACAGACAAATGGTTCCACTCCGGCCACGTATCTGTGGACGCCAGAATCATAGGCAACCTGTCAGCCGAACTGCGCTTCGATGTCAACGACAGGAACACCAGGACCTACATGTTCGACCTGACTATGGGCCGGCAGGTATCAATGGAAAATCTTCACGACCCGCTGCTGTCCGCCAGCGCGATGCTCTACTGGCAGACGGATTTCAACAGCAGGGGCTGGTACAGGAGCCTCACCCCATTCGTGTCCTGGAATTTCGCCAATGACAGGTATTACGCCTACTCCTACAATATCCTTCAGGGAGACATGAACCCTATGGATGGGAAACAGTACATGCGGAACCAACTGCAGTACGGCATCTCCTACGGACAGGTAATACCCACGGCCACCTCCCAGATCTATCCGCGCTGGGGCTTCGGAATCACAGCCAGGGGAGTATCCTCCCTCGGAGCCGGCATTTACTTCGGGCACCTGGCATACATGAACGGATATGTATATTTCCCCGGCATCACACGGCAGCAGGGACTGAAGATAGGATTCTCCTTCCAGAAACAGTTCTCGGACGGAAAACTGCTGTACACGTCCATAGCCCAGCTGCCCCGCGGCTATGACGGCTACAGTTTCGCGGATACGTATCTCAACATCACAGCCGACTACGCCATCCCCATATACCTGGGAGACTTCCGCATAGGCCCGGTATTCTATTTCAAGAGACTCCAGTTCATTCCATTCTTCGACTATGCCCTGGAGGCAGGAGCCGGAACAGGCATAAGCGGAACTTACTGTTCCTACGGAGCCGACCTGATGGTGGACTTCCATTTCATCCGGCTCGGATTTCCGCTGAGCATGGGTGTCCGCTACTCACGTACAGCCGCACCGGCCAACGGTACGCAGAACCACTTCAGCATGCTGTTCAATATATCGTTCTGACGGCGACACCATCGGTCCGGCATCTAAGACTTATCCATAGCGAACCAGTCAAACAGAGCATCCGCGCTGCGCTTGCCTATGACATTGACTATTTCACGATAAGGAGCTTTCTTGATTCTGGATATTGTCCTGTATCTGGTCACGAGTTTCTCCCTGCTTACCGCCCCCACCCCGGGAATATTGTCAAGTTCCGAGACAAGTGCGGAGGCACTGCGGCGGTTGCGGTGATGGGCAATGCCGAAACGGTGAGCCTCATCCCGTATGTGCATTATGACTTTCAATGATGTCGAGTTACGGTCTATGAAATGCGGATATGGATCTCCAGGTACTATAATCTCCTCCATCCGCTTGGCAAGGCCGATGAGCTTCAGCCTGCCTATGAGCCCAAGTTCGTCAAGTGCCTCATATGCCGCATTGACCTGCCCCCGGCCTCCATCGATTACCACCAGCTGCGGCAGTCCCTGCCCCTCCGCCAGAAGACGGGAATAACGGCGGTTCACCACCTCCTTCATTGACGCAAAGTCATTTGCCCCTACAACCGTCTTGATGTTGAAATGTCTGTACTCTTTCCTCGAAGGTGCCCCGTCACGGAAAACGACACATGAAGCGACAGGATTAGTCCCCTGGATATTGGAGTTGTCGAAACACTCTATGTGCACGGGAGGCACATCCATCCCCAGATCCTTACGCAGATTCTCCACTATACGGGCCGAATGCTCTTCCGGATTGACGAACTCCTCATGCTTCAGTCGCTCGAACTTGATAGCAGCTGCATTTTTGCGTCCCAGTTCCAGCAATGCGAGACGGTCTCCCTTGTCGGGTACGGTAAAAGCGACTCCCGGCAACGCTTCGGGCATGTCCGGCAGAAACGGAACCACAATCTCACAAGGACGCTCCCCTGCGCTCTCGCCATACTCTTCAAGCTTTTCATAAATGCCGGATATGAACGAGCCGAGCACCTCCGTCTCATCCTCCTCTATGCGCATCTTGATTTCCAGATTCATCGACTGGATGATACCACCCTCATGCACACGGAGAAAACTCCCGAAAGCATCCTGACCTTCAAATATTACATAGAACACATCCACATTCATTCCTTTTGAATTCACAATCAGTGATTTTGCATAATGTTTCTCCAGCAGTTCCATTTTCTCCTTCCACTGCTGGGCCTCCTCAAAGGCCAGCCTCGCGGCACTGTCCTTCATCCTCCTCTCGAAATCTTTGATAAGCGAATGTGAATTACCCTTAAGTATCTGCACTATAGCATCTATCTGTGTCCCATACTCCTCCGCCGATATCTTCCCGACACAAGGCGCGGCACACTTGCAGAGATGATAATTGAGACACACCTTGTATTTTCCTTTCGATATCCCTTCATCCGTCAGGGGCTGGTTGCAGGTCCTCAGCTTATAGAGAGAAGTAATAAGAGACAGCAGGTCATGGGCATGCATGGCAGAACTGTACGGGCCGAAATACTTTGATCCGTCCCTGACGAACCTTCTCGTAACCACCACACGGGGAAATCTCTCATTTTTCAGGCAAATCCACGGATATGTCTTGCCGTCCTTAAGGAGGATGTTGTAACGGGGCTGATACTGCTTTATAAGATTGTTCTCCAGCAGGAATGCATCAGCCTCCGAACCGACTACCGTATGGTGAATATCCGCAATCTTAGATACCATGACCTGCGTCTTCCGGTTCAGGCCATTAGGACGGAAATACTGGGACACCCTATTTTTCAAGTCTTTTGCCTTGCCTACATATATCACGGTACCCGCACTGTCCATAAAACGGTACACTCCGGGACTGTGTGGAAGCAGTTTCAAAATAATATCTATATTTGCAGGATGTTTTGACATCTATGAAAATCTCTAAAACCGATACAAAATTAATCAATAAATCGGATATCCGGAAAGCGGTCGGTCTCAAAGGACCGCTCGGCTCCATCGTGGCCTCATGCGCGATGTCGCTGATGGGACTCAACCGTATAAACCGGCTATATCCCCAGTTCGGGGCATACAAGGGACGCGAGTTCACGAAGGCAGCCATGAAGACATTCCGGATCACTACCGACATCCTTCCTGAGGAACTGGACTACATACCTAAGGAAGGACCGTTCATTGTGGTATCCAACCATCCGTTCGGCGGCTGGGACGGTATCGTGATGTACAACACATTTGCCGCAGTAAGACCTGACTTCAAGATACTGGCCAATTTCATACTGGCGCATATTCCCAACTTACGGGACAGCTTCCTGTCCGTCAATCCTTTTTCAGGAAACAAAGAGCTGCATGGAAGCATAGCCGGCCTGAAGGCCGCAATGGAGACACTGCAGAAAGGAGGATGCGTGGGCATATTTCCTGCCGGCGAGGTATCCACGTACTATTCCGGGCACAGATACACAGCCGACAAAGAATGGAGCCAGAAAGTAATGAAACTGATACGCAACTGCGCCGTTCCTGTAATCCCGGTATATTTCGACGGCACCAACTCCCGCAGATTCCATTTCGTAGGGAAAATCCATCCTGTACTCAGAACGCTCAACCTCCCGAATGAACTTATCCGCAGAAGCGGTAAAAAAGTCACAATGCGTATAGGCAAGCCGATACCGGCAGGTGAAGCAGGCCGGTACGGGAATCCCAAAGAACTCGGAGACATGTTGAGAAACAGGGTCTATGCCATGGAAGCCAACGTATGCTGGACGGACAAGCATATGCACGACACTCCACAGCAGCCCATGATACCTGCCTCGGACCCGAAGGAACTGGCACGCAAGATGAGTGCTCTCACCCCACTGTTCGAGGCAAGCAGATACAGCTGTTACCTTGCCGATACCGAATCCATACCGGCAATGATGCGCGAGATAGGACGCAGAAGAGAGGAATCTTTCCGCCAAGTAGGAGAAGGCACCGGGTCCGCCATAGACACAGACCAGTTCGACAAATATTACAAGCATCTGATTCTATGGGACAGAGAACAAAAGCAGCTGGCCGGGGCATACAGACTCGGCATAGGCAGGGAAATCTACGACAAATATGGTGTCAACGGGTTCTACACACATACTCTCTTCAAATATTCAGACAAGTTCACCGCACTGCTTCCGGAAAGCATAGAGCTGGGCCGATCTTTCCTCTCTGTCGAGTATAAAAAGGAAGCATTACCTTTAATGCTATTGATCAAAGGACTGTTCTATACCGTAATTAAATATCCATACTGCAAGTATCTATTTGGACCAGCAAGCATAACAAGCTGGCTTCCTCCTTTTTACAGAAGCATTATTGTATTAGGACTTTCGAAAGTGGCCGTAAAACAAGAACACTGCGGCCTGGTGACTCCAAGGACACCGTTCAAGTACGAATTTCTCAGGACCGACCCGGAACTATTGCTGCAAGGCAAGACCGAGAGCATAGATACATTGGACAAGTTCATACAGAAACTTAGCGACAACCACTTCAGGATACCGACCCTCATCAAGAAATATGTCCGTCTTAATGCCGAGATACTCGCGTTCAATGTGGACAAGGAGTTCAACTGGTGTACTGACGGTATGATATTCCTCGATATGGCCTCCGTGCCGCGTTCAGAGATAGAGATGCTTACAAAGGGCAGTGAGGACAGGGACAACCTTATACAGCAGTTCTACGGTACCGGATCATAACCGCTTCCGCCCCATGGATGGCATCTGAGTATACGGCGTACTGCCAGATAAAGTCCTTTTACCGGTCCATGCCTGCGCAGAGCTTCCAGGGCATACGCCGAACACGTTGGAGTGAACCTGCATGAGGCAGGCTTGTACGGGGATATGCACACCTGATAGAATCTTATCAGAAACACGAACGGCAATATCAGCACCTTACGCAGGAGCACACAGAATCTTGTCCAGCGCCTGCCCGAGACATTCGACGATTTTTCCATACTCGAGAACTTCATTTGCCACGTACACCATCAGTATATCCTTTTTCCTGAGTTCAGGGCTGCCGGCCGCGAGATGACGGACAGCCTCCCTCGTCCTTCTTCTTACAAGGTTCCGTCTGACAGCACGCCTGAATATCTTCTTGGGAACGGATATTATCAGCTGTGCTTCACCTTCTCCATCGTGGTCAAGGACATAGAACCGATAGGGATATATGAACTGCCTGCTTCCGAAAGCATGTATTCTCTCTGCAGCAGTCATGTCAGTTGGATGAAATATAAGACAGGCCGTACACATCGCCTGATGACTCCAGGAACATACGTCCGTCGACACCGGACAGCGAGTCTATGGAGAAACACTTTACATCCCATTTGCCTGCCGTACCCAGTATATCGTTATCATACATGGTAAGAGCTACGAAGTCCGAATACAGGTTGTAGTAATCCGCCGAGTCCGCAGCTGTGGATCCCATAGGACTCCAACTGTTCTCTCCGGTACGTCTGAATACCGTAAGGACACCGTCCTCACCGAACTGAACCCTGCAGTCCGAGAATGAAGTACCGTTCATGGTATTGAACTGCCATACTCCCAGGATAGTATCCGCCTGAGCATAGGTCAGAGGAATCTTGCGCATGGTCATGGTCGAATACTGCGTAGAAGTAATATCCTGCCCTGCGAGCATGTACTGTTCCAGTCCAAGCGTCATCAGAGAGTCCTCAGAATGCACATAGGAATAGTCCTGGAAAGTCTCGACCGATGACACATGACCGAAAAGGCCCTCATAAGTCCCGCTGATGGAAAGGTCACAGCAGTATGTCTCATAGCGGAGAGTATTCTCTCCCCACTGGAAGTTGGAACCGCTCATGGACAGCACACCAGCGTACACCACTGTTCCGGATGCCGAGAACGTCATCACTGTATAGTCTCTTTCATCCTGAAGGACTCCGTCATAAGTATCGACAATCCACGTAGCCTTTATGTTCTCACGGTTATACGCCGGACTCTCGCTGCTGCAGGAACAGAGAAAACCAGCCGATACGGCCGCAGCTGACATTATGAGAAATCTCCTTGTCATTTCTGTTTCTCAAGATAAAGCATAAGAGCCCTGGACACAGACGGAGCCTCAGGTGTAGGGGCCTCCACTTCCACCGCAAGCCCGTTGTCCTTCATCGCCTTGGCGGTAGACAGACCGTATGTCACGAACAAAAGCCCGCTCTGCTTGAAATCAGGATAGTTCTGCATCAGAGACTTCACATCAAGAGGGCTGTAGAAAACTGCCATCTGGTATCTCGACAAGTCCAGTTCCTTCAGATCACTGCTCACCGTCTTGCTGAAGACAGCATTGCCGAACTTGAGTCCGGCCTTGGTGAAGGCCTTGACCACATCCGGCCTTGCGGCGTCAGTGGAGGCTATCAGGAACTGCTCGTTCTTGTGCTTTGTACCAATGACCTCCAGTACGGAATCAACCGTGCCCTTCCCGAAAAAGATCTTACGTTTTCTATAGACTATGTGCTTCTGAAGGTAAAGCGCGATATTCTCTGTAGTACAGAAATATTTCATGGTCTCAGGGACGGTGACTCTCATCTCCTCGCACACTGTGAAGAAAGCGTCAATGGATGATTTTGAGGAGAAAAAAACAGCCGAATAATCCAGAACCGCCACCTTTTGGGCTCTGAACTCCTTTGCTGTAACAGGTTCTATTCTAAAAAAGGGGAAATAGTCAATATGGATGCCGTATTTGGATGTTATCTCCGAAAATGGAGACTGCGTGTTTCCAGGTGCAGGCTGAGAAACCAGGATATTGCTTATCTTCATTCCTTTTATAAAGTTTTAAAATTTCAATATTGTCGCCACAGATAACACTATAGGCAAGATTTCAAGCGTGCAAAGATATAAAATAGAGAGCAACACCGGTTCTTTAAATGAAAAAATTATTCTTGCCTGCTCTATCAGATACGCAACTGATATCACAACAGACACGACCGGAACGACCTTACCGGTCAGAATCCGGAAGACATCCGGAAGAAACATACCTATCAGATAGATTACACTATAGGCTATAACGGCAATCATGAAGAACACGCATGCCATACGGTTGGAGGCTGCCGACATGTCGTTTTTATGCGACACATACGATATGCCGGACGTTGCCAGTACTCTAAGGACCACATAGCCCGCCATTACCCCAAGGACAAGCAGGTAACTGGCAGAAACAGCACCGGTACCGTACACCAGAAAGGCAGATATGGGCAGCAGTATGACGAGTGATACAGGCATTCCCAAACGTACGGCCGACGATGTGTCGGAATATGTCCTTTTGGTCGGATATCTCAGGAAGTCTCCGACCCATGCAAGGAATACGGAGCAGGAACTGCGGAATATCAGCGAGAAGAAAATAAGGAAGAGGATGGTCCACACAAAATACTGAGCTCCCTGGACACCTCCTGCGGATGTGTCTGCGATCATACGGTAGTTCTGAAGTACAGAACCTTCCCACAAAGTGTCCACCGGACAGACCGTATCAGTTGCCGCGCTTTGCCACATATCCCATACCGGTCAGGACTGCCGTGACCTTGTCCCTCCAGTCTCCCTGAATGATGATTTCTCCGTCCTTTGCACTGCCTCCCGTACCGCATCTGCTCTTGAGCACACGCGAAAGCTCAGACAAGTCCTCACTGCTGCCTACGAAGCCCTTTACCAAAGTCACCTGCTTGCCGCCCCTGTTACGGCGGTCTATGCTGACAACAAGCTTCTGTCTGGAAGGCGGCAGTGTCTCTATTTCCTCCACCTCCTGTCTGGCAGACATGAAATCAGGATCTGTAGAATACACAAATGACATAATCAAGGTAATTTTTACCGCAAATGTATGTATAAAAAATCAATTTAGTATATTTGCGGTTTACAGATTTTATATAGCAGAACATGGAGCAGAAAAGATTCACTCTCATCAACCGTATTTTCTCGGTCATAGTCCTACTGACCGCATCCATCACATATCTACTGACCATCGAACCTACCGCAAGTTTCTGGGACTGCGGAGAATTCATCGCTTCGTCCTACAAATTGGAGGTCGGACACGCACCAGGCAACCCGGTGTTCCAGCTGATAGCCCGTTTCTTCACAATGTTCACATCACCGGAACATGCCGCGATGGCGGTCAACATAATGAGTGCCTTATGCTCCGCACTGACCATATTCTTTCTGTATCTTACAATCGTACATCTGGGCCGCCGTATTCTGGATAAAAACAGGGGAACAGACAGCATGAGCGAAGGCGAAGCATTCGCCCTGATAGGATCCGGTGTTGTGGGAGCCCTGGCATACTGCTGGTCCGACACATTCTGGTTCTCCGCTGTGGAAGCCGAGGTTTACGCCATGTCATCCCTCTTCACAGCCGCCGTATTCTGGATGATTCTCAAATGGGAGGAGCAGGCTGATTCCGAATACGCGGACCGCTGGATCGTGGCCATTGCGTTCCTCATGGGACTGTCGGTCGGGGTGCATCTGCTCAACCTTCTGACCATTCCGGCCATTGCATTTGTATATTACTATAAGAAAGCACATAAAGTCACGACATGGGGAAGCATAGGGGTTCTGGCCCTGTCCTGCGTCATACTGGCGGTAGTGCTCTGGGGGATCATCCCCTATCTGCCGAAGACAGCAGCCGTATTCGACCTTTTCTTTGTCAACACCCTGCATCTGCCGTTCAACAGCGGCGCGGCATTTTTCGTGATAGTCCTGCTGGCCATCTGCTTCTGGGCAATTTACTACACAAGGAAAAAAGGCCGCCACATACTGAACACCGTCATGCTGTGCTTCACCATGATAGTGACAGGATACTCTACATTTGCCGTAGTCGTGATACGTTCCGCGAACAACACTCCCACCAATGAAGGACAGCCTGACAATCCGTTCGCCCTGGTCAAGTATCTCGGACGCGAACAGTACGGCAGCGTGCCGTTAGTATACGGAGAGACATTCGCATCAGTACCGTATGACTACAACGAATCCTACTACTACACCAAACTGGACGGACAATACTACAAGACATCCAACCCTCCGACATACAAGTATTCTTCCGAAAGCAAGATGCTCTTCCCGAGAATGCACAGCAAGGATCCCATGCATATCAACTTCTACAAGAGCTATACGCAGGGAAGGGGCAAGACTATCCCCGGCACTGACGAGAAGATGCCTGACATGCGCGACAATCTCAGGTTCTTCTTCGACTACCAGTTCAACTGGATGTACATGAGGTACTTCATGTGGAACTTCGCCGGCCGTCAGAATGACATCCACGGACAGGTGCCAGGAGACCCCCTATGCGGCAACTGGGAGTGCGGTATCGGATTCATTGACAAGGCCAGACTGGGAGACCAGAGCGACGGCCCCGACTATCTTGTACACAACAAGGCCAAGAACCACTACTATATGCTGCCTCTCATACTGGGGATAATAGGACTTCTGTACCAGCTGGGCAAGGACAAGAGAAACTGGTGGATAGTATTCATGCTGTTCATACTTACAGGAGTGGCCATCATACTGTATCTCAACCAGTCTCCCTATCAGGTAAGGGAAAGGGACTACGCATATGCAGGTTCGTTCTACATGTTTTCCATCTGGATAGGACTGGCCGTGATGGCCATATTCGACTGGCTGCGCAAGCCGGCCGGAAAGATACACATACCGGAGAAAACGACAGCTGCCGTCACAAGCATAGTCCTGCTCGGCGTTCCCGTACTTATGGCAGCCGAAAACTGGGACGACCACAACCGCAGCAACAGGTACACTGCCCGCGATATGGCATACAACTACTTCATGTCCACTGATGACCAGGCAATCCTGATAACCCACGGTGACAACGATACATTTCCCCTGTGGTATATACAGGAAGTCGAGGGAGTGCGTACAGACGCCCGTGTCATGAACACCTCCCTGCTCGGTATCGACTGGTACATAGATCAGATGCAGTGGAAACAATATGAGGCGGAGCCGATTCATTTTGTCACTCCAAGAAAGAGTTACCTGTACGGAAGCAATGACTACGTGTACATATTCGACAGATTCAACCGTCCGATCCTTTTGAAGGATGCCATAGAACTGTTCAATGACCCCAGAGTGAAAGCCAATGTACACGGACGCCAGGAAAGCTATCTCCCGTCCAGAAAACTTGTCATTCCTGTAAACAAGGAAAATGTCAAGAAATACGGAATAGTGCCTGAAGAGGATTATGACAAGATACTGGACTCAGTATGCCTGGAGATACCGGCAAACAAGAATCTGTTGGAGAAGGCCGAACTGATGATTCTGGACATGCTGTCCACATACCAGTGGGACAGACCTGTATACTTCATGACACAGGGCGGCAACCTGGAGATAGGAATCCGGGATTACCTGCAGTTCGACGGATACACGTACAAGTTTGTCCCCATCAAGAGCTCCACAACCATTTCCTCAGTACAGCAGATAGACGAGGATGCACTGTACGACCGCCTTATGAACATCTACAGGATGGACTGCTTCGCTGGAGACTTCTTTGTGGACTACCAGAACCTGTCAACCTTCAACGGTACGCTCTCGCAGCGGTTCATCTTCGTACAGACGGCTATGGCTTTCTTCTACAAAGGAGACATTGAAAAAGCCGTACAGCTGCTCGACAGGATGCAGGAAGTATTCCCCGACCGCAACTTCCCTCTCAATTCGTCGGCAGCAGTACATTTCATCAATGAGCAAATGGTGATCAGTGCTGTAGAACTGTATGCGAAATGCGGAGAAAAGGAGAAAGCACTGGATCTTGCAGATCGGTTCATGGAAGAGACAATGAAGTCCATAATCCTGTTCGCGCAGCCTTTCCACGGACAATTTCTTTCAAGAGCCGACCTCGAGAACAATTTCCTGCTTTATCAGTACATGATCGAAGCTGTGAGACTGGCTGATGAGACAAGGGCCTCGGAATATTCCAAGGCCCTTGAGGACTTTTTCAATACAATAGCCGCTTCCTGAGACCTGCTGTCATTCAACAAGCATGTTGCAGCCGCGTCGCTCGGCTCCTTTAAGCCGACCTTCAACTGTAAAGGAGCCGTCCGGCCATATCCTGCCCACATCTTCTGTCTCGATAAACGAGCATGAGTTGCGGTTGGCCAGGTCAATGATGTTGATTATGCCGCGTCCACCGGGAACCGCATCCCGGAACGGATCGTTGATATCACGGACTATCACCTTCATTGACTCCGGTGCCCTGAAGACTCCGTCTCCGGCCGAATATGCCTGCGAGAGCAGTTCACACATCCCGTATTCAGAATGTATTGACCTCAAACCGAAACCATCTGACAGACGGCGGTGCAGTTCCTCTCTGGAGAGTTCCTCGCGGCGGCCTTTCATACCCCCGGTCTCCATTACAGTAAGCCACTGATCATTCCAGCCTTCGATCCTGTAGCGTTCAATGAAATCCAGCAGGGCGAAAGCCACGCCAAGCAGCAGGGTCCTCTGCTTTCTCCCGCCCAGTTCCGTCAACATACTGTACAGACGGTCATGGTCATAAAGATAGTAACCGCTCTCAGACCGTCCGCTTTCTTTTATCAGCCTGTCCGCCATATATACCAGCGAAGATCCCTCCCGTTCCAGATAGGACGGCAGCAGAGCCAGAATGACGTAATCCCCAGGTTCGCCGTAGAACTGCCTGAACCCGCCCAAAAAACACCTCTCGTAAAGCGATATGTCAAGCACGCAGTGCCTCGACGGAGTCTGTCCTGTCGTGGAACTGCTATAAAAAATCTTCTGCGGCACCGGATGCGGCTCCGCAGAAGATATGATATCATATTGCTTGAAGAAACGTATGGGCAGAAATGGAATATCGGCAATTTCCTTTACAGTCTCGGGGACTGCCTCCAGCAGATCCGCATAACGACGGTACTGCGGACACAAGGCGTACTGATGACGGTATGTCTCAAGAGCACGTTCCCTGAAAACCTCCTCTTCCATTCTCACGCCTCACGCCTACCTGTCGGCCCTGTCCATCTCTATTGTGAAATGCCTCATGATGGGCAGTTCTTTGGTGATCTTGTAACCGCGTGTGATGGACTCGCGGCGGTCGTACACGTTCTTGACTGCAGCTGCGATGTAGTCCATGTGGTTGTTGGTATACACCCTGCGCGGTATGGCCAGACGAAGCAGTTCAAGAGCAGGATAACGGTTCTCGCGTGTAACCGGATCACGGTCAGCGAGCAGCGAGCCTATCTCCACACCACGGATACCGGCCTCAAGATAAAGCTCGATACCGAGTGTCTGGGCTATGAACTCCTCCTTCGGGACATTTGTCAGAATCTTCTTGGCGTCCAGGAAAATGGCATGTCCTCCGGCAGGTCTCTGATAAGGAATGCCGTATTCATCAAGCTTCTTGCCGAGATAAGCCACCTGTTTGATACGGGTCTCGAGATATTCGAACTCAGTGCCCTCAAGCAGACCCTGGGCCAGCGCATTCATATCACGGCCGGCCATACCGCCGTATGTCAGGAAACCCTCGTTCATGATGGTGAACATCTGGGCTTTGCGCATGTCCTCCTCGCTGCGGAAAGCCACGAAACCTCCGATATTGACGATGGCGTCCTTCTTGGCGGACATGGTCATGTAGTCGGCACCCTCGTACATTTCATGCACTATCTCGCGTATGCTCTTGTTCTCATAGCCTTTCTCGCGGGTCTTGATGAAATAGGCATTCTCGGCGAAGCGGGCCGAGTCCATAAGCAGCTTCACTCCGTATTTCCTGCAAAGAGCAGACACACCCTTTATGTTCTCCATGGATACGGGCTGTCCACCTGCCGTATTGTTGGTGACTGTCAGCACTACGCACGGAATCTTCTCCTTAGGAGTAGTCTTCAGGACCTCTTCAAGTTTCTCCAGATCCATATTGCCCTTGAAAGGTATCTCCAGTTCGGTATCGGAAGCCTCCTTGATGGTGCAGTCCAGAGCCACAGCCTTACGGTACTCGATATGTCCCTTTGTCGTATCAAAATGGGAGTTGCCGGGAAGGATGTCGCCTTCCTTCACGATCGAGGAGAACAGCACGTTCTCTGCTGCGCGGCCCTGATGCGAAGGCAACACGTACTGCAGTCCTGTAAGTTCTGTGATTGTGTCTTTCAGCCTGTAGAACGAACGGGCCCCTGCATAGCTCTCGTCGCCCTCCATGATAGCGGCCCACTGCTTGTCGCTCATGGCTCCTGTTCCCGAGTCGGTCAGCAGGTCGATGAACACATAGTCGCTCTTCAGCATGAAGAGATTGTACTTGGCCTCTTTAATCCATTTCTCACGCTCCTCGCGGGTACTTTTACGGATGGTCTCCACCATCTTGATTCTGTAAGATTCTGCAAAAGGAAGTTCCATATAATATCAATTTTTAAAAGTTGTCCCCAAAATTACGAATAATTGCAATAAATCCGCTCAAAAATTTCAAATTTCCAATCATCCATCACCTGTCTGTGATGGCTGCGATTATGCACGTTGACATTTATCTCCTGCCCGGCTTGTCTTGGCGGCTTCTATAGAGTAATTCTGAGAAGAGTGGTGCCTCCGTCATCCTGCGGCAGTGAGCAGTACATGACATTGCCGTCAATGAAGCCTGGTATGATGTAGTGCTTCTCTCCGCCGTACCTGAATATGAAACCGTCCGCGCCGCTTCCTATGTCGTCTATGGTGAGGACGTTGTGAATCAGCTGCTTCCCTGAAGTCATGTCGTAGACATCATAGTTTGCGGCCATGTCCTCCTCCCTGACGTAGTTTATCAGGCAGTATCTGCCGCAGATGAACTCCCACTGTATGAATATGTACCTGGCCTGTTCCCGGTAGTCGTCCACTGAGACCATAAGTTCGGGAGGCATCCTGAGTCCGCCCTGCTCTATGCGCATGTACGGAGTCCACGAGCCGTCCGAGTACGCGTAGTAGGTGTCCTCAGCGTAGGGCCTGTACATGACCGTGGAGTTGTAGCGGCTCAGTCCCTCGGTTATAATGAGTGCCTTGGTGGAGAGTTGCGCCTGGTTAAAAATCGGCAGAGCCTGTCCCGTGACGTTGAAGTCCCGGTCGAGATAGAGCAGGCACGAGTCTCTCGGGACGTATGACGTGACGGTGGCCACGTAAGTGTCCTTGTCCAGCGGCATGATGTAGGCCAGTGTGGAGATTGTGTTGTTGCGGGTCTCGTCAATAAGAGTGCCGTCCGGACTGAATCGCAGTACCTTGTTCCATGAGTCCAGGACTACAATCTCATCGTTGAACGGGTCGTACTCGATGCTGGCGATGCTGACGTACTCCCCGGGGCCCCGTCCTGTCCGTCCGAATGAGCAGAGCATGTTCCCGCTTTCGTCCATGACGGCGATTACGTTGTCAGCACTTCTTCCGTAGAGCCTGCCGTCGTGCGCCCCGAATATCCGGATGTCATAGAGACTGTCGCACTTCAGCTCAATAGCCCGTACATCCCCGGCCAGGGCCTCCAGCCCGAGTGTGTCCGCCTCCGTCCGTAGTCCCCGGGCGATGTCAATAGTCTTAAGTCCGTCTGCTCCGCATGAGGAAAGGATGAGGCAGAGCGCAACCGGCAGTAATGTGGTGAGTCTGGTTTTCATGTATTTCAATGGTTATCGGGTTTCTCTGTAACAGTGTATGTGGCGAATGCGAGCTCGTCATCGGACGTGAGCAGCTGCAGGTTCAAGCCTTCTTTTGACACGAAGCAGGTGTATCTGAATCCTGCAAAGAAAACATCGTCCAGATCTGATTCCCCGACTATCCTGAAATTCTTGTCCAGGATGATTACCGAAAGGGATTTTGCCTTATTGCTGCCGAGCACTCCCGGCATAGGCGTGCTTCTCTCCACAATCCTATAATAAAGATTCCTATATGAGTCATACAGGATGTTTCCGTAGGATGTGACTTTACGGAAATACTCTATCTCTTCCTCAGAGCTTACGCCCAATCCCCAGCGTCCTTTTCTTAAGGGGGTGATCTGATGTGCCTGGATACTTTCCGCATAGACTGTTCTGGAAATTCTGCCGTTCAAGTCCAGGATATAGAGAGTTCCGTCAATCGGGAAGCCGACTACGATCAGACCCTCGTCAGGATTGAATGCCGAGTACGGGACCTGCATCAGGAGCGCTCCGTAAAAGTTCCTGTAACTCCTGGGATACGGGATGTGACGCGAGATGTTTCCTGTCTTTCTGTCAATGATGAAAGTAGTGAAGCCCAGCCTATCGCTGGATGAGACGTATATCATGACGCTGTCCGTTACATATGGCTGGCCCGGACTTCCGGGAAGTATGGTGGAAGTCCTGTCTATAGCTAAGTCATCCCATGTCTTTGCCCGGCTGTCCAGCCTTGTTATCCTGCTGTTGTCCAGATCCAGTACGAAGATGGAGTCTTGAGAAACCACGTTCATGCTCCACGGCATGATGGCCGGGACAGCGTACCTGACAGCTTTTGTGCCCGAGTGCAGGTCATATCCGTCAATGCACCAGGTCATCTCGTTGAAGCAGAACAGCATATTTCTACTTTCGCTGAAAAATAAAGATTTTATGTTCGGCACAGAACTGCTGTCAAGGTCCCAGTGGAAACTCCCGGACCTTTTCATGATCAGGGAGTCCGACCGGTCGGCGTATGCGGCTATGCATACGAATCCCAGAACGGAAAGCGTGAAGGTTTTGAAGAAAGTGCGGTGTTTCATGGTCAGTAAGTGTTAA